>JACRPC010000043.1 GCA_016214125.1 Rhodospirillales bacterium | reverse complement strand
CGGGTGACCCTGGTGGCGACGGCGCCGCCTTTGGTGGTGGCCTGGCTGGCGGCCTTGGAAAGCAACCGTCTCGATCTGTCGTCGCTCAAGGTTCTGACCAGCGGCGGCGCCCGTCTGGTTCCGGAATTGCGCCGCCGGGTCGAAGACGGCTTCGGCTGCACCTTCGTCGAAAGCTTCGGCACCGGCGAGGGCCTGATCTGCCAGACTCGCCTCACCGACAGCAAGGAGGAGCGGATGAACGGCTCGGGGCGGCCGCTTTCGCCCGACGACGAGATCCGAATCGTCGACGACCAGGACCGCGATCTGCCCGATGGCGAGCGGGGCGAGCTGATCGTGCGCGGCCCCTACACCATCCGCGGCTATTACAACGCGCCCGCCGCCAACCAGGCCGGCTTCACCGCCGACGGCTATTACCGGATGGGCGACATGGTCTATCGCCGGGACGGCACCGTCTATGTCGACGGCCACAAGAAGGACCTGATCAACCGGGGCGGCGAGAAGATCAGCACCGAGGAGGTTGAGAATCACATCCTTGCCCATCCGGCGGTACACAACGCGGTCGTGGTCGCCATGCCCGATCCGTTGATGGGCGAGAAGGCCTGCGCCTTCGTCATCGTCAAGGACGGCGCGCGCTTCACCTTTGCCGATCTCAAAGCCTTCCTGGAATCGCGCCAGATCGCCCGCTTCAAATGGCCGGAACGGCTGGAACTGGTGGAGGCCTATCCCCTAAGCCCGGTCGGCAAGATCTTGCGCCGCGAATTGCGCGAGATGATCGCCGCCAGGCTCGCGGCGGAAAGGAAGACAAGCTAACGCCGGAACCCGGCGCCGCCATCGCACTCGCCGCGCCGCATCGGTCGGCTCGAACCGACCAAGCCGCCGACGGTTTGTTGTTACTACAGCCGAAACGCATTGGCGTCCGAGCGTACCCAATTCTACCAACCATTAGCAATCAGGAGGTCAACATGTCCATTTCGGCAACGGCCTTTTCTGGACCAAGGCGGGTTTCGAATATCCGCTGCAGTGGGGCATCGTCGCCTTGGCCTTCGTCTTTACCGGCGGTGGGCGGCTTTCGCTCGACGAAAGGATCGGCCGCGAATATTGAGATTTGAACGTTTCGGTTCGAATGCGACCCCGGCGGGGCGGGCTATGGCCGCCTCGCCTCACATGAAATAAGGGAGGAAACGATGCCAACCAATGTGATCCGCGTCGGCTTGGCGGCTCTGGCCCTGGCCTGGATGGGAATGCCAGCTCGGGCGCAGCAGCCGATCAAGATTGGGTTTGTCAATGTGATGAGCGGCCCCAACACGGCGATCGGCAACGACCTGCGTGATGGGTTTGAACTTGGGCTCGACCATCTGGGGCGTAAGATGGCTGGACGTCCAGTCGAAGTCATCTATGCCGACGACCGTATGAGCCCGGAGATCGGTAAGCAAGTCACCGAAAAGCTAATCCAGGAATCGAAGGTTGACTTCCTTTCCGGCTACAACTGGTCGAACGTGCTGATCCCGGCCTTAAAGACCGCTCACGACTCCCAGGTCTTCTTGATCGGCGCCAACGCCGGTCCGTCACAGATCGCCGGCGAATTGTGCTCGCCCTGGTTCTTCGGCGTCGCACGCCAGAACGATCAGCCACCGGTGGCGTTGGGGGAAATGCTCAATAAGCGTGGCGTCAGGAAGCTTTACATCATGGCGCCCAACTACGCCGCCGGCAAGGACATGGCCGCCGGGGTCAAACGCCTGTTCAAAGGCGAGATCGTCGGCGAGGAATACACGCGTTGGCCGGACCAATTGGATTTCGCGGTCGAGATGGCCCGAATTCGCGCCACCGCACCCGATGCGGTGTGGGCGTTTTATCCCGGCGCGGCCGCCGTGCAATTTTTCTTGCAATATTCCCAGGCCGGGCTGAAGGGCAAGATCCCGCTCTACACCTCGTTTACTGCCGAAGGCCTGTCGCTGCCTCTGATCAAAGAACTGGCCGAAGGCTCGTTCAGCGCCCAGAACTGGGTGGTCGATATGCCCAATCCGGTCAATCAGCGTTTCGTCGCTGAATTCCGCAAGAAGTACAATCGCATTCCCAGTTTCTACGCCCCTCAGGCCTATGACGCGGCGATGCTGATCAACGCCGCCGTCGAGGCCGTGAAAGGCGATTTGACCAAGAAGGATGCGATGCGCGCCGCCATGCGCCAAGCCAAATTTCCCAACACCCGGGGCGAAACCTTCCGTTTCGGCAAAAACCACTTCCCGATCCAAGATGTTTTTCTTGAGCAGGTGGTCAAGGATGCCGAGGGCAATTTCACCTTGAAGACCGTCGAGCTTGCCCTGAAGGCCTACCAAGATATCTACAGCGAAAAGTGTACGATGAGTTGGTGACCGGGTTGGCGCAAACCGGCCGGAGGTGGTCCGGCCGGCTTTGCGGTATGCCCGCGAATCACGCCTTTCAGGAGCGCCGTTTGCCCTTGCGCCAGCCCCGGTAAGGCAAGAGGCGACCACCCGCCATTGGCGCGGAAGGTGGGGTTGGCGACGCCTTGATCGACAGGGGAACGGCGTCCATGACGTCGAGCCAAGGCGGGATGTGGGGGCTTGCCGATGAGCCCGGAAAGCATCCTCTTCGGGTTAAAGAGCTTGCAAGCGGAAAAGAAACGGTAAATCCTAAGCTGTTGCCGCGTTCTCGGGATGAGACGGCGGAAGGTGCAATGATGATCAGGTCATGACAATGGTAAGGCCGAAACGGCCGTACCAATCCTTATTATCTAATAAAAAGCCGACACCGATCGCGCAGACCACGACGACAGGGGGAGACATGATTCAGAAATCGTTTTGGGCCGCATTGGCGGCTGCGGCGCTCGTCACCACCGGCGGCGCCCTGGCGCAGCAGGGCCCAGTGAAGATCGGCTTCGTCACCACGCTCACTACGCCGTCCGGCTATATCGGCGAGGAAACGCGCGACGGCTTCGCCATCGCCATGGACCAGGAAGACGGCAACAAGCTGGGCGGCGGCGAGCCGATGGTCGCCGACAACGGCCTGAGGCCCGACGTCGCCAAGCAACTCGTCGCGCGCACGATGCCGATGGATGGCGCCAAGATCAATTCGGGCGTCATCTTCTTCGACATCGTCGCCGCAGTGGCGCCCGACTATGTGGCGGGCAAGCAACCCTAGGGACGCCTGTCGCTTGTCGTTACGGACCCGGCTTGGGCCCGGTCCGAGTGCGGCGGTTGCGGCGATCGGTGGAGCGCCGGCCGTGGCGCCAATCACGCGCATCCGGATAACTTATGAAGAACTGCCTGCCGATTTCAATGCCAAGACCGCGCGGAAGCCGGACGCCGAAAGGTTCATCGCGAATACGGCCTTCGGCCGTGGGCCTGGATCGGCGAGCGTATGTTGCCGAAGAGCGCCATCGCCATTCGCTTGCCGCTCGAGGACCGCCGGAGCGAATTCGCGCAACGGGTTCACGCGCGGTTTGGTGGGGTCGGGACGCGGTGCACCCGCGATCTCGTTACCACCCATGACAGGAAAGAGGGGATGGAGGCTATTCTCGAAAGGCGGCCCGCCGTTTGGCGCACTCGATGAACCGCTGATTGGGCGGCGTGGGACGCACCACAGATCGTCTGACCGCGCATGCCGACGTTGGAGCGCGAACCCGGCGCGGCAAATCGACAAGGGAGGAAGACATGTATCGGGTTGAACGCAAGCGAACGGCGCACGGGCCGGAACTGGTCTTTGCCACCCCGTTCAACATGACGTCGGCGCTGATCGACCGGCATATCGACGAAGGCCGCGGGGCCAAGACCGCCATCGTCACGCTCGAAGAGACGGTGAGCTACGCCGATCTGGCAAAGGCGACCAATCGCTTCGGCAACGCCATGCTTGGCTTGGGCTTCAGGCCGGGAGATCGGGTGTTGATGATCCTCAAGGGGGCCCCCGAGTTCTTCTATGCCTTCTTTGGTGCGGTCAAGGCCGGCCTCATTCCGGTGCCGCTGAATACCTTGCTGAAGGCCGCCGACTACGCCTTCATCATGACCGATTCCGGCGCCAAGGGCCTGGTCTATTCCAGCGAATTCGCGCCCGAGATCGAGGCGGCGCTCGGCCAATGCACGCCGCCCTCCCGGGTGTTGCCGATGATGGGCCCGGACGGCCTGGCGGCGTTGGCCGCCAACGCCGCATCCGACCTGTCCCCGGTGCCGTCCACCGCCGAGTCGGATTGTTTTTGGCTTTACTCGTCGGGAACGACCGGACGGCCGAAAGGCGTCATTCACGTTCACCGCGATGTAATTGCCGTCAGCCAACTCTACGCCGTCGACGTTGGTGGGGTCGAAGAAAGTGATCTTTTCTATTCGACTTTCCCGCTGTTCTTTGCAGCCGGTCTCGGTTGCGGTGCTCTGTTTCCGCTTTGGGTTGGTGCCACCACGATCGTCGACGGACGGCGGCCGTCACCGCCGATCGCCGTCGAGATCATCCAGCGCTTCCGTCCCACCTATTTTGCCGCCGTTCCCACCTTCTACGCCGCCCTTTTGGCCAGCAATCTCATCGGCAGGGATGGCCTATCGAGCATCAAGCGCTGCATCACCGGTGGCGAGGCCTTGCCGGCCGAGATTCAGCGCCAGTGGTGCGCTTTGGCGCCGGTGCCAATCATGGAAGGCATCGGCTCGACCGAATCGTTGCACATCTACATCACCAACCGGACCGGCGACGTCAAGGAGCTCTCGACCGGCCGAGCCGTCCCCGGCTACCAGATTCGCATTCTCGACGATGCCGGAAAAGAAGTGCCTCCCGGCGAACAGGGCCGCATGTGGGTCAAGGGGCCCTCGGTGACCCGCGGCTATTGGAACAACCCTGAGCGGAACGCCACGCATCTGGTCGACGGCTGGCTTAACACCGGAGACACCTTCGTCCGCGACGCCGAGGGGTACTATTATTTCGCCGGTCGCAGCGACGACATGTTGAAGGTGGGCGGCATCTGGGTGTCGCCTTTTGAAATCGAATCGGCGCTTTTCGACCATCCCAAGGTGCTCGAAGCCGCGGTGGTCGGCCGCAGGGACGAAGCCGGACTTTTCAAGCCGGAAGCCTGGGTGGTTCTGAAATCGCCCAGTGACGCCGGCGACGATCTGGCCGAGGATTTGCGCCAACACTGCCGGACGCGCCTGGCGGCCTATAAATATCCGCGCTGGTTCAACTTCGTTACCGAACTACCGAAAACGGCAACCGGAAAAATCCAGCGTTTCAAGCTGCGCAAGGTCGATTAGGCATCGACGACGACATTGAAGGAGCCAAGCCGATGAGGGGTCTTAAGGGAAAAATCGCGTTGGTAACGGGTGGGGCGGGCGGCATCGGCCAGGCGATCGGGCGACGCCTGATCGAGGAAGGTTGCCAGGTCGCCATCCTCGACCTCAATGCCGACAGCGCGCAAATGGTTTGCAGCGAACTGGGGACGGCGGCAACACCCTTGGTCGCCGACATCACCGACTCGGCGGCAATGGCCCGCGCCCTGGCCGACTTTGCCAAGCCGATCGACATTCTGGTCAACAACGCCGGTTGGGACCGCTTTGGCGCCTTCGTCAAACAGCCCAAGGAGATTTGGCACCGCGCCGTCGCCATCAATCTGCTCGGACCGATGACGGTAACCCAGGCGGTGTTGCCATCAATGATCGAACGTGGCCGGGGACGGGTGATCAACATCGCCTCCGACGCCGGCCGGGTCGGCTCGTCGGGCGAATCGGCCTATGCCGCCGCCAAGGGCGGCGTGATCACCTTCACCAAGTCGATTGCCCGCGAAGTGGCCGGAAAATCCATCTCGGTCAACGCCGTCTGCCCGGGGCCAACGGAAACCTCCATGATGGAAGAGGTGATCGCCAGCAGCGGCTCGCCCGACAAGCTGCGCGATGCCCTTCTAAGGGTGATTCCCATGCGACGCTTCGGGCGACCCGATGACGTCACCGGCTTGGTGGCTTTCCTGGCCAGCGACGATGCCGCTTATATCACCGGCCAAGTAATCAGCGTTTCCGGTGGCCTCACAATGAATGGCTGATGGCCGCCCTCAAATCAACAGGAAGGCGCCCGCCTTGGACCCAATCGAAAAGGACCTTCGCACCTATCTCGCCAAGCTCGGCAGCCGGGGCGAGCTGCTGACCGTCGAGGCCGAGGTGAGCCCGCGCACCGAGGCGGCGGCTTTGATCGACGCCGCCATCAAACGCGGCCGGCCTCTCATGCTTGCGCGTTCGACGGGAAACCCGATGCGGATGATTGGCAACAGCTTCGGCTCGCGCTCGGCGATCGAGACCGCGCTGGGCTGCACCGAGACGGGAATCATGGCCTGGTTCGGCGAGCGGGCTTCGAAGGCGATTCCGGTGGTCCTGGTCGATAAGGCCCCCGTTCAGGAAGTGATCGCCGATGCGGTCGATCTCGATCGGCTTCCCATTCCCCTTCTGCATCAGGAGGACGCCGGACCCTACATCACCGCCGGAATCGGGATCACCAAGGATCCGGAATCGGGGCGCCAAAACGCCGGCTATTACAGCCTGCAGCTCAAGGGCAAGGACCGGTTGGCGCTTCGCATGTTGCCCAGCACCCAAGGTTACGAGATCTTCCAAAAGCGCCTAAAACGCGGCCTTCGAACCGAGATGGCGGTGGCGATCGGCTTGCACCCGATCGAGATGATCGCCGCTTCGGCGCACACGCCGTTCGACGAATTCGAGCTGGCGGGCGCGCTGCGCGGCGAACCATTGGAGATGGTTCGCTGCCAGACCCTTGATCTTGCCGTTCCCGCCCACGCCGAAATCGTCCTCGAGGGCGTGATCCTGCCCGATGTCAAGGAGCCGGAAGGCCCGATCGGCGATTGGCTGGGCTATTACCCCCTGGTCGAGGATCGTCACATCTTCAAAGTGGAGCGGATGACTCACCGCCGCGACCCAATCTTCCAGACCATTCTCTCCGGCACGGCCGAGGAGAATCTGCTGCTGGCGATTCCGCGCGGTGCCGCCGCGCTGGGCGCGGCGCGCAAGGCCGCCTCCGGGATCCGCAATCTGACGCTTGATCCCTTCTTGCCCTGCTGCGTCCTTCAAATCGCCAAGACGTTCGAGGGCGAGCCGATGAACGCCCTTCTGGCGGCCATGGGCGAAGTGCCGTTCGTCAAGATCGGCATTGCCGTCGATCCCGACGTCGATCTGCACAATATGAACGACGTGATGTGGGCCATGGTTACCCGCACCCGCCTGGAGAACGACGTCAACATCATCCGCAACGTCATGGGGTTCTCCCGCGATCCCTTCCAGCTTTACAAGGCGAAGATGGCGATCGACGCCACCGTGCCGCTCGACCTTCGGGACAAGTTCAAACGGTCGAAAATCACCAATGCGCCGATCGATCTTGAGAAATATCTCCAAAAGGCGACGTGAGATCGGCCGCCCCGGCAAATCTTGAAGGGCGATGTCTGGTGCGCCAATTTTCCGCATCGATCATAAGACCGGAAACGAGAATTGATCGATTGCCTTGAAGGGCAAGATTGGAAATGATGGCGGGCAGTTTTTCCCTTTCTTCGCCCGCCGCGCCGCCCCACTGTCCGCAGGATTCCCGATGCCCGATCCCCGGAAGCCATCCCTAAGCCCGACCAACGATCCCTGGTTGCTGACGCCGGGGCCGCTCACCACCTCGCCCGCCGTCAAGCAGGCGATGCTGCACGACTACGGTTCGCGCGACCAGGCTTTCATCGCCATGAACCGCCGGGTTCGAGATTCGCTGGTCGCGATCATCGATGGCCAGGCTAGCCATGTCTGCGTGCCCCTGCAGGGTAGCGGCACCTTTGCGGTCGAGGCGATGCTGGGCACACTGGTGCCGCGCAACGGCAAGCTCTTGATCCTGGTGAACGGCGCCTACGGGCACCGGATGGCCGCCATCTGCCACCATATGGACCGTCCGTTCGAGATCGCCGAAACGCCCGAGAACGTGCCGGTCGACGTCGCCGCCCTCGACCGGCGCCTGGGCGCCGACCCGGCGATGACTCATGTCGCCCTGGTGTGGTGCGAAACCACCACCGGCCTTCTCAACCCCCTGTCGGCGGTGGCCGACATCGTTGCCCAACATGGGCGGCGGTTGTTGATCGACGCCATGAGCGCTTTTGCCGCCTTGCCGCTCAGTGCCAAGACCACCGCCTTCGATGCGGTTGCCGCCTCGTCCAACAAATGCTTGGAAGGGGCGCCCGGCATGGGATTCGTTCTGGCGCGCCCCACGTCGCTCGAGCAGGCCAAGGGCAACTCGCCCTCGCTTAGCCTCGATCTCCACGAACAATGGATCGGCCTGGAAAAGACCCAGCAATGGCGCTTCACCCCTCCCACCCATGTGTTGGCTGCCTTTCACCAGGCGATCGCCGAATTCGAGGCCGAGGGCGGCGTCGCCGGCCGAGGCAAACGCTACACCGCCAATTGCCGCACCCTGGTCGACGGCCTGCGCGCCATGGGATTCCAAACCCTGCTGCCCGACCATCTGCAGGCGCCGATCATCGTCACAGTGCGCACCCCGGCCGATCCGCGATTCGATTTCCCGCGGCTGTACGAGCGGGTGCGCCAAAGGGGCTATGTCCTCTATCCGGGCAAGCTCGCGGCGACCGACAGTTTCCGCGTCGGCTGCATCGGCCAGATCGGGATCGAGCAGATCGAGGGCGCGCTGGCGGCGATCCGCCTGGCGTTGGACGAGATGGGCGTCGTCGATTGCGCGCCGCCAAAATGATGGGCGGCGGCCGCGTCGCCTAAGCTTGGGAGCGCAACGCCGGTCGGGCGGGGATCGGTCCTTGCCGTTTCTGATAGGCCAGCATTTGCTCGCGCAGCGCTTCGGGAATCGCCACCGGGCGGCCATCGGCCAGTTCGATGACCACCAGCACCGATTGGGCGTGCAGCCGGATTTCGCCCTCGACCGTGCCCACAAAGGTGAGCCGCATCGAGCTGCGGCCAATCTTTTCCAGATAGACCGCCAGATCGAGGTTTTCGCCCAACCGGCTTGGCTTTAGGAATTCGCATTCGGTGCGCGCGGTCGGCAGACCCAGCTTTTCCTTGAGGATCAAATCGGCGTAGTTGACGCCGAGCGCCTGGGTGAACCATTCCTCGACCGCCGCTTGCAGCATCTCGAAATAGCGGGGGAAAAAGACATAGCTCGCCGGATCGGTGTGACTGAAGCGAATCGTGTTGCGCAGGACGAACGGCCGGGACATGGCAGCCTCAATTTATGAAACCAAGGTCTTGTGTATCGAGCAGAATGCGGTCTCGCGCAAGGGGCGATCGGTAAGGTGGTCGTGACCACCACCGCCGTCGCGCCCCAATCCGCGCCGCCCGGGCCGTCGGTCAGGCCGGGGATTCCAGCCGGGCGCGCACGCCCTCGGGATCGTCGGCTTCGACAACCACCATCCAGCCGTCGCCGAAAGGATCGGCGTTGATAAGGGCGGGATGGTCGATCAGCTCCTCATTGGCCTCGACCACCCGTGCGGGGAAAGGCAGGCGGACGGCGCCCACCCATTTGCCGCTTTCCAGCGTGGCGATGCTGCGATCGGCTTCAACCCGCCCGCCGGCCCGCTTGGGCATAAAGGCCATCACCTCGCCCACCGTTTGGGCGCCCAGGGCGGTGATGCCTACACGAAAACGCCCACCCCCCTCCTCGCGAAACCACATATGGCCGGCGGAATCGTAGAGACGGTCGGTGGGAAGGGATGGATCGGTCATCTCAGAAGGTCAGAATCCGGCATTCGTCGTCCATCAGCTCGGCGACATATTCGGTGACCGCCGCCAGGCCGTCGCATTCCGGAATGAGATCGGCGGCCTTCAAGCCATGCAGATCGGCGGTGGCGGCGCACAGCCAAAAGCGCGCGCCGGCCTTCTTCGCCATCTTGATGAAGTCGTAGGCGGTCTTGCCGGAACCGGGTTTCAGCACCAGCGCCTGAGCGACGCCCTTCTTCATCAGAATGCCGGGCGCGCCGGTCAGCACCACGTCGACCGCGTAATCCATCGAGGCGGCGGCGGCTGCTTGGAACAAGGGCGCCCCCACCTCGACCGGGCGGTCGGGATCGGTGTTGGCCAAAAGGACGACCAGTTTAGTCGCCATCGATCTCACCTCGAAGGACGAAGCGTTCCTCGCGCAGGCGGACCCGCCAGCGTTCCACCGATCGCCATGCGGCGGCGCCGGTTTCACCCGGCGCCAGCGTCAGGCCGGTCCGCTCCAAACCTTGTAGCATGGCGGCCTTGACGGCGTCGATTGCCGGCAGCCGACCCAAGAGCCCCTCCAGGCTGACCAGCCGGACGGGCGTCGGGCATTGCCGGGCTGCCGCATGGGCGCTGGCCTTAGCAAGAAACAGCGTGCCCTGCATCAGGCGCACCGCGCCCTCGGTCCATCCGGCAACCCCGCCCAACTTTCCAGCCTGCGTTTCCAGACCGACGCCGCTGCGGTAGCGAACATCGATGCCCAGCCTGGACAGACCGGCGGCCAGACCGGCGCCCACCTCATCGAAATGCGGCATGGCCGTCGCGTCGTGGCGATCGATCAGTTCCCAGCATAATTGGCCGAGATCGACATAAACCGTGCCGCCGCCGCTCAGGCGCCTTGCGGTTTCCAATCCCGGCCGCTCGATCCAGGGCTGGTGGCGTCCGATCAAGAGCGCCGGACGGCATTGAAAGAAGCGAAAGCTGGGCGGCTCTTCTCCGGCGCCGACCGCTTCGGCCAGCGCCGCGCCGAGAGCCAGATGGGCGGCGGCGTCCTGCCCATCGCTGTCGATCCGGCGCAAGACGGTCATGAGCCCGAGGCGTGTGGCGGAAGGGAGTGGGAGTCGAACCCACCAACAGCCGGCGAACGGCCGTTTCCGGATTTGAAGTCCGTCCGCCCCACCGGGGACGATTCCCTTCCATCCGCCTTGCCGAACAGGTCGAGGCGATCGAGACGCACGCGACGACGATCATCCTTGCGGTGCGTAAGACCCGTCCGGTCGAAATACTCCAGTATTTGTATGGCGACCTTACGGCCGTTGTCGAGACGGTCGCGAAAGTCGGCCGCCGTAACCCACCCGTCTTTGGCCTGGAGGGCGCAGTCGCCCAGGATGGCCGCCATGCGGGCGACCACCGGCCTTAGAAAATAATGATCGTGGGCGATCAACACCACTTTGCCCATCCGGGCCAGACGTTTCATCAGGGCGCGCATCGCGCTTTCCTCGGCGTCGAGCGCCTTCGCCAGATCGCGCACCCGAGGCGGGCGGAAGGGTTGGGCGGCCAACAGGGCCTCGGCTTCCTCCCACAATTGGGCGTCGCCGGGCGCCAGTTTGGCCTGGTGACCAGGCAAGCGGTACCAGGGACCGTCGGCGACCAGCTCGCCCTCGGCCAGGGCGGCGTGAACGAGCCCGGCGACCAGATCGGGCGGCATCTTGGGATCAAGCGCGGCCCGCAACCGGGGCAATTGCAGGCCCGGCTGATCGGGATTGTCGGCGTGATGAGCCGCAAGCTTTTCGACCAGCGCTTGGCGCAAGGCGCGCCAAGTCGAGACCAAAAAGGCGTAGCGGCCGGCGCTGACCATGTCGGGAACGGTAAGCGAGGGCCGGTTCCATTGCAGGCGCTCGCGTTCGAGATCGGCCCAGCCCGGCGCCTCGGCCAAACGCGCCGCCAGAGCCCGCTCCGGATCGCCCGCCGCCTGGGCCTGCAATTGGGCCAGGCGAGCCGGAGTGCGCCGGCCGCGTGCCGGCGGAAAGAGATCGATCGCCCGCCCGCCGCCCAAGGTTCGCTTGGCCGACTGGTCGCGCAGGATGAACCGATCGCCCGCCATGACACCGATCGGGCGATCAAGGACCAACTGCACCAAAGCCGTCTCACCGGGGTTCTGCGCATCGCCCTCCAACAGAGCGATGCGGGCCGGCACATGAGCGGCGGCAAGGTGCAGATGCACCGGCGTCCAATGGGCAAGCGGGCGAGTCTCGGCGTCCAGCAGGCGAAAAACGGCGTCAAAGCGGCCAACCGGATAATGGAGAAGCGGATCGACCACCCATTCGCCGCGGACAATGTCGTCCTTCGCCAATTGCGGCGCCGCCAGATTGAGCGCCAAACGCTGGCCGGCCAGGCCGATTTCCGCCTTGCGGCTCTGGGCGTGCAGGGCGCGAATGCGGACTTCGCGCCCCGACGGGGTGAGGAGCAGGCGATCGCCCACCGCCACCCGGCCGCTGAATGCGGTGCCCGTTACCACCACACCGGCACCCGTCAGGGTGAAGGCACGATCGATCGCCAACCGGAAACCGCCCTCGCCCTTCCCCGCCGCCTCGGTTCGCGCCGCCTTGAGATGCGCGGCGACGGCCTCGACCCCCTGCCCGGTCAAGCTGGAGACCGCAAGGATGGGCGCGGTGACCAAAGCCGTCGCCGCCAGCCGGGCGCGGATGTCGCGCTCGACCTCGGCCAGGCGTTCCGGCCCCACCCGATCGGCCTTGGAAAGCGCGACCAGACCCCGCCCGATGCCCAGAAGATCGAGAATATGCAGATGCTCGATGGTCTGCGGCATGACGCCGTCGTCGGCCGCCACCACCAAAAGGGCGAAATCGATTCCCGACACCCCGGCCAGCATGTTGTGAATGAAGCGTTCGTGCCCTGGAACGTCGACGAACCCCATCACCGTTCCGTCCGGCAAAGGGAGATAAGCGAAGCCGAGATCGATGGTGATGCCGCGCGCCTTCTCTTCGGCCAGGCGGTCGGCATCGACGCCGGTGAGGGCGCGAACGAGCGCCGTTTTGCCATGATCGATATGGCCGGCGGTGCAGACGATCATCCGAGGTCGCCCAGTTGCGCGAGGAAGGCCGCCTCGTCGTCAAGACAGCGCAGATCGAGCCACAGCGCGTCATCGGCGATCCGGCCCACCACCGGCACCGCAAGCCCACGCCAGGCGGCGGCGAACGCCTCCGTCCAGCGCCCGGGTCGCTTTTCCCCTTCGGGCGGACGCAACACCACCGCCCAGCTCTCCAAAAGGTCAGTGGGAAGGGCGCCGCTGCCGATCTGGCTCTTGCAGGGCTCAAGCGCGACACGCGCCCGCCCGCCCACGGCCGCCAGGATTGGGGGCCGAACCCGCCGTCCCTGCGCTTCGATGTCGGCGGCCGAACGGGTCAGCAGCCGCAAGCTGGGAAGCCGCTCAGCCAGCCGGTCGGGATCGGCGTACAGCCGCAGCACCGCCTCCAGGGCCGCCAGCCGGACCTTGTCGAGCCGCAGGGCCCGCTTGAGCGGATTCTTCTTCAGCCGGTCGATCAGAACGCGCCGTCCGACGACGATGCCCGCCTGCGGCCCGCCTAGAAGCTTGTCGCCCGAGAAGCTCACCAGATCGGCGCCGGCCTCCAGGCTTTCGCGCGGCGTCGGCTCGTGCGGCAGGCCGTAGCGTTCGAGCGCTACCAGCGATCCGGCCCCGAGATCGACCAGAAAGGGCAGGTCACGCTCGTGCGCCAACTTGGCCAATTCGCCCTCGGTTGGCACGCCGGCAAAACCGACGATGGCGTAATTGCTGGTGTGGACCTTCATGAGCGCCCCGGTCTTGGGACCGATGGCCTCTTCGTAATCGCGGCGATGGGTGCGGTTGGTGGTGCCCACCTCGCGCAGCCGGCATTGAGCGCGGTTCATCACCTCGGGAATGCGAAAGGCGCCGCCGATCTCGACCAGCTCGCCGCGCGACACCACGACCTCGCGCCGAGCGGCCAGGCTGTTCAGCATCAGAAGCACGGCGGCGGCGTTGTTGTTGACCACCGTGGCGGCCTCGGCGCCGGTCAAACGGCACAGCCAGTCCGCGACCAGATCGTCGCGATCGCCGCGCCGTCCGTTTTCCAGATCGAATTCGAGCGCCACCGGCCCGGTCATCGCCAAAGTGGCGGCCGCCACCGCTTCCGCCGGCAGGGGCGCCCGGCCAAGATTGGTGTGCAGCACGGTGCCGGTCAGATTGAAGACCCGACGAACCTTGGGCCGATGGCGCTGTTCGAGATGCCGTTGGGCCAGTTGTGCGGTTTCGCCCACATCGGCGCGAAGCCCCTGGGCGCGCAGCGCCTCAAGCGCCTCGCGCACCGCCTGAACGGTTTCGGCGCGGCCATAGCTGGCTTCCAGCGCCTTGACCCCGGGGTCGTCCAGTACGAGATGCACGGCGGGCAGCGGCGAACCACCGGCGCTCATCCGGGAGACGCCATCAGAAAGGGATTGGCCGCCGCGCGATGCCAGCCGGCCTCGGCTAGGCGCAAATCAAGCCCGATGGTGGCGAGATCGTCGGCGAAGGGTTCGGTGCCGGGCGATTTCGCTTCATCCATGATTTTCAGATAGGAGCGGCATTCCCCGCAGGTCTCGCCCTTCACATGGTCGTTGAGCAGCCGATCGTTGCGGTCGAGCGCCAGATAGGCGATGGCCTTGTCGGACTCGCAAAGCGCGCACTGGGCGCGCGGATAGTACCAGAGGGTGGCGCAAAGGCCGCAATAGAGATAACGCACCCCTTCCAGCGGGTCGGCGGCCAGGATGGTTGCCGCAACGGGGGCCGAACCGCAGACCGGGCAGACGCCAAAGGGCAAGGTGGCCTGAAAGCGCGCCGGATCGAGCGCGGCGGCCGAGAGGCTCCACACCACCTGAAGCGCCGCCGCCACGAACAAGGTGGCCGCCAACTTGTCCGGGTGGACCTGCCCATGCAGAAAACGGAAGGCGCGGGCGTCGAGATCGGCGGCGCTCTGGGCGGCCAGCTCGTCGATCGCCTGACGGGTCGGCGCCGGCAAGTCGGCCGCCGACCGTATGGTCAGAAGATCCGCCAGAACATTGCGCCAGCCCTCGTCGAGCGCACGGGTGTCGCGGGGAAGCAGCGGCATCGCGTGCTCCTGGTGGCGGTGCCATTCGGCCTCGCCAGGGCGGATCGGCGAATGGAAGGCCGCCGCCGCCCGCTGCTGCCCCTCGGCCAGGCGGGAAAGAAATTCGAGATAGCCGGCCATTGGGTGGCCGTCGACCCAGGCCGCCAGGCGCTTGGCGCGCCGATCGAACAGCAGCGATGAGTCGGGCAGCAGAACGGCTGGGGGCGGGACCGTGGTTCCCGCGTCCCGCCCCCTTTCGCTCGCGCCGTCTTCCGCCGTCATTTGGATTTGGCAACCTCTTCGCGCAGATATTTGCGATGATGCCGCCACAGCCAACCGCCGGTCACCGAGCCCCGGGTCATCGCCCGCGTCGAGCCGGCATTCCAGATGGCGGCGTAGATGTGGATGATCATGGTGATGATCATCGCCGCTGCCGTCACCGCATGCAAGAGCCCGGCGAAGCGTTGCATCCCGATCGGCACCAAATCGCCGAAATATTGGTGCCAGAGCGCCAATCCCGACAGAAGGAGGGTGATCACCGACCAGAACATGACGTAGAAGACCAGCTTCTGCGCCGCGTTGAACCGTCCCACCTCGGGCAGGTTCTCGTCGCGGTTGGCGATCACGTCGCCGATTCGGCCCAGCCATTTCGAATCGTCGGCGTTCCAGATGTTCTGGCAGAACATGCGCACGCCCATGCCGGTGAACGAGATCGCCATCACGACGCCAATCCAGGGATGAAGGACGCGCGCCGCCTGGCCGCCGCCGAAGAGGGCGGTGAGCCAGTAGAAGGCGGGATGGAAGAAAGCCAGACCCGAGAGCATCAGCAAGATGGCGCACACCGCCACCACCCAGTGATTGGCCCGCTCGCTGGCGTTGAAGCGGGTGTAGGTGTCGCGGATGACCGCGACTTTTTCGACCGAGCCGCTCATGCCGCGTTCCTCCCCTTAAGCTTGCGCGCGTTTTCTTCGTCGGCCTCGGTCACCTCGTTGGGACCGCGGGTGACGAAGTGGAGAAGACCGACCACGATAGCGGCGCCCATGCCGATCATGCTGAGGGGTTTCAACGTCCCCTTCCACAACGACACCGCCGCGCTGATGACCGGATTGTTGGCGAGATTGGCGTAAAGCCCCGGCCGATCGGCGTGGTGCAGCACATACATGACGTGCGTGCCGCCCACTCCGGGCGGGTCGTAGAGCCCCGCCTTCGCATAGCCGCGCGACTTCAAATCGGCGATGCGGCCCTGGGCATGGTCGACCATGCTGGCCTTCGAGCCGAACACGATCGCCCCGGTCGGGCAGCATTTGGCGCAGGCCGGACTTTGGCCAACCGCCACCCGGTCCGAGCACAGCGTGCATTTGTAGGCGCGGTTGTCGGCTTTCGAGATGCGGGGAATGTTGAAGGGACAACCCTTCACGCAATAACCGCAACCGATGCAGTTTTCCTGCACGAAGTCGACGATGCCGTTGGCGTACTGCACGATGGCACCCGGCGCCGGACAGGCCTTGAGGCAGCCCGGATCGGTGCAGTGCATGCAGCCATCCTTGCGGATCAGCCATTCGAGCTTTCCGTTTTCCTCGTGTTCGGCGAAACGCATCACCGTCCAGGTTTCCGGCCCCAGATCGTTGGGGTTGTCGTAGACGCCCCGGTTGATCCCCACCGGGGGCCGGATGTCGTTCCAGGCCATGCAGGCCGATTGACAGGCCTTGCAGCCGATGCATTTGGAAACGTCGATCAGCTTGGCGATCTCCAGGTCGCGCCGCACGGAAGGCGGCTGGGCCGTGGAGGCGGAACGCTGACGGACGTCAAGGGATTGTAAGCTTGCCATGATCCGCCCTCCCTAAACCGCCGGTCCGATGCGTTTGATGTTCACCAGGAACGCCTTGTATTCGGGCGTCTCGGTGTTCGCATCGCCGACATAGGGGGTGAGCTGATTGGCGCCATAGCCCTTCTTGGCCGCACCGGTGAAGCCCCAATGGATGGGGATGCCGACGATGTGGACGGGCTTGCCGTCACAGGTCAGCGTCCGAATCCGTTTGGTGACCACCGCCTTGGCCTTGATGCGGGCGCGGTTCGACCACACCTCGACCCAGTCTCCATTCTGGATGCCCTTCTCCTTGGCCAGGCCCTCGCCAATCTCGACGAACAGCTCGGGCTGCAGAACGGCGTTCATCCGCGCGTGCTTGGACCAGAAGTGAATATGCTCGACCAAGCGGTAGGTGGTGGCGGCGTAGGGATAATCCTCGGCCTTGCCGAACACTTCGAGGTCGCCCTTGAACACTCGGGCCACCGGATTGGACTGCACCTTCGGATGGAAGGGATTGGCTACCGGCGATTCGAAGGGTTCGTAATGCTCGGGGAACGGTCCTTCGCGCATCAGCCCGCGCGTGAAGAGCCGCGCCACGCCTTCCGGGTTCATGATGAAGGGACCGGTGTTCTTGCCGGGATCGATCAGCGGGCCGTAATCCGGCACGTCGATGCCCGCCCAGCGCGAGCCGGTCCACTCGATCACTTTCTTCTTGGCGCTCCAGGCCTTGCCCGAGGGATCGGCCGAAGCGCGGTTGTAGAGGATGCGGCGGTTGGCCGGCCAGGAATAGCCCCAATTGCCGTGGATGCCCTTGCCGCTGGGGTCCGACGGATCGCGCCTAGCCGTCATGTTGCCGCGCTCGGTGTAGCAGCCCGAATAGATCCAGTTGGCGCAGCTCGTGGTGCCGTCGTCGCGCAACTGAGCGAAGATATCGACCAGTTCGCCCGCCTTGCGGATCGGCGGCTTGGCCGGATCGGTGGGATCGGGCAGATCGGCCAGCGCCGAACCGTTGATCTCACGCAACAGCTCGTCGGCCGTCGGCTTGGCCGGATTGCGGTAACTCCAGGCGATATTCATAATCGGGTCTGGGTACGCGCCGCCGTCCTTGGCGTAGAGAGCCTTCATGCGCAAGAAGAGATCGGCCATGATGGCAATGTCGGTGCGCGCCTCGCCCGGGGGCTCGGCCGCCTTCCAATGCCATTGAATGACCCTGCCCGAATTGGTGAAGGTGCCTTCCTCCTCGGCAAAACAGTTGGTGGGCAGGAGAAAGACTTCGGTGGCGATCTTCGCCGGGTCGGCGTCGTTCATCTCGCCGTGATTCTCGAAGAAATGCGCGGTCTCGGTGTGGAGCGGGTCCATCACCACCAGGAATTTGAGCTTCGAGAGCCCCGCGATCAGCTTCTTGCGGTTGGGCACGCTCATGAGCGGATTGAAGCCCTGGCAAATGAAGCCGTTCATCCGGCCTTGGAACATCATCTCGAATTGCCGCAGCGTGTCGAGATTGACATCCACCTTGGGCAACCAGTCGTAGCCGAACTGGTTGTCGGGCGTCGCCTTGGCGCCGTACATCGCTTTGAGGAAGCTTACGAAGAACTTCCGGTAGTTCTGCAGGAACGACATCTGATCGGGCCTGATCGGCTTGAAGGCCCGGGTTTTCAGGTACTCGTCAAGCGTCGGCTCGGCGGTCCGCGGCATGACCAGATAGCCCGGCACCGAATTCGAAAACAGGCCGAAATCGGTGATGCCCTGAACGTTCGAGTGGCCGCGCAGCGCGTTGATGCCGCCACCCGGCATGCCCATATTGCCCAGCAGAAGCTGGATGATGGCCATGTTGCGGATGTTCTGCGAGCCCTTGGAATGCTGGGTCCAGCCAAGCGCGTAGAGCGAGGTGAGCGTCTTGTTGGGGTTGCCGGTCGAGGCGATCAGCTCGCAGGCCTTGAGGAAATCGGCCTTGGGCGTGCCGCAGGTGCGCTCGACCATCTCAGGCGTGTAGCGCGCATAGTGCGCCTTGAGAAGGTTGAGCACGCAGCGCGGGTTGGCCAGAGTGGGATCGATCTTGGCCATCCCGGCCTCGTCGAACTCGTAGTCCCACGTCGCGCGGTCGTAATCGCGCTTTTCCGCGTTGTAGCCGGTGAACAGCCCATCCTCGAAGCCGAAGCCTTCCTTGACGATGAAGGCCGCGTTGGTGAAGGCCGCGACGTATTCGCGGAAGATCTTGTCGTTCGATAGGATGTAGTTGATGACGCCGCCCAGGAAGGCGATGTCGGTGCCGGGCCGCAGCGGCATGTAGAGATCGGCCACCGCCGCCGAGCGCGTGAAGCGCGGATCGACGACGATCAGCTTGGCGCCGTTGTTGGCCTTGGCCTCGGTCACCCACTTGAAGCCGCAAGTGTGGGCCTCGGCGGCGTTACCGCCCATGATCAGCACGACATCGGCGTTCTTGATGTCGGTCCATCCGTTGGTCATCGCACCACGCCCAAAGCTTGGGGCCAGACTGGCCACCGTTGGGGCGTGTCAAATCCGCGCTTGGTTGTCGATCGCCACCATGCCAAGAGCGCGGGTGGCCTTGTAGGAGAGCCATCCGGTCTCGTTGGTGGTGGCGCAGCCGGCCAGGAAGCCGGTGGTCGCCCAGGCGTTCAAGACCTTGCCGTCATCGCTGGCGGTCTTGAAGTTGGCGTCACGATCGGCCTTCATTAGGCTGGCGATGCGCTCCATGGCGAAATTCCAGCTCACCGGCTTGAAGCCCGCCTCGCCCGCCGCCCGGTACATCGGTTGCTTGACGCGCGTTTCGGAATGAACGAAGTCGAGCAGCGCCGCGCCCTTCGGACACAGCGAACCGCGATTCACCGGATGGTCGGGATCGCCCTCGATATGAACGACTTCCGCCTTGGTGTTCTTCGACCCGTCGCCCGTGGTGTGGATGATCACCCCGCAGCTCACCGAGCAATAGGGGCAGGTGTTGCGGGTTTCGGTGGTCCGCGCCAATTTGTAGGGCCGCACCTCGGCCGCCACCGCCTCCAGGGATCCGAACCCCAAGGCGCTGGCGGTGGTGCCCGCCACCGCGGACCCGCTCAATCGCAGAAAATCGCGTCTGTTGATGGTCATCTCCGTTTCTCCCAAATTTATTATTTCTCCGGTTGCGCCCATCTTCCTACAAAGGTCGCGGAAAGAAAACAGCCAACTCGGCGCTTGCGCTGCAAAAAATGGCTTAGCAAATAGGTTGGCTAAGCGGGCACCATGTTGAAAAATCCCCCGACGCGGCACACCGTCGGATAACGATGCGTTGGTAAGTCCGACTTGGTTGGGATTTGGTGCGCTCGGCGGGATTCGAACCCACGACCTACGGTTTAGGAAACCGCCGCTCTATCCGGCTGAGCTACGAGCGCGCTACTTCGCTTGCGGCGCGTCCGGCTTGTAGCCGCCGGGCGACGACCAGCCGGAAAAGAGGGTGTTGACGGGCATCTGATAGAACAGCAGCGCCGTCTCCTCGCCCGGATTGCGTTTCGACCACAATCCGGTGTTCGACATGTGATAAATGCCAACGCCCAGGCGTGAACGATTGTCGAAGCGATAGGCAAGATCAAGACCCGAGCGGAATTCGATCACGCTGCCCAGATCCTTGCCGCTACCCTTGATGTAGGGCCCAACCGCCGTGCTGGCGGTGGCGACAAAGCGGTTACCGAAATAGACATCGATCAGGAAGCCGCCATAGGCGTAGTAGGACCCGGCGGCGGTGGCAAGAAGGCCGCCATGCGGTTTCAAGATCCACAGCTTATAGTCCGATCGATAAGCCACATCGAATTCGGCGGTGATGGTCTTGTCGCGTTGGAAATCGAATGCGCCGGCCCCGAAATGGATGAAATCGGGATCGTCGGCGCGCGCTGCCTGGCCCGGAATCAGCCCCAAGACGATCAGCCCGATGAGCAGAATGGCGGCCCGCACGTAATATCCCCTCGCCTTGTTCGACTTTCTTTAACGGCGCCCGCATCTTAGAGCATTCCCGGGGTCTGGCAAGCCCCGGATCGCTTAGGTGTGGATTTTGAAGGCCTCGGTCGCATCGACCAAAGCCGCCGATGTTCCCGGTTCGAGCGAGGAATGGCCCGATTGAGCCACCATCACCAATTCGGCGCGCGGCCAAGCCTGGGCCAATTCGTAGGCCGTGGCGGGTGGACAGACCACGTCGTAGCGGCCCTGTACGATGCGGCAGGGCAGATGGCGGATCGTCCCCATGCCGTCGAGCAACGCCCCCTCGGCCACGAAGCCCCGATGCGCCATGTAATGGGCTTCCAGTCGGGCCAGTGCCAGACCGGCCGGGGTGAGCTGGGTATCGGGCTGGGCGGACGGCACCAAGCGCGAGCAGGCATCCTCGTAGGCGCACCAGGCTTGGCCCGCCGGTTCGTGGATGGCCGGATCGGGATCGAGCAGACGGCGACGATAAGCGCCGAGCACGTCGTGGCGCTCCTTGGGCGGCAGGAATTCGCGGAAAGCCCGTTCCGCTTCAGGAAAGAAATGGCCCATGCCGGAAAGAAACCAATCGACCTCGTGGGCGCGGAAGAGAAAAACCCCGCGCAGGATGAAGCCCACGCAACGCTCGGGATGTTTCTGGCCATAGGCCAAGGCCAAGGTGCTGCCCCAGGAGCCGCCGAACACCAGCCAGCTCTCGATGCCCAAATGGAGACGCAGACGCTCGATATCGGCCACCAGATGTTCGGTGGTGTTGTTCTCGACCGACCCCAGCGGCAACGATTTGCCGGCGCCACGCTGATCGAACAGCACGATCCGCCAGAATCCTGGATCGAAGAAGCGCCGATGGGCCGGCGCGCAACCGGCGCCCGGCCCCCCATGCAGAAACAGGACCGCCGACCCGTCCTTGCGGCCGCATTGCTCCCAATAGAGCGCGTGCGGATCGCCCACCGCCAGATGGCCGCTCGACCAGGGTTCGATGGGCGGAAAAATATCCATCAGCGCCGCCCGAACAAACGCTCGATATCGGCCTTCTTCAGCTCGACATAGGTGGGGCGGCCATGGCCGCACTGGCCGGCATGCGGCGTCGATTCCATGGCGCGCAGAAGCGCATCCATCTCGGGCACCGACAAACGCCGGCCGGCCCGCACGCTGCCGTGACAGGCCATGCGCGCCGCCACCTCGGAGAGGCGATTTTCCAGGAAGCGGGCATCGCCCCATTCCGCCAACCCCTCGGCCAGATCGCGCACCAAGGCGCGCACGTCGGTGGTGCCAAGGAGCGCCGGCAAAGCGCGAACCAGCACCGCCCCTGCCCCGAACCCTTCCAGTTCCAGACCCAAGCGGGCCAGCTCGACGGTCCGCTCGACAAGACGACGCGCCAGGGATTCGTCCAGCTCGACGACCTCGGGAACCAGCAAGCCTTGGCGGGCAAGGCCACCTTGGGCCAGACCGGCTTGCAGAGATTCGAACACCAGCCGCTCGTGGGCGGCGTGTTGATCGACGATCACCAGCCCATCGGCCGTCTCGGCAACGATGTAGGTCGTGTGCAGTTGAGTCCGCGCCCGCCCCAACGGACCGGACTCAAGCGAATCGGAAGGGGCCTCGGTTTCGATCGGGCGTTGGGCCGGAGAGGCGACCGGGCCAAAGGCCAGCGGCGCCTGGGCCTGACGCGCCTCGGCCAAGAAGCCGGCCGAGGGCGCCCCCATCGGCCGGAAGGCTCCCATCGCCGCCTGCGACGCCGTGCTGCTGGCGCGATGGCCGGCGGCGTCGAGCGCTTGGCGGATCGAGCCCACGATCAGGCCGCGCACCAGTCCGGCATCGCGGAAGCGGACCTCCGCCTTGGCGGGGTGGACGTTGACATCGACCTCGCGCCGGGGCACCTCCAGGAACAGCGCCAGCACCGGATGGCGGTCGGCGGCGATCAAGTCGCGATAGGCGGCGCGCACCGCGCCTCCCAAGAGGCGGTCGCGCACCGGCCGGCCGTTGACGAACAGATATTGCCCTTGCGCGGTGGCGCGGTTGAAGGTCGGCAGACCGACAAAGCCCACCAGCCGATAGCCTTCGCGCTCCGCCGACACCGCCACGGCGTTGGCGGCGAAGTCGCGCCCCAAGAGGGCGGAAAGGCGGGCCAGACGGGCCTCACCCTCCTCGCCGGCCAGCGCGGGCAGATCGAGCGAGCGGCGCCCGCCCTCCTGCACCAAGGTGAACCCGACCTTGGGATGGGCCATCGCCAATCGGGAAACGGCATCGGCGATGTGGTCCATTTCGGTCGGCGTCGATTTGAGGAATTTGAGCCGGGCCGGCGTGGCGTAGAAGAGATCGCGGAC
The DNA here is from genome assembly GCA_016214125.1 of Rhodospirillales bacterium. GTDB lineage: Bacteria > Pseudomonadota > Alphaproteobacteria > Rhodospirillales > WMHbin7 > JACRPC01. The sequence continues at coordinate 157,504 of JACRPC010000043.1, read as the reverse complement.
CTCGATGCGGGTGCCGCGCCCCAGCGCCGCCGGCACCGGTTCCGCCTTGGCGCCGCCCTCGATGGCAAGCGACCAGGCCTCGTCGGCGCCCCGCTTGCGGCTGGCGATCGTCAGGCGGCTGACCGAGCCGATCGAAGGCAGGGCTTCGCCGCGAAAACCGAGCCAGCCGATTTCCAACAGATCGTCGCCGGGCAGCTTCGAGGTGGCGTGGCGTTCGACCGCCAGCATCAGTTCCTGGCGGTCCATGCCCTGGCCGTCGTCGGTGACGACGATGCGGGTCTTGCCGCCATCGCCGATGACGATCTCGATCCGCGACGCCCCGGCATCGAGCGCGTTCTCCACCAATTCCTTGACCGCCGAGGCTGGCCGCTCCACCACCTCGCCGGCAGCAATGCGGTTGACCAGCGTCGGCGGCAGAAGGCGGATCGTCATCCGCGGGACCGCCAGGCGAGCAGGCGTTCCATCAGGCGCGTGGTCGAGGAATCATGGCCCCGTCCAGACTGGCCGGCCTTGAGTTCGGCCAGGATCGGTTTGGCGAGCTGCTTGCCCAGCTCGACGCCCCACTGGTCGAACGAGTTGATGCCCCACAGCACGCCTTGAACGAAGACTTTGTGTTCGTAAAGGGCGATCAGGGCGCCCAGCGTTTCCGGCTCCAACCGCTTCATCAAAATGGTGTTGGTCGGCCGGTTGCCGGGAAAGACCTTGTGCGGCGCCAGCGCCGCCTCGGCGGGCTTCAGTTCCGCCTCGGCCTCGGCCAAGGTCTTGCCGCGCATCAGGGCCTCGGGCTGGGCCAGGGCGTTGGCGAGCAGCATCAGATGGTGCTCGCCCAACGGGTTGTGACTGAGCGCCGGGCAGATGAAGTCGCAGGATATCGGCCGGGTGCCCTGGTGGATGAGCTGATAGAAGGCGTGCTGGCCGTTGGTGCCGGGTTCGCCGAACAGAATGGGGCCGGTCTGCCAGCTCGTCTTGCCTCCGTCGCGGGTGGTGCCCTTGCCGTTGCTTTCCATGTCGAGCTGCTGCAGATAGGCCGGCAGCCGGTGCAGATACTGGTCGTAGGGCAGCACGGCATGGGCGTCGGCGCCCATGAAATTGGCGTTCCACAGGCCCACCAGCCCCAAGACCGCCGGCATGTTGGCGGCAAGCGGCGCGGTGCGGAAATGCTCGTCCATGGCGTGCGCGCCGGCGAGCAAGGCCTCGAAGCGCTCGAAGCCGACCGCCAGGGCGATGGTGAGCCCGATCGCCGACCACAGCGAATAGCGCCCGCCCACCCAATCCCAGAATTCGAACATGTTGGCCGGATCGATGCCGAATTCTGCCACCGCTTTGGTGTTGGTGGAGAGTGCCACGAAATGCTTCGCCACCGCGTTCCGGTCGGGCGCCTTGGCCAGGAACCAATCGCGGGCCGAATAGGCGTTGGCCAGCGTTTCCTGGGTGGTGAAGGTCTTGGAGGCGATGACGAACAGGCTGGTCGCCGGATCGAGCCGCTTCACGGTCTCGGCGATGTGGGTGCCATCGACATTGGAGACGAAATGGACCCTGGGTCGGCCATCGGCATAGGGCTTCAGGGCCTCGGTCACCATTACTGGCCCCAAATCGGAACCGCCGATGCCGATATTAACCACATCGGTAATCGGGCGGCCATCGAAGCCGGTCCAGGCGCCGGAGCGGATTTGCGTCACGAACCCCTTCATCTTAGCCAACACGGCGTTGATGGCCGGCATGACATCCTGGCCCTCGACCGAAATCGGCCGATTGGACCGGTTGCGCAGCGCGATGTGCAGGACGGCGCGCCCCTCGGTGCTGTTGATCGGCTGGCCGGCGAACATCCGGTCCCGCCAACCTTCGAGATCGCGGGCGCGGGCAAAGTCGAGCAACAAGCCCAGCGTGTCGTCGTCGATCGGATTCTTGGCGTAATCGAGATAAAGCCCGGCGGCGTCCAGGGCGAAGCGGTCGGCCCGGCCTGGGTCGGTGGCGAAGGCCTGGCGGAGCGAAAAGCCGGCCAGCGCCACGGCCTGGCGTTCCAGGGCTTTCCAAGTGGGGAATTGATCAAGCGCGGTCATGAAGGCTCCCGGTCGGTGATGCCGGGAATTCTACAATCCCTTGGGATCGCCGACCACCACGACGATAAGGCCGTTGGGATCGAGCAGGCGGGTCGCCACCCGGCGGATTTCCTTGGCCGTTACCGCCTCGATGAGCGCGTTGCGCCGCTTGAGGAAGTCGATTCCCAGCCGATCGATCTGCATCGTGACCAGAAGCCCGGCCATGCGGTCCGAATTGTCGAATTGCAGGGGAAAGGAGCCGGTGAGATAGGTCTTGGCGTTGGCCAGTTCCTCAGCCGTCACCCCTTCGTCGCGCAGATGCTTGAGAGCCTCGCGGATCAGGTCGAGCGATTGGCCGACGCGGGCGTTCTCGGTCGACACGCCACCGAAGAAAACGCCGGCGTGCTCGAAGGGCTGGAGGTAGCTGTAGACCGAATAGGCCAAGCCCCGCTTCTCGCGCACTTCGACCATCAGGCGCGAGGCAAAGCCGCCGCCGCCCAGAATGTAGTTCATGACGAAAGCGGTGTACCAATCGGGATCGTCGCGTTTGATGCCGGGTAGGCCGAAGACGGCCACGCTTTGTGGAATGGTCTTGCGGATCACCTGCGGCGCCCCGGCCTTGTGCAGACGGACATCCGAAACGGTGGGGCGGGTCGCCGTCTTGGCCGGAAGGGTGCCAAAGGTGGAATCCAGGAGCGGCTTCAGGGCCTCGGGCGTAATGTCGCCCACCACGCCGACGATCAGATTGTCGCGCGCCATCAGCCGGCCCATGGCCGAGCGAAGATCGCCAACCGACATGCCCTTCACGTCCTCGACCCGACCGTTGGACGGCCGCGCATAGGGATGGCCGGCGAAGGCCGCCGCGAACCAGGCCCGGGCCGCCACGGTATCGGGGTCCTCGGCCTCGCGGGCCAACGACGACAGGATTTGGCTGCGCGTGCGCTCCAAGGGCTCGGCATCGAAGCGCGGCTGGGTCAACGCCAGTTTCAACAGCTCGAAGGCCGGGCCACGCGATTCGGTCAGCGTCTTCAACCGGGCACGGAAGGCATCGCGCCCGGCCTCGAAAGACAGGCGGGCCGACAGATCTTCAAGCCTGGTTTGAAAGGCTTGGGAATCGTGGGGGCCGGCGCCTTCATCGAGCATGCCCGACAGAAAATGGGCCAAGCCGACCTTGCCCTCGGGGTCAAGCGCCGCGCCGCCACGCCAGGCGGCCTCCAGCGCCAGGATCGGAATGCTGTGGTCCTGGATCAGCCAAGCCTCAATGCCGCCCGGGCTGGTCACCCGTTCGATGGTCACCGCCCGCGCCGGCGCGGCCATGAGCCCAAGAGCCAGGACGAGCGCCAAGAACAGGCTGCGGATCATGGCTTGGCCCCCTCATCGGCGAGGGCAGGCAGGAGAAAACCGGTGATCGAGCGGTCCTCGCGCAAGATCGCCTTGGCGGCCGCGTTCACCTGCGCCGCGTTCACCTGAGCGATGCGTTCCGGCCAGGCTTCGACATCGGCCACCGTTTGACCGGTGGTGAGCGCGATGCCCAGCGTGTAGGAACCACGGCTTAAGGAATCGCGAGCGTAGACGGTCTCCGCCACCAAGCGCTTTTTCGAGCGGGCAACCTCGTCCTCGGTGACGCCGTCCTTGAGCAAGCGGGCGATCTCGGCTTCCATGGCCGCCTCGAGGCGGGCGACGTCGATGCCGGGCCGGGGGGTGGCGTGAAAGCCGATGGCATCGAGGTCCAGGCGGTCGGGGGAATAGGAGGCGCCCGCCGACACCGCCAGCGCTTGCTCGACGACCAGCGCCCTGTAGAGCCGGCTGGTGGCGCCGCTGCCCAGCACATGCGCCAGAACCTGCAGGGCGTAAAGGGTCTCCTTGGGGCTGCCATCGCCGAAGGCGGGAGCGCGGTAATCGCGGCTCCAGGAAGGCTGGCGCACCGCCTTGTCGCGCAACACCACCCGACGGGCGGCGAGGCTCTCGACCTCGCGCGGGCGCTGGCGAGGCGCAAGGGCGCGCGCCGGGATGCGGCCATAATATTTCTCGGCCAAGGGGCGCACGCCATCGACGGTGACGTCGCCGGCGACGATCAGGATGGCGTTGTTGGGCGCGTACCAGCGCCGGTAGAAGGCTTCGGCGTCGGCGCGGGTGAAACCGCGAATTTCGTGTTCCCAGCCGATCACCGGGTTGCGGTAGGGATGGGTGAGATGGAAGATGGCGTCCATCCGTTCGTGCAGAAGAGCCGCCGGTTCGTTGTCGGTGCGCGAGCGGCGCTCCTCCAAAACGACGTCGATTTCGGGCCGCACGGCCTCGTCGCTAAGGGCGAGATTGACCATGCGGTCGGATTCCAGCTTCATCACCAGTTCCAGCCGGTCGGCGGCGACGTTCTGGAAGTAGGCCGTGAAATCCTGGCTGGTGAAGGCGTTGTCGCGCCCGCCATGGCGGGCAACCGTCTTCGAGAACTGGCCGGCCGGCACTTCGGGCGTGCCCTTGAACATCAGATGTTCGAAGAAATGCGCCAAGCCCGATTTGCCGATGGGCGAATCGGCATTCCCGACCCGGTACCAGACCATATGGGAAACGATCGGCGCCCGGTGGTTTTCGATCACCACCACGGTCATGCCGTTGGCAAGCTCGAAGGTGACGGGATTGAAGACGCCGGCCCGGACCGGAGCCGAGGCAACGCCCAACATCAGGGCCGCGATCAGGAGACGAGCAAGAGAAAACATGGGGGTGTCCTAGCGGACCAGACCTTCCAGAATGCCTCGGCGGCGGCGCTCAATGCGCGGCGTCTCGCCATCGCCGGCCGATTTCCCCTGGGCCTGACTTTCCCGAATGCGCTGATTTTCCTTAGTGGCATCCAACGCCTCATGGTACTCGGCCGGCTTGCCCCAGAACATCAGCTTGTCGGTGAAGGTCTTGTCGGCCTCGGCCAAGGCGGTGCTCTCCTCGTTGACCAGGCGGCGAATGTCGGCGGTGATTTCGTCGCCACCCGCCTTCTTCAAGACCACCATCTCTCCGGCGCTTCGTCCACCCCGCGCCAAAGGCTGAATCGCTTTCAGCGGCGCCTTGCCGCCCAGGATGGTCTGGCGGGCCTGCTCGCTGGTCGCGCCCTCTTGCGGCCGGGTGGCGCCCGGCATCGGCGGCCGCAGGCTGTATTCGGGCGGAACCGAGAGCGGCGCGCGGCTGACCACGGCGAACTCGTCGGGCGCCGGCTTGTCGAATCCCATCTGGCGGCGTACGTCGCCGCAGCCGGAGAGGAGAACGAGCGCCAACGCCGCCAGCGGAATGGCGCGCCGGGATGTGGGATTCATGATCATGGACCCATTCTAATGCGATTCGCCCTTCCGGAACAAGGAGTCGGCGATAAGAAGGACGGCGCCGACGCTGATCGCCGAATCCGCCACATTAAAAGCCGGCCAATGCCAGCCAAAGGCATGAAAATCAAGGAAATCCGCGACCGCCCCGAGGCGCAGGCGATCGGTCAGGTTGCCCAACGCGCCGCCGATCACCAGCCCCAGCGCCATCCGGACCCATTTCGTCTCGGCTTTCCTAAGCCAAAACATCAGCGCCACGACGATGCCGAGTGTCACAACCGCCAGGATCGGCACGTTCCATTCCGAGGCCTGATTGAACAGGCCGAAACTAACCCCCCGGTTCCAGGCCATCACCAGATTGAAGAACGGCGCGATCTCGATCACGTGGGGCGGATTCATCACTCGGGTGATGATCCACCATTTGCTTAGCTGATCGAAACCGATCACCAGCCCGGCCAAGAGGAGCCCCAACCTCACAGCCGGTCGACCACGTTGGCGCAGCGCCCGCACACCTCGCCATGACCGGCATAGGTGCCGACATCGGGCAACACTTTCCAGCAGCGCTGGCATTTCTTGCCCTCGGCAAGCCGGGAGACCACGAACACGCCCGGCACGTCCGCCATGACGAAGGCATTTTCGAGATTCTGATCTTCGACCACGCTCAAGCCCGAAGTGATGGCGATCTCGGCCAGATCGACGCCTTCGATCATCCGCTTCATCTCGGTGGGAATCGAAACCAGCGGCGCGGCTTGCAGGCTGGCGCCGATCCGCTTGGCCGCCCGCTCGACCTCGAGCGCCCCGGTCACCACCTTGCGCACCGCGCGAACCACCGCCCATTTGCGCGCCAGATCGTCGTTGCGCCAGGCTTCCGGAACCTCGGGAAAGGTGCGGCGATGGATGCTTTCGTCCGGACCCGGATGGCGGGCCAGCCACGCCTCTTCGGCGGTGAAGCAGGTGAAGGGGGCAAGCCAGGCGACCAGGCAGTCGTACAGGACTTCCAAGACGGTGCGCACCGCCCGGCGGCGCGCATCGCCGGGATGGTCGCAATAAAGCGCGTCCTTGCGGATGTCGAAATAAAAGGCCGAGAGATCGACGGCGCAGAAGGCGTGCAGTTCGGCGAACAGGATGTGAAAGTCGAAATCCCGGCAGCAGCGGCGCAACAGCCGATCCATCTCCCAGACCCGGTGCAGGATCCAGCGCTCGAGTTCCGGCAGCGCGTCGTGGCCCAGCCGCTCGGCCGGCGAAAAGCCGTCGAGCGCCCCCAGAAGATAGCGCAGGGTGTTGCGCAGCCGGCGATAGACATCGACCTGCTGCTTCAGGATTTCCGGGCCGATGCGCAAGTCCTCGGAATAGTCCGAGGCCACCACCCAAAGCCGAAGAATGTCGGCGCCGTGGCTGGAGACCACTTCTTGCGGCGACACCACATTGCCCAGCGACTTCGACATCTTGCGCCCCTGCTCGTCGAGGACGAAGCCATGGGTGAGCACAGCGTCGTAAGGGGCGCGGCCCCGCGTGCCGCAGGATTCGAGAAGCGAGGAATGGAACCAGCCGCGATGCTGATCCGAGCCCTCCAGGTAAAGCGAGGCCGGCCAGACCACATCCCAATCGCCGCTTTCCAGCACGAAGCCGTGGGTGGAACCCGATTCGAACCAGACATCAAGGATGTCGTTGACCGGCAGCCACTCGGCCGGGTCGTATTTGGCCCCAAGGAACCGGGCGTGATCGGAGGCAAACCAGGTGTCGGCACCCTCTTTGGCGAAGGCGGCGACGATGCGTTCCATCACCTCGGGATCGCGCAGGATTTCGCCCGTCTTCTTATGGGTGTAGATGCAGATCGGCACCCCCCAGGCGCGCTGGCGGGAAATGCACCAATCGGGCCGGGTCTCGATCATCGAACGCAGCCGGTTCTTGCCGCCTTCGGGAACGAAGCGGGTGTCGTCGATCGCCGCCAGCGCCTTGGCACGCAGATCGTTGGCGTCCATCGAGATGAACCATTGCGGCGTGGTGCGGAAGATCAAGGGCGCCTTCGAGCGCCAGGAATGGGGATAGGAATGGACCAGCTTGCCGTGCGCCAGCAACCCGCCCGCCTTGGTCATCGCCTCGATCACCGGCTTGTCGGCCTTGAAAACGTGCAGGCCGGCAAACAGCGGCACATGGGCGAAATAGGTGCCGTCATCCTGCACGGTTTCCGGAACTTCGATCTTGTGGGCGCGGCCCAGATGCCAGTCGTCCTCGCCATGACCGGGCGCGATGTGGACGAAGCCGGTGCCCTGGTCGGTGGTGACGAAATCGCCCGCCAAAAGCGGCACCTCGAACTCATAGCCTTGGCCGCGCAAGGGATGGGCGCAGACGGTGCCGGCGAGTGCCGATCCGGGCAAGCTTCCCACAATTTCGTGAGCCGTGATTTTCGCGTCGGAAAGGACCTGGTCGAGAAGGGCTCGCGCGACCACGATTGGCCCCGTGAAGGATTTCATCGCTAAGTCGTCGCGCTGAATCGCCTTGATTTCGACCACGACATATTCATTTTCCTCGCTATAGGCGATGGCGCGGTTGCCCGGCATCGTCCAGGGCGTGGTGGTCCAGATGACGATGCGCGCCCCGGCCAGTTCGGGTCGGCTGGGTTTGATGATTGGAAAGCCGATCCAGATGGTGGTCGAGGTGTGGTCGTGATATTCGATTTCGGCCTCGGCCAAGGCGGTCTTCTCGACCACGCTCCACATCACCGGCTTGGCGCCCTTGTAGAGGCCGCCATTCAAGGCGAAGCGCCAGACCTCGCGGGCGATTTCGGCTTCCGCCTTGAAGGTCATGGTCGAATAGGGTTTGTCCCAATCGCCCTCGACCCCCAGGCGCTTGAACTCGGCCTTCTGCACCTCGATCCAATGAGCGGCGAAGCGCCGGCATTCGTCGCGGAATTGAAGGATCGGCACCTGGTCCTTGTCCTGGCCCTTGGCGCGGTACTCCTCCTCGATCTTCCATTCGATCGGCAGGCCGTGGCAGTCCCAGCCGGGGATGTAATTGGCGTCCTGGCCCAGCATCTGCCGCGAGCGGTTGATGACGTCCTTCAAGATCTTGTTCAGCGCATGGCCGATATGGAGATGGCCGTTGGCGTAGGGCGGCCCGTCATGCAAAACGAAGCGCGGCTTGCCTTTGGACTCGGCGCGCAGCCGAGCGAACAGATTCATCGTCTGCCAGCGTTCGAGCAATTTGGGCTCGAGCGCCGGCAGGCCCGCCTTCATGGGAAAATCGGTCTTGGGCAGGAAGACGGTGTTCTTGTAGTCCCGGCTCATGAATGGGCTCGTTTCTTGGCTTGGGCGGAAAAGACGGCGGGCGGCACGGCCGGCGGACGCTCGGCCAGGATGCGCTTGGCGCGGGCGCAATCCTCGACGATGGCGGCCTTAAGCGCGTCGAGGCTGTCGAACTTCTCCTCGGGGCGCAGGAACTCGATCAACTGGACGCGCAGATGCTTGCCGTAAAGATCGCCGGCGAAATCGAACAGATGCACTTCCAGGATCAGATCCTTCTTGTCGAAGGTGGGGCGGCGGCCGAAATTCGCCACCCCATCGTGCCAGACGGTGGCGCCGCCCTTGTCGATGCCCGCCCGCACCACATAGCCGCCGGGCGACGGGTGCAGAAATTCGCCCAGACGGATGTTGGCGGTGGGAAAGCCCAATTGCCGACCGCGCCGATCGCCGCCTTCGACCCGGCCTTCGATCTCCCAGTAATGACCGAGCAGGGCGGCGGCCGCCGCCGGCCGCTCGCTCATCAGGCAGGCGCGCACGGCGGTCGAGGAATAGGGGCCGGCCTCGTGGCTGACCGGCTGGACGCTGGTGACGGCAAAGCCCAGCTCGGTGCCCATCGCCTGCAAGAGCGGCACGTTGCCGCCGCGCGCCCGACCGAAGGTGAAATCATAGCCGACCACCACATGATGGGCCTTGACGCCCTCGACCAACACCTTGCGGACGAACTCGGCCGCCGAGAGGGCCGCAAAGGCGGCGTCGAAATGAAGGACGAACATCAGATCGACGCCGATCGCTTCGATCAGCCGGGTCTTGATGCGCAAGGGGGTGAGCCGGAACGGCCCGCTTTCCGGCTTGAAGAACAGGCGTGGATGCGGCTCGAAACTCATCACCGCCACCGGCAGGCCGGCGGTGCGCGCCATGCCCTGGGCCGCCCCGATCACCGCCTGATGGCCGCGATGGACGCCATCGAAATTGCCGATCGCCACCACCGCGCCAAGCGCGTCGGCAGGCAGTTCGGAATAATGGCGGAACAAGCGCATCGGCCGGGTTCGTCTTCCTGGGTCCGGGGACTGGATGGGTAGTCGATTCCCGGCCGTGGCGCAAGGGATTGACGGCGTTACTTGCCTCGGGCGGGGATCATGATGACGGCGTCGCCGTCGATCACCACCGTCTCCCCCACCGTGCAGGTGGTCTTGAAAGCGGCCCGCTTCTTCTCGGGGAACAGTTCGGTGATCTCGACCTTGGCCAGCACCGTGTCGCCGATCCGCACCGGCGCCTTGAAGCGCAGGTTCTGGCTGACATAGATGCCGCCCGGGCCGGGCAGTTTGGTGCCGATGACGGTCGAAATCAGGCTGGCCGAAAGCATGCCATGCGCGATCCGGCCCTTGAACATGCCCCGCTTGCCGAATTCCTCGTTCAAATGGACCGGGTTGGTGTCGCCTGAGACCCCGGCGAACATCAGGATGTCCGCCTCGGTGATCGTCTTGCCGAACACCGCCGACTGGCCCACTTTCAAATCCTCGAAGAAATAGCCGTTCAATTGGTCAAGATCGTTCATCATCGCCCCTCATGCTGCGGCGCAACATCGCGCTGCGGCGCATCATAATCGCTCCAATCCGGGCCGGCAAGGCGTACAAAGGTTGCCGGCACCCTTGCGATCGTTCATAGAGTGGGCATGCGCCACCCGCCCCGACGCCCCCCGCCCCGCACCCAGCACCGACCGAACCGGCCGGAAGGCCATGCCTCGGACCTGTCCAAGGTTGCCGGTCTGGCGGCGGTAAGCGCCCTGTTCGCCCAGGCCCCGGAGCGGGTGGAGCGCCTGTTCTTCACGCCGGAACGGCGCCGCGACGCCGAGCCCTTTTGCAAGATCATGGCCGAGGCGCGCAAGACCTACCGCCAAGTGCCGCCCGAGGAACTGGCCCGCATCGGCGGCAGCGTGCTGACCGGCGGCATCCTGGCCCTGGCCCGGCCAAGGCCGGTGGCCGATCTCGATCCGGTGGCTGCGGCGCTATGGGCGCATGAAATTCCCCTCCTGCTGATCCTGGACGGGGTCGGCAATCCGCACAATCTGGGCGCCATCGCGCGCACCGCCGCCTTCTTCGGGCTTGATCGGCTGGTGCTGTCCGATCATCCGGCCCAGGCCGGGCCCTCGGATGCCGCCCATCGGGTGGCGGAAGGTGGGCTGGAATTCCTTTCGCTCTGGCGGGCCCACAAGCTGCCCTTGGTGCTCAAGCGCATCCGTCCCAACTTTCGCGTCATCGCCACCGCGCCCGATCAGGGCAAGACGATCGATCAGATTCCCAGGGACAAGCCGATCGCGCTGGTGCTGGGCAATGAGGAAGACGGCCTGTCGGCCCCCACTCTGGCCGCCTGCGACGATCGCCTTGTGCTTCCGGGCACCGGCAAAATCCAATCCTTGAATGTCGCGGCGACCGCGGCCATTCTCATTCACGCGCTTCACACCCCGACCCGGCGTTAGGACCGAACCCGATGGCGATCCTTTATGTGGCGACCAGCAAAAGCCTGGCCGAATGGGGCGAGGAAGTGGGGCTCACCAAGCATCTCTACAAGATCGGCATCACCGACGAGCCGGCCGAGGCGATCGCGCCCGGCTTGAACGAAACCCAGCATGGCGGGCGCGCCGATTGGACCCTGGTCAAGCATGTGAAGACCGACTCCCTGACCGACGACATCATCCGCGAAAGGCTGAGCAAGAAGGAAAAGGCGGTCGATCCGACGCTTTATCCGCGCATTCGCGGCGCCTTGGGCATCTTCAAGGTCAAGATCACCAATGTCGAGAATCACATCATGGTCAAGAAGGCCCTGGCCGGCGAAGAGCCGAAAAACCTGAAACTCAAGCCGACCGACATTGCCACCTATCTGTTTGCCAACGCGATCGGCAGCACCGGCGATGAAACGAGCGATTCATGAATCGGCGCCGCACCCATCTCGATACGCTCGCCATCTCCGTTCTCGCCTTCCTCTGCCTGCTCTGGGGCATTCAGCAGGTCTCGATCAAGGTGGCGAATGTCGGCGTCTCGCCCATCTTGCAGGGCGGCATCCGCTCGGCGATCGCCACCGTCCTGCTCTGGCTGTGGATGGTGGCGCGCGGCGTCAAGATCTTCGAGCGCGACGGCTCGCTGGTGGCGGGGCTGGTCTGCGGCCTGCTCTTCTCGGGCGAGTTCCTGTTCATCTATTGGGGCCTGGCCTACACCACGGCCTCGCGCAGCGTGGTCTTCATCTACGTGTCGCCCTTCGTGGTGGCGATCGGCGCCCACTTCTTCGTCAAGGGCGAAACGCTGCGCGGCATGCAGGTCATCGGCCTCCTCTGCGCCTTCATCGGCATCATCGTCGCTTTCGCCGACGGCTTGGGCCTGCCGTCCAAAACCATGCTGATCGGCGACGCCATGGCCCTGATGGGCGCCTTCCTTTGGGGCGCCACCACGGTGGTGATCAAGGCGACCACTTTGGCCCGCATCGCGCCGTCCAAGAACCTGCTTTACCAATTGGCGGCCTCGGCCCTTCTCTTGCCGGCTCTCTCGATTATGATGGGCGAGCCAGGCATCATCGATCTCAGTCCGCTGGTCATCGGCTGTCTTCTCTATCAGGGCGTGGTGGTGGCGTTCGCCAGCTATTTGGCGTGGTATTGGCTGATCGCCCATTATCCGGCGGCCAGCCTGGCCTCGTTCACCTTCCTTACGCCGCTCTTCGGCATGCTGGCGGGCGGTATCTTGCTCGATGAACGGATCACCGCGCTCCTTTCGCTGGCGATGCTGCTGGTCGCCGCCGGCATCTATCTGGTCAACCGGCCGGCGCGGGTGTCCAACGCGTGACCGAACCGGTCGGCCTTGCCTGGACGCTTTCCAGCTTCCATGGCTGGGGCATTCTCGGCACCCAATTGGCCCTGGCGCTGATCCGGCGCGGCCGCATGCCCTTGGCGCTCGACGAGCCGTCCTTGAGCCTCCCGGAAACCGATTGGCGGCTTTTGGCGCCGGCGCTCGAAGCCAGCCGCGACTTCCGCCAAGCCCTTCCCGATCCCCAGGGCCGCTACAAGCTGGGCTTTCCGGTGATCCACGCCGTTCACAACCGCCTGGCCTATGGAGGACGCTTGTCGGGAGCGCCCGATCTCGGCATCGTCTTTCTGGAAAACACCCATCTTGATGCCGAGGCGCTGGCGCGCGGGCGCAACCTTGACCGCCTGGTTGCCGGCTGCCGCTGGGGCGCCGACATCCTGAAGGCCAAGGGCCTGACCGATGTCGTCTGCGCGGTCCAAGGCATCGATCCCGCCCTGTTTTTTCCGGCGCCCAAAAAGAACCGCTTTCCCGGCCGCTTCGTGGTCTTTTCGGGCGGCAAGCTCGAATTCCGCAAAGGCCAGGATTTGGTGGTGGCCGGATTCCGCCGCTTCCAGGCCCGCCATCCCGAGGCGCTTCTGCTCACCGCCTGGCAGAACCCCTGGCCAAAAACCTCGGGCGATCTCGCCCGCACCGGCCCAACGCCCGAAGCCAACGCCCAGGGCGCGGTCGATGTCAAAGGCTGGGTGCGGGCCTTGGGCGTGCCCGAGGGCGCGCACCGCGATCTCGGCCTGATCGCCCACGCCCTGTTGCCCGATTGGGTGCGCGAAGCCGATCTCGGCGTCTTCGCCAGCCGTTGCGAGGGCGGCACCAATCTGATGGCGATGGAGACCCTGGCGGCCGGTGTGCCCTGCATCCTGTCGGCCAACACCGGCCATCGCGATCTGTTGGCCGAGCTTCCCGCCTGGCCCCTCACCCGCCAGCTTCCGGTGATCCCGGTCGGCCCCGAGGAAGGAACCGAGGGCTGGGGCGAATCCGATCCCGATGAAATCGATTTCCTGCTCGAAAAAGCCTGGCAGAACAGCGCGGCCATCGAGCGGATGGGCCATGACGCGGCCCAAGCGATGCGCGCCTGGGACTGGCCGGCCAAGGCCGACGCCATCCTCAAGGCCTTGGCGCTGTGACGGTTGCGCCGGCAGGCTGGCGGGCGATTCCGCCTCCGATCTGGGCCTTGGGATTCGTCAGCCTGCTGATGGATCTTTCCTCGGAGATGATTCACGGCCTGCTGCCGCTCTTCATGGCGACCACGCTTGGCGCCAGCATGGTGACGATCGGGATCGTCGAAGGGATCGCCGAGGCGATCGCCAGCCTCCTCAAGATCGTCTCGGGCACGCTTTCCGATTGGGTGGGACGGCGCAAGGCGCTCACCATCGCCGGCTACGGCCTGGCGGCTCTCGCCAAGCCGCTGTTCGCCCTGGCGACCGGCATGGGTCTGGTGATGACCGCCCGCTTTGCCGACCGGATCGGCAAGGGGATACGCGGCGCGCCCCGCGACGCGCTGATTGGCGCGCACGCGCCGCCGCACCTGCGGGGCGCCTGTTTCGGTCTGCGCCAATCCCTCGATACGGTCGGCGCCTTCCTGGGTCCCTTGGCCGCGCTGTTCCTTCTTTGGGTTTTCGCCGGCGATCTCCGCGCGGTTTTCTGGGTGGCGGTGGTTCCGGCGTTCCTGTCGGTGGCGGTCCTGATCGCGGGCGTGCGCGACCCGCCCTCGCCTTCCCGTCCGACCACGGGGTTTCCGTTGCGGCGCGACCGGATGGCCGAACTCGATCGGCGATTCTGGATTCTATTAGCGCTAACCGCCCTCTTCCATTTCGCGCGCCCGCCCGAGGCGTTCCTGATCCTTCGGGCCACCGACGCCGGCTTGGCGGCGATCCTGGCGCCCGTCGTTCTGGTGATCATGAATGTGGTCTACGCGCTGGCCGCCTACCCGGCCGGCGGATGGTCGGATCGGATCGGACGGCCGGGCGTGATGGCGGTGAGCCTCGTTCCGCTCCTGCTGGCTCAGGCAATATTGGCCCTGGCCGCCGGATGGGAAACGGTCCTGGCGGGCGTCGCCCTGTGGGGATTGCATATGGGCCTGAGCCAGGGCGTGCTGGCCGCCCTGGTGGTCGATGCGTCGCCGGAAAGGCTGCGCGGCACCGCCTTCGGCCTCTTTCACCTGGTCAGCGGTTGCGGACTCGTCGCCGCCGGCCTTCTCGGCGGCTTTCTGTGGGACCGCTGGTCGCCGACGGCGGCCTATGGCGCCGGCGCGGGATTGACCCTGGTCCTGTTCCTGGCCCTCGCGCTCTCCCAAACAAAACGCCCGGGCTGAACCCGGGCGTTGCTCGCGATCCCAAAAGAGGGGACGCAGCCTACTTCTTGCCGACCTTGCCCATGGCGGTCTTCAGCTCGTCCATGGTCTGGGTAAAGCGCTTGTTCAACAGCTCGAAGGCCTCGCGGTTCGACTTGCCCATCATCTCGGCCAGTTCGCGCATATTGGCCAGGGTGCGTTCGATCGCTTCCTTGACCATTTCGGCCTGCTTGGTGGCCTTGTCCTGGGGATTGCCGACGGCGCTCATTTCGCGCGCGGCGCTCATCGCCTCTTCCACCGCTTGGCGGGCGATTTCCATCTGCCGCTTCATCACCGCCTGCACGCCGTCGAAGGCCAGCTTGTTGGCCGCCGCCAAGGCCTCGATGTTCTTGCGCTGCGAAGCAAGCAGGCTGTCGACATCCATGCCCGGCATCTTGAAATCGGCAAAGGCTTTGGTGATGTCGAAATCGAAGGGGGTTTCGGGCTTCTTGGTCATGGCAATTCCTCCAGGGAAATTCAATTGCTGCGTTGCAGCAAATCTACGCCGCAGCTTGCGTGCTGTCAAACATTATGTTGCATCGCAGCATCGACAGGGGAAGCCCGCCGGCCCCGCCAGGGGCACAGGGCAACCAGTTTTTCCGCCCGCATCAAGGCCTTGTCGAGAGCGGCCATGGTCGAGCCAAGGTCGGGACTTTCATCCGATCTCCAGGCCCTCAGCGCCGAGAGATAAATGGCCATCAAGCCCTTGACCTTGAGGCGTCCGAAAGGCCCGCCGATCCCCGCCTGGGCGCCTTCCAGCATCCACCCCATCGAGCGGTTGAGCATTAGGCCCGACGCCACGAGCAGGACCGGGTCGCGCCGGCAATCCTCGATCAGGCGCAGGAATCCCGGCTTGTAGGGAGCGAGGGCGTCGAAGCGGCGCATCAGCACCTCGAACAGCCGATCGCGCACGCTGGCTTCAGGATCAAGCGCAAGGCCATCCAGCGTCTTGGCGTCGAGGCGCTTGGAGAATTCGCAGAGGATTGCGGTCTTGCAGCCATAGCGGCGGCGCAATTCGGCCAGATCAATGTGGGCGGCCTCGGCAATCTCGGCCAGGGTCAGAGCCCGCCAGCCCTTGGCGGCGGCGAGTTCGAAGGCGGCATCGACCACGTCGCGCGGCGAACGAGGGCGGCTGGCCGTGCGCTTGGTTGGGCGCTTTGCTTTGGGCTGTCGGGCCATGAGAAGGCCTCCGATGATGGGAAAGCCTCTTTAATGTGGGATAAGCCGAACCGATTGTCCAGTATCGGGCTAACTCGCCAGTTCCCGCGAACGGCGCGCCGCAGCGGCAATCGCCTTGATCATCAGGGGCTTGAGGCCATCCTCAGCCATCAGCACCGACAGGGCGGCGGCGGTGGTGCCACCCGGGCTGGTGACGTTTTCGCGCAGCTTGGCGGGTGTTTCGGTCGAGCGATGCAGCAATTCGCCCGAGCCGGCAACGGTGGCGCGGGCCAAGCGCTCGGCCATCTCGGATGGGAGACCGGCTTGGCGTCCGGCCTCGGCTAGGCATTCGGCCAACAGGAACACATAGGCCGGGCCGGACCCGGACACGGCCGTAACGGCGTCGATCAACCCTTCCTCCTCCGCCCATTCGACGGCCCCGACCGCCTCCAGCAACGCGCCGCAGCGCTTGCGTTGGGCCGGACTAACGCGGGCGTTGGCACAGGCAACGGTGATACCGCGTCCGATCGCCGCCGGGGTGTTGGGCATGGCGCGCACGATGGCGGCCGAATCACCCAGAATCTTGGCCATCCCGGCAATGGTCTTGCCGGCGGCAATCGACAGGAACGCGGCCTGGCCGGCAAAGCGGGCATAGGGTGGAAGGACAGTGTCCATCACTTGCGGTTTGACCGCCAAGAGAACGATCTCGGGTTGAAAGGCGGCGGGGAGTTCGGAGCCGTCGCCATGACGGACAACCCCCGAAGGCAGATCGACCGGCTGGGGTTCGATCACCCGGATCGATTGGGCCGCAACGCCCTGCCCGATCCAACCGCCCAGCAAGGCGCCGCCCATACGGCCGCAGCCCACCAGAAGAAGGCTCACGCCTCGCCCACCGTTTCGACCATGGCGGCGGTCAGCGCATCCTGGGCCGGCTTGCCGCCCCAGACGGCATATTGGAAGGCCGGATAGAACCGTTCGCACTCGGCCAGGGCGATGTCGACCACGCTTTCCAGGGCATCGAGTTCGGCACCGCCGGTGCCGCGCAGGAAGGTGGCGTGGCGAAACATCGGCACCCCTTCTTCGACCCAAAGGCCGAAATGGCCCAGCCACATTTTCTCGTTGATGAGGACGAGAAGCTCGTGGATCGAGCCCTTCTTGCCGTCGGGTATGCGCATGTCGAAAGCGCAGGTGAAGTGCATCGCCCCCAAATCTTCGCGCCAGGAAAAATAAAGACTGTAGTCGCACCAACGGCCGGGAACCTCGACCGCCATCTCCGCTTCGCCGCGACGCTCGAAGGGCCAATCGTTGGCGGCCACGATCTGCTCGATCATGTCCAACGGATTGCTGGGCGTCGTTTCGACTCTCAGTGCGGCAACTGCCATGCCGTGCCTCCCCCTTCGAGACAGGTTCAAAATGTTGTAAGGGCGGGGACCTGTCAACACAAACCCTAGACCCGTTTCGGTTAATCGAAGGTAAACGGGCCGGCCGGAGAGTCTTAGAATCCTTGGGGGAATCCGGATTCGGGGTTAAGGCGTGCGAACGCCGCGCCGGCGCGGGGTCTTGGGAGCCGTCGTTTCAGGCTTGGCGCCGGCCAGGCGGGCCTCCAATTCGGCCAAGCGGCTCTCCAGCTTTTCCTGCTGTTCGCGGGCCAACGCGGCCATTTCCGCCACCGCCTCGAATTCGTCGCGCCGCACCAGATCGAGATCGGCGATGATCTTTTCCAGGCGCTCCTTGACGAAGGCCTCCATCTCGGCCTTGAGGCCGGCCAAGGTGCCGAGCGCGCCGCCGGCGACGCGGGCCAGATCCTCGACGATCCGCTTGCGGGTGTTCATGACTGCTCCTGGTGCCTGAAAACGGTCGGCATTATGGGTGGGGCCGGGCGAGCGGTCAACGCCGCCAGGCGATCAAACGCTGCGCGGCCCGATCGATGTCGGTGGCCGAGCCGGCGTAGGAAAAGCGCAGCGTGTGCCGCCCGCGTTCAGGATCGAAATCGATGCCGGGCGTCATCGCCACCCCGGTCTCGGCCAGCAGACGGGCGCAGAAGGCGGCGCTGTCGTTCGACAAATGGGCGATGTCGGCATAAAGGTAGAAGGCGCCGTCGGCCGGCGCCAGGCGGTCGAACCCGGCTTGCGGCAGACGTTCGAGCAAGAGATCGCGGTTGGCGGCGTAGCCGCGAACCCGCTCATCCAATTCCTCGATGGCGTCGAAGGCGGCCAAGCCGGCTCGTTGCGAAAGCGTGGGCGGCGCAATGAACAGATTCTGCGCCAGACACTCGACCGGACGGACCAAATCCTCGGGCAGAACCAGCCATCCCAGCCGCCATCCGGTCATGGCAAAATATTTCGAGAAGCTGTTGACCACCAGGGCATGAGGGGAAAAGGCCAGGGCGGTCGCCGCCTTGACTGGACCATAGACGATGCCGTGATAGATCTCGTCCGACACCAGCCGCACGCCGTTTCGCTCGCACCAGCGGGCCAGTTCGCCCAGGGCCTCGGGGGTAAGCATGCTGCCGGTCGGGTTGGAGGGGCTGGCGACGATCAGCCCGTCGGGCTTGGGATCGAGCGCTTCCAAATGGGCGATGGTCGGCTGGAAGCGGCTTTCCGGTCCGACCGGGATCGAGACCGGCAGACAACCCAAAGCCGAGAGGATGTTGCGGTAGGCCGGGTAGCCGGGCGCCGCCAAGGCGACACGGTCGCCGGCGTCGAAAGCAGCGAGAAAGCCCAACACGAAAGCGCCCGAGGAGCCGGTCGTCACCACCACCCGCGACGGATCGACCGTCTGGTCGTGGCTGTCCTGGTACCAGCGGGCGATCCGTTCGCGCAGGGGATCGATGCCAAGCGCCAGGGTATAGCCCAGATCGGCGCCATCAAGGGCGGCCCGTGCCGCCGCCAACACGGCCTTGGGCGAAGGCCCGCCCGGCTGCCCGACTTCCAGATGCAGCACGTCGCCGCCTTGGGCGGCCCGCGCCGCCGCCTGGCGCATGACGTCCATGACGATGAAGGGCGGAACCAGACCGCGCCGGGAGGCCTTGAAGCTCATCGCCTATTTGCCACCGCCGAAGGTCCAGCCGCTGAACGCGTCGTCGCGTTTCGTCCCCAGGCCCAACCCATAGCCGTGGCCGCGCGGATCGGTGGCGACTTGGCAGACCTCGGGCTTGGGCGGCAGGCCTTTGGGACAATGGATGGCGTTGACCCGGCCGATGGAGGGCACTTCGACCGTCTCATAGCCGCGCCGGCGCAGCCCTTCCAGCCGAGCGAGGCTGTCGTTGGGTTCGTGAAAGAGCTGATCGGGATGGCCGGAATGATGCAGGCGGGGCGCCGCCACCGCCTCGGGCAAAGGACGGTCGTCGAGCACCGCTTGGGCGGCCACGCTCATCAACGCCGTCGGCGCCGCCTGACCGCCGTTGGCCGCGGCCGCGAAATGGAACTCCTGAACATTGTGCGCCACCACGATCATCGGCCCCAGCGGATAGGGACCTCGGCCGGCCCGGCCAGGCACCGCCGCCATCAGCATGCCGATGCCCGGAATCACCCGCCCGGTGCCGAACAGATTGTTGAGGGTAAAGGTGCAGGCCACCGCCTGACCGTCGCGATCGGCCACCACCATGCCGGTCGCCGCCGGGTTCTCGGGGAAATCGGCCGGCGGGGTCTTAAGCGAAGCGGCCGGCGTGTGGCGCTGCGGACTGTAATTGGCCATCAGCCCGTCCAGCCTGGCCTTGGCGATCAACTCCGCCGGATCGATTTGGCTTGAGCCGTCGGCATTCATCCAGGCCGCCCGATCGGCGAAAGCGCGCATCGACACCTCGGCCAAGAGGTGCCCGCGTTCCTCGGCCGAAGCGCTGCCGAACCGACCTTGCCCGGCCAGGATCGACCACATCTGCGCTTCCACGCCTCCGGCGGCGGCCGGCGGCGGCGGAAAATGGGCGGTGAGCGGCAAAAGAATATTGCCGAACTTGACCGCCAGGGTCTCGCGCCAGCGGCCCTGGACTTGGCGTAAATCCTCGGGCGACAACGTTCCGCCCGCCGCCCTCACCGCTTCCGACATTTCGCGCGCCAGGACGCCGCTGTAAAGATCGCCCGGACCACGGGCGCGCAGGCGGGCCAAGAAGGCCGCCAAATCGGGCTGATGGATCGGTTCGCCCTCCTTCGCCGCCTGGCCTTCGGAATTGGCGAACACCTTGCGGCTGCCCGGATCGCGCAAGAGCGGTTCGGCCACTTGCGCCAGATCGGCGGCCAGGGCCCGCGAAACCGGATTGCCGAACCGGGCCAGGCTTTCGGCCGGTCCCAGAAGCGATTCCCAACGCTGGCGGCCGTATTTGGCATGCAGGGCAAACAGGCCGCGCGCGAGGGCGGGCACGGCGGTCGGACGCGGCGCGTCGGCTGCCAGTTCGGCGGGTGGGCCGGCCAAGAATTCCAAAGCCTCGGTTTTCTTGGTCTTGGGATTGTGGACGACGCAGACCCCGCCGCCGCCCAACCCGACGCGCGACGGATAGGTCACCGCCATGGTAAAGGCCATAGCGACGGCGGCGTCGACGGCACCGCCGCCCGAGGATAGAATGTCGCGGCCAATCAGAACGGCTTTCGGTTCATCGGCGACCAATAGGCCGGCGAATCCCTGGACTTGGCCAAGGGTTCCCGGCGCGTAGCCCGGCGAACAACTGCCCAAAAGGAGCGCCGCCATCGCGATGCCTACGCATTGACGGGGGGGACAGCGATCACTACCTTTCTTGTTCAACCAAGGATTTCCTATCTTGTTCACGCCTCGCCATCCCTTCCTGCTCGTCGCCGTTCTGTTGGCGGCCGTGGCCGCTTGGCCGGTGCGGGCGGCCGAACGCATGTCCTTCATCCGCGACACCGAAGTGGAAAATACCATCCGCGCCTTCGCAACGCCACTGTTCGAGGCGGCGGGGCTCAATCCCACAGCGGTCGAATTGCACATCGTCAACGACAAGTCGCTCAACGCCTTTGTGGCCGGCGGCATGAAAATGTTCCTGCACACCGGCCTTCTGATCCGGGCCGAGAGCGCCAGCCAGGTGATCGGCGTCATCGCCCACGAAACCGGCCACATCTCGGGCGGCCATTTGAGCCGCGCCCACGACGCCCTGGCCAACGCCTCGAGCCAAGCCCTGATCGCCACCGTGGTGGGCGCAGCCACGGCGATCGCCACCGGTCGGCCCGATGCCGGCGCCGCCGTGGTGGCCGGTGGTCAGAACATTGCCATCAAGAACCTGCTTTCCTTCTCGCGCGGCCAGGAATCCTCGGCCGATCAGGCGGGCATCCTTTTTCTCGAGCGGACGGGCCAATCGGCCAAGGGCATGCTGGAATTCCTGCAGATCCTGAGTGGGCAGGAACTGATGGTCATCGAGCGCCAGGACCCTTATGTCCGCACCCATCCGATCACCGCGGAACGGGTCGATTTCGTCCGCGATCAGGTCGCGAAATCGCGCAATTCGAACGTAACGGTACGCCCCGAGCTGGAGGTCATGCACCGGCGCATGCGTGCCAAGCTTTTCGCCTTTCTCGAACCGCCGGCCCGCACTCTTTCCCGCTACAAGGCCAACGACACGACGCTTGAAGCGCGCATGGCGCGCGCCATCGCCTATTACCGCAAACCCGACATGGCGAACGCGCTGCCCTTGATCGACGGGCTGATCGCCGAATTCCCCAACGATCCCTATTTGCACGAGCTAAAGGGCCAGTTCCTCTTCGAAAACGGCCGCCCGGCGGAATCGGCAATCGCCTATCGAGAAGCGGTACGCCTTTATCCCGAAGCGCCCTTGCTGCGCATCGGCCTGGCGCAGGTCGAATTGGAACTGGGCGACGATTCCCTCCTGCCCCAGGCCCAGGCCAATCTGGTCCAGGCGTTGCGCAGCGAGCGCGAAAACCCCTTCGCCTGGCGCCAATTGGCCATCGCCTATGGCCGGGCCGGCAACGAGCCTTATACCGCCTACGCCATGGCGGAATACGCCATCCGCACCGGCAGCCTTTCCGAGGCCTCTTATCACGTCGATCGCGCCGACAAGCTCCTGCCCAAGAACAGCCCGGCTTGGATCGCCGTGCAGGACATGAAACAGGCCATCGACCGCGCGAAACGGAAGACAAACTAGTAAAATCAGCGCGTTAATTAATCGTCTGCCATTTTTCTTAGGCCTATTGACAATTATGTTGTCATATATGACAATTTAATTGTCATATTCGCATGAGCCCTTCATGTCCAAGGCTTCGCCCGCCCTCGTTCGGCTAATTCGTGAAACGCGCCAAGCCTTTCATGTCCTGCGCGACGCCGCCGATCGGCTGCATGCCGATCTTGGCCTGCCGGCCGGTCAGCGGGCGATCATGGAGAATTTGGTCGAAGGTGGGGCCAAGACGGTGCCGGAACTGGCCCGAATGCGCCCGGTTTCGCGCCAGTTCGTCCAAGGTTTGGCCAACGCGCTCCTGGCGCGGGGTTTAATCGAGGCGCAACCCAATCCCGGCCATCGCCGTTCGCCAAGGCTGGCGGCGACGGCAGCCGGCAAGGCGTTGTTCGCCACCGTCCGCCGCCGCGAGGCCGTCGTGCTTGCCAAAGCGACCGAGGCCTTGGCCGGCCATGATCTGGCCGCCGCCGCCGACGGCCTTGCCGCCCTTCGGCATTATTTCGCCGCCAACCCCCTCACGCCTCCCGAGGACTCATGAGCCTTCGCACCCATCTGGTCGCTCAGTTCAAGCGGCCGACCGGCCTTCCGGGCCGTCTGGCCGGCTGGATCATGGCCGGGCGCCCCTCGAACCGGCTGCGCAATTCCTGGACGATCGATCAACTGGGCATCCGGCCCGGCGACCGGGTGCTGGAAATCGGCTTCGGCCCCGGCTTGGCCCTGGCCTGGGCGGCCAAGAAAGCGCCAAACGGGAAGGTGATCGGGCTCGATCATTCGCCGGTGATGCTGGCGCAAGCCACAAAGCGCAATCGCCTAGCGATCGCCGCCGGGCGGATGGAATTGCATCAAGGCGGCCTTGAGATGCTCGATCGTATCGGGGGATCGTTCGATCGCATCGTCTCGGCCAATGTCGTCCAGTTCTGGGACGAGCCGGCGGCGGTCTTTCGCGCCCTCAAAGCCCGGCTGGCGCCGGGCGGGCGGATCGCCACCACCTTCATGCCGCGCCATCCGGGTGCCGGCCGAGCCGACGCGCTGGCTATGGCCGAGCGCATCGAGGGGTGGATGAAGGAGGCCGGCTTTGCCCAGCCGAAAACGGCTTGGCTCGATCTTGAACCGGTGCCGGCGGTCTGCGTGTTGGCCGACAACGCCCTATAGCATGCCCGGATAATTGCCGCCGTCGATCACCAGATTCTGGCCGGTGATATAGCCCGCCTGGGCCGAGCAGAGAAAGGCGCAATAATCGCCGAATTCCGCCGGGTCGCCGAAACGCTTGGCCGGATTGGCGGCGGCGCGCCGCGCCCGGGCCTCCTCGACGCCGATGCCCTCGGCCTTTGCCGTCGCCGCCAGGGTCACCTGCACCCGATCGGTATCGAACGGGCCGGGCAACAGGCAGTTGATGGTGACATTGTCGGCCGCCACTTGGCGGGACAGCGCGCCCACGAAATTGGTGAGCCCCGAGCGCGCCGCGTTGCCCAGCGCCAAGGTCAGATTGGGCGCCTTCACCAGCGCCGAGGTGATGCAGACGATGCGGCCGAATTTGCGCCCCCGCATGCCGGGAAGGGTGGCGCGGATCAGCTCGACCGGCGCCACCAGGGTTCCGTCCACCGCCTCCAGCCAGTCGGTGCGCGACCATTCCTGCCAATTGCCGGGCGGCGCGCCGCCGACATTGGCAATCAGGATGTCGGGCGCCGGACAGGCAGCCAGTGCCTGGCGGCGATCCTCGTCCCGGGTCACGTCACCCGCCACCACGCCCACCGGGTTTCCGGTGCTGGCGGCGATGTCGCGGGCCGTGTTTTCCAAGACATCGGCGCGCCGCGCCATGATGGTGACCTTGACCCCTTCGCGCGCCAGAGCCAACGCGCAGGCCCGGCCGAGCCCCCGGCTGGCCGCCGTCACCAGAGCCGATTTTCCGGCAATCCCCAGATTCATGGCTCGCCTCCCATTTCGGCGATCACCTCGCGCAAGAGTGCGATCGACAGGTTGCGCTTCGAGGAAAGGGCCCGCGCATCGGCCCTGGCCACGGCTTCGGCGGCCGCCTGGAACGAACGCTCGATGCGGCCGGCCAGGTACGCCAAAGCCTCGGCGCCAACCCGCAATTGGCGGTCGGCGAACAGCTTGGCCAGGACGGCGGCCAGCAGGGCATCGTCGGGTGGATCGATCGTCGCCACCGGCAGCGCCAGCAGGCGCGAGCGCAAATCCGGCAGACCGACCGACCAGCGGGCCGGAGCGGCGCGGGCGGTGATCAGAACCCGTATTCCCGTTTCCGCCGCCAGATTGAGAAGATGCAGAAGCGGGCGTTCCGGCGCCATGCGGTCGGCGTCTTCGATTGCCAGAGCCGGCGACCTCACCAATTCGGGCAGGTCGAGAGCGGCCAGCGATTGGGCCGGGAGCACACGGGCGCCGGTTCGGGCGGCATAGACCTGAACCAGATGGCTCTTGCCCGAACCCTCGGGACCCGCGACCACCAAAGCCGAGGCCGGCCAATCCGGCCAGCGGTCGATCCAGGCCACCGCCTTGGCGTTAGCCGGCGCGACCAGAAAGTCCTCGCGCCCCAAGGCCGTCCGGGGCGCCAGTTCGAGAGCCAGTTGCCGGATCACGAGGGCTTGGAAGGCGGCGGACCGCCCTGATAAAGCGGGCTGGCGAGATAGCGGGCAAGCGCGAAGCGCGCCAGCACGCCGATCACAGCCGCCACCGGCACCGCCAGAAAGACGCCCACGAATCCGAACAAGGCGCCGCCGGCCAAGAGGGCAAAGGGTATCCAGACCGGGTGCAGGCGGATGCGGTCGCCGACCAGCAGCGGCGTCAGCACATTGCCTTCCAGCACCTGACCAACCAGATGCACCGCCAGAACCATGGCCACCGGCGTCCAGGAGGAGAACTGCGCCACCGCCAAGCCGACCCCCACCGCCATGCCGGCGATGCCGCCCAGATAAGGAATGACGGTGGCGATGCCGGTAAGCACGCCGACCACGATTCCGATGTCGAGCCCGACCAGCGTAAGCCCCAGGGCGTAGAACACCGCCAGGATCACGCACACCAGACCCTGGCCGCGCACGAAGCCGGCCAAAGTGCCGTCGATGGCGCGCACCTGTTCGCGGATGGTGGCGGCGTGGGCGCGCGGCAGCCAGGAATCGATCTTGGTGACCATCTTGTCCCAGTCGCGCAAGAGATAGAAGGTGACGATCGGGGTGATGAACAGAAGCGAAAGCAGCGACAGGAAGGCGACGCCGCCGGTCAGAATCTCCGCCATCACCTTGATCGCCCATTGCAGGGCGGTGCCGGCATAGCCCTCGGCCGATTCGCGCAGCCGATCGAGATCGTCCTGCGGCACCACCGCCAGCACGGTTTCCAGCATCGGCTTCAGGCGGGCGCTCAGGCTGTCGATATAGTCGGGCAGCCGACCGGCAAAGGCCATCACCTGCGACTGGATGAGCGGGATGAGCAGCGCCACCATCAGGCCCGCCAGGGCAAAGAAGCCGACCGTGATGACGGCGGTGGCCCAACTGCGCGAGAAACCGCGCCGTTCCATGCGATCGGCCAGAGGGTCGAGGAAATAGGCCGCCGCCATGCCGGCCACGAAGGGCAGCAGCACCGCGCGCAAGAGATAGAGCAGCACCAAGAAGACCGCCAGACTGATCAGCCAGAACCCCATCGGCCGCTTCATCGCCCCGCCTCCCCGTTGCCCGCCACCCGACGGCCCCAGATCACCACATAGGCCAAGCCCGAGGCAAGGGTGGTAAGCGTCACCAAGGCGCACGCCCCATTGATCAGCACCACGCCGTCCAGGCGAGCGTTATGGCCGAGATCGGCCAGCACCAGGGCCGCCAGCACGATCTGGGCCACGGTGTTCACCTTGCTCACCATCAGGGGTTCCATGCGCAGCCGTCCGGTGGCGAGGTGAATGACCAGCGCGCCGCCGACGATCAGAAGATCGCGCGACACCACCGTGATCACCAGCCAGTCGGGCAGATGATCGTGATAGCCGAGCATGACATAGACCGCCACCAGAAGGGCCTTGTCGGCCAGGGGATCGAGATAACTGCCGATCACGGTCCGCGCCTTCAAGAGGCGGGCCAGCAGGCCGTCGAGGGCGTCGGTGACACCGGCCGCCATGAACAGCCAGAAAGCCCCGTCATAGCGGCCGTCATTCATCAGCCCCACGGTGATCGGCACCGCCAGGAAGCGGGCCAGGGTCAGAAGGTTGGGCAGGCTTTTCAGCATGGTCAGCGCCCGCCCGAACGGCGGGCCGGGGTGAGCACCCAGCCGCTTTCGTTCGAGGCCAGGGTCAAATCGTTCTGAGCCAAGGCGTTGATCAATTGGCCGCGCTCGCCGGCATGGTGCAGCAGGATCTGGGCGCCGCTGCGGCCCAACGCCACCACCTCGTGCCGACGGATCAGGGGAATCCGGCCCAGCCGCTCGCGCAGCTTGGTCCATTCCTCGATCCCCGAGAAGGGCACCAGAACCGCCAGGCTGCCGGTCCGCTCGGCCGAAGCGATCAGATTGTCGCGCTTCCAGGCTTCCTCGACCGAAGCCACCGAAACCTCCACCGCCCGGCGCAGGGTGGCGGGCGGGGTCTCGCCCGCCGGGCCGGCGACCGTCAGCGCCTCCAGGCTGGCCGGATTGGACAGCCGGGTCAGGCGCAGTTCGTAGCTGGGCGCCGCCGATCCGGGCGTGGCGGCAATCTCGGCCAGCAGCACATCGCCCACGCCGTAGCGGCGCTTCATCGCCTCCAGCCGGTCGAGTTCGATCGAGGCCGCCTTGTGGCCGTTGATGGCGGCCAGATCGGCCGCATCGCCCAAGGGCAATTGCACCGGCGACAGGCTGAATTGGGTCGGCCGTTCGGCCCAAACCTTGAACCAGACATTGCGTTCTTCCCAAAGCAGGGGATCGTCGCCGATCCACAAGATGGGCAGAACCAGGATGGGTTTGCTCGCCGTTTCGGCAAAGGCCAGGCCGGCCTGGCGCAACAAGTTGCGCACCGAATCGGCCTTGAAACGCACCACCAGACTGGCGATGTAGCGCACCGACGAGCTTTTCTCCTGCTCGACCGAGAAATCGGCGATCACCTCGTCCAGCTTGGGCGGGTTGGGCAGCCGGGAATGATCGGCCCTTGCCGTCATGCTTTCCAAAAGGCGGCGAAAGGCCTGGCGCTGGCCCTGCGCCAGAGCCTGCTCGCGGGCCCGCGAGGCCGAGTCGGCGGTGGCATCGACCGGCACCGGGCGGACCGTGAACAGCTCGGCCGCCCTCGCCGTTTCGGGCGCGGCAATCAGCAGGCCGAACAGCAGGAGAGAAAGGATGCGATAGACCATTGCGCGATCCGGCGAGTCAGTCCAGGATGCGGGCCCGAGAAAGCCCCCTACGTGAAGTTCGATAATCTACCACGTCCGGCCGACGGAGGAAGCCATTACCGCCCGCCACTCTCCCTCTTTGACTTATAAGGATTCCGGGGTCGATATCGACGCCGGCAACCGGCTGGTCGAGGCGATCAAACCCCTGGCCGCCGCGACTCGGCGCCTTGGCTCCGACGCCGGACTGGGCGGATTCGGCGCTTTCTTCGATCCCAAGGCGGCGGGCTTCAAGGACCCGGTGCTGGTCGCCACCACCGACGGCGTCGGCACCAAGCTCAAGGTGGCGATCGCCGCCGACCGGCACGAGGGCGTCGGCATCGATCTGGTGGCGATGAGCGTCAACGATCTGGTCGTTCAGGGCGCCGAGCCCCTGTTCTTCCTCGACTACTTCGCCACCGGGGCCTTGGATGTCGCCACCGCCCGCACGGTGATCGCCGGCGTCGCCGAAGGCTGCCGCCAGGCCGGCTGTGCGCTGATCGGCGGCGAAACCGCCGAGATGCCCGGCATGTATGGCCCGGGCGATTACGATCTGGCCGGCTTTGCGGTGGGCGCCGTCGAGCGCGGTCAGGCGCTTGACGGCCGCACCATCGAAGCCGGCGACGTCCTTCTGGGATTGGCCTCGAGCGGCGTTCATTCCAACGGCTTCTCGCTGGTGCGCAAGATCGTGGAGGCCAGCGGCCTGGCTTATACCGACCGGGCGCCCTTCGATGCCGCCCGCTCGCTGGGCGATGCCCTGCTCGCCCCCACCCGCATCTATGTGAAAAGCTGCCTGGCCGGGGCCAAGACCGGCCATCTGAAGGCGCTGGCCCACATCACCGGCGGCGGGCTGGTCGAGAACATTCCGCGCGTCCTGCCCCCGGGGCTGGTGGCCGAGATCGACGCCGCCGCCTGGCCGCTGCCGCCCCTCTTCGCGTGGTTGAAGAAAACCGGCAACGTGCCGGCACTTGATTTCGCCCGCACCTTCAATTGCGGCATCGGCATGATGGCGGTTGTCCGCCCCGAACACGCCCAGATGCTGGCCGCCGCCTTCGAGGCCCAAGGCGAGACGGTCCATCGCATCGGCCGCGTCGTGGCCGGCGACGATAAGGTCGCCCATATTCTCAACATGGAGCGCGCATGGGGCGCTTGAGAACGGCGGTGCTGATCTCGGGGCGCGGCAGCAATCTCCAGGCCCTGATCGACGCCGCCCGCGACCCCACCTATCCGGCCGAGATCGCCCTGGTGGTCTCCAACGTGCCCGGCGCCTTCGGGCTGGAGCGCGCCCGCCAAGCCTCCATCGCCACCAAGATCGTCGATCACAAGAATTTCCCCGACCGGGAAAGCTTCGAGCGGGCGCTGGACGGTCTGCTGCGCGAGCACAAGATCGAGTTCGTCTGCCTGGCCGGCTTCATGCGCCTTTTGACGCCCGCTTTCGTCACGCCTTGGCTGGACCGGCTGATCAACATCCACCCCTCACTTCTGCCGGCCTTCAAGGGCTTGCACACCCATGAGCGCGCCCTGGCCGCCGGGGTGCGCTTCACCGGCTGCACCGTCCATTTCGTCCGCCCGGCCACCGATGACGGGCCGATCATCCTTCAGGCGGCGGTGGCGATCCGGCCCGACGACACGCCGGACAGCCTGGCGGCCCGCGTGCTGGAAGCCGAGCACCAAATCTTTCCCGCCGCCCTGGCCCTGGTGGCCGAAGGCAAGACGCGGATCGAGAAAGAGATCGTGCGCATCGAAGGCCACAACCCTCCAGGGCCCATTCTCTTCAATCCCGCCCTCAATTAATTCGCGGGTTCGAAACCGGCCAGAATCCATTCCCCGGTCTGCTGCCAGGCGATGCGATGGCGTTTGGCGCCGATCAGCCCCAATTTCTCGCCCGATCCGCCCTTGAGAATCTGCGCCAAGAGATCGGCATCGAAATCGCCGACGCGCGGAAAATAGTCGTCGGGCCCGGTTTTGCCCTCGATCGCCTCGTAGCCGATGGTCTGCCGGCTGTCGGCCAGCCTTCGTCCCTGGCGATCGAGCAGCACGATCACCCGGCCCGGCGCGTCGATGTCGGCGCGCGCCGTCTCCTGGAAGACGCTGAGGCCGAATTCGTAATGCAGGATCGCCGGCTTCGATCCCTTGTGGAGGACCGGCGTGGTGTAGCCGGCCACCCAACGTTCGGCGTCGGGCGACAGATAGAGCGGCGAGACATGCACCTGCTTGGCTTCCTTGGCGAAGCCGGGCTTGAACCAAGCGTTCTTCGATTCGTCGTGATCGATCTTGGAATCGGGATCGCCGCCGACGATGCGCACGATCTCGCGCCCCTGGCGGTCGATCAGGCACATCTCCTCGACCCGGAACTGGCTTTGCGATTTCTGCAAAAACTCGATCAGCTTGAACTTGTTGGTCGCCTGCTCGGCCGGCGAGCCGTCGAAATACAGTTCCAGAAAGCGCTCGGAGGCGATCTTGACCAGAATCTGGCTGGCCCGCACATGCAGGCGCGACAGCGTGGTGGCCTTGGCCTCGATCTGGGTAACCAGATCGGGTTCCACCGCCCAAGCCGGCGCCCCGGCCCAAATGCCAACCAGCATCCCAACGATGACGCGGAAAACAATCATGCTTTCGCATCCTGCGGGTTCGTTGACGAAAGTCAACAGCCGCGCATTTGCCACGCCGATTTCGCCCCATTCATTGAGATATCAGGGGCCCTGTGATAAGCTTAACGCCATGAAAAATCGAATCGATTGGCGAAATCTGGCCCACGACCAATCGGGCGCCGCCCTTTTGATCCTGGTGGCGGTGCTTCTGGTGATCGCCAGCCTGGCGGTCGGTACCTGGTATGTGGGCGGGCAGTCGCGGGCGCTTGAGCAGTCGAAGGACAGTTACGCGAATTTCGACAAGATCAAGAAGGCCATCGTCGTTTACGCGGTCCGCAACGCCAAATTGCCTTGCCCGGCACGAGGAAGCCTGGGCCCCAATGACAGCGCGCGCGGCGACGCCAATTGCAGCGCCACCTTCGCGGAAGCCGTCGTCCCTTGGAAAACCTTGGGCCTCGAAGAGAAGTTCGCCCTCGATCCTTGGGGCAACAAGATTTCCTATCACCCCGATTCGACCCTGATCACCGGCACGCCGTTCAGCGGCTCTTCGACGCCTTCGGCCAGCGCGATCCGAGTTTACACCGACTATAACCCCAACAACGGTAACCCGTCGGGCAGCTCGGAAACAACTGACATCGCTTACGTGCTGATCAGCCACGGCCCGAATGGCGATGGCGCCTACACCAAGAATGGCGGAAGCCAGCGCGCGGTCTCGACTTCGCCCAAGGCGGAACGCGAGAACACCGATGGCGACGACGACTACATCAAGCACGGCTACGACGGCGGCACGACTTATTTCGACGATTTGGTGGCTTATGAGACGACCGGCAATATCTGCAATCGGGGTGGTATCTGCAGCGCTGAGGCCCAGGAGGGCAGCGACGTTACCTTTGACCGCACCTCCTCCTATACCCTTTCCGATCCGGGCCAGGGCAAGTTCCAAGATTCCACCATCGGCATCCCCGAGTGGGACAGGCTGGTCGGCGGCAATCAAAGGGACGATCTGGTGTTGTCGAAGGATGGTGGCAACAAGCGCTATTGTTCGTGGTACGAATCGGCTCTCAACCTCAGCAGCCGCAAGATTCGCGGCACGGTCGATTTTTCCTTCAAAGACAGCAATGTCGAGGGGTTCGTCTTGGCCTTCATCCCAGGCGGCACCACCATCACCTCGGGCAGCGTGCCCTGCGGCGCCGCCGACGGCTATCTTGGCTTCGGCAATGACGGCACCAAATCGCTCAATGTCTATGGCGTTTCCAGCGCCTTCGGCATCGAGGTCGACGCCAAGGAAACGGCGACCTCGTCCGATCCCACCAACAACCATTTGGCAATCGTCGTCTACGACCACAACCACGCCACCAACAATGTCGGGGTCAAGCACGCTTCGCCTTCCCCAACTTTCGACCCAGCGACGAGCGGGACCTACCCGAGCACCACGACGACTTGGCTGGAGGATGGCGATCTCAACATGCACACCCTGCGTTTCGAGATCAACGGCATGACATCCGGCCAGGCCACCATCAAGGCCTGGGTCTGCCGCTACGGCACCAGTTGCGGCACCAGCTTTACCGATCTCAGCACCGACTATACGGGCAGCGATCCTTCTTCGTCGGTAAATCATACACTCACCATCGCCTCCGCCTTCAATACGGTGAAGTTCGGCTTCACCTCGGCCAGCGGCGCCAACGGTTCCCAAATCGTCTTCAGCAATTTGACCTTGCGGGTTTTCCAGTGACGGACCGGCTTCACCGACATTGCCGCCGTCAATCAGGCTTCACGATGATCGAGCTGGCGATTGTCTTGGCGGTGATCGGGCTTCTGATGGGCAGCGGGTTATTGGCGATTGCGCCGATTTTGGAAAACGCCAAGCGTAAGGCCACCAATGAGCGCCTGAACAAGATCGAGGATGCGCTGGTGCTGTTCGTTATTCGCAACAACCGCCTTCCCTGCCCGGCCAACGGCAGCTACGCCAGTTCCAACGCCAATTATGGGCTTGAGCGGTATACGTCGGGAACCGGCGTTTGCACCTCGGCATCCGTCTCGGCCGCCAACGCCGTGGTGCCCTGGCGAACGCTGGGGCTGGACGAGACGCTGTCGCTGGATGGCTGGGGGCGGCGTATTTCTTATCATGTCGCCGACCCAACGCTCTTGGCCGCACCTGCGGTTGGTGCGCGAACGACTCTTGATTCCCTTGTCGCATCAACGTGCATGTACCGTGAGAGCTCCGCAACGTCCACATCTCGGAACGATACCTGCGATCCGCCGACGACAAGCATTGAACCCTCCTATCCCTATGGCAATTACATCCGGGTGATCAACGCCTCGAGTGTCGAGCTGACCACCGACCAACCCGCAGCAACCATCACCACTTCAAATGTCGGTCAGGCGGGGGGGCGCGCCGCCTATGTGCTGGTCAGCCATGGCAAGAATGGGGCCGGTGCTTACGGCCCAAATGGGACCGGGCCGATCAGCGGCGTTCCAGCGGCGGGAACCAATGAATCGACCAACAACAAGGCCGCGAATGGTGAGGCTCTCTTCGTCCAGAACGATACGATCAACATTACTGGCACCAGTTACTTCGATGATGTCGTTCGCTGGAAGACGCCGGCCGCGATCATAAGTGCTTGTGGCACAAGTGCCTGCGGCAATCCATGAGATCCGGCGCCACGGTCTTTCTTGCCCTTTTGGCCGCTTTCCCGGCCCTGGCCCAGCCGGCCCCTTCCACCTCCACCGCGCTCGCCGGCCTTGGTGCCTGCGACGCCCCGCTGGCCCGTTTCGAGCGCGAACAGATCATTCCCCAGGGCCTGTTGGCGGCGATGGCCGAAGTGGAAAGCGGCCGCCTCGATCCGCAAAGCGGCAAGAAATCGCCCTGGCCCTGGACGGTCAACGCCAACGGCGGCGGCCAATTCTTCGCCAGCAAAGCCCAGGCGGTGGCGCGCGCCGTCGAACTGTTGGCCGAGAATGTCGATGTGGTCGATGTCGGTTGCCTGCAGGTCAATCTGCGCCATCACCCCGGCGCCTTCAAGAATTTGGAAGAGGCCTTCGACCCCGCCGCCAACATCGCCTACGCGGTGCGCCATCTGGTCGAGCTGCAAGGCCAGTTGGGCAATTGGACGAAGGCGGTTCGGGCTTATCACGCCCCCAACCACGCCGCCAACGGCGCCGCCTATCTCTCCAAGGTGATGGCAGCGTGGCGAAGCCGGCTGGGTCTGGCGCCGCTGGCCGAGACGATCGACACCCAACCCAAGCCGGCGCAACTGGCCCATGCCGATTTCGAGGCCGGCCAATACGATCGGGCGCTCGAGCGCTACCGCAAGATGGCCGCCGAAAACCCCGACAGCAGCCTGGCGATGCTGGGGGTGGCGATGAGCCTGGACCGGCTGGGCCGTTCGGGCGAGGCCCGCGTCGCCTACCGCCGGGTGCTGCTTTATGATCCCTGGAACCGCGCCGCCGCCGAGGGACTCTTGGCGCTGTTCGAGCCCGAACCGCCCTCGCGCCGGCTGATGTCGCTCCGCCAATTGCGCGAGGAAGCCCCCCATCTGGCCGAAGTGCCGGCGCGCATGGCCGAGATTCACGCCCAATTGGGCGATCCCGGCCAGGCGGCCCGCCAGATGGCCGAGGCCCTGGCGCTCGAGCCCGAGCGTCTGGCCTGGCGGCTCAATCTGGCCCTGCTTTTCGACCGCGCCGGCCAGGCCGCCCAGGCCATCGCCGCCTACGAATCCTTCCTGGCCGATTACCGGCCGGGCGTCATCACCCTGTCGGTGCCGATCGAACAGGTGCGCAAGCGCCTGGCCTTCCTGCGCGACGGCCCCGGAACCCCTTGATTCAGGGCCTTCAAGCGGGCACCTTTAGAGCGTCACGCGGAGAGGGCCATGGAAATCACCGAAATCCTTGCCTTTGCCCAGCAAAGCAAGGCTTCCGACATCCACCTGACCAGCAACAACCCGCCGATCTTACGGGTGAATGGCGAAATGCGGCCGGTGAAGGTCGAGCCGCTCACGCCGGACGAGACCAAGGCGATGATCTATTCGATCATGACCGAGGAGCAGCGTGCCGAGTACGAGCAGGAGCACGAGCTTGATTTCGCCATCGCCTTCGGCGCCTCGGCCCGCTTCCGCGTCAACGCCTTCACCACCAACCGGGGCGCGGCGGCGGTGTTCCGCACCATTCCCACCGTGGTGCCGACGCTCGAGCAATTGAACGCGCCCCCCATGTTCCGGCGCTTCTGCGAGTTGGAGAAAGGCCTGGTGCTGGTAACCGGCCCCACCGGCTCGGGCAAGTCGACCACCCTGGCGGCGATGATCGATCACATCAACCGCAACCAGGCCAAGCACATCCTGACCATCGAAGACCCGGTCGAGTTCGTCCACGCCAACATCAAATGCCTGATCAATCACCGCGAGCTGGGCAACCACACCAAATCTTTTGCCCGTGCCTTGAAAAGCGCGTTGCGCGAAGACCCCGACGTGATCCTGGTCGGCGAAATGCGCGATCACGAAACCATCGGCCTGGCGCTGACGGCGGCCGAGACCGGGCATCTGGTGATGGGCACGCTGCACACCAGTTCGGCCGCCAAGACCATCGACCGTATCATCGACGTCTTCCCGGCCGGCGATAAGGAAATGGTCCGCGCCATGGTAGCCGGTTCGCTGCAAGCGGTGATCAGCCAGGTGTTGATGAAGCGCATCGACGGCAAGGGTGGGCGCATCGCCGCCCACGACATCCTGGTCGGCACCCCGGCGGTGCGCAACCTGATCCGCGAGAACAAGGTGCCGCAGATCGTTTCGATGATGCAGATGGGCCAGCGCTTCGGCATGCAGACCCTGGAAGACAGCGTGAAGACCATGGTCGCCCAGGGCATCGTCGCCAAGGAAGAGTTGGAGCGATTCGCCCAACCCAGCGCGCCGCCGGTGGCCGAAGCGGGCACGGCTGCGGCAGCCCCGGCGCCTGCCGCCGCGCCGGCCCAAGCCCGGCCCGCCCAGCCCATGCCGCAAGCGGCCGCGCCCCGCCCGGCGCCCCAACCGGCGTCCCAACCCGTGTCAACGCCGCAAGCCGCGCCCCCGGCGCCGCCACCCCCGCAGCCCGCCGCGCCGCCGGCGGCGGCTCAACCTGCCGCCGCCCCCAAGAAGACCGGGGTGAGCAGTCTGTTCCGCTAGGAAGGTTCGTCGATGCCCGACGCCTCGAAAATCCGCACCTGGCTTTCCACCATGGTGGCCCACAAGGGCTCCGACCTCTATCTCACCTTCGGCGCCGCCCCCACCATGCGCGGCGACAACGGCTTCAACATCTTGCAGCGCGAGCCGCTCGACGATGCCGGTCTGGCCGCCATCCTGGCCGACATCGCCACCCCGGCCCAGCTCGAGGAATTCGAGCGCACGCTCGAACTCAACATGGCGATGGATTTGGGCAAGCAGGGCCGCTTCCGCGTCAACGCCATGAAGCAGCGCCAGCACGCGGCGCTGGTGATAAGGCGCATCACCGCCCAGGTGCCCAACATGGCCAGCCTCGGTCTGCCCAAAATTCTGGGCGATCTGGTCTTGGAAAAGCGGGGCTTGGTGATTTTGGTCGGCGGCACCGGCTCGGGCAAATCGACGACGCTGGCCGCGATGATCGATCACCGCAACGCCAGCCAGCCCGGCCACATCATCACCATCGAGGACCCGATCGAATACATCCACGACCACAAGAAATGCATCATCACCCAGCGCGAGGTCGGCGTGGACACCCAAAGCTTCGAAGCGGCGCTGAAAAACACGCTGCGCCAGAAGCCCGACGCCATTCTGATCGGCGAAATCCGCGACGCCTTTTCGATGCAGCAATCGATCAACATCGCCGAGACCGGGCATCTGGCCCTGGCCACCTTGCACGCCAACAACGCCAACCAGGCGATCGAGCGGGTGCTGAACTTCTTCGATAAGGAGATGCACCATCAGGTGCTGCTCAATCTGTCGCTCAATCTGCGCGGCATCGTTTCGCAGCGGCTGGTGGCGAAGAAGGGCGGCGGCCGGGTGCTGGCGATGGAAATCCTGCTCAATCAGGGCCTGATCAAGGATCTGATCCGCAAGGGCGAGGTGAAGGAGATCAAGCCGGTGATGGCCGCCAACACCGACACCGGCATGCAGACCTTCGACCAATACCTCTACAATCTCTACGCCGCCGGCCAGATCGAGATGGAAACCGCCTTGGCCGAGGCCGACAACGCCAACGATCTCAAGCTGCAGATCATGCGCGCCACCACCGGGGGCGCCGAAGGCCTGAAGGGCGTCGATACCTCGAAGCTGTCTTTGTAGGAATTCGTAAGACTTCCTTAACCTTTGCTAAGCGATGATCGCACAATCGGTTGAGCGAGGTTCGGCCATGCCGAAGCGGTCTCTTATCGCCTTCGTGATTTTATCGTTTGCACTGGCCGCTTGCGCGGTGGCCAAGCACGCCACCTTGGCCGGCAATTACGCGGCCTATGTTCCCGATCCCAAGGGTCGCACCGCCAGCGTCGACTGGACCAAGGCCGAAGCCATCCATATTGAACTGTCCAATTACGAAATGACGCCGCAGCAGCGGGTCTTCAAGACCGGCAAGGCCTATGTGCTGACGCTGCGCAACGACGACACCATCACCCATTCGCTGAAATCAATTCCCTTCTTCCAGTCGATCGCGGTGCGCGATCTTATCGTCTACGGCAAGGATGGCGAGGTGATCGCCACCCCCCGGCTGGAAAAGGTCACCCTGAAAGCGGAAACCAACGCCGAGATCAAATTCGTCGCCGTGCGCACCGGCGCCTTCGACGTCTATTGCGACCAGCCTTTGCACGCCACCCGGGGCATGACCGGCAATTTCGTCATCGAATAGCGCCGCCTTCGGCGGCGGTGATCGCCGCCAGGAAGGCGCGCTCCAGCGTCGCCCCGCCATGGCGGGTGCGGAAAGGCGCCGGCGGGCCGACATAAATCAGCCGCCCGCCATGCAGCACGGCGATCCGGTCGCAGATTTCCTCGATATCGGCCAGGATGTGGGAACTGAAAAACACCGATCGCCCCTCCTGGCGGGTGGCGAGCAATTGATCCTTGAGACGGATGCGCGCCCGGGGATCGAGCCCGCTCATCGGCTCGTCAAGAACGAGCAGCGGCAGGCCGGTGAGCAAGGTGGCGGCCAGACCCAGCTTCTGCCCCATGCCCTTCGAATAGCTGCGCCCGCTCTTGCCCAGAACCTCCGGATCGAGATCGAGCCCCAAGGCCATCGCGCGGGCTCGTTCGCGATCGAGCGGCCGGCCGTAATAGGACAGGGTCAGCGACAGGAACTCCCAGCCTTTCAGCAGATGCGAGGGTTGGAATTTTTCCGGCAGATAAGCCAGATGGCGTCGGCTTTCGGGGCGGCGGAAATCCTCGCCGAACAGGCGGATGGCGCCCTGGCATTCGACCAGTCCCAGAATCGCCTTGATCAGGGTGGTCTTGCCGACGCCATTCAAGCCGATCAGGCCGACGATCTCGCCCGCCTCGACCTCAAGGCTCAGATCGGCAAACACCGGCTGGCCGCCATAGCCGGCCGCGACGCCCTCGACCGCGAGCGGGCGCATTTGGCTCATGGCACGATGCCCTCGATCACCCGGCCTTCGGCGGCCAGATAGGTTTGATTGGGCGCCAGACGCAGCCGCAAGGGCGGGCGGTCCGGCACCTCCACCTCCAGATCGACATGATGGGGCGCCGCGCCGAGCACGCGGATGGTGTCGGTGGCGGCGCCCGGTCCGAAGGATTGGCCGTTGATCCAGGCCGTCCAGCGGTTGGCGCCCAGATACATGAGGGCGGAAAGATAGACATTGCCCATCGCCTTCATGGGAACCGCCGCCTCGCTTCCCCACTGGGCAAGCCCAGACGCGCCCGCCTGGCGCCGGCGCGCCTTTTCGATCTCGGCCAGATCGGTGGGGCTGAACATCAGCGAGGCCGGCAAGGCGGGCGCGGGTGCGTCCTCGACCTTCGGTGGCGCCGGGGTCTGAGCCAGGCCAGGAACGGCAAGGACGATTCCGAACAGCGCCATCGCCAGCCGCTTCATTTGCCGTCTCCCTTGGGGGGAGTCTTGCGCAGCGTAACCCAGCGAAAACGAACATCGCCCTCGACCAATTCCACGACCTTGCCGGCGCGCAGATCGGCCAACAGGGCCGGGCTGGGTTCCTTCACCCGCGCCAAGGCAAACCGGTCCAAGGTGACGCGACCGGGAAAGCCCCCCTTGCCCAGTTCGGCCAGAAAGGCCATCACGTCGCCATCCTGAACCGCGCGCAGGGTTAGCTGAATCTCGCTCGCCACCAGATCGATGCCGACATTGCCGGGCACGGCTTCATACTTCTCGGCCAGGATCTGGAAAGTGAGCGGCAACACCAACCGATGCGCCTCGGCCAAGGCGCGCAGGCGGCGCTCGGCCTCCAACCGGTCCTGCGGCTGAAACCAACCCGCCTCGAGCAGCGCCTTGTACTCCTCCTCGAGCTTGGCCAGATTGGCGCGCTCGTTGCGGATGGTGTTGAGCCGCTGGCGGAAGCCGCTGATTTCGCCCTCGATCTTCTTGGTTTCGCCCTTGATCTCGTCGAGCCAGCCCTCCAACTCGGGCACGGCGAAGAACCAGGCGCCGAGATTGACGATCAGAATTGCCGCCGACACCGTCAGGGCTCGGGGAAGCTTGGCCAGATCCTTGAGGTCGATGTTGATCGAGGCCGCCATCAGGGGTTTCCCTTGCGCACAAGGTAGTCGGCACTGGCCTGGCGGCGCTGCTCCTCGCGGCTGGCGCCGCCCTGCGAGCCGGTGAAGGTCTGGCCGGGCAGAACGCTGACCGGCAAGCGCCCGATCTCGATCTTGTAACCGGGCAGGGCCGCCGTCAAACGGCTGGCAAGCGCCCGCGCCTGATCGAGCGCCAGGGCCGGCTGGCCGATCGCGCTCGAAAACTCGGCGGTCAGGCCGAGTTTATGGGGCGGACCATCGGCAGGCGCCGCCGCCGGAGTGCCCGGGCGCGGCGGCTGCGGACGGGCGGGGCGGCCGGCGGCGGGGGCATCACCCGGCTTTTCGCCCTCGACCTCGACATTGTAACGGAGCAAACGCGCCTCGGCCCCCAAAGCCCGATCCAATCCCGACCAGATCGGCCCCAAGGCCAGGGCGCGCTTGTCGAGCGCCGCATTCGCCTGGAAGGTGGCGCGCATCTCCTCGATCGACACCGGCAATTTCTTCAGTTCGCCAAGCTGACGTTCATGTTGCTGGCGCACCGAGCTTAGATCCGTCTGGCGGTTGGCGCGCAGATCCATGCTGTCCCAAATCTCCTGCCCGACCGACCCGGCATACATAAGCTGGGCAAGCGTGAGCGCACCCACGGTGATCGGCGCAAAGCGGCGCGTTTGCGCCAGGTAGAATTGGCGCTGGATGGTGGGCGTCGCCAGCCGCAGCGGCATCGCCATCTTGCGGCTGAGCCAAAGAGCGTGCAGCACATCGCTGTAGGGGCTTTCGGGGTCGGCGCTCCGTTTGAACCCCAAACGCTGCCCCGCCTCAAACGGCGTGAGAACGGTGAGGCTCGAAGTGTCGAACGCCCGGGCGCGCACGGCTTCATGGGAGTCGGCGCCGATCAGAATAACCAAGTCGAAGGGGTCGCTGTCTTGAAAGCCCAGGCGCTTCAGATAGCTGATCGAGGATTTGAATTCGCGCTCGATCGACGCCGCAAGATCGGCCGGCTCGACATCCTCGGCCGAACGCTGGGTCATGCGGGTGAGGATAAGCTGATCGTTGAGCTCGACGATCTGGCGAAAACCGCCGGTCACTTGCAAGGTCACCAGCATGCGCCAGTGCCGGTCCCCCGCCTTGGCCGAGCCGGGCGTGGGCGCCAGTTCGCGCACCATCGCCTGGGACTCGATCGGCAGCAGGCAGAAGGCGATGGTCGGGTTGGGAAGCTTCTCGATCAACGCCGCCCAGCGCTTGAGCCAAGGCGACAGCGGCAAGGCGGTGAAAAGGTATTTGCGGCTGGCCTTGTCCTTGCCTTTCAGCGGCACCGCCGCCCGCAACTCCTCGGACGGAAAGGCGATGCTCAGGCGCCGCGCCAGCACCTTGGCGTGATCGAGAATGTTGGCCTTGGGCAGCGTCTCTTCGCGGTAGAGCTGTTCGATGGTGTCGACCTCGACGAAAAGCGTCGCGGCGCGATCGGTGGCGAAGAACTCGGAGAAGGCCTCGGGCCCTTCCTCGGAATCGGCGGGCACGAACCAGGCGTTGCGCACGCCGCCCCGCACCACATGCACCAGGACGGCGCCCTCGTCGCCCAGCACCAGGATGAAGCGTCGCGTGAAATGATGCAGGGAAAGGTCGAACGCCACCGCTAGATCCCCAGCTTGCTGAAGCTTTCGTAGATCGGCCCGATCACCGCCACGACGATCCAGGTCATCAGAATGCCGGCGACCACGGTGAGCGCCGGCTCCATCATCGCCAACAGGGCATCGATCGCCTCGTCGACATCGTTGTCGTAGAAGCTGGTGACGTTCTCCAGCGTCTCGGAAAGATTGCC
Organism: Rhodospirillales bacterium; assembly: GCA_016214125.1. Taxonomy (GTDB): domain Bacteria; phylum Pseudomonadota; class Alphaproteobacteria; order Rhodospirillales; family WMHbin7; genus JACRPC01. The sequence goes on along the minus strand of JACRPC010000043.1, from coordinate 117,029 downwards.
GCTGTCCTCGCCGATCTTGACCATGCGGATCACCAGACTTGGAAATTCGCCGGAATCGCGCAGCGCCAGCGAAAAGGAATTGCCCTGCTGGACGCCGCGATGAACGACCGAGAGCGATTGCGACAGCACCCGGTTGTTGACCACCTTGGTCGCCGTCTCGATGCATTGCAAGATCGGCACCCCGCTTTGAAACATGACGGCGAAGAAATGGGCGAAGCGCGACAGGGCGATCTTGCGGATCATCTCGCCCAGTTTGGGCAGGCGCAGCAGAAGGTAATCGACCTTGTAGGCGAATTCCTCGGACGCCGCCGCCAGGGCACGCAGCCCGACCGCCGCCGCGATCGGCACCGTCAGCACCAGGTACCAGAAATCGATCATGAAGTCCGAGGTAGCGATGAGGGCCAAGGTCACCGTCGGCAGATTCTGGCCGGTCGAGCGCAGGAACGACACCACTTCCGGCACCACCAGAATCATCATGAAGAAGAACAGGCCAACGATCACCACCAGCATGATCGAGGGGTAACGGATCGCCTTCTTGATCTTCGTGGTGATGGCGTCGGTCCATTTCAGGTGCTTGACGAGCTGGCTGAAGGATTCGCTCAAATTGCCGCTTTCCTCGCCGGCCGAAATCAGCGAGGTGAAGACGGTGCCGAAGATCTTGGGGTGGCGCTCGAAGGCCTGGGACAGCGAACGGCCTTCGGAAACGTCGCGGTGGATTTCGGCGACGATGTCGCGCAGCCGGGCCTGGTCGGTGGAATCGCGCACATCGGCCAGGCCTTCGATCAGCGAGACGCCGGCGGCGTTCAGTTGCTGGAGATGGACGCACATCTGGATCAGGTCGCGGGCCTTGATTCCAGGCGCCAGCAGGCTGGCGAGCCTATTGGGCTTGACCTCGCTGGCGGTCACCAGCTCGAAGCCGGTGTCCTTCAAGCGCTGGAACAAGTCGACGTCGTTGGCGGCGTTGAGCTGGCCCCGCACCGAGCGGCCGTTGGCGTCGAGGGCTCGGTAGGCGAACAGCGGCATCGTCTTACAGGCGGTCGGTGACGTCGACGGTCTCGATCAGGCTGTCCATGCTGATGATCCCCTTCAACACCTTGGCGATGCCGTCGTCGGCCATCGGGATGTACCCGAATTTGCGCGCCGCCTCGCGCAGCGTGTTCATCGAGACGCCGTTGATCACCATTTCGTCAAGCTCCTTGTTCATGGGCAGAAGCTCGTGCACGGCGATCCGTCCCTTATAGCCGGTCATCCGGCAGGCCTCGCAACCGGTGGGATGGCCGATGACCGGCGGGTGGGCGGGGTTGGCACCCAGGATGCGGCATTCGTCGTGCGATGCCGGCCTCATCGTCCGGCAGGCGCACAGCCGGCGCGCCAGACGCTGGGCGAGAATGCCGATGATGTTGCCGGCCATCAGAGTCACTTCCATGCCAAGATCGACCAGGCGCGGCAGGGCGCCCGGCGCGTCGTTGGTGTGCAAGGTGGTGAAGACCTGGTGGCCGGTCATCGCGGCGCGCAGCGCCATGGTGGCGGTGTCCTTGTCGCGCACCTCGCCGATGAAGATCACGTCGGGGTCCTGGCGCAACAGCGCCCGCACGCCGTCGGCGAAATTGAGCCCGGTGCCTTCGCGAACCTGCGACTGGCGGATCAGCGGCAGTTCGTACTCGACCGGGTCCTCCAGCGTCATGATGTTGATGTCGAGCGAGTTGATGTGGTGAAGGACGCCATACAGCGTCGTCGTCTTACCGGAACCGGTGGGGCCGGTGACGATGATGATCCCCTCCGGGCGCTTCAGGAGCCGCAAGAGCAGCGCCTCGTTGGCCTCGCTCAAGCCCAGCTTGTCGATGCCGAGCAGCGACCGGCTGCGATCGAGAATGCGCAGCACGATGTTCTCGCCATGCACGGTGGGCAGGGCGGAAACGCGGAAATCGACCTTGTGGTTGCCGACATTGATGCCGAAGCGGCCGTCTTGCGGGTTGATCTTGTCGGCGATGTTCATGCCCGACACGATCTTCAGGCGGTGTGAGATCGCCGGCCAGTGGTTCTTGTGGATGGTGCGCACCTGAGTCATCACGCCGTCGATGCGGTAGCGCAGGCGCAGGAACATGCCTTCCGGCTCGAAATGGATGTCGGAGGCACCGACCTTGACGGCGTCGAGTACGAGCGCGTTGACCAGACGCACCAGCGGATGGACATAACCGGTGTCGCCGCTCAAGGCGGCGGCCGAGGTGTCGTGCTTGCCGGTTTCCAGCTCGCGCAGGACGCCGTCGATCGACAGCTCGTAGCCGTAATACTGATCGATCGCCTCGGCGATCTCGGTCTCGCTGCAGACCAGGGGCAGGATTTCGACGCCCGAGGGGAAATAGCGCCGCGCCTGATCGAGCGCCAACACGTCGTAGATGTCGGCCATCGCCAGCCGGGCGGTCTGGCTGTCGGCGGCCACCGGGAAGACGCGGTAGCGCGCCGCCACCTCCTTGGGGAATTTTCGCACCAGTTCGGGTTCGACCACCGTGCTCTTGGGATCGAAACGCTCGAAGCCCGAGCTTGAGGCCAGAACCTGCGACAGCGCCTGTTCGGTGATGAACCCCAGATCGATCAGGGTCTGGCCCAGCATCTTGTTCGAGCGCTTCTTCTCGAACAGGGCGACCTGCAACTGGTCCTTGGAAATCAGGCCCATCTCGACCAGCTTGTCGCCGATGCGGGCCAAGCCGCCGCCACCGCCGGCCGGCGCCCCGCCGGGCTGGGTGGGCGACGAAGGGGCAAGCGGGGCCGAGGGCGCGATGGGCGCGGAGGGCGGGGCAGAGGGCGGGGCGGCCTGCATTGGGCGGGCGGCGGGCGGCGCCGCGGCCGCCGCTGGAGCCGGAGCGGGCCTGGCTGCCGGCGAAGGCGCGACCGGAGCGCCCGGTTCGGCGAATTGCAGCTTGGTGGCCGGTGGCGCCGCCGGTTGAGTGGGCTTGCCGCCGATCTGGTCGCCGAATTCCAGCTTGGCCGCCGGCTTGGCAGCCGCCGGTTGGGGTTGGGCGGGACGGGCGGGCTGGGCCACCGGGCGGGGCGCGCCCGCCACGGCTTGGGCTTGGGCCGCCGGCTTGGCCATCAGCGGCTGGGCGCCCGCTGGCCGCACCGGGGCGGCCGGAGCGGCGGGACGGGGCGCGGCCGGAATGGCGTTCTGCTGAGGTTGGCCGGAGGGCTTGGCGCCGCCCGGCGGCACATTGACGTTCATCACCAACCCGGACCGAGAAATTCAAACCGGAATAGTAAGGCGAAAGCCGCCTTCCGGCAACTGGCGGACCGGTCGATTCAGGTCTTAAATCCGTTTTTCCGCAGCTCGTCTTCCAGGGCGCGGGCCAGAAATTCGATCGAGGCTGCGTCCTCGAACACCGCCGCCTTGCGCTCGCGGATTTTTTCGCGCATCGCCTGGCGCCAGTCGCGGTCCTTGGCCAGGCGCAGGGCGAGTTCGACGTAATGCGCCGGATCGCGGGCCACCAGATCCTCCATGCCCATCTGGCGGTAATAGCCCAGAGTCACCCGGCCGCGCATGAATTCGCCCGGCCAGGTGACCACCGGCGCGTCGAAGGCGAAGGCCTCCAGGCTGGTGTGGCCGCCGGAGAAATGGAAGGTGTCGAGCAGCGCGTCGGCGACCCCGTTCAAGGACAGGAAATCGGCATGGCCCAAGGGCGGCAGGAACAGCACCCGGTTGATGTTGACGCCAAGGCGCTTGGCGAGGCGGGCCTTCAGCAACTCGACCCACGATCGGGTGCGCGATCCGATGAAGACCAGCATTCCTTGCTCATCGCCCTCCAAGATGCCCGCCAGAGCTTCGTCGAATTCAGGGTGCAGCTTGAAAAGCGTCTGGGTGCAGATGTAAAGGCGCTTGTCCTTGGGCAATTTTAGGTAATCGCGGTCGCGCAGGCCGCCCTCCGGAGGCTTGGGCGGCGTGTAAAAAAGCGGGATGCGGGGCAGCTTCAAAAGCCGCTCGCTGTAATGCGCCTCGGCACCCGGCGGCTCCAGGGGCTCGGCGGAAACGAAAAGATCGAGCGTGGGAATGCCGGTGGTGTCGGGGTGTCCCCAGCCCACGCATTGCAAAGGCGCCAAGCGAGAAAAGGCCAGATAGTAGGTGAAGGGCGTCATGCCGATGTCGGCGTAATAGAGAATATCGAGTTCGAGATCGCCGACGATTTGGCGGATGTCGCTGATCGCCTCGGGCAGCCGAACGACGCGCTCGGCCACCGCCTCGAATTTGGCCTTGGCTTCGTTGGGTTCACGCCCGATCGGCAGCAGAATGACCTCGAAGCGGTCGCGCGGCAGCGTTTCGATCAGGCCGCGATAGAGCCTTCCGACCGTATGGGTTTCGCGGAAGAAATCGGAAAGAAAGCCGATGCGGATGCGGCGGTCCCGTGGAGTCTTCCGCCGCTCGCCCCGGCAATGGGCCGCCGTCCAAGTCAGGTCGGGGCAGGATTGCCGGTAGACGCGCGCCGCCAATTCCTGAAGTTCGCGGTCGGGCTTGGCGTGATAGGCCAGATGGAAGGTGGTCGCGTTGACCCGTTTTAACGGGTCGTCGAGCGCAACCCCTTCCTGCACCAGACGATCGAGGCCCTGGCGCAAATGGGTGCGCGCCGTCTCGATCTCGTCGGACGATCCCACGATAATCGGCAGGATTACCGCCTCCTTGATCCGTGCCGTCGGATGGGCGCCAAGCCGGATGGCCCGGCGGATCGCTTGCAGCGCCTCGCGGTAAAGACCCATGCGGGTAAGCACGCTGGCGGTATTTTCATGGAAGTTGGGGATTTTGGCATCGAGCGCGATCGCCTTGCGGTAAGCGTCCAGGGCTTCGTCGAGGCGATCGAGCTTCTGCAGGCTGTTGCCAAGATTGTTAAGATGGATCGGAACCGCAGGCGCCAATTCGACGGCCCGCTGGTGGTAGGCGAGCGCCTCGGCAAAGCGCGTCTGGCCAAAGAGGGCGTTGCCGAGATTGGTCAGCAATTCCGGCCGGGTGGACGCCAGGGCCAACGCCTTGCGGAAAAGCGCCTCGGCCTCGGTGAAATTCTTTAGGCTGTGATGGACGTTGCCCAGATTGCAGAGCGCCTCGACCATATCGGGCCGCGCCGCCAGCGCCCGCTCGAGATGATCCTTCGCCTCGGCGATCCGGCCCAGATCAAAGAGGTGGCTGCCCAGATTGCACAACGCCTCGGGCAGATCGGGATCAAGCTCAAGCGCCCGCCGACAAGCCGCCACCGCCTCTTCGCGCCGCCCCAGCACCGTCAGCACGTTGCCAAGATTGGAAAGAGCCGAAGCGTCGGTAGGACGGAGTTCGACCAGCCGGCGGCACAGCTTCAGCGCCTCCTCCCGGCGGCCCGACGCCAGAAGCAGGCTGCCCAGCAGCGAGCTGAGGTTCGGTTCGTCGGGCTGTTCCTTGAGGGCATAACGAAGGGTGCGTTCCGCTTCGGCTAGGCGTCCCTGGCCTTGAAGCGCGATCGCCAAACCCAGTTGCGCCGCCACCTCCTTGGGATCGACCGCCAAACGCTTGCGGAAGGCGGCCTCGGCTTCGGCCTGGTGCCCCTGGACCAACAGCGCCTCGGCCAGGCGTCCATGCGCCGCCGCCCGTTGGGGGTCGGCGTCGGCGGCGCGCAGCAGCAGCTCCTCGCCCAGCGCCTCCTTGCCGACGCTTTGGGCGACCGTACCCAAAAACAACAGGGCGTCCGGCTGGCTAATGCCTTTCAGCAGCCGGGGGCGAAGAAGTTGACGGATGAGAAAACGAACGAACGGGCTGTAACGCCGCCGCGCCAAGCCGGCCTTCATCACGCTGGCCCGCCAGCTCCCTTCGGCTCCCGCCATCAGGCCGGCCGAGACGGAATCCAATTCGGTTCCGGCCCGATCGAGATGGCGTTCCTCGATTTCGAAATCGTCGTCGCCCGTTGCGGCGCGTCCTTCGATTTTTCCGGTTTTCCGTCCCGTGCCGGCCATGGCGGCGATCCCTGAAATTCCCCTCTTTACTCCGGCAGGGCATCAGAGATTCGGGTTCGGGGCAACGGCAAAAGAAACGGGCGGGAACAACCCCGCCCGCTTCCCACCCACCAAGGACCGCTGCTTATTGAAGATTGAAAACCGTCGTACAGGATCGGGTCGTCGCCAAGGCGCTGTAGGTTCCGGTCGTATCCGCCGAGCAACCGGTGCTGACATTGGTCGCGCCTTGCGGATAGGACTGGATCGAGCCGCGAATGGCATTGTTGTCGTCGAATTTGCGGTCGATTTCGGCCGCATCCTTGCCGGAAACCGCCGAGGCGGGCGCGCCGGTACCGAATTGCAGCCGCGACCAAAGCGAGGTCGAATTGTTGACCGTGGCGTGGACGATGGCCCAGGAGGTGCCGGATATCTTACCCGACATCACGCCGCCGGAGGCGGCCGCCTGCAACGTGTCGGCGGTGGTGCAAACGGTGATCCCAGCCACCAGACCGGCGGCGCCCAAATGCGCCCAGGCGTTCAAATTCTCGGTTGTGGCGCCCGACACGTCGGTGTTGAAAGCGTTGCCATCGGTATAAAGCGTTCCCACCGTGCCATTGCCCAGGCCGGTCGCTCCGCCATTCAACACTCCTGCCGCCGAAATGGTGACGTTGGCGTCGTTATAATCGCCGGGAAGGGAATTGTACTTGTCCTGGAAACCGTTGATGGCGGCCTTGCTGGCGTCCCACTGCGAAACCGTGGCCTTGAGGCGAGTACTGTTGATCAGCTCCTGGCCCTTCAGCACGCCGCCGATGATCAGGCCGATGATCACCAGCACGATCGACATTTCGATCAGGGTAAAGCCCGATTCGTCCTCGGCCATCGCGGCCATACGGTGTTCGAGCGCCTCCCGCTTCCGTTCCAGCCAAGCCTTCATGAAACCGTCTTTCCTTCCTGGTCGGGCCGAAGCCCAAGGCCCAATCCCGGCCAATTTTGACCAGACTAGGGATAAAACGATAAGAATTTCTTACTTTAGAGGGCTTTCGTCTTCTCATCTTGCGAAGTGAGAATCGTTTTTTTGTTGGCGCCTTGCGATTGGCGGAATTGAGTGGGGGCGGCACCGACATGGCGACGAAAAACCCGGTTGAAGGAGGCCAGCGCGTTGAAGCCCGAGGCAAAGGCGATCTGAGTAATCTGCAAATCGGTGGTCGCCAGCAACCGTTTGGCCTCGTCCACGCGATATTCGTTCAACAGATCGGTGAGGCTTTTGCCGAATCCGGCGTTGACGACTCGTGACAGCCGATGCTCGGCCACGCCCAGCGCCGCCGCCAAATCCTCGCGCCGGAAGTTTTCCTTCTTGAAAGCTTTGGTTTCGGTCAGAAACTGCTCGATTCGGGCGACCAGGGCGCGGTCCTCATCGTCAAGCCCCTGACGGGCGCCCGGCTGGGGCATGAGGGGCTCCGAAGGCGTGTCGTCGATTCGCATTTCCCGCGATTCGGGATAGATGCGAAAGACCATCGAGGTGGTGAGATAGATGAAAGCCAGACCCAGCGTGGTTTCGACGAACACCGCCTCGAAGGACTCAAGCCCGCCCGACAGTTCGGCCAGCACCGAAAGCAGGGTGGCGGCGTTGACCACGATCAAGGCAAGCGCCAACCCTCGCCGTTCCTTGCCATGCTGTTTGGCCATCGCCTCGGCCAGCATCGATTCGATCAGCGCCATGGTCGCCAGCAGGACGGCGCCGCCGGCCAGGATGCGGAACAGCATGGTGAGCGGATGGGCGTCGAAACACCCAAGCCTCGGCAGGCACAATTCGGCGGGAACGGCCGCGTAGCCGAAGAGCGGCGCCCCCAAGAGCGGCACCAACAGGATCAGCAGATAGCGCGCCGGCGGCGCCTGGCCGCCCAGGACCTGTTTGGCCAAGAGAAAACTCATCGCCGGCACCGCCGACGCGACGATCGCCAGCAAGGCGCGCAAGGATGGGGAGAGGATGGTCCTGGCGAAAGGCAGCAGGAAGACGCCGGCCAACACCAGGAAGAAGGCGCCCGCCATCAGGCGCCGCCGGCGGTCGCCGCCGCAGAAAACCAGATAAAGGATCACCATGCCGCACTGGACCAGCCCCATCAACTGGAAGGCCTGCGCGATGGTAAAAACCGGCTCGTTCATGCGGGGTCCACCACCTTATCGTCTCGACCAGCGCCGGATATGGCCTTTCATGCCGCGCACCTCCTCGGGCGAGAGGCTGGGTTCGCTTTCCAAGATGGCCCCCAGCAAGAGGCGGGCCGCCTCGGTCTCGCCCATCTCGGCCAGGATAAAGGCCGGCATCGAGTGGGTCCAGACCGGAAGGCCGGGATAACGGTTCGACAGTTCAGCCAGTTCGCGTGCCAGGTCGAGCGCCAGGGGCAGATCCTTGGCCTTGTGCCGCGCCATATAGGCCGCCTGGGCCAGCCAACGCCATTTGTGGGTGATGTCGCGCCGGGCATGGCGGGCCAAATAGAGCACGATGTGAACCGTATCGGCGCCGGTGGGGGTGAGGCCGTAATATTGGGCGGCGATCGCCGGGGCGTAATCGGCCACCGGGTCCAGCCGGTCCAGGCGGTCGAACCATTCCCCCAGGCGGGCGTAGTCGTAGTCCAGAAGCGGCGTGAAGCGCCCGCCGGTGTCGCCGAAATTCTGCACTTCAAGCCCCAGCGCGCGATATAGGAACTGGCGATCGCCGAAGGCCAGGATGTCGAGCGCCTTCGGCGTGGGCGGGGGCGGCACCAGTTCGGGCTCGACCCGGATGGTGCGGGTGAGCGACCAGAAGACCAATTGCGCGAGGGCGACGCCGATCAGGAGCAGCGTGCTCGCGTGGATTTGGCCGAAAAGGCTGCGAAACCCGACCATCCTTTCAGAACCGCTTGCGGCGCAGATCGAACATCGCCGCCAGGAAAAGCAAGGGCAGATAGATTGCCGCCTGGACGAGAACCGGGCGCAGCGCGGCACCTTCCGCCGGAAGCCCATGCACCAGCCAGCCGGTCTGGCTGAAAAGGTCGAGCCTGGGCATCAGGATCGAAAGCAGATTGATGGCGGTGCGGGCGAAAATGTCGAAGGCGGTCTCCTCGGCCCCCACATGGGCGCGGGCGTTGGCGATGTCGACGAAAGCCGGCATCAGCCGGGCCAGCGCATAGATGGCGCCGCCCGTCATCACTGCGGCGATGGCGCTCTCCAGCGCCAGGGCGGCGAACAGGGCCAAGGCCATCACCACCAGCCCTTCCAGCAAAAGCGACAGCCCCCAGGCAAGCAGGCCTTCCAGGCCCGGACGGAAGAACAGGGCGAGAAGGACCACCAGGGGCAGCACCAGCAGCACCGTCACCACGGCAAGCCCGCCGCCATAGGCCAGGACGAATCCCTCGCGCCCGATCGGCCGGGTCAGCATGGTCTCGATCTCGCGCGATTCGGCCAGGCGCCGGACATGATAGGCGACAAAGACCAGAAGCCCGAACACCAGGGCCAAACGGGCCGCCGTGCCGGCGAACGCCAGCGTCATCGCCTGGCCTTCGGCAAAGGCCGAACGTCCGAGATAGCCGGAAATCAGATCGGCCAGCAAGACGACCAGGACGAGGGCCAGAAACAGCCGGTCGCGCAGGGTGGTGAGCAGCACGTAAAGGAAGGTGGCGCGCATGACGCCAGTCTAGCAAAGGCGCCGGCAAGCGGCTAGAAGGCGAGCGGACGGGGATCGCGGGTGAAACGGGTGTAGAGATCGCGGTCGGCCGGCGCGATCGAATCGCCGGCATGGACGACGGTGGCACGCAGGAGAATCACCAATTCGGTGAGCGTGATCTGATCGGCGTTGGCCTTGAAGAGGTTGCCGAACAACGGCAGGTCCTGGGCGCCGGGCACGCCGGTGGTGTTCTTCTGGATGCGCTCCTGCATCAGCCCGCCCATCACCACCACCTGGCCCGAAGGCACGGTAACCACCGAATCCATCTCGCGCACCTCGACCACCGGCACCGCCGAGGTCACCGAGGACCCTGCCGCGGCCGCCTGCAGATCGACCGCCGGATCGTTGACCCGCCTTGCGATGCGGGAAATGGTCGGCCGCAGGCCGAGCGCGATTTCCTCGGTGTCGAGATTGATCGAGGGCTGGACGGTAAGCACCAGCCCGATCGGCACCGTGTTCATGGTGCTGGAATAGGTGGTTTGGCTGACGCCGTTGTTGGTGGTGGTCTGGATGTCGACCCGGAAATAGACCTCGTTCTCCGCCACCTTCAAGACGGCGGTCTGGTTGTTCATCGCCGTCAGGCGCGGGCTGGAGAGCGTGCGCACGGTGCCGAATTCCTGGATCAGGCTGGCCAGCACGTTGAGATCGAGCCGCTTGTTCAAGAAGCCGACGGTCAGGAAGTTCGACGTCGCCGTATTGAAGGTGGTGAAAGGCGGCCCGACGGACGGCAAGGTGGTGGTGGTGGCGCCGGTCGCGCTGGTCGAACTGATCCCCAGCGGCTGGGCGGCGTTGACGTTCCAGCCGCCCACCGTACGCCAGTTGATGCCGGTCTTGTGGGCGTCCGAGAGCGTCACCTCCAGCACCTTGGCTTCGATCAGCACCTGGCTGGAGACCGAGCGCTTGACCATCTCGAGATAAGTCCGCACCAGCCGGTGCTGGCGCTGAGTGCCGAAGACCGAGATGATGCCGGCCTGCTTGTTGACGCTGAAGAAGCTTTGCGTGGTGGACGTTGGCGCCGCCGGTGCGGGCGTGGCGGTCGCGGCGGTGGCCGTCGTGCTGCGGGCGGCGGTGCCGCCGGTCGCGCTCCCGCTTCCGGTGGTGCCCCCGCTGGCGGGTGTGGCGGTCGCGCTGGCGCCGGTGGCCTGATTGACCGCCGCCGTGGTGGCCTGGGCGACCTGCGCCGCCGCCGCCACCGGACTGGCGATGCTGCCCGTCGTCGCGGGCGTAAGCGCGGTGGGCGCGCTGGTCACCGGCGTTTGCGGCGCCGCTTCCGGCACGGGCGCCGCGGTCGACGAACTGCTGCCGGCGCTGGTGGCGATGGTCCGCGACAGATTGGGCCGGTTGCGCGGATCGGAGTTGGTGACGATCTGCTGGATGTTGGCCGTCAGCTCCTTCCACAGATCGGCCTCGGAGGTGCCGTCGACCGAACTCGACGAGGTGTTGCCGCCGCCGCCGCCGGAGCCGCCGCTCACCGCGGCGAAAACATTGGTGTTGGTGGCGACGTTGCTCTTCGACGTCCGCACCAGATTGATGGCGTCCACCCGATAGGACTGGTGGTACATGTTGTCGATTTCCACCCGAAGCACGCCGTCCTTCAACTGGTAGCGCAAGCCCGCCAGTTCGGCGATGCGGTCGATGACCTGGGTGAAGGGCCGCTCGTAGGCGGAAAAGATGATGCCGCCTTGAATGGCGGTGTCCATCTCCAGATCGACGCCGACCTTGCGGGTCAATTCCAGAAGCACGTCGCGCAGCGACACGGTATCCGTCACCTGCAACGACACCAGCCGGCTCTCCAGCGAGGCCGGCGACAGCGGCGCGGCCAGGATCGGCTGCAGATCGGGAATGGGCGGCGCCTCGCGCGGGCGGGCCTCCTCGGGACCGCGCCGGTCCATCAGCGCTTGATACTCGTCCTTGGACAGTCCGCCATAGCGGTCGTAGCTGGGGCATCCGACCAGCAGGAACGTCAGGCTGCCGGCCAGCACCGTTCGGGTCAGTCCGCGCCTGACCTTGCCCGCCTCGCTTCCACCCACGTTCGCCACCGATGGCCTCGCTTGGAACGCCCCGCCCAGGGCCCATGCCGAAGGCGGATCGAATCCGATTCGACCCTTGTTGTGACACAAAAGATTGAAGATTGATTAAACGCCCGACCCCGGGCTCAGAGGCGGCTCAAGCTCGGAAACAGCAAAACGATCAGCAAGGTGGCTGCCAGGGCGGGACCGAAGGGGAAACGGCTTCCCCGCCCGGCCAGGCGCCAACCCAGGCCGGTCACCACACCCAACAGGCCAGCCAGCAACAGAAAGACCGGAAAGCCGGAAAAGCCCAGCACCAGCCCGGCCAGGGCCAGGAATTTGACATCGCCCATGCCCAGGCCCGGCCGGCCCCGCAGCTTGGCGTAGCCGAAAGCCAGCCCAAGCCCCAGCGCCAGCGCCAGCGCCAATCCCCCCAGCATGTCGAGCGGATCGGCATCGACGGTCAACCGGTAGGCAAGCCCGATGGGGAGCAGGGCCAGAAGCAGGCGGTTGGGAATGATCCGTTTCTCGAGATCGATGAGGGCGATCGCCAGCAAGAGAACCGCCATCAAGGCCAGAAGGGCCGCCGCAAGCGGCTCGGCTTGGCGGGCGGCCACCAGCAGAACGAGAAGCGCGCTGGCGATCTCGATCATGGGATAACGGAACGAGATCGTCTGGCCGCAATGGCGGCAGCGCCCCCGGCTCGTCAGCCAGGAGAGAAGCGGCACCAGATCGCGCCAGCCCAAGACATGGCCGCAGGCCGGACAGCGCGAGCGGTCGCCGAGCAGCGCCATGCCGCGCGGCACCCGATGAACCAGGGCGGTCACGAAACTGCCGAACACCAGGCCGAGAAGGAGCGCGAGAGCGGCGCGCTCGAAACTCAACGGGCGGCGTTCCCGTCAAGGGTGGCAGGCGGTTCGGCCGGCTCCGGCAGCCGCAAGGCCGGGATCGCCCCCACCGCCACCGCCATCCCGTCTTCGGCGGCCGGCTTGGGCGGGGCGATCTGGCTGGTCGCCATCGGCGGCATCAGCCGGTTCCACAAGCGGCCCAGCCCGGCGCCCAGATCGTCGAAGGGCAAGAGCAGCATCGCCAGAACCGCCGCCACCGCGGTTTCGGCGGTGATGGCGGCCAGAAGGACGCGCTGGGTGGTGTAGCGCTTGAGGAAAGGCACCGGCGCCAACAGGCCCCGGGAATCGTTGATGGCATCCTCGACATGATGGCGCGCCACCTTGGGCGAGCCTTCGGCATAGGCAACCAGCATCGCCTTGTCGCACAGGATGTTGATCAGGCGGGGAATGCCGCGGCTCGAGCGCACCACTTGATCGAGGGCGGCGCTTTGAAAGACGTTGAAGGCGACATCGGGACGGCGGCATTTCCGCAAGCGGAAATCGACATAGCGCCGGCTTTCCAGGGCCAAGAGCGGCCGGGTGGCAAAGGCGTGGGTGATGCGCTGGTTGAGCTGGCGGAGTGCCGGACCGCTCAACAGCTCGTCCAGCTCGGTCTGGCCGAACAGCACGATCTGCAATAGCTTGGCCCGTTCGGTTTCAAGATTGGTAAGCAGCCGGATGGTCTCCAGCCCGGCGTTGCCCAGGGCCTGCGCCTCGTCGACCACCAGCACCGGCCGCTTGCCTTGGGCGTGCTTGGCAAGCAGGAAGCGGCGCAGCGCCTCGTAGGGATTTTCGCGCGGCACCGGCACGATGCCGAATTCGCGGCAGACGCTGTCGACCAGCAGCGCCTCGTCGCCCGGCGGGGCGTTGATGTAGCCGACCGGCTCCTTGTCGACCAGGGCGTTCAAGAGAATGCGGCAGAGCAGGGTCTTGCCGGTGCCGATGTCGCCCACCACCTTGACGATGCCGCATTGGCGGCGCAGCGCGAAGACGATCGCCTGCACGAGATTGGCCTGATCGGCGGTGGGAAAATAGAGCGCCGGATTGGGCGTCAGCGCGAAGGGATGTTCCTTGAGCCCGAAATGGCCTAGATACGGCATCGGCTCATCTCCGGCGCAAGTATTTCACCCGTTCTCGAATTTGCGCTTCCGGAACCGGCAGGCCGCCCTTGCCCTCGCCCAGGGAGCCCAACACCGCCTCGTAAGACGACAGCGCCTCGGCCGCCATGCCGGCGCGGTCCTGCAGCACCGCCAGATTGATGCGGTAGAGCAGGTTTTCCGGCGACAGCGACAGGGCCTGACTTTGGTAGCGAATGGCGGCGTTCAAATCCTCGGTCTGAGCGTAGAGGTTGGCGATCTGCGCCGGAATCGGGCTGAAGCTCGGATTGTCGCGCATCAGCTTGATCAATTGCTGGATGGCTTCGCGCGGCGATTCGGTTCCGAACAGGGCGAGAAGGTTGCTCAGCGCCTCGCGGTTGCCGGGATCGAGTTCCAGCACCCGGTCGTAAAGCTCGCGGGCCTCGGCATGACGGCGTAATTTGTGCAGCGCCGAGCCCTTGCCCATCATCGCCGCCACATTGCGCGGATCGCCGGCCAAGACCGATTGGTACAAACGCAACGCGGCTTCGTAATGGCCGCGCATCAGGGCCGCATAGGCGGCATCGAGTTCGTCGCGCGCTTTGCCCGAGGGCACGCGCACCGACACCATTTCGACCGCCGCGCCTTCCGCCGCCAAGGTCGCCGCCGCCGCGCTCGAAGGGCCGGCCTTTGCCGAGGCCAGCTCGACCGGTGGCTTCAACATTTCGGCTTCCTTGCGCTTGCGCACCGCCTCGAGCAAGCCCGGCAGATCGGCGCTGGCGGCGCGACGCGTATCCTCGATCGCTTTCGCCAGCTCCTCCGGGGAACGCTTGGGCTTGGCCGATGACGCGCTCTTGCGCGTCTCGACGGTTTTGGTCTCGGCCGCTAAGGGCGGTTCGGGCGCCGGTTCCGCCTTGGACTCGGTGGGTGGCGGCGCGGGCGGCGGTGTTGGCACCGGCGGAACTTGCGCTGCCGGCTTGGGCGGGGGAGGTTTGGGTGGGGTGACGGGGCGGGGCGGCGTCTCGCCGGTCAGATCCTCGACCAGCAGCATCAGATCCTCGCCCATGAAGAACAACGCAGCCAAGGTTCCGCCCAACAGAGCGACCAAAGCAATCAGAACCAGACGGAGCGGACGAACCTTCTTGCGGGCGATCAGTTGCGGGGCCTCGGCGGGCGGGCCCTCGCCCGGCTCGGGCAGAGACATGGGGGCGGGCGGCGGTTCCAGGGCTTCGGCCCGCCTTGCCTCGTTCGCCTCCGCCGCGCGGGCCAAGGCTTTGAAGAGTATGCTCATCTCGTTGTGCCAGCCGCATTCGCCCTATTGTCCTTCCCCTAGCATCCGCGCGACTAAGATTTCGTTAATCCCTTGTCCCCGTGGCAATTTTCCTTTTTGCCCGGGGCGCGGACGGTCCGGCTTGCTCAGTATAGCATCCGATTCGCCGAAGAGAAGGGGCTTTCTCTAGGGATTGTGGGCGAGACCCCGCCCTATCCCACTATATATTGAAAAACAAACTCATTCAGGCGGTTGCGCCAGGGCCGGCCACCACTGCCCCGCCTTCCCCACCAAAAGCCGACCTTGACTTGGTTCAAGGCTGGGCTAGCTTGCGCAGAGACCCGCAAAGGGCGCCGATTCAGGGGGAGCGTTTGGCGTATTTTCTCCAGCAATTGGTCAACGGCGTCGCGCTGGGGGCCATCTACGGTCTGATCGCCATCGGTTACACGATGGTGTACGGCATCATCGGCATGATCAATTTCGCCCATGGCGAAATCTTCATGATCGGCGCCTTCCTCTCCCTGATCGCGCTCTTGCTGATAGCGGCGCTCGGCATTTCCAACGTGCCGCTCGCCTTGGCGCTCACCTTGCTCTTCGCCATGGCCTTCGCCGCCCTTTACGGCTGGACGGTCGAGCGGCTGGCCTACCGCCCCTTGCGGGGCTCGCAACGCCTGGCGCCGCTCATTTCGGCGATCGGCATGTCGATCGTGCTGCAGAACACCGTCCAGCTTCTCCAGGGCGCCCGGGTCAAGCCGCTGCAGCCGGTGATCACCGGCGGCCTGGTGCTGATGGAGGGCGACGGCTTCGTCGTTCGCTTGAGCTATTTGCAGATCATCATCATGCTGCTCACCCTGGCCCTGATGATCGGCTTCACCTGGCTGATCCACAACACGACGCTGGGACGCGCCCAGCGCGCCACCGAACAGGACATGACCATGGCCGCCCTGGTCGGCATCGATGTCGACCGCACCATCTCGGCCACCTTCGTCATGGGCGCTGCCCTGGCGGCGGTGGCGGGGCTGATGGTGACGCTCTATTACGGCGTCGTCGATTTCTACATCGGCTTCCACGCCGGGGTGAAGGCCTTCACCGCCGCCGTGCTGGGCGGCATCGGCTCGCTGCCCGGCGCCATGCTGGGCGGCCTCTTGATCGGGCTGATCGAGGCCTTCTGGTCGGGCTATTTCACCATCGAGTACAAGGATGTCGCCGCCTTCGCGATCCTGATCCTGGTGCTGATCTTCCGCCCCACCGGCCTGTTGGGCCGGCCTGAGATCGAGAAGGTCTAGCGCGGTGCCGTCCCCGCCTCGCTCTGCCCCCCGGGCTCTCCTCAAGGATTCCGCCGTGGCGGCGCTGGTGGCGCTGGGCCTGGCCTTTCCCCTGGTCGGCCATCGACTGGAGGACAGCGTCAACGGCCTGAGCCTCGGCTACCGCTTCGATTGGGTGGCGATCGGCGTGGCGGCGGTCTTCTTCGGGCGTCTGACGATCGGCCTCTTGGGCGGCGTTCCCCGCATCGCGGCCTTCGATCGCCTGAAGGGCCTTCGGATGGATTGGCTGGGCTGGGTCCTGGCCGCAATCGCCATTGCCCTGCCCTTCCTGCCCTTCGCCGACCGCAATCTGATCGACAAGGCCACCCTGGTGCTGATCTACGTCATGCTGGGCTGGGGGCTGAACGTGGTGGTTGGGCTGGCCGGTCTGCTCGATCTCGGCTATGTCGCCTTCTACGCCGTCGGCGCCTATTCCTACGCGCTGCTGTCGCTCTATTTCGATCTGTCTTTCTGGGTCTGCCTGCCTCTGGCCGGCCTCTTCGCCGCCGGCTTCGGCGTGCTGCTGGGCTTTCCGGTGCTGCGGCTGCGCGGCGACTATCTCGCCATCGTCACTCTGGGGTTCGGCGAAATCATCCGCGTCATTCTGCTCAACTGGCAGAGCTTCACCGGCGGCCCCAACGGAATCACTTCGATCGCCCGGCCTTCCTTTTTCGGCCTGGTCTTTTCCGCCGATCCGCCCGAGGGCCGTATGGCCTTCCATCAGGCGCTGGGGATCGATTATTCCTCGCTGCATCGGGTGATGTTTCTCTATTTTCTTATCCTTGCCCTGGCGCTGCTCACCAATTTCGTCACGCTGCGCCTGCGCCGGCTGCCGATCGGGCGGGCCTGGGAGGCCCTGCGCGAGGACGAGATCGCCTGCCGCGCTCTGGGCATCAACCCCACCACCACCAAGCTGTCGGCCTTCGCCATCGGCGCCATGTTCGGCGGCTTCGCCGGCTCCTTCTTCGCCACCCGCCAGGGCTTCGTGAGCCCGGAAAGCTTCACCTTCATCGAATCGGCGATCGTTTTGGCCATCGTCGTCTTGGGCGGCATGGGCAGCCAAATCGGCGTCGTGGTGGCGGCGCTCCTGCTGATCGGCCTGCCGGAATGGTTCCGCGATCTCCAGCTTTACCGCATGCTGGTCTTCGGTCTGGCCATGGTGGCGATCATGCTCTGGCGCCCACGGGGTCTGCTGTCGCACCGCGACCCCACCATTCTTCTTTCCGAGATGAAACGATGAGCGCGCCTTTGCTCACCGTCGAGCATCTGTCGATGCGCTTCGGCGGCCTGGTGGCGGTGGGCGACCTTTCCTTCACCGCCCCCAGCCGGGCGATCACCGCCGTCATCGGCCCCAATGGGGCCGGCAAGACCACGGTCTTCAATTGCCTGACCGGCTTTTACCGGCCCTCGGTCGGACGGCTGACGCTGGCCCATGCCGGCCAGACCCATTTTCTGGAGCGGATGGAAGGTTTCGACATCGCCCGCAAGGCGCGGGTGGCGCGCACCTTCCAAAACATCCGCCTCTTTCCCAACATGACGGCCTTGGAGAACCTGATCGTCGCCCAGCACGATACCCTGATGCGGGCCTCGCTGTGGTCGATCGGCGGTCTGTTCGGCCTGGCCGGCTATCGCCAAGCCGAGCGCCAGGCCGTGGACCGGGCGCGCCACTGGCTCGATCAGGCCGAACTGCTCGAATTCGCCGATGTCGAGGCCGGCGCCTTGCCCTACGGCGCCCAGCGCAAACTTGAGATCGCCCGCGCCCTTTGCACCCAGCCGGTCCTGCTGTGCCTCGACGAGCCGGCGGCCGGCCTCAACCCCCGCGAATCGGCCGACCTCAACCGCCTGCTGCTCGCCATCCGCGACGCCGAAGGCATCGGCATCCTCTTGATCGAGCACGATATGAGCGTGGTGATGGGCATTTCCGACCACATCGTGGTGCTCGATTACGGTCAGAAGATCGCCGAGGGACCGCCGGCCGCCATCCGCGCCGATGCCTCGGTGATCCGCGCCTATCTGGGCGAGCCCGAGGACTCCGCATGATGCTCACGGTCGAAGGCCTGGTCGCCGCCTATGGCCGCATCGAGGCCTTGAAGGGCGTCGATCTTACCGTGGCCGAGGGCGAGATCGTGGCGCTCATCGGCGCCAACGGCGCCGGCAAGACCACGCTTCTGATGTCGCTGTGCGGCCGACCGCGCGCCAAGGCGGGTCGCATCCGCCTGTTGGACGACGACATCGCCCATCTTCCCACCTTCGCCATCGTCCGCAAAGGCGTGGCGATCGCGCCCGAGGGGCGGCGGATCTTTCCGCGCCTGAGTGTCTTGGAGAATCTGCGGTTGGGCGCGGTCACCGCCGATCCCGCTTATTTCGACTCCGATCTCAAGCGTGTGCTGGGCCTGTTTCCCCGGCTCAAGGAACGGCTCGACCAGCGGGGCGGCACGCTCTCGGGCGGCGAGCAGCAGATGCTGGCGATCGGCCGCGCCCTGATGGCCAGGCCGCGCCTGCTGTTGCTCGACGAGCCATCGCTCGGCCTGGCGCCCTTGGTGGTGCGCCAGATCTTCGACATCATCGCCGCCATAAGGGCCGAACAGAAGGTCACCGTCTTTCTGGTCGAACAGAACGCTCACCACGCGCTCAGGCTGGCCGATCGCGGCTATGTGATGGTGAACGGGCGCATCACCCTTTCCGGTTCCGGAGCCGAGCTTCTGGCCAATCCCGAGATTCGCGCCGCCTATCTCGACGGAGGTCATGGATGAGTTCGCCCCTGGTGTTCCTTGGCCTGACCCTGATCCTGATGGGCGCCACCGCCTTTGCCACCGGGGCGGCGATCGCCCGCACCTGGCGGCCCTGGGGACAGGTGGTTGGTTATGGCCTGCTGCTCGGTCTGGCCGACCGCTTCCTGGCTTTCGCCCTGTTCCAGGAATCGCTTCTTTCGGCGGTCGGTTATCTGGCCGACACCGCCCTTCTGATCGCCCTTGGGCTGGCCGCCTGGCGCATCACCCGGGCCCGACAGATGTGCGTCCAATACCCCTGGCTCTACGAGCGCACCGGCCTGTTCACCTGGGGGACGAAGATGGGCGGGTAAGGGGCTTGCCCGGAATGCAACCCTTGCTAAACTGAGCCTTCCAAATCCAAGCGGCCGGGCCGGAAGCGACGCCTCGCCCGCCCGCGCAACCAGGGAGACGACCGAATGTTCAAGACCAAGCACCTGCTGGCGGCGGCGGTGGCGCTGGGCGCGCTCGTATCGGGCGCGGCCAAGGCCGATATCACGATCGCGGTGGCCGGACCGATGACCGGCGAACTGGCTGCCTTCGGCGAGCAGATGAAGCGCGGTGCCGAGAAGGCGGTGGCCGACCTCAACG
The DNA here is from genome assembly GCA_016214125.1 of Rhodospirillales bacterium. Taxonomy (GTDB): domain Bacteria; phylum Pseudomonadota; class Alphaproteobacteria; order Rhodospirillales; family WMHbin7; genus JACRPC01. Next base: position 97,487 of record JACRPC010000043.1, on the reverse strand, counting down.
CCAAAGGCGGCGTGATGGGCCAGAAGCTGAAGCTTGAGATCGGCGACGACGCCTGCGATCCCAAGCAAGCCGTGGCGGTGGCCAACCAGATGGCCTCGAAGAAGGTGGTGTTCGTGGCCGGGCATTTCTGCTCGGGCTCGTCGATCCCGGCCTCCGAGGTCTACAAGGAAGAAAACATCCTGCAGATTTCGCCGGCCTCGACCAACCCGAAATTCACCGAGCGCGGCTTCGCCAACGTCTTCCGCACCTGCGGGCGCGACGATCAGCAGGGTCCGACCGCGGCCGCCTTCATTGCCGACAAGTACAAGGGTAAGAACGTCGCCATCGTCCATGACAAGACCCAATACGGCAAAGGCCTGGCCGACGAGACGCAGAAGGCCTTGAACGCCAAGAAGGTCAAGGAAGTCCTCTACGAAGCGATCACCGCCAAGGAAAAGGACTATTCGGCGCTGGTGACCAAGCTGAAAAGCGCCAAGGCCGACGTGATCTATTTCGGCGGCTATCACCCCGAGGCCGGCCTGATCGTCCGCCAGTCGCGCGACCAGGGCCTGAAGGCGGTGCTGATCTCGGGCGACGCCTTGGTGACCGAGGAATTCTGGGCCATCACCGGCGCGGTCGGCGAAGGCACCCTGATGACCTTCAGCCCCGATCCGCGCAAGGACGCCAAGAACGCCGAGCTGGTGAAGTGGTTCCGCGACCAGAAATACGAGCCCGAGGCCTACACGCTTTACACCTACGGCACCATCCAGGCCTGGGCGATGGCGGTCGAGAAAGCCAAGGCCACCGACACCAAGAAAGTCGCCGACACGCTGCGCAAGGAGAAGTTCGCCACCGTGCTGGGCAACATCGGCTTCGACGCCAAGGGCGACGTCACCGCACCCGGCTACGTCATGTACGCCTGGAAGGGCGGCAAGTACGACTACTTTAAATAAGCCTCTTCGCGTGCTAACAAATGGGCTCGGTGGGCCTTTCCACCGAGCCCTTTTCTTTTATTACGGAACGCCATGATCTGGCTGGTTCTGCTCGCCACCACGGCCACCCAGGCCCTTACCTCGCTGGCGGCGCTGGCCATGCCGGCGATCGCTCCCGAATTGGCGCGCTTTTTCGGCATCGATGCGGCGATGATCGGCTACCAATTGAGCCTGGTTTATGCCGGGGCGACCTTTTCCTCGCTCTATGGCGGGCTGTTCGTGCGCCGCTGGGGCGCGGCGCGCACCAGCCAGACGGCGCTGGGGCTGTGCGGGATCGGAATGCTGACCGCCACTCTGCCCTCGCTGGTCACCGCGGCAATCGGGTCGGGCCTGATCGGCATCGCTTATGGCCTCACCAACCCGGCCGCCTCGCATTTGCTGGCGCGTTTCAGCCAGCCTGGAAACCGCAACCTGATCTTCTCCCTCAAGCAGACCGGGGTGCCGATCGGCGGCACCCTGGCCGGCCTGATCCTGCCGCCGGTGGCGCTGGCTTATGGCTGGTCCTGGGCCCTGGCCGGCGTCGGCGTGGCGCTGCTTGCCCTGGCGGTGGCCTTGGAAGGCGCCCATCGCGTTTGGGACGACGACCGCGACCCCACCCTCCGGCTTCGCCAGAATCCGCTTTCCGGCATCGGCGTGGTGTGGCGAATTGCGCCGGTGCGCTGGCTTTCCCTGATGGCGTTCATGTTCTCCGCCGTCCAGCTTTGCCTCACCGGTTTCGTGGTCACCATGCTGGTGGCGGAAATCGGGGTGTCGCTGATCGAGGCCGGGGTGATCCTTTCCTTCATCCAGGTGGTGGGCGTGGTGGCGCGCATTCTTTGGGGCTGGTTGGCCGATCGGATTCGGAACGGGCGGCTGGTGCTGCTCATCCTGGGGATCGTGATGCTGGCCGCCATTGCGCTCACCATGAGCCTCACCCCCGCCTGGCCGCGCCCGCTGATGGCCGCCGTGCTGGTGCTGTTCGGCGCCACCGCCATCGGCTGGAACGGGGTCTTCATGGCCGAAGTGGCCAGGCCCCTGCCGCTCGACCAAGTGAGCCGAGTCACCGGCGGCGCGCTGTTCTTCACCTTCATGGGGGTGATCTTCGGCCCGCCGATGTTCACCGCCGTCTACGGCCTGCTCGGCCGCTACACCAGCGCCTTCGGCCTGGCCTTCCTGTTCGCCTTGGCCGGCGTGGTCATGGTGGCGTTGGCGCTGCGCTCGACAAGGCCGTCAGCACCCCGCCCTTGAGCGTCACCACCCGGTCCATGCGCCGAGCCAATTCGGGATTGTGGGTGGCGATCAGGGCCGCCAGCCCGCGCGAGCGCGCCAACGCCAGCAATTCGTCGAACACCACCTCGGCGGTGGCGGGATCGAGATTGCCGGTCGGCTCGTCGGCCAGCAGCACCTTGGGTTCGTTGGCCAACGCCCGGGCGATCGCCACCCGCTGCTGCTCGCCGCCGGAAAGCTGGCCAGGCCGATGCTCGGCCCGCTCGGCCAGGCCCAGCCGGCCCAGAAGATCGCGCGCCCGCGCATCGGCTTCGCGGCGCGCCACGCGGGCGATCATCTGCGGAATGGCGACATTCTCCAAGGCCGAGAATTCCGGCAGCAGATGATGGTACTGATAGACGAAGCCCAGATGGCGCCGGCGCAGTTCGGTGCGACGGTCGTCGGAAAGCTCGCCCGCCGCCTCGCCGCCGATCCACACCTGCCCGCCATCAGGGCGTTCGAGCAGGCCGGCGATGTGGAGCAACGTCGATTTGCCGGCCCCCGAGGGACCGACCAGCGCCACCATCTCGCCCGGCTCCAGCCGAAGATCGGCGCCCATCAGCACTTCCAGCCGCGCCCGTCCCTGGGCAAAGCCGCGCCGGATGCCGTCCAGGCGAAGCGCCGGCTCACTCATAGCGCAGCGCCTCGACCGGATCGAGCCGGGCCGCCCGCCAGGAGGGATAGATGGTCGCCGCCAGCGATAGGCCCAGCGCCATCAACGCCACCACCATCACCTCGAAGGGATCGACCCGGGCGGGCAACCGGGACAGGAAATAGATCTCGGCCGCGAACAATTCGGTGTTGGTGAGCGCCTCCAGCCCGCGGCGGATGGTTTCGATGTTGAGCGAGAAGGCCAGTCCCAGGGCGACGCCGAACAAGGTGCCGATGACGCCCACGCTGGCGCCGGCCAGGAAGAAGATGCGCAGGATCATGCCCTGGGTGGCGCCCATGGTGCGCAGGATGGCGATGTCGCGGCTCTTGTCCTTCACCAGCATGATCAGGCTCGAGATGATGTTGAAGGCGGCGACCAGGATGATGAGCGTCAGGATCAGGAACATCACGTTCCGCTCGACCTGGACGGCGTTGAAGAAGCTGGCGTTGGCCTGCTGCCAGTCATAGATGCGGCCGCGCTCGCCCACCAGACCGCCCAAGCGGGCGCGCATCGTGGGCGCCTGATCGGGGCGCTCGATCATCACCTCGAGATGGGTGACGGCATCCTTCATCATGAAATAGAGCTGGGCGGCCTCGATCGGCATGAAGACAAAGGTCGAATCGTATTCGTACATGCCGACCTCGAAGATGCCCGCCACCTTGTAGGCCCGCACCCGGGGCACGGTGCCGAAGGCCGAGACCTGGCCCTTGGGCGAAATCAGGGTCAGCGAATCGCCCAATTTCAGGCCCATTTTCTGCGCCAGGCGATGGCCGATCAGGATCGCCTCCTCGCCCTGGAAATCGGCGAAATCGCCGCGCAGCTTTTCCAGGATCACTTTGCGGGTTGCCAGATCCTCGGCGCGCACGCCGCGCACCATGACGCCGCTGTTGACGCCGTTGGCCGAGCCCATCACTTGGCCCTCCAGGGTGGGCGTCACCCGGACCACGCCCGGCGCCATCCGCACTTCCTTGGCCAGCGAATCGAAATTGGTGAGCACATTGGCCGGGCCGTAGATGCCAAGATGGCCGTTGAGGCCCAGGATGCGGCCCAACAGTTCGGCGCGAAAGCCGTTCATCACCGCCATGACGATGATGAGGGTGGCGACGCCCAATCCGATGCCCAACAACGAGAAGGCGGCGATGACCGAGATGAAGCCCTCCTTGCGCCGAGCCCGCAGGTAGCGCATGGCCATCAGCCGCTCGAAGGCGGAAAAGATCATCGTCTAGCCGAGAAGCCGCGCCAGAGCGGATTCGACCGCCAGTTCCTGGCGCTCGCCGCTCTTGCGGTTCTTCAGTTCCACCTGCCCCGCCTTCACCCCCTTGGGGCCGACCACCAACTGCCAGGGCAGGCCGATCAAATCCATATCGGCGAATTTGACGCCGGCGCGCTCGTCGCGGTCGTCGTAGAGCACCGCCACGCTATTGGCCGACAGCTTGGCGTAAAGATCGCCGGCCACCCGGTCGCAGTCGGCGTCGCCGCTCTTCAGATTGACCAGCCCGACCGCGAAGGGCGCCACGCTTTCCGGCCAGATGATGCCCTTGTCGTCGTGATGGGCTTCGATGATGGCGCCCACCAGGCGCGACACGCCGATCCCGTAGGAACCCATCTCGACCGTGATGTTTTCGCCGTTCGGTCCCTGCACCACCGCCCCCAAGGGTTCGGAATATTTGGTGCCAAAATAGAAGATGTGGCCCACCTCGATGCCGCGCGCGCTCACCAGCGCCTCGCCCAGCTTGGTGGCCTGGGTGGCGTCGTGCTTCTCGTCGGTGGCGGCATAGAGGCGGGTGAAGCGATCGACGATCGGCTGCAGATCGGCCTCGTAATCGATCCGTTCACCCAGCCAATCCTTTTCCACCAGATCGCGGTGGCAATAGACCTGGCTTTCCCCGGTTTCCGCCAGAATGATGAATTCGTGCGACAGATCGCCGCCGATCGGGCCAGTGTCGGCCGCCATCGGAATGGCCTTCAAACCCATTCGGGCGAAGGTGCGCAGATAGGCGACGAACATCTTGTTGTAGGCGCGCACCGCGCCCGCCTTGTCGAGATCGAAGGAATAGGAATCCTTCATCAGGAATTCGCGCCCGCGCATGACGCCGAAGCGCGGCCGCACCTCGTCGCGGAATTTCCATTGGATGTGATAGAGCAGCTTGGGAAGCTGGCGATAGCTTTTCACCTCCTTGCGGAAAATATCGGTGATCAGCTCCTCGTTGGTGGGGCCGAACAGCATGTCGCGCTCGTGGCGATCCTTGATGCGCAGCATCTCCTTGCCGTAATCCTCGTAGCGCCCGCTTTCCCGCCACAGCTCGGCCGGCTGGATGGTCGGCATCAGCAATTCCTGACAGCCGGCGGCGTCCTGCTCCTCGCGCACGATCTGCTCGATCTTCTTTAGAACCTTGAAGCCCAGGGGCAGCCAGGAATAGATGCCGGCGCTCGATTGGCGGACCATGCCGGCCCGCAGCATCAGGCGGTGCGAGACGATCTGCGCCTCGGCCGGGGTTTCCTTCAAGGTGGGCAGGAAGAAGCGGGACAGCAGCATGGAATCCTCAAGGGTGCGGAACATTCGGGCCAGGGGGAATTTAGGCCCTGGCAGCGCTGGGGGCAACTGCTAGACTTCGGCCTATGGCGGATATTCTTTTCATCGCCCACGAGGCCAGCCGAATCGGCTCGGCGGTTTTTCTTCGGGACTTTCTGGCCTGGCTGGCGGCCCGGGGCGGCTGGTCGTTCCAGATCGTGCTGGGCACCGGCGGGCCGCTGGCTCCCGATTTCCAGGCGCTCGGCCCCACCACCATCTTGCTCGACCAGCCCGATCCCTCGCCCCAGGCGCGGGCCGAGGCAACCCGGCGCCTGCAGGCCCTCCGCGCCCAGCCCTTCCGCCTGGTTTTCGCCAACACCGTCTGCAACGCGCCCCTGCTGCCCCTTCTGGTGCCGCCCGGCCAGCCACTTCTGGTGCATGTGATGGAAGGGCGCCATTCGATCGAAACCATGATCGGCGCCGAAGCCTTCGATCTGCATCGCCGGCTGGCCCACCGATTCGTTGCCGCCTCGACCTCGATCCGCGATGAGCTGGTCGGCCCCTTGGGCGTACCGGCCGATCGGGTCGATTGCGTGCCCTGCGCCGCCCGCCTGCCCAACCTGACCGCCGAAGCGATCGCCGCCCGCCGCGCCTCGGCGCGCCAGGCCCTAGGGATCGCCGAAAGCGATTTCCTGGTGCTGGGGGCGGGAACGCTCAATTGGCGAAAGGCGCCCGACCTGTTCGTTCAGGCCGCCTATCATGCCAAGGCGCTGGCGCCCCAGGCGCCGCTGCGCTTTCTGTGGGCCGGCCGCGCCGCCGAGCCGCACATGGCCGAGCGCCTGGCCTATGCGGTCGAGCGTCACGGCCTGACCGACACCCTTCAATTCCTCGACGAACGGGCCGATCTGGCCGATCTCTACTCCGCCGCCGATCTGTTCGCGCTTACCTCGCGCGAGGAGCCCTTGGGTCTGGTGATGATCGAGGCCGCCGCCTTCGGCCGGCCGACGCTGTGCTTCGAAGGCGCGGGCGCCGCGCCGGCCTTCGTCGGCACCGATGCGGGCCTTGCGGTTCCTTACGGCGACGCGGCGGCAATGGGCGCCGCCATCCTTGGCTATCGCAACGATCCCCCCCGTCGGACGGCCGAGGGCGCCAAGGCCCGCACCCGCGCCTTGGCCTTCCACGACATCAAGGTGGCCGGGCCGGCCATGCTGGCAGCGATCGAACGGACCCTGGTCTAATCGCGTTGCCGGTGCTGGCAGCCGGCGCAGGCGGCCGGTTCCCGTTCGGCATAAGCGTCGCACCAAGCCTTGACCCGGGGCAGCGCCAGGGCGGCAACGAGGTCCAGGTCCAACAGGCTCACCCGACCATAATGATGGGCGTCGGTCAGCGTGCAGCAGGGCGTCAGGAACCCCTCGACATCGACGAAGGGATGGCGGAAAGGCGCCGGACAGCGCACCCCTCCGGTATTCACCGGCTGGGTGAGAATGAGTTCCAAATTGGGCATCTGAGGGCGCAGCTTCTCGATCCAGACCGCCAATTGCGCGCGCTCGCGGGCATCAAGGGACCGGCCCTTCGAGGGCAGCCCGTCCAAAATCTCGACATCGCTTTGCTCGGTCAGGAAGACGGTGAAGCGGCCCAGCCCATCGAGCTTGGCCAAGGTCTCGGCCAGTTCGTGCCGATTGTCGCGGCTCACCACCGTGGTGATGGTGATGGGAATCGGCAACGTCTTGGCCAATTGGACCAGCCTCTCGACCAGCTTCTCGGTCTTGGTGCCGGTCCGCACGACCCGCGCCACCTGGGGATCAAGCGAATCGACCGAGACGCTCAGGAAACTCAAACCCGCCTTGGCGACCGCCTGATAGGCCCGCACGCCCCGGGCCAGCGCGTTGGTGTTGAAGGTAAGGCCCTGAAACTTGCCCGAGGCCCGGGCCAAGCCGACGATTTCGGCGATCTCGGGGTTGAGCATCGGCTCGCCGGTGCCGTTGAGGATGCCCACCCGAACGGGGGGTAGATGATCGAGCAGACGGGCGAAATTGGCGGCGCTCATGTGCCGGTCGGCCCAAAGGCCGCGTTCGGCGCGCGCCGTGCGCAGGCATCCCGGACATTTCAGGTTGCATTGGGTGGTGACCTCGATCTGGATGGTGTCGAGATCGCCCTTCACTTGATTCCCTGCTTCTGGCAAAGCGCCGCCAGCTCGGCGGCCTGTTTGCTGGTCAGCGGCTGGTCGTTGAAGGTCAATTCGCCGCTCATAATGTTGTATTTGATCTTGCCCACCTTCATGTCGGTGTCGGCCAGTTTGGGCAGGTTCTTGATCGGCTTCAGGGCCGGATCGAATTCGAACTGCTCAGGCAGCTTGAGCGTGATGGGGGCGCTATCCTCGAGATCGGCAGGTTTCACCGCCTTGCCCTTCGCATCGACGCCCGGCTTGTAGGCGACATCGGCGGCGGGCGCATGACGGACCAGCCGGGCGCAATCCTGGCGGGTGACCACGACACTGTCCTGGGCGCCGAGGCTGCCCGGCCAAACCGCGACCAATGCGAGTATCGCCAATGCTCGTTTCATGCCGCGATTATCGCGCCAAGGGATTAAGGAACGGCTAAGCCGGCTCATGTTTAAGAATTGTTCTGGAACCCTGATATATCAGCAGCAAATCGAAAAAAATATCGTGACCCGGGAAGGGTTATTGCGTAAGGTTGCCCCACCCAAAAAGGGGGCCCGACCGGGTATCCGGCAAGAGGCTCAAGTTTAGGGAGGTAGTCGGCGACGCGAAGCAGGCAGGCCCGGAACCAAACATGGGCCGCCCTTCGGGTGACGCAGGGGTTGAAGAGGCAAACGGCAGAACCGGATCCCGGTTCTGCCGTTTACCGTTTCGGGGTCTTGCCCACCCCATCCATCCAGCGCGGCTTCTTGCGGGCGATCGTCTTGTAGACCGGGCAGCTTTCCCGGTGCGCGTCGGCCAGATAGCCGATGGAAAGCAGGAACTCGCCCACCACCTCGCCGCCCATGAAGACGAAGGTCTGGCGGAAACGCTTGACCCATTCGTCCTTCGACAAGGGATGCTGGACCTCGATCCATTGGGCGAAACCGCCCACGCTCTTGCGCAGCGCCTTGATTCGGCCGGCATTCTCGATGATGGCCTCGACCTTGCGCCGGTTGCGGATGATCCCGGCGTCGGCCAGCAGACGGGCGATGTCGCGCTCGCCATAGGCGGCCACCCGGTCGACGGCGAAGCCGTGGAAGGCTTCGTTCATCCCGGCCCGCTTCTTCAGCACGATCTCCCAGGACAGGCCGGCCTGCATGATCTCCAGCGCCAGGCGCTCGAACAGGCGGGTTTCGTCGGTCTCGGGGAAACCGTACTCCCGATCGTGATAGGGCCCGTGGATCGGATGGCCGGGCGCGATGTCGCAATACCAGCTCATGCCTGCTCGATCTCGACCAAGGCGCCTTGCATGTCCTTGGGATGGAGAAAGAGGATCGGCTTGCCATGCGCGCCGATCCGGGGCTCGCCATCGCCCAGCACCCGCATCCCCTTGGCCTTCAATTGGTCGCGCGCCGCCAAAATGTCGGCCACCTCGTAACAGATGTGGTGGATGCCGCCGGCCGGGTTCTTCTCAAGGAAGCCGGCAATCGGCGATTTCTCGCCCAGGGGATGGACGAGTTCGATCTTGGTGTTGGGCAGGGTCACGAACACCACCGTCACCCCGTGGGCGGGGATGGGCTCGGGCGCCGAGACGGTGGCGCCCAGCGTGTCCTTGTAGGACGCGGCGGCGGCGGCCAGGTCGGGAACGGCGATTGCCACATGGTTCAAACGGCCGATCATGCGAACCTCCTAGAGACGAATGAGATGAACATCGGTCATCGGCTTCTTGTCGAAACGGTCATGGATGGCGCGGCGCACCGCAAGGCGGGCAGCTTCGCGGAGCTGGGCGTCGTCGCGCTTGGCGCTGGCGGGCAGCGCCCCCACCGCCTCGGCCACCGCCTCCTCGACATCGGCCAGAATGTCGGCGTCGGTTTCGGGATCGAGCAGCCCGAGCGCCGAGACCCGGGGATCGGCGGCCAGCCTGCCCTTGGCGTCGATAACCACGGTGACGACCGCGGTGCCGTTCCAGATCATGCGGTGGCGGCTTTTCATCACCGCCGAATCGATGCGGATCAGCCTTGTGCCGTCGAGCGCCAGGCGGCCGATCGGCACCGTGTCGATCACCTCGGCCGGGCCGGGCGCCAAACGGGCCAGATCGCCGTCGCGCACCACCAGCGCATGGGGCACCCCCAGCTCGCGGGCGTAAAGGGCGTGGGCCGATAGATGCCGCTCCTCGCCATGCATGGGAATGATCTGGGCCGGCTTGAGCAGGGCGTAGAGCTGCTTCAGTTCCTCGCGCGCCGGATGGCCCGAGACATGGACGAAATGGTCCTCTTCCGTCACCACCTCCACGCCGCGCCTTGCCAGCCCGTTCTGGACGGCGAAGATGTCCTTCTCGTTGCCGGGAATGATGCGCGAGGAGAAAATCACCACATCGCCGGCACCCAGCGACAGGTTGGGATGATCGCCCGAAGCCGCCTTGGCCAGCGCCGAGCGCGCCTCGCCTTGGCTTCCGGTGCAGATGTAAAGCACGGTCTCGGGCGGAAGCCTCGCCGCATCGGCATCGCTTAGGAAAGGCGGCAGACCTTTGAAGTAGCCGTGGGCGCGGCCGACCTGGTCGATCTTCCAGAGCGAGCGACCGACCAGCGCCACCGAGCGGCCGGCGGCCCGGGCGGCGCGGGCGATGCTGTCGACTCGCCCGACATTGGTGGCGAAGCAGGTGACCGCCAGCCTGCGCCCAGCATAAGAGGCGATCAACGTGAACAGGCTGTCGCGCACCGCCGATTCCGAACCCGAACGGCCTTCGGTGAAGATGTTGGTGGAATCGCCGACCAGCGCCACCACCCCCTCCTTGCCCAGCCGGATCAGCGCCGCCTCGTCGGCCAAGCCGTCGATCACCGGATCGGGATCGAGCTTCCAATCGCCGGTATGCACCACCAGCCCGGCCTTGGTGCGGATGGCCAGCAGGTTGGGCTCGGGGATCGAATGGGTCATGGAGACGAATTCCAGCCCGAACGGCCCGACCGAGAAGGGCTTGCCCGGCTCGACGATGCGCAGATCGACCTCGCTCTCCAGTCCCTCGTCCCTAAGCTTGGGACGCAAGAGATCGGCGGTGAAGCCGGTGGCGTAGATCGGGCAGCCCAACTGGTCCCACAAATAGGCGATGGCGCCCAGATGATCCTCGTGGCCGTGGGTGAGCACCAGCCCGGCCAGATCGGTGCGCCGCTCGGCGATGAAGGCGGGATCGGCCATGATGATCTCGATGCCGGGCACCCGCTCGTCGCCGAAGCCGATGCCGCAATCGACCATCAGCCAGCGGCCGCGATGACCGTAGAGATAGAGATTGCACCCGATCTCGCCCGCACCCCCCAACGGCACAAACAAAAGGGCGTCGCGATCGCTCATGGACGGTTGCGACGATGGATCTCAAGCAACCCGCGCAGGGTGAGATCGGTATCGAGATGCTGGATCACCGACGTCGATTCGGCGAACAGGGGAGCGAGGCCGCCGGTCGCCACCACGGTCATCGGGGCACCGAATTCCTCCTGGATGCGCTTCACCAGCCCCTCGATCAGCCCGACATAGCCCCAATAGACGCCCGAGCGCATGGCGGGCACGGTCGCCTTGCCGATCACTTGGCGCGGCCGGCCGATCGCCACCCGGGGCAGCTTGGCCGCGGCCATATGGAGTGCCTCAAGCGACAGATTGATGCCGGGCGCGATGGCGCCGCCGCAATAATTGCCTTCGGCATCGACGACGTCGAAGGTGGTGGCGGTGCCGAAATCGATGACGATCAGCGGCCCTTGATAGCGCTGATGCGCCGCCACGGCGTTGACCAGACGGTCGGCGCCCACTTCCTCGGGCCGATCGAGCAGAATGTTGAGGCCGAGCGCCACCCCTTCTTCGCCGACCACCAAGGGATCGGCGCCGAAATAGCGCCGGCACAGGGTTTTCAGGCTGAACAGAACCGCCGGCACCACAGTGGCGATGATGGCGGCATCGACCGCCTTGCGGTCAATCCCTTCCAGGCTCATGAGCTGGGTCAGCCAGACGCCCAATTCGTCGGCGGTGCGGTTGGTGGTCGAGGAGGCCCGCCACTCGCCTTTGACCTTGTCCCCGTCAAAGACCGCAAAAACGATGTTGGTATTCCCCGAATCGATTGCCAAGAGCATGGGTGAGCCTCCCTACCGGACCCTTTTACTGCAATGCAAAACGAGGGTACAGTCCCAATCCGAGCTTTCCGCCACCAGCTTTCCGAGGGTTTTCGTGTCCATCAAGGTCATACGCGCCAAACTGCATGGCATTCGGGTCACCGGGGCCGATCTCAATTACCACGGTTCGATCACGCTCGATCCGGTGCAATGCCAGCAGGCCGGCATCTACCCGATGGAATTCGTCGAGATCTGGAACAAGAATTCCGGAGCGCGGATCAGCACCTACGTCATTCATGGCGAACCGGGCTCGCGCTGCTGCGTCTTGAACGGCGCGGCGGCCCGCACCTGTCAGAAGGGCGACGAGCTGATCATCGCGGCTTGCGATTTCATCGAGCCCGGCGCGCTTTACGACACCAAGCCGCGCATCCTCACCTTCCTGCCCGACAACAAGGTCGATCAGGTCCTGCTCTACGACGTCTACGCTTCGGAAGAACGGCCCTACAATTTCCGCATCCTCGACGCCGCCAAGCAGACAGTCGACGAATGCCACACCTGGCCCAACGTCGACATTTCCGCCATCCGCGCCGATCTCGAGGAACGCGGCTGGTCGAAGCCCGAGATCGACGCCTTCATGGCGCATTATTTCTCGCTCTGAGCCATCGGAAAGACGTCGCCGGCCAGCACCCGCCGCCCGCCATCAAGCAACAGCGCTCCGTCGTCGTCGAGGCCGGCGAAGATGCCCTGGATCGGCCCCTGGGGTCCGTTGACGGCGATCGGCCCACCCAGCCCGGCGGCCTTGGCCAGCCAGGCCTCGCGGATCGGCGTGAAACCATCCCTCTGCCAGCGTCGATACCAGCCGAGAAAGGCTTCGGCATAGGCCCCAAGCGCCGCCTCGACGGTTACATGGGGATCGCGTTCGGCCAAGGCGGCGGCCGGATAAGGCGTCCCGGCGGGCGCCTGGGCCACGTTCATCCCCATGCCCACGATCAGCGCCTCGATCCGGCCCCCGGCGATGCCCGAAGATTCCAAGAGAATGCCGGCCAGCTTGGCGCCGCCCAGCAGCACGTCGTTCGGCCATTTGAATTGCGAGGCCGCACCGGGAAGAAGGGCGCCAACCGCGTCGGCCACCGAAAGCGCGACGGCAAAACCGATTTCCGGGGCGCGCGACGGCGCCACTTCGGGTCTCAGGATCAGCGAGCTGTGAAGATTGCCCGCGGGGCTGTCCCAGGGCCGGCCCTGGCGGCCGCGCCCGGCGGTCTGGCGCTTCGCCCAGACCAAGGTGAATTCGGGCGCTCCGGCCCGCGCCAGGGCCATCGCCTCGTCATTGGTGCTGCCGACGCCGTCCCGCGCCTCGAGGCGGAAGGGCGGCGGCAGATCGAGGCTAATGGAACAGCACCGAGGCCGCGTGTTCCGCCCCGCCCACCAGCGGGCTGGGGACCAGGAAGAAGAAGACGATGAAGACCAGCGAGCCGGCGAGCACCACCGCCAGGGTGGGGCCGATCGGCCGGTCCAGCGCCTCGGCCGGTTCGTCGAAATACATCACCTTGACGATGCGCAGATAGTAGTAGGCGGCCACCGCGCTTGAGAGCACGCCGATCAGGGCCAGGATGATGTGGCCGGCATTGACGGCGGCCAGGAAGACATAGAGCTTGCCGAAGAACCCGGCCAGGGGCGGAATGCCCGCCATCGAGAACATGAACACCGCCAGCATCAGGGCCATCATCGGGCTGGTGCGCGCCAGGCCGGCCAGATCGCTGATGCCCTCGACGGCGCGGCCCTTGACCCGCATCGCCAGGATGATCCCGAAGGTGCCCAGATTCATCGCCAGATAGATGGCGAGATAGAGCAAGAGGCCGCTGATCCCCTCGCGGTTGCCGACCGCCAGACCGACCAGGGCGTAGCCGGCATGGCCGATCGAGCTGTAGGCCATCAGGCGTTTGATGTTGGTCTGGCCGATGGCCGCGAAGGCGCCGACAATCATCGAGGCCGCCGCCAGGAACACCACCAACTGCTGCCAGGCCTCGACCATGGGGCCGAACGGCCCGGTGAGGACGCGCACCAGAAGCGCGAAGGCAGCGATCTTGGGACCGATGGCGAAGAAGGCGGTGACCGGGGTGGGCGCGCCTTCGTAAACGTCGGGTGTCCACATATGGAAGGGCACCGCCGCCACCTTGAAGGCCAGACCGGCGACCAGGAAGGCCAGGCCGATGATCAGGCCCTGGGGCGCGTGGTGCGAGGCCAGGGCCTTGGCGATCGTCTCGAAATTGGTGGCGCCGACGAAGCCGTAGACCAGCGAGGCGCCGTAGAGCAAGAGACCCGAGGCCAGCGCGCCCAGCACGAAATATTTGAGCCCCGATTCGGTTGAGCGGGCGTTGTCGCGGTGATAGGCGGCCATCACATAGAGCGCCAGGCTCTGGGTTTCCAACCCCAGATAGAGCGCCATCAGATCGTTGGCCGAGATCATCATCAACATGCCCAGCGTGGCGAACAGCACCAGCACCGGATATTCGAAGCGGGCGATCTCTTCTTTCTCCATCCAGGTCCGCGAGATGGCGAGCGTGAAGGCGGTCGCCACCAGCACCAGCACCTTGGCGAAGCGGGTGAAGTCGTCGACCAGGAACAGCCCGCCGAAGCTGGTGGCGCGCCCGGTCTTCGGGGTCACGCCATAGGCCAGAACCAACGTGACGGTCAGCACCAGAAGAGCGAGCACCAGGACGACACGGGCGCTGTCCTCCTTGCGGAAGACGCCCAGCATCAGAAGCAGCATGGCCGCCCCGGCCAAAAAAAGCTCGGGCAGGGCCAGGGTGAGATCGGACATGGCGAGGCTCATCGGGCGCTCTCCCCCTTGACGGCGGCCACAACGGGCGGGTTGGCCAGCGCCGCCTGGTGGCGCTCGATCAGCGTGCCGACCGAGACATGCATCGTCTTCAGAACAGCATGCGGATAGACGCCCATCCAGATCACCACCAGAATCAGGGGCGCGAAGACGACGATTTCGCGCGTGTTCATGTCGAGGATCGATTTGAGATCGTCGCGCACCAGCTTGCCGAACACCACCCGCCGGTAGAGGTAGAGCATGTAGGCGGCGCCCAGCACCACCCCGGTGGCCGCCAACAGCGACACCCAGGTGTTGACCTTGAAGGCCCCCATCAGCACCAGGAACTCGCCCACGAAGCCCGAGGTGCCGGGCAGGCCCACCGAGGCCAGGGTGAAGACCATGAAGGTGAAGGCGTAAAGCGGCATGCGGTTGACCAGGCCGCCATAGCGGGCGATCTCGCGGGTGTGCATGCGGTCATAAACGACGCCGACGCAGAGGAAGAGCGCGCCCGAGACCACGCCGTGCGACAGCATCTGGAACAGCGCGCCTTCCAGGCCCTGGGGCGTCAGGGTGAAGATGCCGATGGTGACGAACCCCATATGGGCGACCGAGGAATAGGCGATCAGCTTCTTCATATCCTCCTGGGCCAGCGCCACCAGCGAGGTGTAGATCACCGCCACGATGGAGAGCGTGTAGACAAAGGGGGTGAAGAACACCGAGGCCTCGGGCAGCATCGGCAGCGAGAAGCGCAGGAATCCGTAAGCCCCCATCTTCAGGAGCACGCCGGCCAGGATCACCGAGCCGCCGGTCGGCGCCTCGACGTGGGCGTCGGGCAACCAGGTGTGGAAGGGCCACATCGGCACCTTGACGGCGAAGGAGGCGAAGAAGGCCAGCCACAGCCAGCGCTGCAGGTCGAAGGGGAAGCGGAAGGCCATCAGGCTGGGAATGTCGAAGGTGCCGGCGTGGAAGGCCATCGCCAGCATGGCGATCAGCATCAGGACCGAGCCGACCAGGGTGTAGAGGAAGAACTTGAAGGCGGCGTAGACCCGCCTTGCCCCGCCCCACACACCGATGATGATGAACATCGGGATTAGCACGCCCTCGAAGAAGAAATAGAAGAGGACGAAATCGAGCGCGCAGAACATGCCCACCATCATGGTCTCCAGCACCAGGAAGGCGATCATGTATTCCTTGACCCGAACGGTGATCGAGCCGGCGCTTTGGATGATGCACAGCGGCGTGAGGAAGGTGGAGAGGATGACGAACAGCATCGAGATGCCGTCGATGCCCATGTGGTAGCTGATGTTGAGGGCCGGCAGCCAATCAGCCTTCTCGACGAATTGGAAGGCGGGCGTTGTCGAATCGAATTTGATCCACAGCGCCAGCGACAGCACGAAGGTGGCGAGCGAGGTCAAGAGCGCCACGTTGCGGGCGTTGACGGCCATCGCGGCCTCGTCGCCGCGAATGGTAAGGATGAACGCCGCCCCGACCAGGGGCAGGAAGGTCACCAAGGTGAGCAGGGGCCAGTCCGACATCGCCGCCTCATCCCACGCGGTTGAACATGTACCAGGTGACGAAGACCGCCGCGCCCACGATCATCGCAAAGGCATAGTGATAGACAAAACCGGTCTGCATCCGCCCGAAGCGCCGCGCCACATCGCGGGTGATGGCGGCGATCCCGTCGGGCCCGCAACCGTCGATGACCGCGCCGTCGCCGCCCTTCCACAAGCCACGGCCCAGCCAGAACGCCGGACGGACGAACAAGAAATCGTACAGCTCGTCGAAGTACCACTTGTTCAGGAAGAACAGGTAGAAGGGGCGGAAGGCGGTGGCCATCGCCTTGGGCAGGCCGGTCGCCAGCATGTAGAAGATGTAGGCCATGACGATGCCGGCCACCGCCGCCACCACCGGCAAGAGTTTCACCCATTGCGGCACGTGATGCGCCGCTTCCACCGAATCGTGGGCCTTCAAGACCAGGATGGCCGTGCCCCAGAAGGCCTCGCGGTCGTGGCCGACGAACATCTCGTAGGCCACGGCGCCCGAGAAGATGGCGCCGATCGCCAGCACGATCAGCGGCACGATCATCACCGGCGGGGATTCATGGACATGCGCCATGACGTGATCGTCGGCGCGCGGCTTGCCGTGGAAGGTGAGGATCAGGAGCCGCCAGGAATAAAAGGCGGTGAGGAAGGCGACCAGCGAGCCGACCCAGAAGGAGTATTGGCCGACCAGGCTGTTGGCGCCATAGGCCGCCTCGAGGATCAGGTCCTTGGAGAAATAGCCGGCGAAGAAGGGAACGCCCGCCAGGGCCAGATTGCCGATCCACATCAGAATCCAGGTCACCTTGACGTGCTTCCAGATGCCACCCATGCGCCGGATGTCCTGCTCGTCGCTCATGGCGTGGATGACCGAGCCGGCGCCCAGGAACAGGAGCGCCTTGAAGAAGGCGTGGGTCATCAGGTGGAAGATGCCCGCCGAATAGGCGGAAACGCCGCAGGCGAAGAACATGTAGCCCAACTGCGAGCAGGTCGAGTAGGCGATCACCCGCTTGATGTCGTTCTGCACGCAGCCGACCGTGGCGGCGAAAAGGGCGGTGGTGGCGCCGACGATGGTCACCACCATCAAGGCGGTCTCCGATTGCTCGAAGAGCGGCGAGAGGCGGGCCACCATGAAGACGCCGGCGGTCACCATGGTGGCGGCGTGGATGAGGGCCGAGACCGGGGTCGGGCCTTCCATGGCGTCGGGCAGCCAGGTGTGCAGGCCCAACTGGGCCGACTTGCCCATGGCGCCGATGAAGAGCAGCAGGCACAGCGTGGTCATCGCCGGCAGTTCCCAGCCCAGGAACAACAAGGTGGCGTTGGCCTTGCCGGCGGCGGCGGCGAAAATGGTGTCGAGATGGACGGTGCCGAACAGCACATAGACGCCGAAGATGCCGAGCGCGAAGCCGAAATCGCCCACCCGGTTGACCAGGAAGGCCTTGATGGCGGCGGCGTTGGCGCTGGGCCGTTCGTACCAGAAGCCGATCAGCAGGTACGAAGCGACGCCCACCCCTTCCCAGCCGAAGAAGAGCTGCACCAGATTGTCGCTGGTCACCAGCATCAGCATGAAGAAGGTAAAGAGCGACAGATAGGCCATGAAGCGCGGGATCGACGGGTCGTGGTGCATGTAGCCCACCGAATAGACATGCACCATGAAGGAAACCAGGCTGACGGTGAGCACCATCACGGCGGTCAGGGTGTCGAATTTCAGCGCCCACTTCACCATCAGGTCGCCGGAATCGATCCAGGTGAACAGGGTCACCGTCTGGGCGTGATGCTGGAGCGCCACGTCGACGAAGACCGGGATCGCCAGCACCGCCGACAGGCCCATGGCGGCGCAGGTCACGAACTGCGCGCCCTTGTCGCCCAAGAAACGGCCGAAGAAGCCGGCGACGGCGGCGCCGATCAGGGGCAGGAAGACGGCAAGGACCATCATCATGGGGCTAACCCTTCATCTGGCTGATGTCCTCGACCGCGATGGTGCCGCGATTGCGGAAGAACACCACCACGATGGCGAGCCCGATGGCGGCTTCGGCCGCCGCCACCGTCAGGATGAACATCGAAAACACCTGGCCGGCCAGATCGTGCAGATGGGTCGAGAAGGCCACCAGATTGAGATTGACCGCCAGAAGCATGAGTTCGATCGACATCAGGATGACGATGACGTTCTTGCGGTTGAGGAAGATGCCGAGCACGCCCAGGGTGAAAAGGGCGGCGGCAACGA
This sequence comes from Rhodospirillales bacterium, assembly GCA_016214125.1. Taxonomy (GTDB): domain Bacteria; phylum Pseudomonadota; class Alphaproteobacteria; order Rhodospirillales; family WMHbin7; genus JACRPC01. Next base: position 79,293 of record JACRPC010000043.1, on the reverse strand, counting down.
CCAGGTAATGGGTGAGTCCGATGGCGAACATCAGATTCCCCCTCCGCTCGGCACCTTGCGGATCTCCAGCGTGTCTTTGGGGTGGCGGTCGACCTGGCGGGAAATGTTCTGGTGGCGGGTGCCCGGGCGGTGGCGAAGCGTGAGCAGGATGGAGCCGATCATGGCGATCAGCAGCACCACGCCCGAGGCCTGGAACAGGTAGAGATACTGGGTGTAGAGGATGTGGCCCAAGGCCTCGGTGTTGGTCATCTTGGCCAGTTCCGGGGCCGGCGCGGCCAAACTCTTGGGCGCCTCGCCCGACACCGCCCAGCCGACCAGCACCACCGCCAACTCGACGAGCAGCACGATCCCCACCAGCGCGCCCGAGGGCAGGTAGTGCAGGAAGCCCTGGCGCAACTGGACGAAATTGATGTCGAGCATCATGACGACGAACAGGAACAGCACCGCCACCGCGCCGACATAGACCACCACCAGCACCATCGCCAGGAATTCGGCGCCCTGCAACAGGAACAGGCCGGCGGCGTTGAAGAAGACCACGATCAGCCACAGCACCGAATGGACCGGGTTCTTGGCGGAAATGACCAGCACGCCCCCGGCGATGGCCAAGGCGGCGAAGAGGTAGAAGACGAGCCCCTGGATGATCATCGTTCCCCCTTCACCGGTACGGCGCGTCGGCTTCGATGCGGGCCGCCAGTTCGCTTTCCCAGCGGTCGCCGTTGGCCAGAAGCTTGGCCTTGTTGTACATCAGCTCGGCGCGGCTTTCGGTGGCGTATTCGAAATTGGGCCCCTCGACGATGGCGTCGACCGGGCAGGCTTCCTGGCAGAAGCCACAATAGATGCACTTGGTCATGTCGATGTCGTAGCGCCGGGCGCGCCGGCTGCCGTCGGCGCGGGTTTCGCCGTCGATGGTGATCGCCAGCGCCGGGCACACCGCTTCGCACAGCTTGCAGGCGATGCAGCGTTCCTCGCCGTTGGCGTAGCGCCGAAGCGCGTGCTCGCCGCGGAAGCGCGGGCTCAAGGGACCCTTCTCGAACGGGTAGTTGATGGTCACCGCCGGCTTGAAGAAGAAGTACTTCAGCGTGCAGGCCAAACCCTGGACCAATTCGGCCAACAGGAAGGCGCGGGCGGTGCGGTTGATGAAGCTCATGGGGCGCCCCTCCTCACTTCGGCACCAGGCCGGTGAATTGAAGCACGCCCGCCGTGATCACCAGCCAGGCGAGCGAGAAGGGCAGAAACACCTTCCAACCCAGCCGCATAAGCTGGTCGTAGCGATAACGGGGGAAGGTGGCGCGCACCCACAGGAAGATGAACAGCACGAAGGCGATCTTCAAGGCGAACCAGATCGGCCCCGGAATCCAAGCCAGCATCGCCAGATTGAAGGGGGGCAGCCAGCCGCCCAAGAAGAGGATCGAGGTCATCGCCGACATCAGGATCATGTTGGCGTATTCGCCCAGGAAGAAGAGGGCGAAGGGCATCGCCGAATATTCGACGTTGTAGCCGGCCACCAGCTCGGCCTCGGCTTCCGGCAGGTCGAAGGGCGAACGGTTGGTTTCGGCCAGGCCGGAAATCAGGAAGATGAAGAACAGCGGCAGATGGGGCAGGATGAACCACATCTTCTTCTGCGCCATCACCACGTCGGACAGGTTGAGCGAGCCCACGGTGAGCAGGATCGAGATCAGGACGAAGCCGATCGACACCTCGTAGGACACCATCTGCGCCGCCGAGCGCAGCCCGCCCAGGAAGGCGTATTTCGAATTCGACGCCCAACCGGCCATGATGATGCCGTAGACGCCGAGCGAGGAGATGGCGAACAGGTAGAGGACGCCGACATTGATGTCGGCCAGCACGATGCCCTCGTCGAAGGGAATCACCGCCCAGGCGACCAGCGCCAGGAAGAAGGTGAGCATCGGCGCGATCAGATAGACCACCTTGTTGGAGGCGGTGGGCAGGATGGTTTCCTTGAGAAACAGCTTGAAGCCGTCGGCGATCGGTTGCAGCAGCCCGAAGGGGCCCACCACGTTTGGCCCCTTGCGCATCTGCATGGCGGCGATCACCTTGCGCTCGGCGTAGGTGAGATAGGCCACGGCGACCAGAAGCGGCACCACGATCGCCACGATCTTCAAGATGATCAGGATAAGCGGCCACAGATAGGCCTGCCAGAGTTCCAGGAAGAGGCTAGCCATGAGTGCCCGTCCTCGGCTTGGCGCCGGCAAGGAAGGTCTCGACCGACACCGCCATGGTGGGCGAGGCCCGGCCGATCGGATCGGTCATGTAGTAATTGTCGATGGCGGTGGCGAGCGCCGCATCGGCCACCGCGCCCGGGCTGCCGAAGGCGCCCCAGGCAGCCCCAACACGCTTGCCCGGCTGGCCAAAGACCGGATTGATCGCCGCCAGCCGCGCCCGTACTTGCGAGAGCGAATCGTAAGGCAAGGGCTTGCCCAGCGCGTCGGACAGGGCGCGCAGGATCTTCCAATCCTCGCGGGCCTGGCCGGGCGGGAAAACGGCCAGCGTGGTGCGCTGCGCCCGTCCCTCGGTGTTGACGTAAGTGGCGTTCTTTTCGGTGTAGGCGGCGCCGGGCAGGATCAGATCGGCGCGGTGCGCGCCGGCGTCGCCGTGATGGCCTTGATAGATGACGAAGGCTTTGCCCAGGCGGCTCATGTCGATTTCGTCGGCGCCCAGCAGATAGACCACCGCCATCTCGCCCTTCGTGGCGCCGTCGAGAATGCCGTGGATGTCCTTGCCGCCCGCTCCCGGCACGAAGCCGAGATCAAGGCCGCCCACCCGGGCGGCCGCCGTGTGCAGGACCGAGAAGCCGTTCCAGCCCTCTTTGACCAGACCGCAGGCTTCGGCCAGGCCGCGGGCTGCGGCCTGGATCTGGGCGCCGTCCTGGCGGCGTAGCGCCCCCATGCCCAGGATCAGCATCGGCTTTTGCGCCGCCTTCAAAGTGGCGGCGAAGGGGTGCGTGCCCTTGGCGATGGCGTCGAGAAGGGCGGCGCTGGTCCCCAGATGGTCGACGCGGTAGGTGAGATCGGCCTTGGGGCCGATCGCCGCCACTGGGAACTTGCCCTTCAGCCAGCGCTTGCGGATGCGGGCGTTCAGCACCGGCGCTTCCTTGCGCGGGTTGGTGCCGACCAGCAGCAGCGCGTCGGCTTGCTCGATCCCGGCGATGGTGGCGTTGAAGAGATAGCCGGCGCGAACCGCCGGATCGAGCCTAGCGCCATCCTGGCGGCAATCGCGGTGGGGCGAACCCAGCCCATCCAGAAGGTCCTTCAAGGCCGCCATCGATTCAGCGCAGGCCAGATCGCCCGCGATCGCCGCCACCTGATCGGGGCGGGCGCCCTTGAGCTTGGATGCGGCCAAGGCCAGCGCCTCGTCCCACGAGGCCGGGCGCAGCTTACCGTTTTCGCGGATGTAGGGTTGGTCGAGCCGTTGGCGGGCCAGGCCGTCGCAGGAGAAGCGGCTCTTGTCGCCCAGCCACTCCTCGTTGAGGTCGTCGCAATTGCTGGGCAGGATGCGCATCACCTCGGCGCCGCGGGCGTCGATGCGGATGTGGCTGCCCAGGGCGTCGAGCGCGTCGATCGATTCCGTCTTCTTCAATTCCCAGGGCCGGGCCTTGAAGGCGTAGGGCTTGTTGGTGAGCGCGCCCACCGGGCACAGATCGATCAGATTGCCCGACAACTCGGATTCGAGCGCCTTGGTCACGTAGGTGTCGATCTCCATATGCTCGCCGCGCCCGATGCCGCCCAACTGCGGCACCCCGGCCACTTCGGTCGAGAAGCGGATGCAGCGCGTGCAGTGGATGCAGCGCGTCATCTCGGCCTTGATCAGCGGCCCGAAATCCTTCTGACGCACGGCGTGTTTGGCCTCGGCGAAGCGGCCGCGATCGCGGCCGAAGGCCACCGCCTGGTCCTGCAGATCGCACTCGCCGCCCTGGTCGCAGATCGGGCAGTCGAGCGGATGGTTGATCAGCATCAGCTCCATCACGCCCCGGCGCGCCTTCAAGACGTTGGGGGTGGCGGTCTTCACCACCATGCCCTCGCCCACCGGCATCGAGCAGGAGGCGACCAGCTTCGGCGCCTTCTCGACCTCGACCAGGCACATCCGGCAATTGCCGGCGATGGTCAGGCGTTCGTGGTAGCAGAAGCGCGGAATCTCGATCCCCAGCACCTCAGCGGCCTGGATGATGGTGGTGCCGGGGGCGACCTCGATCTCGCGTCCGTCGATGGTGAGTTTCGGCATGGCGCGTCTCCTAGGCCGCCCGTCCGCCGGACTGGCGGGCGATGACGCGCCGCTCCAGCTCGGGACGGAAATGGCGGATCAGGCCTTGGATCGGCCAGGCGGCGGCGTCGGCCAGGGCGCAGATGGTGTTGCCCTCGACCTGCTTGGTCACCTCTTCCAGAAGGGCGATCTCGTCGATGGTGGCGTTGCCCTCGGCCAGGCGCTCCATCATCCGCCACATCCAGCCGGTGCCCTCGCGGCAGGGCGTGCACTGGCCGCAACTTTCATGCTTGTAGAATTTCGACAGCCGGGTGATGGCGCGCACCACGTCGGTCGATTTGTCCATGACGATCACCGCCGCCGTGCCCAGGCCGGACCGGACCTCGCGCAGCGCGTCGAAATCCATCAGCACGTTCTCGCAGATCTCCTTGGTGATCATCGGCACCGAGGAGCCGCCGGGAATCACCGCCAAAAGATTGTCCCAGCCGCCGCGCACGCCGCCGGCATGCTTCTCGATCAGCTCCTTCAGGGGGATGCTCATCGATTCCTCGACATTGCAGGGCTTGTTGACGTGGCCGGAGATACAAAAGAGCTTGGTGCCCGAGTTGTTCTGGCGGCCGAAGCTCGAGAACCAGGTGGCGCCCCGGCGCATGATGGTGGGGCCCACGGCGATCGATTCGACGTTGTTGACCGTGGTCGGGCAGCCATAGAGACCGACGCCGGCCGGGAAAGGCGGCTTCAGGCGCGGCTGGCCCTTCTTGCCTTCCAGGCTTTCGATCAAGGCCGATTCCTCGCCGCAGACATAGGCGCCCATGCCGCGATGGACGTAAACCTCGAAATCCCAGCCCGAGCCGCAGGCGTTGGCGCCCAGCAGGCCGGCGGCGCGCGCCTCGTCGATGGCGGTCTGCAGGCGCTCGGCCTCGCGGAAGAATTCGCCGCGGATGTAGATGTAGGCGGCGTGGGCGCCGACCGCGAAGCCGGCGATCAGGCAGCCCTCAATCAGCTTGTGCGGATCGTGGCGGATGATCTCGCGGTCCTTGCAGGTGCCGGGCTCGCCCTCGTCGGCGTTGACGACCAGGAAGTGCGGACGGGCTCCCACCTCTTTGGGCATGAACGACCATTTGACCCCGGTGGAAAAGCCGGCGCCGCCGCGGCCGCGCAGGCCCGAGGCTTTCATCTCGTTGATGATGGCGTCGCGGCCCTTGGCCAGAATGTCCTTGGTGCCGTCCCAATCGCCGCGCGTCTTGGCGCCGGCCAGACGCCAATCGTGCTGACCGTAGAGATTGGTGAAGATGCGGTCCTTGTCGGCCAGCATGCTTAGGCCCCTCCCTTCAAGGTGGTGGGGCCGCCGAGGGGGGCGGAATTCAGGCGCCCGTTCTGCGGGCCGCTTTTGGGACTCTCGCCCCGCTTCAAGGCTTCGAGCACGCGGGTGATGGTGGCCTCGTCGAGATCCTCGTAATAATCGTCATTGATCGCCACCACCGGGGCGTTGACGCAGGCGCCGGCGCACTCGACCTCGGAGAGGGTGAACTGACCGTCCTTGGTGGTCTCGCCCAGCCCGATGCCCAGCGTCTTCTTGCAGGCGTGCACCACCTGGTCCGAGCCACGCAGCCAGCAAGGCAGATTGGTGCAGACCTGGACGTGGTTTTTGCCCACCGGCTTGACGTTGTACATGGTGTAGAAATTGGCGACTTCGTAGACCTTGATCGGCGGCATGCCCAGATAATCGGCCACGTAATCCATGGCGATGCGGGGCAGCCAGCCGCCGATCTGGCGCTGCGCCAGATCGAGAAGCGGCATCACCGCGCTTTGCTGGCGTCCGGCCGGATATTTGGCGATGATCGCCTTGGCCCTGGCCTCGTTGTCGGATGAAAAGGCGAAGCTCGCCGGTTCCTCGCGGTGCATGCTCATCGGTCGATCTCGCCGAAAACGATGTCGATGGACCCGATCACCGCCACCACGTCGGCCAGCATGTGGCCCTTGGTCATCATCTCCAGCGCCTGCAGATGGGCATAGCCCGGGGCGCGGATCTTGCAGCGATAGGGTTTGTTGGTGCCGTCGCTCACCAGATAGACGGCGAATTCGCCCTTGGGCGCCTCGACCGCCGTGTAGGTCTCGCCGGCCGGAACGTGGAAGCCCTCGGTGAACAGCTTGAAATGATGGATCAGTGCTTCCATCGAGCGCTTCATCTCGGCTCTCGGCGGCGGGCTCACCTTGCGGTCCTCGACCTTGCAGGGGCCGCCCGGCATCTTGGCTGCGCATTGGCGGATCAGCTTGACGCTTTCGCGCATCTCGGCCATGCGCACCAGATAGCGGTCGTAGCAATCGCCGTGCTTGCCCACCGGAATGTCGAAATCGAGATCGGCGTAGCATTCGTAGGGCTGGGCCTTGCGCAAATCCCACGCCAGGCCCGAGGCGCGCAGATTGGGCCCCGAGAAGCCCCAATCGAGCGCCTGCTCGCGGCTGACGATGCCGATGTCGACGGTGCGCTGCTTGAAGATGCGGTTCTCGGTGACCAGGGTTTCGATGTCGTCGAGCACCTTGGGGAAGGCGGCGGCCCAGGTGGCGATGTCCTCCAAGAGGCCGGCCGGCAGGTCGAAGGCGACGCCGCCGACCCGGAAATAGTTGGCGTGCAGGCGGGCGCCGCAGACCCGCTCGTAGAACGCCATCAGCTTCTCGCGCTCTTCGAAGCCCCAAAGGATCGGCGTCATGCCGCCGACGTCCATGACGTAGGCGGTGATGTTCAAGATGTGATTGAGGACGCGGCCGATCTCGCAATAGAGCGTGCGGATCATCTGGCCGCGCGGCGGCACGACAACGCCCAAGAGCTTTTCGGCCGCCAGCACGAAGGCGTGCTCCTGGTTCATGGTGCCGACATAGTCGAGCCGGTCGAAATAGGGCGTCGCCTGCTGGTAGGTCTTGTGCTCGATCAGCTTCTCGGTACCGCGATGGAGAAGGCCGATATGCGGATCGGCGCGCTCGACCACCTCGCCCGACATTTCCAGCACCAGGCGCAGCACGCCGTGCGCCGAGGGATGCTGCGGCCCCAGATTGATCGTGTAATTGTGGCTCTTCGCCTCGCCCATCACGACCTCCCCGCCTTGTCGTCGCCGGGCAGGTTCGTCATGCCTTCCCAGGGCGAGAGGAAATCGAAGCTGCGGAATTCCTGCACCAGCTTGACCGGCTCGTAGACGATGCGCTTCTGCTCGTCGTCGTAGCGGGCCTCGACATGGCCGGTGAGCGGGAAATCCTTGCGCAGCGGATGACCCTCGAAGGTGTAGTCGGTAAGCAGGCGGCGCAGATCGGGATGATCGGCAAACAGGATGCCGTACATGTCCCAGGCCTCGCGCTCCCACCAGTTGGCCGAGCTGAACAGGCCGATCGCCGTCGGCACCGGGGTGGCCTCGTCGGCGTCGATTTTGACCCGGATGCGCTGGTTGTGCTTGAGCGACAGCAGATTGTAGACCACCTCGAAGCGCTTCTCGCGCTCGGGGTAATCGACGCCGCAGATGTCCATAAGCTGCTTGAACAGGCAGTTGCTGTCGTCGCGCAGGAAGGCCAGGACGCGCGGCAGCGCCGAGGGCAGAACCTTGATCGCCAGCTCGTCCTTGACGACCTGCTTCTCGAGCAGGTCCTGGCTCAGATTGGCGGCGAGATACTCGCCCAGTTCGATGGCGGCTTGGGTCATCGGCGGGTCAACGAAAGAGGGTTCCGGTGCGGCGAATCTTCTTCTGCAATTGCAGAATGCCGTAGATCAGGGCTTCGGCGGTGGGCGGGCAGCCGGGCACGTAGACGTCGACCGGCACGATGCGGTCGCAGCCGCGCACCACCGAGTAGGAGTAGTGGTAATAGCCGCCGCCGTTGGCGCAGGAGCCCATCGAGATCACGTAGCGCGGCTCGGCCATCTGGTCGTAGACCTTGCGCAGCGCCGGCGCCATCTTGTTGGTGAGCGTGCCGGCGACGATCATCAGATCGGATTGGCGGGGGCTGGGGCGGAAGACGACGCCGAAGCGGTCGAGATCGTAGCGCGACACGCCGGCATGGATCATCTCGACCGCGCAGCAGGCGAGCCCGAAGGTCATCGGCCACAGGCTGCCGGTGCGGGCCCAGTTGACCACCGCATCGACCGAGGAAAGCAGGAATCCCTTGGCGCCGACCTCGTCGGCGATCACCTGGGCCAGCGCGTCGGGGCTGGCGTTGGCGTCAAGCGCGGTCGCGGCCGGGTTCATTCCCATTCCAGGGCTCCCTTGCGCCATTCGTAGATGAAGCCGATGGTCAGCACGCCCAGGAACAGCATCATCGACCAGAAGCCGAACAGGCCGATCTTGCCCAGCGACACCGCCCAGGGAAAGAGAAAGGCCACTTCAAGGTCGAAGATGATGAAGAGGATGGAGACCAGATAAAAGCGGACGTCGAATTTGCCGCGCGCGTCGCCGAAGGCCTCGAAGCCGCATTCGTAGGGCGAGTCCTTCTCGCGGTCGGGATGCTGGCTGGCGACGATCCACGAGGCGGCGACGGCGATGACGGAAATGGCGACGGCGATACCGAGGAAGATCAGGATCGGAAAATACTCGTGCAGCAGGGCGTCCATGATCTCGACCTCGACTGTGTCCGACCCGTTCGGGTGCGTTCCCGGCCTTGCCGAAGTGGCGGGAGTGACGGGGCTCGAACCCGCGACCTCCGGCGTGACAGGCCGGCGCTCTAACCAACTGAGCTACACCCCCCTCCGGGTAGGTTGCGCTGGTGTAATCCCTGGGGCGACGAGTGTCAAGCCGGCCCTGTTCAATGAAAAATCGACCATTAAGACAGAGTCTTACTGAAAGCCTTGCCACAGGAAATCCTCGATCGCCTGGGCCAGCCGATCGAGCGCCCTTTCCCAACCCTCCGGCCCAACGCGGAACAGGCGCAGCGAGGGATACCAGGGCGTCCGGTTGCCCGCGATACCCCAAACCCAGTGGGGCACCGACCCCACAAGAACCAAGGTGGGCAAAGCGAGCGCGCCGGCCAGATGGGCGATGGCGGTATCGACGGTAACCAAGAGGTCGAGCTGGCCCAGGCGCTGGGCGGTGTCGTGGAAATCCTCGACGCCGACCGTCCAATCCTCGATCGCCGAGGGGCCGGGCCAGCGGGCCAGATCGGCGGCCCAGGGCTCGCCCATTTGCAGGCTGGCGAAGCGGGCGCCAAGCATGGGGGCCAGACGAGCGGCCAGCTCGTCGAAGGGGCAGGCCCGGGCCCGTTCCTGGGGCGTGCCGGCTCGCCCGCCCCAGACCAGGCCCACAGCCGGACGGAAGCCACGCCGGAAGGCACGGGCTGGTCTTGGCAGATAAGGGGGAGCAGGAAGGGTTTCCAGATCAATTCCCAGCCGGTGCGGCAAGGACAGCATCGGCAGCAGCCGATCGAAATGAGGCAAAGGCTCGCCACCCGCGATAACTTGCGCCACGCCCTTAATGCCCTCGATCAGCCTTACCAACTCCCTGGGCACCACGGCGACGAGCCGCCCCACCCTTGCAGCGGCCAGGGGCAAAAAGCGGGCAAATTGGAGGGCGTCGCCGAAACCCTGTTCGGCCACCACCAGCAGCGTGCCCGGAAAGCCCTGGCCATCCCAGGCCAAGGCCGGATCGGCCATCCAATCGGGCCTGGGGAAACTTGCCCAGCGGCGCTCGTAAAGCCGGAAGCCCTGGGCATAATCGCCCAGGGTGAGGCGGACATGGGCCAGATTGTAGGCGGCGATGGCGTGATCGGGATCGAGCGCCAGGGCGCGTTCCAGGGCTTGGCCCGCCTCGACGATCGAACCGGTTTCGTAAAGGCAGACGCCATAGGCCGCCTGCACCTCGGCCAGATCGGGCAGCGCCTGGGCCAGTTCGGCGAAGATCGGCCGGGCGCGCGCCCCCTCGCCCGCCGCCCAAAGGGCGCGGGCTTCCTCGAATTGGGCCTGATGGCGGGCATCGATTGCGGCCATGACCCTATTTTATAGCAAGGGGCGCGGCCTTTGCCCCCTGACTATTTGTTTTCCCTGGCGCTTGAAGGGCATATAAATTCGGAGCGAGGGCAAGGCCCGAGCGACTGGCGCGTTGAGCGCCCGCGCCCTTAGGGGCGCGAAAGCCAAGCGCGCCGAAGGCGAGCGCCCGGCGACTGAGGGGCATATAAAACATGGTGGGCGATGAGGGATTCGAACCCCCGACCCCCTCGGTGTAAACGAGATGCTCTCCCGCTGAGCTAATCGCCCATGTCGGACGCATGCTACCCGCCCAGCGAACTCGGAACAAGCTGGCCGCGCCCCAAAGAAAAGGGGCGGCCTTTGCGGCCGCCCCAGGCGCGATGCGTGCTCGTTCGTCCCTCGTTACTTCTTCGCTCCCCAGGTCTCGTTCAATTCCTGCTCGGCGCCGAAGGCGCCCTTGGGCAGCTTGTGGGCGATGCCCTTGTGGCAATCGATGCAGGTCTTGCCCTCGCCCACCGCGTCGAGATGGCGCTGACGGGCGCGCGAGGCTTGGCGGGTGATGTCCATCGCCTGGAAATCGTGGCAGTTGCGGCACTCGCGCGAGTCGGTTTCCTTCATCGACTGCCAGACGCTCTTGGCCATGGTCAGGCGCTTGGCCTCGAACTTCTCGCGGGTGTCAATGGTGCCCAAGACATGATGGAACAACTCGTTCGAAGCCTGGATCTTGCGCCGCACCTTGTGAATCCAGTCGCGCGGCACATGGCAATCGGGACAGGTGGCGCGCACGCCGCTCTTGTTGGTGTCGTGCACGGTGCCGGTGAATTCACGAAAGACGTTCTGTTCCATCTCGTGGCAGGTGACGCAGAAGGTCTGGGTGTTGGTGATTTCCAGCGCCCAGTTGAAGGCGCCCCATCCCATCACGCCGGCGACGATGCCGACCAACAAAAGGCCGCCCAGCGAATAGCGGGCGGTGGGCGCCCGCAACGCCGACCAGATCTGGCACCAGAGATTGGGCGTCGCCTTGCCCGAAGCTTGTTCATTCATGGTCGCCCCCTATGCGCGCCGGCTCACTGGCCCGGCTGGGTCGGCTTGAACTGGTTCTCGACCAGCGGTTTGGCGTTGGCCTGGGGCACATGGCACTGATTGCAGAACCAGCGGGTGCCGGCCACCTTGTCCAGGCGCTTGCCCTCGCGATCGACGTAATGGGTCTCGCTGATCTTGGGCGCCTTTTCGGTGGTGTTGTAGGGCCAGTCATGGCAACGCATGCACTGATTGACCTTGAGGTCGATCTCGTACTTGTCGATGCGGTGCGGAATGAGCGGCGGCTGCTGGCGGAAGGCACGGCCATGGCGCTGGTTTTCCAACACGTCATAGATTTCCGGCGCGGCGTTGGTCTCGTTGACCTTGGTCTTCGCTTCCAGCGACTTGACCTGGGCCAGGGCGCCGCCGGCGCCCAGCAAGGCCAGTCCGGCCGCCATCACGAGGGTTGCCATCCACGTCCTGAAGGGTTTGTTGCTCACGGCGTTGTCTCCCCTTGCCATCTCACACCTCCGATCGCAAGCCTAGGCGGCCTGCCTGTTCGCACCCGCCGTCGGCGTGACGGAAACGGGCATGTCGTCCGTGTGCCGATCCCAACGGGCCGCGAAGCGGAAAACCCGGGGGGCGCACACATCGATGCAGCGGCCGCAATTGGTGCAGTCGCCGGATTGGATCAGCGGTCCCAGGCCGCGCGGCGCGCCCTTGAGCGCCGGCGCGATCACTTGCGGCTCGGGACAAACCTTGTAGCATTCCAGGCAATCGTCGCAAGCCGCGCGCTGGGCGGCCTTCACCCGGATCAGGCTCTTGGCGCCGATCAGGCCATAGAAGGCGCCGACCGGACAGAGATGCCCGCACCAGCCGCGGGCGCTTAGGGCCAGATCGAACAGGAACAGCGCCGCCACCACCGCCCAAGCGAGGCCCAACCCATAAAGGGCGCCGAAGACCAAGCCGCGATGCAGGATGGTGACCGGGTTGACGAACTCCCAGGCGACGGTTCCGGTGAGCGCCGAAACCACCAACAGGGCGCCCAGAATCCACAGCCGGGCCTGGCGGTTGAAGACGGTGTTTTCCGACAAGCCCAGGCGCAGGCGCAGCCAATGGGCCGCGTCGGTGACCAGATTGACCGGGCAAACCCAGGAGCAATAGGTCCGCCCGCCCAACACCGCATAGGCCACCAGCACGAGGGCGGCGCCGATCAAGGCCTTGCCGTCCAGGGCATGGCGCGCCAGCAGCGCTTGCAGCGCGAACAAGGGGTCGGTGAGCGGCAGGATGCCGAGGGTCAGGCTCGAGGCCAGCGTGCCCTTGACGATCCACAGCCCGAACAGAGGGCCGACCAGGAACAGCGCCAAGAATCCCACTTGCGCCAGCCGGCGCAGGATCAGCCATTTGAAGGCGACGAAAAACCCGTGGCGCCGCCAGGCTTCGCGGCCGGGAAGGCGGGCGCGGGCGATGGGCGCGCTCATGGCCGGAACTCCTTGAAGCCGCCCGAAGCGTTCTTTTCGGGCAGGGCCATGCCGCCTTCGGGCAGACGCTTGGGCATCTCCTCGATGCCGGGCACCAGAGCCTCGCCCTTCTTCAGCTTTTCTTCCCAGCCCAGCCGGTAATGGCTGCCCAGCATGCCCAGCGCCAGCTTGGGCGGCAAGACCTTGATCGCCGCCTCGTCCAACGGGCAGGCTTTTTCGCATTTTCCGCAGCCGGTGCAGGCTTCGCTGTGCACGACCGGAATGAAGCGGGCGTGCTTGCCGGTGCGTTCGTTGTGCAGCCGGTCAAGGGTGATCGCCTTGCCCATCAGCGGGCAGACCCGGTAGCAGACGTCGCAGCGCAGGCCGAGATAATTGAGGCAGGTTTCGTGCCCGACCAGAACGGCCACGCCCATCTTGGCCTTGGCGATGTCGGTGAGGCTCTTGTCCAGGGCGCCGGTCGGGCAGGCCACCACGCAGGGAATGTCGCTGCACATTTCGCAAGGGATGGCGCGGGCCTCGAAATAGGGCGTGCCCACCGCCGGGCCCGGCCCCAGCTCGGCCAGCTTCAGCGTGTTGTAGGGGCAGTCGCGCACGCACAGCCCGCAACGCGCGCAGGCGCCCAGGAAACGCTCTTCGGGAAGCGCGCCGGGCGGGCGTAGCGCGGTGGCCGGCACGGCTTGCGATTCCTTGACCCACAGCGCCAAAGCCGCGCCGAAAAAGCCGGCGGCGCAGGCGGTGCGCGCCGTGGCGGCCAGGAAGTCCCGGCGGCTGGCTTTCTCGGGGTTGCGGCTTTCGCTCATGTCGGTTCGTCGTTTCCGCTGCAAGGATCGGCGGGCGGGCCCGGACCGGGCCGCCCGCCGGTTCCGTCCGCCTAGGCCTTCACCACCTTGACCGCGCACTTCTTGAAGTCGGTCTCGCGCGAGATCGGGCAGGTGGCGTCCAGCGTCAGTTTGTTGACCAACTGGCTCTCGTCGAACCAGGGGATGAAGACCAGGCCCTCGGGCGGACGGTTGCGGCCCGAGGTTTCCACCCGGGTCACCAATTCGCCGCGCCTTGTGACCAGCTTCACCGTCTCGCCCCGGCGCAAATTGCGCTTCTTGGCGTCGTTGGGATGCATGTAGACGACCGCGTTGGGGAAGGAGCGATGCAACTCGGCCACCCGGCGGGTCATTGAACCCGAATGCCAGTGTTCCAGCACCCGGCCGGTCGACAGCCACAGATCGTATTCCTTGTCGGGCGCCTCGGCCGCCGGCTGATAGGGCAGCGCGAAGATCCAGGCCTTGCCGTCCGGCTTGCCGTAGAACTTCACCCCCTCGCCCGCCTTGACGTAGGGATCGTAGCCCTCGCGGAAGCGCCACAGCGTCTCCTTGCCGTCGACGACCGGCCAGCGCAGGCCGCGCACCTTGTGATAGGTGTCGAAGGGCGCCAGATCGTGCTGCTTGCCGCGGCCGAAGCGGGCGTATTCCTCGAACAGCCCTTTCTGGACGTAGTAGCCGAAATGCTTCGATTCGTCGTTGTCGAAGCCCTTTTGCACTTCGTTGGCCGAGAATTTGTTGACCTCGCCGTTCAGGAACAGGATGTCGTAGAGCGTCTTGCCCTTGTAGGCCGGCATCTTGGCCAATAGGGCTTCCTCCCACACCTCCTCGATCTTGAAGCGCTTGGAAAACTCCATGACCTGCCAAAGGTCGGAGCGCGAGTCGCCCGGCGCCTTCACCTGCTGGCGCCAGAACTGACCGCGCCGCTCGGCGTTGCCGTAGGCGCCTTCCTTCTCCACCCACATGGCGGTGGGCAAGATAAGGTCGGCGGCGAGCGCCGTCACCGTCGGATAGGGATCGGAGACGACGATGAAGTTCTCCGGATTGCGATAGCCCGGATAGCCCTCCTCGTTCAGGTTGGGTGCCGCCTGCATGTTGTTGGTGCACATCACCCAATAGGCGTTCATCTTGCCGTCCTTCAGCATGCGGTGCTGGACGACGGCGTGATAGCCGATGCGCGGGTTGAGCGTGCCCTCGGGCAGCTTCCAGATCTCCTCGGTGATCTTGCGGTGCGCGTCGTTCATCACCACCATGTCGGCGGGCAGGCGATGGGCGAAGGTGCCGACCTCGCGCGCCGTGCCGCAGGCCGAGGGCTGGCCGGTGAGCGAAAAGGGACCGTTGCCGGGCTCGCTGATCTTCCCCGTCAAGAGATGGACGTTGTAGATCATGTTGTTGACCCAGGTGCCGCGGACGTGCTGGTTGAAGCCCATCGTCCAGTAGGACACCACCTTCTTCTTCGGATCGGCGTAGAGCTTGGCCAATTCGATCAGCTTGTCGGCCGGCACGCCGGACAGCTTGGACACCTTGTCCGCCGTGTATTCGGCGACGAAGGCCTTGTACTCTTCGAAGCTCATCGGATCGGACTTGTCGGCGGTGCCGGCGTTGGCCTGGTCCTTCTCCAGCGGGTGGTTGGGACGAAGCCCATAGCCGATGTCGGTGACGCCCTTGCGGAACACGCAGCTCTTCTCGACGAAAGCGGTGTTCACCGCCTTGTTCTGGATGATGTAGTTGGCGATGAAGTTGAGGATCGCCAGATCGGTCTGCGGCGCGAAGACGATGCTCAAATCGGACAGTTCGAAGCTGCGATGCTCGAAGGTCGAGAGCACGGCGACCTTGCAGCCCTCATGGGTCAGGCGCCGGTCGGTCAGGCGCGACCAGAGGATCGGGTGCATCTCGGCCATGTTCGAGCCCCAGAGCACGAAGGTGTCGGCGTGCTCGAGATCGTCGTAGCAGCCCATCGGCTCGTCGATGCCGAAGGTGCGCATGAAGCCCGCCACCGCCGAGGCCATGCAGTGCCGGGCGTTGGGATCGATGTTGTTCGAGCGGAAGCCGGCCTTGAAGAGCTTGGCCGCCGCGTAGCCTTCCCAGATCGTCCACTGGCCCGAGCCGAACATGCCGATGCCGGTGGGGCCGTGCTTTTTCAGCGCCGCCTTCCACTTCTCGGCCATGATGTCGAAGGCCTGGTCCCAGGTGACGGGGGCGAATTCGCCGTTCTTGTCGAACTTGCCGTTCTTCATGCGCAGAAGCGGCTTGGTGATGCGGTCCTCCCCATACATGATCTTGGAGAGGAAGTAGCCCTTGATGCAGTTGAGGCCGCGATTGACCGGGGCGTCGGGATCGCCCTGGGTGGCCACCACGCGGCCGTCCTTGACGCCGACCAGAACGCCGCAGCCGGTGCCGCAGAAGCGGCAGACGCCTTTGTCCCAGCGGATGTCGCTCTCGGCGGCCTGCACGGGCTTGGGTTGGGCGAGGCCGGCGGCGGCCGCGGTGGCGGCAACGGCATTGGCCTTGATGAAATCACGCCTGGACAGCTTCATAAGGAGACCTCCCCTCGCTCTTGGGATTCATCGCAATGGTGATAGACGAGGGCGGCCGACAGCACACCCTCGATCTCGTGGAACCGCTTGATGGTTTCGGCCGCCCAGCTTGTGGGCGTGTCCTCGACGGTGAGGACGAGGCGTCCGTCGGGCGCCTCCTGGTGGATTTCGACCCCGGCCAGACCACCCAGCGCCCGGCGCACGGCATCCAAGCGCTCGGGCCGAGCGTGGATCAGCACGCCACAGATGTTGGCGCCCAGCGCGCGGGGCTGCTCGGCCTCAGAGCGGATGAAGCGGTTGATCCGCAAGGATCGCTCCTTCGTTGGGGCTGCGCGCGTTGGGGCTGCGGGCGTTGGGGCGGCGGGACGGCGCTTCGGGGGCGATGGCGATCACCCGGACCGGACAACGCGAGACACAGGCGCCGCAGCCGGTGCAGGCGCCGGCCTCGACGCGGGCCAGGGCCCGCCCGCCGTTCGTCGGTTTGAAGCGGATGGCGTTCGGTTCGCAGAAATCGGCGCAGGCCCGGCAGACGACGCCCTGGTGCTCGAGGCAGGCCTCGCCGATCGCAGCCTTCAGGGTCCAGGGCGGATCGATGGCCTTGGAGAGTGCGTCTTCGGTGCAGGCCTCGACGCATTTTTCGCAAAAGGTGCAGCCGTCGCGCCGAAAATCGACCGTCGGGAAGGTGCCGTCGCCGCGAACCAGGATTCGCTTGGGACAGACGGACAGGCAGGTGCCGCAGCGCGAGCACAGGGACTGAAACAGGGATTCGGCCACCGCCCAGGGTGGACGATGGACCGAACCACGGCCCCCGGCCCCCACCCTAAGAAATCCGCGTCGGGTCACTCCGCCGTCCACGGCCTGCCCCTCCTTAGGCGATGCACAAATTTAGAAGTCATTGAATGTCGAAAAGATTTCGACACGAACCTTCATCGATTACGCAACGCAGCATATCCCTATGAGTGATAAGGGTACATTGATGATGATCAATATCACAGCGAAAAAATGATAATTGAGGGGGCTAGTCTGCCATTGCCTGCCTTCTTCAGACCCTGCGGATCGTGGGCAAGCCGCGAATCGCGGCCCGCCAGGGTTTTCATGACATCTTGAAACAATTCCGGATTGTGGAATGGGCCGGAATTATATAAGCGGATGAGTCGGGTGAAGGCGGTCTGACCAAGATAGAGGCATGCGGTTTATGCATGGGTGGCATGCATGGTTCATCCAATAATCCCCTTCGTGGGAAATCCGCAGCAGATTCGATCGTCTGTAGCCTCTTTTATTGCGCGGCGGCAATCTGACGCGCGATCCATTGGCTTAGGCTCATCTTCTCGGCGGCGGCCCTAATCGCCGCCTTGCGGTGCAAGACCGGATCGGTGCGCAGAAGAATCTTGCCGTTATAGGGCTTGTCGGGCTCGACACCACGCTGGGCGCAGAGTTCGAGATAACACCGGATGCTGTCTCGGAAGGATTTCGTCAGTTCGCGGGCGTTTCGCCCTTCGAAATGGATGACGTCGCGCAAACCCGCCACCGTTCCCGAGAAGACGCCTTCCTCGGCATCGAAATCGATTGCGCCCGCAACATAGCCTTTATAGGTCATCATGGGGTGATCCCCGCTGTTTCCAGAAACCGCCGCACCGCATCGACCGCGCCCTTATGAGCGGCGGGGCTGGGATGGGGCCGAAGGAAAACCGCCGTCACGCCATTGAGATGAAACGCCACTCGGCTTCCCGCCCGCTCGCTGACCTCGCCGCCGCATGCCCGAACCAGAGCTTCCACCGAGCCCCAACGAACATCCGGCCGAGTCGGGCGGGAAAAAACGGCCGCCAACGTCTTGCGATGGGTGTTGGTCACGGATCAGATGATAGCGCAATGCGATATCACTCGCAAGGCCATCACCATACGCCATCGGGTAAAGCCCCCCCTCACACGTCCAAATTCGCCACCTTAAGGGCGTTGGCCTGGATGAAGTCGCGCCTTGGTTCCACCAGATCGCCCATCAGCGTGGTGAAGATCTGGCCGGCTTCCTCGGCGTGGTGGACGCGCACCTGCAAAAGGGTGCGGGCCTCGGGATCGAGCGTGGTTGCCCAAAGCTGATCGGGGTTCATTTCGCCCAGCCCCTTGTAGCGCTGGATCGCCATGCCCTTCTTGCCGGCCTCCATGATGGCGTTGGCCAGCCCGACCGGCCCGTTCACCGGCTGCTCCTTGTCCTTGCTGGCGAGCCGCCCGGGATGGGCGAAGGCCTCTTGCAGGTCGCCCGCCATTTCGTCCAGCTTGCGCGCTTCGGCCGAGCGCAGCATCACCCCGTCGATGGCGTGACGCTCGGTAACGCCGCGGAGCGTGCGGGTGAAGGTGAGCCCGCCGTCCGGGCTCACCGCGCCTTTCCAGCCGCGCTCGAAGGGTGGCTCCAGGGCGTCGAGGCGGGCGGCGATGTAGGCGGCGGCCTTGGCGGCCAGCGCCGCATCGTCCAGCACCTGCAGATTGAGCGCGCCGGCGATCGCCACCTGCTCGACCAGCCGCATGGGAATGCGCCGCGCCAGGGGCTGGAGGAGAAGGCGGGCCTGGCGGGCCTGCTCGACCAGATGGCGCAGATCGGCAGCCGAGCGTTGGGCGCCGCCATGCAGAGTCAGCACCGCCCCTTCGATGCCGGCCGCGATCAGATGGTTTTCCAGCGCCCGCTCGTCCTTCAAATACACTTCCGACTGGCCCCGCTTGGCGCGGTAGAGCGGCGGCTGGGCGATGAAGAGATAGCCCTTGTCGATCACCTCGGGCATTTGCCGGTAGAAGAAGGTGAGCAGAAGGGTGCGGATGTGGCTGCCGTCGACGTCGGCGTCGGTCATGATGATGATCTTGTGGTAGCGGGTCTTGGCGATGTCGAAATCCTCGTGCCCGATGCCGGTGCCCAAGGCGGCGATGAGGGTGCCGATCTCGGCCGAGGCGAGCATCTTGTCGAAGCGCGCCCGCTCGACGTTGAGGATCTTGCCCTTCAGGGGCAGGATCGCCTGGTTGGCGCGGTTGCGGCCCTGCTTGGCCGAGCCGCCGGCCGAATCGCCCTCGACGATGAAGAGTTCCGACAGCGCCGGATCGCGTTCCTGGCAATCGGCGAGCTTGCCGGGTAGGGTGGCGACGTCGAGCGCGCCCTTGCGCCGGGTCAGCTCGCGCGCCTTCCGTGCCGCCTCGCGGGCGGCGGCGGCCTCGACCACCTTGGTCACCACCTTGCGCGCCTCGCTTGGATGCTCCTCGAACCATTGCGCCAAGCGGTCGCCGGCCACGCCTTCCACCACCGGGCGCACTTCCGACGACACCAGCTTGTCCTTGGTCTGCGAGGAGAATTTGGGGTCGGGCACCTTGACCGACAGCACGCAGGTCAGGCCCTCGCGCATGTCGTCGCCCGACAGCGCCACCTTCTCCTTCTTGGCGATGCCGCTTTCCTGGGCGTAGGTGTTGATGGTGCGGGTGAGCGCGGCGCGGAAGCCGGCCAGATGGGTGCCGCCGTCGCGCTGCGGGATGTTGTTGGTGAAGCACAGCATGGTTTCGTGATAGCTGTCGTTCCACTGCATGGCGAGTTCGACGGTGATGCCGTCCTTTTCGCCGCGCACCACGATGGCCGGCTCGATCACCGCCGTCTTCGAGCGGTCGAGATACTGGACGAAGGCCTCGATGCCGCCCTGGTAATGCAGCTCGACCGATTGCGCTTCGCCGTGGCGGGCGTCGGTGAGGATCAGCCGCACCCCGGAATTGAGGAAGGCCAGTTCGCGCAGCCGGTGCTCCAAGGTGGCGAAGTCGAATTCGGTCTTGGTGAAGATCGTCGTCGCCGGCGTGAAGGTGACTTCGGTGCCGGTCAGGGGCTGGCCCTTGTCGGTGATCGGCGCCTTGCCGACGATCTTAAGCGGCGCCACCGGATCGCCGTTCGAAAAGCGCATGAAATGCTCGTCGCCATTGCGCCAGATGCGCAAATCGAGCGTTTCCGAAAGCGCGTTGACCACCGATACGCCGACGCCGTGCAGGCCGCCCGAGACCTTGTAGGAATTCTGGTCGAATTTGCCGCCGGCGTGGAGCTGGCACATGATGACCTGGGCGGCCGAGACGCCTTCCTCCTTATGGATGTCGGTGGGAATGCCGCGGCCGTTGTCGCGCACGGTCACCGAACCGTCGCCGTTCAAGGTGACGTCGATGCGGTCGCACCAGCCGGCCAGCGATTCGTCGATGGCGTTGTCGACCACCTCATAGACCATGTGGTGCAGGCCCGAGCCGTCGTCGGTGTCACCGATATACATGCCCGGGCGCTTGCGCACCGCCTCCAGCCCGTGCAGCACCTTGATGGAATCGGCGCCGTAGGCTTCGGCACCCGTCGCGGCCTTGTCGCTCATCCTTGATCCGCACCTTCGCTAGTCGTCACCGCGCCCCGATCGACGCCAAGGAATTGTACCCGGTTTTCCATGCCCGCGAACAGGGTCCGATCGGTGCCGGTGGCCCAGAATTGGGCCCTCAGCCCCCCCAGGGCGGCGAACAGATCGGCCCGCCTTTTGGCGTCCAGATGGGCCGCCACCTCGTCGAGCAGCACCAGGGGCATGAAGCCCCTGGCTTCGGCCATCAGGCGGGCCTGGGCCAGCACCAGCGTCACCAACAGCGCCTTCTGCTCGCCGGTCGAGCATTGGCCGGCCGGCGCCCCGGTCGGTCCGTGGTGAACCACCAGATCGCTGCGATGCGGTCCGGGCGTTGGCCCTTCGCCACGCGCCCCGGCCAGATCGGCGCGGAAGCGGGCCTCGACCTCGATGGCCGGCCAGCGCTCCAAGCCTTCTTCGAGCGCGCCCGCCGCCTGGAGCCGGGCCTTGGGAAAGCCGTCCTCGGCCGCTTCGATCACCCGCGCCAGCCGCTCGACCGCCTCCTTGCGGGTGGCGGCGATGGCAACCCCTTTGGCGGCCAAGGTGGCCTCGAGCGCGTCGAGCCAGGCCGGATCGGCGGCCCGGCCCTTCTCCTCCACCAGATGGGCGCGCTCGCGCAGCGCCCGTTCGTAGGCGGCGACCCGGCCGGCATGGTCGGCATCGAAGCCAAAGACGATGCGGTCCAGGAAACGCCGCCGGCCGGCCGGCCCTTCGCTCATCAGCCGGTCCATGGCCGGCGTGAGCCACACCGCCCCGGCGCGGCGGGACAGCTCGACCTGGCCGCGGGCCGGCTGACCGTCGATCCTGACCTTGCGGGTCTCGCCGCCTTCGGGATCGAGGCCGGTGCCGATCTCCAGGGTCTCGGCCGCGCAGCGAAGCCGGGCGGCCACCGCCCAGCGGGCATCGGGCCCGGCCTCGCGCCTGGTGATGTCGGCCAGCCGGGCCCGGCGCAGGCCGCGTCCGGGTGCCAGAAAGGAGAGGGCTTCGAGAAGATTGGTCTTGCCGGCGCCGTTCGGCCCCACCAGAACGACCGGGCCGGGTTCCAGCGTCAGACGAAGGTGGGCGTACGAGCGGAAATCCGTGAGATCGAGGCGCGTCACCGCCAGGGCGGCGGGCGAACCCATCGCCGCAACGCCGCTCACACCCGCATCGGCATCAGCACATAGACGGCGCTGCCGTCGGACACTTCGCGGGCCACGGTGGGCGAGGCGGCGTCGGCCAGGGCCAGACGCACGGCGTCGCCCTCGATCTGAGCCAGGATGTCCAAGAGATAGCGGGAATTGAAGCCGATCTCGATGGCGGCGGCCGAGTAGGAGGCTTCCAACTCCTCGGTGGCGCTGCCGCTGTCGGGGCTTTGCGCCGAGAGGACCAGAGTCCCCTTGGCGGCGGCCAGCTTGATGGCGCGCGACTTCTCGCTCGAGATGGCGGACACGCGATCGACGGCGGCGGCGAAGGCCTTGCAGTCGACCTCCAGGATCTTGTCGTTGTCGGCGGGGATCACCCGTTCGTAATCGGGGAAGGTGCCGTCGATCAGCTTCGAGGTCAGCACCGTGCCCTCGAAGGCGAAGCGGATCTTGGAATCGGACAGCGCCACCGAAACCGGGCGGTCGGTTTCCTCGATCAGCTTGCGGATTTCCGCCACCGTCTTCCTTGGCACGATGACGCCCGGCATGCCCTCGGCCCCTTCGGGCAGCGGCACCTCGACCCGGGCCAGGCGGTGGCCGTCGGTGGCCACGGCGCGCAGAACCGGAATGCCGTCGCTCTTGGCGGCGTGCAGATAGATGCCGTTCAGATAGTAGCGGGTTTCCTCGGTCGAGATGGCGAAGCGGGTGCGGTCGATCAGCGCCCGCAACTCCTCGGCCGCCAGTTGGAAAGCGTGCGGCATCTCGCCGCCCGACAGCAGCGGAAAATCGGCCACCGGCAGGCAGGCCAGCGAAAATTTCGAGCGCCCCGAACGCAGCGTCAGCAGCGTTTCGTCGCCCGCCTGGTCGATCTCGACCTGCGAGCCCTCGGGCAGCTTGCGCACGATCTCATAGAGGGTGTGGGCGGGCGCGGTGGTGGCGCCGGGCCGCGCCACTTCGGCGGCCACGGTTTCGACGATGTCGAGGTCCATGTCGGTGGCGTTGAGCGCCAGACCGGCCGATCCGGCCTCGAGCTTGACGTTGGAGAGGATCGGAATGGTGTTGCGCTTCTCGACGACGCTTTGCACATGCGCCAGGGACTTGAGAAGGGCCGCGCGTTCGATGATCAGCTTCATGGCCGTTTTTCGGTTGGTGTTGGACGAGTCCCCCCCTTGCGGAAAGGGCGCGTAGTATAGCAACCCGCCGGCCGGCGTCGAAGCGTTTTTGCGGCGATTCCGGCGAAAAACTGAGACCCTGGAAAGGCTAGCCTTCCAGCATGCGGCGCAACAGCTCGACGTCCTCGGCGAAGCCGGAATCGGTGCCGGTGAGTTCCTCGACCTTGCGCACGGCGTGGATGACCGTGGTGTGGTCGCGGCCGCCGAACTTGCGCCCGATCTCGGGCAGCGAGCGCGAGGTGAGCTGCTTGGCCAGATACATCGCCACCTGGCGGGGCCTTGCGACGGCGCGGGCGCGCCTAGGCGAGGACATGTCGATCAGGCGGATGTTGAAATGCTCGGCCACCCGCTTCTGGATGTCCTCGATGGTGATCCGCCGGTCCGAGGCGCGCAACAGGTCGTGCAGCACCTCCTGGGTGGTTTCGAGTGTGATGTCGCGGCCGATCAAGGTGGCGTGGGCGATCACCCGGCGCAGAGCGCCTTCCAGCTCGCGGACGTTCGAGGAAATCTTGTGGGCCAGGAACTCCAGCACCTTGGGCGGCACCTGGATGCCGATCTGCTCGGCCTTCGATTGAAGAATGCCCAGCCGCAGTTCGTAGGTGGTGGCGTGGATGTCGGCCACCAGCCCGCAGCCCAGGCGGGAGCGCAGCCGCTCCTCCATCCCCTCGAGGTCGGACGGCGACTTGTCGGCGGAGACGATGATCTGGCGCCCGAGATCGACGAGCGCGTTGAAGGTGTGGAAGAACTCCTCCTGGGTGGAATCCTTGCCGCTGATGAACTGGACGTCGTCGATCATCAGCACGTCGACCGAGCGGAACTGCTCCTTGAAGGCCATGACGTTCTGGTGGCGCAAGGCGCGCACGAAGCGGTACATGAACTTCTCGGCCGAAAGATAGAGCACGCTGCGCGCTGGCAGGCGGTTGCGGATGTCCCAGGCGATGGCGTGCATGAGATGGGTCTTGCCCAGCCCGACGCCGCCATAGAGGAACAGCGGGTTGAAGGGCACGCTGTTGGCCTCGGCCACCCGCCGCGCCGCGGCGTGGGCGAATTCGTTGGGCTTGCCGACCACGAAATTGCCGAAGGTGAAGCGCGGATCAAGCGGCGCGCTCAAGCCGTCGGCGCGATCTTCCATGCCGGCCGGATCGCGCTGGGGCTCGGAGCCTTGGGCGGTGACGACGGCCGGCGCCTCGGGCACCGGCGGCACCTGGGCGCGCTCGGCGTTGACGACGACCTCGATCTTGTGGATGCCCGGCTCCTCGCCGCTCCACAGATGGCGGATGCGATCGGCGTAATGCGACAGCACCCAGTCGCGCACCACGCGCGACGGCGCCGCCAGGCGCACGCGGCCGTCGCGCACGTCCTTCACGGTCACCCGCATCAGCCAGCTCTTGTAGGCCGGTTCCCCCACCTCGGTGCGCAGACGCCCGCAGATCTTCTGCCAACGCGCCTCGCCGGTGGTTCCATCCTCGGCGCTCGCCCGCGACACGCCGCCCTTGCCCAAACCCGTCATACTTTATCGTCTCCCCGCGTCGTGCCCTCGTTGCGAACGATCCCTCGGCGTGGCGTCGGCGATCGTCCGTTCTTCTCCCCCAAGCACATCGACATGCGTTCTCGGCTACTTGAGCCCCGGCTTCCCCTCTCCGACCGACCGTATCGCTGGCGCGATGGTCGGTTCGACTCTTTTTTCCCTCATCAACGCCGGGCCGGTTTCATCAAGGAGGCCGTGGCGACACGGAGACCCAATGAAATGTTTCGCCCTCTTGTTTTCGTGATCGGGATCGTTTGCCTTGCGGCGACAGGGGGGGACTGTATCGGCGCCCTCCAAGCGAGTCCAGACTCGGAATCACCCGAGTCGAAAAAAATTTCGCTTGACGCTTTTTGAAAAAACGCCGTCGCGCCCGGACGCGGAAATGCGCGTCACGCGCACATGAAAAGAGGCCGCTTGCGCGGCCTCGTTTCAAACCGAGTGAAAGAAAATGTCACAGCGCCTTGATGCGGGCGCTCAAGCGCGAGACCTTGCGGGCGGCGGTGTTCTTCGGCACCAAGCCCTTGCCGGCGCCGCGCGCCAACTCGGGTTCGGCAACCCTGAGCGCCGCCTTCGCGGCTTCCTTGTCGCCGGCGGCGATCGCCGTTTCGACCTTCTTCACGTAGGTGCGGATGCGGCTTCTGCGCGCGTCGTTGACGGCCGTGCGGCGCACGGTCTGGCGGATGCGCTTCTTCGCCGATTTGTGATGAGCCATCGGTGAACCTGTCTTTGCCTAAAGTCCCGGGAAAGCGGGGTTTATAGCGGGGTCGTTCCCCTGCGTCAAGGCGCAAGTGGCGGGGGGCGGCGCTTTCCGATCCGACAATTGAGATCGGGGCGAAAGCCCGATAAGGTGCGCGCATGAGCGAACCCGGCCCCACCACCCATTTCGGCTATCGCACGGTGCGCGAAGAGGAAAAGTCGCGCCTGGTCCGCGATGTCTTCGATTCCGTGGCGCCGCGCTACGATCTGATGAACGATTTGATGAGCTTGGGCATCCATCGCCTTTGGAAGGCTCGCTTTCTCGACCGCGTGCGGCCGCGCCCGCGCCAAACCCTGCTCGACGTCGCCGGCGGCACCGGCGATATCAGCTTCGGCTGGCGCGAACGGGGC
The DNA here is from genome assembly GCA_016214125.1 of Rhodospirillales bacterium. Classification (GTDB taxonomy): domain Bacteria; phylum Pseudomonadota; class Alphaproteobacteria; order Rhodospirillales; family WMHbin7; genus JACRPC01. The sequence continues at coordinate 53,971 of JACRPC010000043.1, read as the reverse complement.
GGCGGGCCGGTCATGGTCTGCGACATCAACAAGGAGATGCTGGCGGTCGGGCGCGATCGGGCAATCGACCGCAACATTCTCTCGGGGATTGACTGGATTTGCGGCGATGCCGAGGCCCTTCCCCTGCCCGACCGCTCGGTCGATGCCTACACCATCGCCTTCGGACTGCGCAACGTCACCCATATCGACCAGGCTCTGGCCGAAGCGCGACGCGTGCTTCGGCCAGGCGGCCGCTTCCATTGCCTGGAGTTCAGCACCGTGATGCTGCCGGCCCTGGCGGCCATCTATGACCGCTATTCCTTTTCGGTGCTGCCCTGGCTGGGCGAGCTGGTGGCGGGCGATGCGCCGGCCTATCGCTATCTGGCGGAAAGCATCCGTCGCTTCCCGGCGCAGGCCGACTTGGCGGCCAAGATGGAAGAGGCCGGGCTTCGCCGCGCCGATTGGATCAACCTCTCGGGCGGCATCGCCGCCATGCATTCGGGCTGGCGGTTGTGATCCGTCCCCTGCGCCATCTGGCTCGGCTGGTCGCCATCGCCCGGGTCCTGGCCCGCCACGACGCCCTGTTCCTGCTTGAGCGCGTGGCGGCCCTGAAGCCCTTGGTGCTGGCGATGAAGGCGATGGCGCGGGTCCAGGAGACCGGGCGGCCGGGCGAGCGGCTGGCTCGGGCGTTGTTCGAATTGGGCCCCAGCTTCATCAAGTTCGGCCAGGCCCTCTCCACCCGCTCCGATCTTCTGGGCGACGAGATCGCCGCCGACCTCTCGGCCTTGCAGGACCGTCTCGATCCTTTCCCCTCGGCCGAGGCGCGCGCCACCATCGAGGCCGAGCTGGGCCAAGCGATCGCGGTGTCCTTCCGCGCCTTCGACGACAAGCCGGTGGCCGCCGCCTCGATCGCCCAGGTTCATTTCGCCGTTACGCCCGAAGGCGACGAGGTGGCGGTCAAGGTGTTGCGCCCCGGTATCGAGGAGGCCTTCGCCCGCGATCTCGATCTCATGCTCTGGCTGGCCGAGATCGTCGAGGCGACCCAGCCCGGACTGCGCCGCCTCAAACCGGTCGAAACCGTGCGCACCTTGGAAGCCAGCGTGCGGCTCGAGATGGATTTGCGCTTCGAGGCGGCGGCGGCCGAGGAGATGGCCGACAATTTCGCCGGCGATCCCGGCCTGCGCATTCCCAAGGTCGATTGGACGCGCACCGCCCAGCGGGTGCTGACGCTCGAACGGGTCAGCGGCATTCCCATCGACGAGCGGGCGCGCATCGTCGAAGCCGGGCTCGATCCCAAGGCGGTGGTCGAGAAGGCGGCGGTCGCCTTCTTCAATCAGGTCTTCCGCGACGGCTTCTTCCACGCCGACATGCATCCGGGCAATCTGTTCGTCGATGCCCAGGGCCATCTCGTGCTGCTCGATTTCGGCATCACCGGGCGGATCGACCGGCCGACCCGCCTTTATCTGGGCGAGATGCTGCTGGGCTTCCTCACCGGCGATTACCGCCGGGTGGCGGAAATCCATTTCGAGGCCGGCTATGTGCCGGAAGATCAGTCGGTCGACTTGTTCTCCCAGGCCTGCCGCTCGATCGCCGAGCCCATCCTGGGCCGGCCGCTGGCCGAGATTTCCATCGCCAGGCTCTTGGGCCAGCTCTTCCAAATCACCGAGACCTTTTCCATGGAGGTCCAGCCCCAACTCCTCATGCTGCAAAAGAGCATGCTGGTGACCGAGGGGGTCGGCCGCCTCCTCTGCCCCGACGTTAATATGTGGGGGCTGGCCCAGCCGCTGATCGAGGACTGGATCAAGCACAATCTCGGACCCCAGGCCAAATTGAAGGACTCTCTGGGCGGGCTGGCCGAAACCGCCCTCAAGATCCCCCAATTGCTCAGCCAGGGCGAGCGGGTGGCCAAGATGCTCTCCAGCCGGGGGCTAAAGCTGCATCCCGATACGGTCAAGGCACTGACGCCCGGCCAGGGCAAGCGGCGCTTCTGCCATGCCTGCCTTGCCTGGGGCCTAGTCTTCCTCTTGGTCGCCATCCTGTTATTGAAATAGATTTCACACTTGCGCGGTGCCGGGGAGAATTCTACCCTAACAACACTGCGCTTGGCGTAATTTGAACGGATTGAACGGTGCTGAAGGATAAACGCATCCTGCTGATCGTCGCCGGCGGCATCGCCGCCTACAAGGCGTTGGAGCTGGTCCGTCGCCTTCAGGACCAGGGCGCCCGGGTGCGCGGCATCCTCACCGCCGGCGGGGCCAATTTCATTACCCCCCTGGCGCTCGCCGCGCTGACCGGCGACAAGGTGCATGAGAATTTGTTCTCGCTCACCGAAGAAAGCGAGATGGGGCACATCCGCCTGGCGCGTGATTGCGACCTGGTGGCTGTGGTGCCCGCCACCGCCCATCTGATGGCGAAGATGGCGGCCGGCATGGCCGACGACCTGGCCGCCACCGTTCTGCTCGCCACCGACAAGCCGATCCTGCTGGCGCCGGCGATGAATGTGGTGATGTGGAACCACCCGGCCACCCAGGCCAACCGGGCGCTTCTGGAGAAGCGCGGCGTGCGCTTCGTCGGACCCGGCGCCGGCGATCTGGCCTGCGGCGAAGTGGGCAGCGGCCGCCTGGCCGAGGTGCCGGACATTCTCGCCGCCATCGCGGCTTTGGCGACGCCCGACCAACCCTTGCAGGGCCTGCGGGCGCTGGTGACCAGCGGCCCCACCCGCGAGCCGATCGATCCGGTGCGCTTCATCGCCAACCATTCCTCGGGCAAGCAAGGCCACGCCATCGCCCACGCCCTGGCCGGCCTGGGCGCCGAGGTGACGCTGGTCACCGGCCCGGTGGGTCTGGCCGATCCTGACGGCATTCGGGTGGTGAAGGTCGAGACTGCCCAGCAGATGCTGGCCGCCTGCCTAAAGGCCCTGCCCGCCGATGTCGCGGTCTGCGCCGCCGCGGTGGCCGACTGGCGGGTGAAGAAACCCGGGGCGCAGAAGATCAAGAAGGTCAAGGGCGCGGCGCCGCCGGTGCTGGAGCTGGTCGCCAATCCCGACATCCTGGCCACCCTGGCCGCCTTGGGCGCCGATCGCCCCGGCCTGCTGATCGGCTTCGCCGCCGAGACCGAAGACGTCGTCAAGCACGCCACCGCCAAGCGCCAGACCAAGGGCTGCGACTGGATTCTCGGCAACGATGTCGGACCGGAAAGCGGCACCTTCGGCGGCGACGCCAACACCATCCATCTCGTCGACTCCTCGGGCGTCGAGACCTGGCCGGCCTTGAGCAAGGACGAGGTCGCCGACCGGCTAGCCAAGCGGATCGCCCTGGCCCTGGTCGCCCGGCCGCCCCGCCCCGGCAAGGGCAAGCGCCGATGATCGCGGTGGCGATCCAGCGTCTCGATCACGGCCAGGGGCTCGACCTGCCTGCCTACGCCACGGCGCACGCCGCCGGGGTCGATCTGATCGCCGCCGTCCAGGCCGATCAGGTGATTTTGCCCGGCGGACGCGCCCTCATCCCCACCGGCATCGCGCTCGCCCTGCCCGAGGGCTTCGAGGCCCAAGTGCGCCCGCGCTCGGGCTTGGCGGTCAAGCATGGGCTGACGGTCTTGAACAGCCCCGGCACCATCGACGCCGATTACCGGGGCGAGGTGCGGGTGGCGCTGATCAATCTGGGCCAGGAGCCCTTCACGGTGACGCGCGGCCTGCGCATCGCCCAGATGGTGGTGGCGCCGGTCACCCGAGTGGCTTGGCAGGAGAGCGCCAGCCTCTCCGATACGGCGCGGGGCGCCGGCGGCTTCGGCTCGACCGGCGTGTGACGACGAGGAAAGACGGGAGAACGAGACCATGCTGCGGCCGTCGAAAAAGATGCTGTTCGCCATCGAGGCGGTGCTCGACATCGCCTACCACGCCGGCGGCGAGCCGGTGCAGAGCCGCGAGATCACGCGCCGCCAGGGTATTCCCCGGCGCTATCTCGAACAGACACTCCAGCAGTTGGTGCGCAGCGGCATCCTCTCGGGGGTGCGCGGCCCCCGAGGCGGCTACCGCCTGGCGCGCGAGCGCCGGCGCATTTCGGTGGGCGAGATCGTCCGCGTCGTCGGCGCCCTGGAAACCGCCGAGGACCCCTACCGCGACATCCCGGCCTCGGAGCTGGGCAAGCAGGTCATCCGCCCGATGTGGAGCCGCCAGCAAGACGAGATCATGGCAAGGCTCGATTCGATCACCATCGACGATTTGTGCATGACGGCCTATCGCGACGGCATCGCCAGCGAGGCCACCAACAAACTCGACTTCGCCATCTAACACGAACGCCAAGGGAGCGCCCGATCATGAGTGCGAGTTCGACCCCCGAGTTCCGCGGCCGCGTCTATGACAGCATCCTTGACACCGTCGGCGCCACGCCGCTGGTGCGCCTGAAGAAGCTGGCCGCTCAGGCCGGCGTTTCGGCCCAGATCGTCGGCAAGTGCGAATTCTTCAACCCGCTGGCTTCGGTCAAGGATCGCATCGGCTTGGCGATGATCGAGGCGGCCGAAAAGGCCGGAACAATCAAACCCGGCGCCACCATCATCGAACCGACCTCGGGCAACACCGGCATCGCGCTCGCCTTCGTCTGCGCGGCCAAGGGTTACCGGCTCGTCCTCACCATGCCGGAGAGCATGTCGCTCGAGCGGCGCAAGATGCTGGTCCATCTGGGGGCCGAGATCGTGCTCACCCCGGCGGCCAAGGGCATGAAGGGCGCGGTGGCCCGGGCCGAGGAGCTGGTGGCCGAGAATCCTGGCGCCTACATGCCGCAGCAGTTCGAGAACCCCGCCAACCCGGAGATCCATCGCCTGACCACGGCGCTGGAAATCTGGAACGACACCCAGGGCGCGGTCGACGTGGTCATTTCGGGCGTCGGCACCGGCGGCACGCTCAGCGGCGTCGGCTCGGTCCTAAAGGCCAAGAAGCCCAGCCTGAAGATGATCGCCGTCGAGCCCGAGGATTCGCCTGTCCTCTCGGGCGGCGCGCCCGGGCCGCACAAGATCCAGGGCATCGGCGCCGGCTTCGTGCCCGGCGTGCTCGACAAGCCGATGATCGACGAGATCCTGCAGATCGGCAACGAGACCGCCTTCGCCACGGCGCGCCTGGCCGCCAAGCTGGAAGGCCTGCCGGTCGGCATCTCGTCGGGCGCCGCCTTGGCCGCCGCCTTGGAAATCGGCGCCCGTCCGGCGATGAAAGACGCGATGATCGTGGTCATCCTGCCCTCGTTCGCCGAACGTTATCTCTCCACCGCGCTCTTCGACCAGGAGTGATGGACTTCAGCGAAGACCAGGTGCGGCGCTACGCCCGCCACATCATCTTGAAGGAGGTGGGCGGCACCGGTCAGGCGCGCCTTTTGCAATCGAGCGTGCTGGTGGTGGGCGCCGGCGGGCTGGGCTCGCCGCTGCTGCTTTACCTGGCCGCCGCCGGGGTGGGTCGGCTGGGCGTGATCGACGACGACGTCATCGATCTGTCCAACCTGCAAAGGCAAATCCTGCACGACACCGATTCGATCGGCCTCGCCAAGGTGACCAGCGCCCAGGCGACGCTGCGCCGCATCAACCCCGAGGTGACGGTCGAGGCGCATCGAAGGCGTCTCGACCCCTCGAACGCGCTCGAGCTTTTCGGCCGCTACGATCTGGTGGCCGACGGCTCGGACAATTTCGCCACCCGCTTCCTGGTCAACGACGCCTGCTACTTCGCCAAGCGCACGCTCGTCTCGGCGGCCATCCTGCGCTTCGACGGCCAGCTCGCCACCTACAAGCCGCACCAGGGCGGCCCCTGTTACCGCTGCCTGTTCCGCGAGCCGCCGCCGCCCGATTTCGTGCCAAGCTGCGCACAGGCCGGGGTGCTGGGCGCCATCGCCGGCATCCTGGGCGCCATGCAGGCGACCGAGGTGGTGAAAGAGCTCTTGGGCATCGGCGACAGCCTGATGGGTCAACTGGTCCTTTACGATGCCCTGGCGACCGACATGCGCAAGGTGAAGGTGAAGCCCGATCCCGGCTGCCCGCTCTGCGGCGCCAAGCCCAGCATCCGCGACCTTGGCGGGGATTACAGCGGCCATGACTGCAACGGCTAAGGCCAGCACCGGCCCCGACCGGCTGTCGATCATCGTCTTCTCGGGCGCCTTCGAGCGCGTCCATTACGCGCTGGTGCTGGCGGCCGGCGCCTTGGCCTCGAACCGCGCCGTCACCTTGTTCTTCACCATGGCGGCCAGCCAGGCCCTGCTGGCCCCCGACGGCTGGACCCGCCTGACGACCGAGACACCGGGCGCCAGCCCGCAAAGCCTGGAGGCCGGCTTCGCCGAAAAGGGCGTGGCGACCTTCGCCGAACTTCTGGACGCCACCCTGGCCCTGGGCGCCACCTTCATGGTCTGCGAGATGGGCCTGAAGGCGATGGGGCTGGAGGCCAAGCCCTTGCGCGCCGACATCCCGATCCAGAGCGGCGGCGTCGTCACCTTCCTGGCCGAGGCCTCGAAGGACGGCGCCATGCTGTTCATCTGAGCTGCCAAAGGACGTTCGCCATGAGTGAAGCCGCCCTTCTGTTCGCCAACGAAGCCTTCTACGCCGCCTTCGCGCGCCGCGACCTGGAGGCGATGGACGAGGTGTGGTCGCGCAACGCCGCCATCGCCTGCATCCATCCCGGCTGGGACCTGCTGGTGGGCCGCGAGATGGTGATGGCCACATGGCGGGCCATCCTGTCGGGCCCGCAGCCGCCCATCACCTTCGACAACGCCCAGGCGGTGATCTGGGGCGAGACCGGCATGGTCGTTTGTCACGAGCATGTCGAGGGCCAGGCGCTGGTGGCCAGCAACCTCTTCGTGCGCGAGGGCAAGATCTGGAAGATGGTGCATCACCAATCCGGCCCCCTGCCGGTGGGGTAGAAGGGGTGGGATAGAACCGGTGGGGTCGAAGGGTTCGGACGGGCCGAAAGCCCGCCTTCCTCGCCGCCCCGATCGCCGCCCCGCTCGCCGCCCCGCCGGCCCAGCCAATCCGACCGGTTCCACTCGTGGCCCGATTTGCGCCGATCTGCGCCCGATTGGCACCGATCGATTGCCGATCATGACCCGTTTTGCGCCGCTTTGACTCAATTAAGTCGTTGAACTTTCTCGATTCACCCCCGTTTTCGAACCATTTCTTTAGCATTTTTTGTGGTAGCGCCTTGAACGGCAAAGCGGATTTCGGTGATTCCGAGAATCGTTCGCAACGCCGCCCCACCACCGGCCGACCGCGCAGAAAGATGGAGCCTGGACAGGCTGCCCGAAGACGGCGAGGCTGTCAAGAACTTTTTATAGATATTTGATGAATATAAAGAAAACATTGGACGAGGCGCGAGGGTGCCGAGGTGTTGGGGCCATGGCGGCCCGGGCCGGCGTCGATGATGGTGGGAGAAGGTTGAACCACCAAGACACCAAGACACGAAGATCGCGGGCTCTTGATGACTTGGTTGTCCGTTCACGCGCCGTCGCGGATCGGGGGATCGATCGGAAAGGCGCCTTGTTCGTAACGCTCGACCCGAATCGCCAGCGCTTCAAGCTCGGCCGCTTCGGGCGTGCCGGCCTCGGCCGCCATCAGGGCATCGATCCGCGCCAGGGCCATCTTGTGATCCTTACGGGTCTTGATCGCTCGAAGGGTCATGCCCCCGCCGCCCCCTACCCCTTGGGCGGGCGGATCAACGCCGTGCACAGCGCGCCGGCGAAGCAGGCGAAGCCGCAGACCGTGAAGGCCAGGGGGAAATTGCCCATGTCGCCCAACAGCCCGCCCAGGATCGGCCCCAAAATCCCGCCCACACCGTACGACAGAAAGATGTAGGGGTAGTTCTGGCCCACCGAGGTGGCGCCGAAGGTGTCGGCGGTGATGGTGGGGAAGAGGGCGAAATTGCCGCCGAAATTGAAGCCGATCAGGATGGCGCCCAGATAGAGCAGCCATTCGTTGCCGGCCATGCCGGTGAAGGCCAGGAACAGCACGCCCTGGCTGGCCGCCATGATGAGGATCGAGCGCCGGCGCCCCAATTTGTCGCTTAAAGATCCCCAGGCGATGCGGCCGATGCCGTTGGCCAGGCTGAAACAGACCGCCATCGCGGTGCCGGCAATGGCGCTGGCCTCGGCGGCCGAATAGCCGGCCTTCTGCAGCGCTTCCATCGGATAGAGCTTCATCAGCCCGATCGCCATCAGCCCGGCGGCGGCGCAGACCGCGAAGGTGGCGAAGATGAGATAGAATTGCACCGTCGCCAGCATCTCGGCGGGCGTGAAATCGCGCCCGGCCGGCGGAGCGGCGGTGGCGGCCGGCGCCGGAGCACCTCCGGCCGGCTTGGGGGCTTGGAAGCCGGCGGGCGTCCAGCCGCCGGGCGGAAAGACCATCCACAGGCTGCCCAGCACCACCAAAAGGGCAAAGGCCACCCCATAGACGATGAAGGTGTTGGCCAGCCCGATGCGGGCGATCAACTGGCCCCAACTGTCGGCGATCTTCACCCAGCCCATGGCGCCAAAGCCGAAGCCGGCCACCGCCAGGCCGGTGATCAGGCCCTTCTTGTCGGGGAACCAGCGCATGCCGACCGCGATCGGCACCACATAGGCCAGCCCGATGCCGGCGCCGCCGATCACTCCGATGCCCAGCACCAGCGCCCAGAAATGGGTGCCGCCGGCCAGCCCGGCCAGGATGTAGCCCGCCCCCAGGATCAGCCCGCCCCGCAGCGCCAGCTTGCGCGGGCCCCAGATGGGCATTTTCCGCCCCGCCCAGACCATCACCAGGGCGAAGACGGCCAGCCCGACCGAGAAGACCAGCTGGGTGTCGAGCTTCGACCAGCCGGCGGTTTTCAAGGCGGGTGTGAACACCGACCAGGCGTAAATGGCACCCAGGCAAAGCTGGATCAGGATGGCGCCCAGAACCACCAAGCGGCGGTCGATGATCTTGCTGTCCGGCATGGTCCCCTCGTCTACCCCTGAACGGATAGCTTTACACGGGCATTCCCGCAACATAAAAAGGGATATCTTTTTTGGACGGACGGGCCATGACCATCAAAAGCATCCTGGTTTCCCTGGACGGAACCGAGGCCAGCCACGCCACCCTGGAGGCGGCGCTGACCGTGGCGGCCAAGCTTTCGGTGTCGCTCGACGTGCTGCATGTCCGCCCCGATTCGCTCACCGAGGCCCCGGCTATGGGCGACTCGATGAGCGGCTCCATGGTCGAGAAATTCGCCCATGGCCATGCCGGCCTGGCCGAAGAGCGCGCCCGCGCGGCGCGCGCCATCTTTGCCGAAATCTGCGCCAAGCATGGCGTACCGGTGGTCGAGAACGGCGCCGCCACCCAGGGAAGGCTGGCCGCCCGCTTCGTCGAAAAGGTGGGCAAGAAGCACAGCGTTTTTCCTAGGCTGGCGCGGGTCCACGATCTGGTGATCGTCGGCCATCCCAGCAATCCCAAGGACCTGCTGCACAGCCTGACCATCGACGCCCTGTTCGAAAGCGGCCGCCCGACCCTGGTGGTGCCACACCGCCCGCCCGCCAGCTTCGCCCGCACCATCGCCATCGCCTGGAACGGCAGCCCGGAATGCGCCCGTGCCCTGGGCGGCGCCACCAACCTGTTCCCCTTCGCCGAACGCGTGGTCATCCTGACCGCCGAAAGCCACCACACGCCCGTGAGCGTGGTCGAGGATTTGGTGGGCTATCTGGAGCGGCACGGCATCAAGCCCCAGCACCGCATCATCGGCCATATGGGCTCGAAGCATCTGGGCGGCAAGCGCCTGTTGGCGGCGGCGGCCGAGGAGAAGGCCGATCTGCTGGTGATGGGCGCGCACCGCCACCGGCGCTGGAGCCTGCATCGCTGGCGCGAGGTCTATCTTGGCCGCGCCACCCGCGAGGTTCTGGAGATGGCCGAGATCCCGGTGCTGATGGGACACTGATTAATTAGCCTCAATCGCCGGCGGGGCCGTCCGGCCGACGATTTGTTGAGATCGCGGAACCACCAAGGCACCAAGACACCAAGGATTGGTCATCTTCGTGTCTTTGTGTCTTGGTGGTGTTCACGCTCCCAACGCCCGGGCCAAACGCCCAGACACGCGCCGACGACGGTCAGAGCTTGATGTCCAGGCGCGGCCCGGCGCCGGGCTCGCTTTCAATCTTGGGATGGCATTCGAACAGACGGGAGGGATCGATCCGGCCCGCCTGCACCAGATGGCGCTTGGCGACCCGCGCCCGCTCGGCCGCCAGATCGCGTAAGCTTTCCTCGTCGGGCGGCGGCGTGGCGCTTTCGGGCGCCGCCATCTTGCGCAGCGCCGCCACCGCGCCCGCCATCAGCGAACGGGCCTCGGCCTCGCGCCGCTGGCGCGCCGCCAGAACGATCGGCCATTCGCTTTCCAGCGCGACGCCGCACAGATCGAGCCGTACGCCCGGCCGTTCGGCCAAGAGCGCGGCCAACTGATCGAGCGAAGCCCGCTGCGCGTCGGAAAGAGTCGTTTCGCCCGGCGCGAATTCGAGGGGCTTCAAGCCGAATTGGGCTTCCTCGATCGCCTCGCCGGCCAGATCGACCAGACCCCAAAGCGGAATCGCCAGCTTCAAGGTCGCCAGCGCCGTCTTGCGCAGCGCCCCGCCCATCGCCTGGCCAATCGCCTCGCCCAAATCGAATTGCGGATCGTCGAGGCTGCCGGCGAAGGGCACGCTAAGCGCGATGCGGTCCTCGCCGTCGCGCAACAAATTGAGCGCCATGTCGAGCGGCAGGCCGCTGGCTTTGGCCAGCCGGCTGTTCTTGGCCTCCAACTCTTCCAGGAACAGATTGGCGGCGGCGAAGCCGGCGGTGCCCTCGATCGCCTCGCCCGTGAGGCTGCCCTTGAGATCGGCATCGAGGCGACCGGTCTTCACCGCCACCCCCAGGGCCGGACCGACATAGCCGGAAAGGCCGGGCAGATCGAGCCCCTTGACGCGGCCCTGGATCGCCGCCCGGCGCGGCTGGGCGAAAGGCTGGAGGGTGAGATCGAGATCGAGGCGGCCGAACTCGCCCGGCCGGCCGGACAGGCGGATCTGCGCCGGGGCCGCCTTGGGGTCGGTGGAAAGGCCGCTCGCTTCGAGCGCCAGATCGCTAAGGGTAAGCTCGACATCCTCCTCGGGCACGGTGTCGGCGAAGTCGAGCGCGCTCTTGCCCTCGACCACCAGCCGCCCGATCGCCAGGGCTGGCGTAGGCGCATCGGCGGGCTCGGATGGGGCGCGAGGCAGCCAATCGGCGCCGACCAGACCGCCCGCATCGCGGACCAGACGCAGCCGAAGATCGCTAAGCCGCGCCTCGCCCAGGGAAAGCGCGCCCTGTGGGTCGCGCGCCAGATCGGCCAAGGCCAGGCGACCCAATTCGATCCGCCAGGGATCGTCGCCGCGTGCCAGAAAGGCGAGATCGCGCCCCCACAGCCGGCGGGCCTTGGCGCCCGTCGGGCCATAGCGGACATCCTCGATCGCCAGATCGTCGAGCGTCGCCAATTCGACCGGCGGATCGCCGGCCAGCCGGACCGCCGCCCCCTTGAGCCGCCCCTTGCCGGCGATCTCCTCGGGCGCGCCATCGCCGCCCAGGCGGACAATTCCCTCGAAGCCGGCGCCCTTCTGCTCGTAGGCCAGCGCCAGGGGCCGCTCAAGCGCCGCCTGAACCCGGCCAAGATCGAGCCGGCCTTCGACAACGATCGCGTGATCGCCCCGAAGCGCGCCCTGCCAGGACAGCGTCTCGGCTTGCACGCTGGCGTCCGCGCCGGCGAGATCGAGGCCGCGCGCCGCCAGCTTGCCTTCGCCGGCCAGTCTTCCTTGATCGAGGTTGGCCGAGGCCAGGTCGAGATCGAGCCCGGCCAGCGTGAGCCGCGCCTGGGGATGATCGAGCGCCAGGCCGCTGGCCGTGAGGCTGCCGCCCGCCTCGACGGCGCCGCTGGGCGCCTGGGCCAGACGCAGCGGACCCGACAGCCGATCGAGCGCCAGCAGCGCCCCCTGGGCCTCGGCGACCAGACCGCTGGCGGCCAGGTTTGCCTGATGGAGGATGGGCGTGCCGGGCCGCGCCTTCTCCACCCGCCCCTCCCAGGCAAGCGTGCCCAGCCGCAGCGTGCCCGCCGGATCGGCAAGGTGCAGGTCGTCGAGATCGACACGGCCGGCGAAGGCGCCGGTCGGCACCGGCCCCAGCGCCAGATCGAGCGCGCCGATGGCGATCGCCGCCCTGCGAAGGACGATCCGGCGCTCACCCTGGTGAAGGCTGGCCTGTTCGAGATCGAGATGGCCGGAGGCCCGAATCCCTTCGGGCCCAAGATGGGCCTTGCCCACCCAGGCGGCGCGGTCGAGATGGGGCGCGTGCCGGCTTTCCACCGACCCCGCCAGATCGAGCACGAGGCCGCCCTTGGCGTCGGCACCCAGCGCCAGGGTGGCGGTCGCGCTAAGGCGGCCCAGATAGTCGCGCCCGGCCTCGATTGCCAACCAGGGCGCCAACGCCGCCAGATCGAGTCCCTCGGTGGCCAGCGCCAGATCGAGCGCCAGATGGGCGCCGAACGGCTTCACCGTTCCCTTGGCGGTGGTGGCGGCGCCCGCCAGCGTGCCGGCGAAATCGATGGCGGCCGGCTGATCGGGTTGCCAATCGAGCAGATCCTTGAGGCGCAGGCGATCGATGCGCGCCTCGAGGCGCCGCGGCCCGTCGGTCAAGGTGAGCGTGCTGTCGGTGAGGGTGAGGTCGTCGATACCGAAGGTCCAGCGCGCCCCTTCCGCCTCGCTGGCCGGCACGGTGGGCAGGACCAGACCCTTGACGGTGAAGCGCCCGTCGGGCTCGCGCACCACATCGAGCGCCACGCCCGACAGCGCCACACTGCCCAGGGCGACGCGGCGATCGAACAGCGGCCGCAGCGTGAAAGAAAGAACCAGATCGCCCAGACGGGCGGCGCCGCCATCGGCCCCGCCCGCCAGCACCTGCTTGAGCACCAGACGCTGGTTGAAGAGCGAGAGATCGCCATGGCCCAATTCGATCCGCGTGGCGCCCAAGGCCGCCAGCCCCTGGCGCAGCGCGTAGCGCAGCCCGAGATTGGGCGCCACCGCCAGCGCCGCCGCCAAGCCGGCCAACGCCAGGGCCAAAACGAGAAGAATGCGCCGCCGTCGCGTCATGGCGGCCAGTGTAGCACAAAGAAAGGGGGCCGCCCCATGGGACGGCCCCTTGGTCGTCGAACGGTTGGGTCGGGACTTAGAAGTCCATGTCGCCCATGCCGCCCATGCCGCCCATGCCGCCGCCGCCGGGCATCGGCGGCATGTCCTTCTTCGGACGCTCGGCGATCATCGCCTCGGTGGTGACGAGCAGACCCGCCACCGACGCGGCGTCCTGAAGGGCGGTGCGCACGACCTTGGTGGGATCGATGATCCCGGCCTTGATCATGTCGCAATATTCGCCTTTCTGGGCGTCGAAGCCGTAGTTGGTGTCCTTGGCCTCGAGGAGCTTGCCCGCCACGACGGCGCCGTCATGACCGGCGTTCTCGACGATCTGGCGCACCGGCGATTGCAGGGCGCGCCGGACGATCTCGATGCCGACCTTCTGGTCGTCGTTGCCGGCCTTGACCTTGTCGAGGGCGCGGATGGCGAACAGCAGCGCCGAGCCGCCGCCCGCCACGATGCCTTCCTCGACCGCGGCGCGGGTGGCGTGGAGCGAGTCGTCGACCCGGTCCTTGCGCTCCTTCACCTCGACCTCGGTGGCGCCACCGACCTTGATCACCGCCACGCCGCCGGCCAGCTTGGCCAGGCGTTCTTGCAGCTTCTCCTTGTCGTAGTCCGAGGTGGTTTCCTCGATCTGGGCGCGGATCTGCTTGCAGCGGGCCTCGATGTCCTTCTTCTTGCCGGCACCGTCGACGATGGTGGTGTCGTCCTTGGTGATGGTGATGCGCTTGGCGGTGCCCAGCATCGACAGGTTGACGGTCTCGAGCTTGATGCCGAGATCCTCGCTGATAAGCTGACCGTTGGTCAGGATGGCGATGTCTTCGAGCATCGCCTTCCTCCGATCGCCGAAGCCCGGGGCCTTGACGGCCGCGACCTTCAAGCCGCCGCGCAGCTTGTTGACCACCAGGGTGGCCAGCGCCTCGCCTTCGACTTCCTCGGCGATGATGAGGAGCGGCTTGCCCGACTGCACGACCGCCTCGAGGACGGGCAGCAGCGGCTGCAGGCCCGACAGCTTCTTCTCATGGAGAAGAATGTAGGGGCTGTCCAACTCGCAGACCATCTTGTCGGCGTTGGTGATGAAATAGGGGCTGGTGTAGCCGCGGTCGAACTGCATGCCCTCGACGACGTCGAGCTCGGTCTCCATGCCCTTGGCTTCTTCGACCGTGATCACGCCCTCGTTGCCGACCTTTTCCATCGCCTTGGCGATCATCTGGCCGATCTCGACCTCGCCGTTGGCGGAAATGGTGCCGACCTGGGCGATTTCCTGGCTGGTGGTGATCTTCTTCGAACGCTTCTGCAGATCCTCGACCACCGCCTCGACCGCCAGGTCGATGCCGCGCTTCAGATCCATCGGGTTCATGCCGGCGGCCACCGACTTGCAGCCCTCGCGCACGATGGCCTGGGCCAGCACGGTCGCGGTGGTGGTGCCGTCGCCGGCGATGTCGTTGGTCTTCGAGGCCACTTCGCGCACCATCTGGGCGCCCATGTTCTCGAACTTGTCGGCCAGTTCGATCTCCTTGGCGACGGTGACGCCGTCCTTGGTGATCCGGGGCGCGCCGAACGACTTGTCGATCACGACGTTACGGCCCTTGGGGCCCAGCGTGACCTTGACCGCGTCGGCCAGGATGTCGACGCCGCGCAACATACGGGCGCGGGCATCGGTGGAGAATTTGACGTCCTTAGCTGCCATGATGGCGGACTCCTTTCCTTACTTCTTCTTCCCAGACGTCTCGATGACGCCCATGATGTCGGACTCCTTCATGATCAACAGCTCGACGCCATCGACCTTGACCTCGGTGCCCGACCACTTGCCGAACAGGATGCGGTCGCCCGCCTTGACGTCGAGCGGATGGATCTTGCCATCCTCGCCTCGGCTGCCGGGGCCGATCGCCACCACTTCGCCCTCTTGCGGCTTTTCCTTGGCCGTGTCGGGAATGATGATGCCACCGGCCGACTTTTCCTCCTGCTCGAGGCGCTTGACCAGCACTCGATCATGGAGCGGTCTGAACTTCATCGCTCGATCTCCATCCATGTTGGTTTGACAAAGGGGTGTTAGACGTTCCGGGTTCCGAGTGCTGTTAGCACTCGGAGACCATGAGTGCCAGCGATTTAGGGCGAGGGCGGGGGCTTGTCAAGCCATTTTCTGTGGATATTTATAAAAACAAAACAGAATCAACGGATAAATAATATTCAACACCAATTATTGTGTGTTGTTTTCCAACTCCGCATCGAGCTGGTCGTCGAGTTTGCGGCCGTGCCGGTAGCGCCGATAGAGATAGACCCCCAGCACCCCGGAGGCCACGAACAACGCCGCGCTGACCAGGGTGTTGAAAACCGGGTCGAGGTGAACACCGCTGCCCAACAGCACGAAGATCAGGGTTTGCGGGATGTAGCCCAAAGCCGAGCCAGCCACGAAGGGCAGCAGCGGCACGCTCGACACGCCCCCGGCCAGATTGGTGACCAGATTGTTGCCGACCGGCAAGAGGCGGATCAGCAAGGTCATGGTGAAGGGATTGCCCTTGAGGAAATCGTCGATCGTCTTGACGCGGCCGGCAAAGCGGCCCTGCACGAAGGCGCGGCCGAAAAAGCGGGCGTAGGAAAAGGCCAGCACGCAGCTTAGGCCCGAGGTCAGGATGGCCAGCCCGCCGCCCAGCCAAAGCCCGAAGGCGTAGCCGCCCAGAAAGCAGACGAGCTGGCGGGGAATGCCCACCGCCATGGCGAGGATTCCCACCGCCAGATAGATCGCCTCGCCCGATAGCCCCTGATCGCGGACATTGACGTCGATCCAATGCTTGTCGAGCGCCTGGCCCAGCCCGGTGGCTTTGAGAAGATAGCCGACGGCGGCGAAGGACAGGATCAGCACCAAGCCTTTCGCCAGCACCCGGGGCCGCACCCAGGGCGCCAGACGGGCGCGGACCGGGCTCATGGATCGAACCGCTCGATCTCGGGCGCCATCGGGCGGCAGATCAGCCACATCACCCCGAAGAGATCGACGATCCCCACCCCCAGCCGGTTGAAAAGGCCGTATTTCGAGGTGCCGCGCGCGCGCGGGCGGTGGTTGACCCGCACGCTGACCACCCGGCCGCCCTGGCGCATCATCAGGGCGGGCAGGAAGCGGTGCATGTGATTGAAGCGCGCCATGTCGAGGAAGGTCTGGCGGGGAAAGAGCTTCAAGCCGCAGCCGGTGTCGGGGGTGGCGTCCTTGAGCATCCAGGCGCGAACGCCGTTCGCCACCCGAGACGACATCCGGCGCAGCCAATTGTCCTGACGCTTGGCCCGGTGGCCGGCGATCATCAGCGGCCTTGCATCGGCCGGTTGATCGGCCAGGGCCTGCAAAAGGGCCGGAATGTCGGCCGGATCGTTCTGGCCGTCGCCATCCAAGGTGGCGATCCAGGGATGGCGGGACGCCGCTACCCCGCTGGCGATGGCGGCGCTTTGGCCGGCGCCCTTCTTGTGACGCAGCACCCGGAGCGCCGGATAGCGGGCCTTGGCCTCGAACAGGCGGTCGAGCGTGGCATCGGTCGAGCCGTCATCGACAAAGACCATTTCGTAAACGAGCCGGCCCTGCAAAGCCTGGTCGATCTCGCCCACCAGGGGCAACACGTTCTCGGCCTCGTTGCGCACCGGCACCACCACCGACAGAGCGGTCGGCGGCACGGGGGCAACGGGGGCAGCGGCGGCGGTCATTCGAGGGGCTTGAAGCGGTTGTTTCGGCGGCGCATTATCCCCAGCCCAGCCGTTTTGTCCAGCCTTCCCCCATTCTCAGGACCCCCCATTCTCAGGACCAAGGATGAGCACCGCCCTTTCCGATCTTTCCGATGCCTTTTCCGAATGCGAAATGCGCGGCAAGACGCCGCACCGCATCCGGGTGGGCCGCCAGCTGTTCGAAACCATGAAGGCCGCCAACTGGATGAGTGCGCGCACCCTCCACGAGGAGGACGGCACGATCGAGCTTTGGTTCTACCGCGACGTTGCCGTGCAGCCCGACGATTCGATGGAGCCCGACGCCTTCAAGATGACCGTTCTTTAGTGCGCCAAGGAGCCACGCCATGATCGATTTCTACACCTATCCCACGCCCAACGGCCGCAAGATCTCGGTCATGCTGGAAGAGGTCGAGCTGCCCTACACCGTCCATGTCGTCAACATCACCAAGAACGAGCAGTTCACGCCGGAATTCCTGGCGCTCAACCCCAACAACAAGATTCCGGTGATCGTCGATTCCGACGGGCCGGGCGGCAAGCCGATCACCCTCTTCGAATCGGGCGCCATCCTGATCTATCTGGCCGAGAAGACCGGCAAGTTTTTGCCCAGCGAGCCCCGCGCGCGCTACACGACCTTGCAATGGCTGATGTTCCAGATGGGCAATCTGGGGCCGATGCTGGGCCAGCTTCATCATTTCCTTCATGCCGCGCAAGAAGACGTACCCTACGGCAAGGAGCGCTACGGCGCCGAGGCCCGGCGCCTTTACAAGGTGATGAACACGCGTTTGGGCGCGGTCGAGTACCTGGCCGGCGACTATTCGATCGCCGACATCGCCGCCTTTCCCTGGGTGGTGTCCTACAAGCGCCAAGCCATCGATCTCGACGCCTATCCGAACGTGCGCCGCTGGTTCGACGCCGTCAAGGCGCGGCCCAAGGTGCAGAAGGGAATGACGATTCCGTAAGCGAATCCGGAAGGCTGGGTTACGCCGCCTTCTCGCGGGAATCGAGATAGCGGCGCAGCGCCTCGTTGACCAGGGCGTTGAGGGTGAGGCCCTGGCGCTTGGCCAGCAGCATCGCCCGCCGATGCAGATCGCGGCCGGCGCGGACATTGAAGCTGCCCTTCAGCGGCTGGTCGGGGGCGCGGCCTTCCTGGGCGCACAGCGCCAGATAATCCTCGACCGCCTCACGAAAGGCCTTCTTCAGCCCCTTGGCGGTGGCGCCCTCATAGGTGACGAGGTCGCGGATGAATTCCAGCTTGCCGTGGAAGGTTTCGTCCTCGGCGCTGAAGCGCACCGAGCCGAAATAGCCCCGGTATTCGAGCAGATCGGTCATAGCAGGCCCTCCGTCTCAAGCAGACTCACGACCTCGCGCAGGGCGTAGAGCTTGACGATGTTTCCCGGGTGCGGCTTGTGCAGCAAGATCGTCGGCGCCGGATCATGAACGAACCGGCGGCGCGATCCCCCGGTCTTGCCGCCCACCCGTTCCACATAGCCGAGATGCCCCAGGACTTGAACCAATTCGTCCCAGGTGAAATCGCGGGGCAAACTCGTCAAGCGGTCAATCAGCTTGGCCTTGCGGCTCATGCGTCATATTAACCCGAGCGCATCCCGCCCTGCAACTGGTTCCAGTTACAGGGCGGCGTCAGAAAAAACTGTAGGGGTCGACGTCGGCCTGGACGCGCACGCGTCCGGGCGCCTTGCAGCCGCCCAGCCAGTCGCGCACCAGGGGCTGGGGCAACAAATCGCGCCTGGTTTGCAACAAAAGCCGGCGCCGATGCTGGCCGCGCAACAGGGCCAGCGGCGCCGGGGCCGGCCCCAGCACCACGATCCCCTCGCCCTTGGGCGCGGCGCGCGCCAGCGCCCGGGCATGGGCCTCGACCGCGTTCACATCGGGCCCGGAGACGATCAGCGCCACCAGCCGGCCGAAGGGCGGCATGTGCGCCTCGCGCCGCGCCTGGGTTTCGGCTTCGAGAAAGCGGTCGCGGTCGTTGGCGACCAGGGCGGCGATCACCGGATGCTCGGGCATCCAGGTTTGCAACAAGACGCGCCCCGGACGCTCGGCCCGCCCGGCCCGCCCGGAAACCTGGGAGAGCAGTTGGAAGCAGCGCTCGCCGGCCCTGAGATCGCCGCCTTCGAGGCCGAGATCGGCATCGACGACGCCGACCAGGGTAAGCCAGGGGAAGTGATGGCCCTTGGCGATGATCTGGGTGCCGACGAGAAGGTCGATCTCGCGCCCGCTCATCCGGCGCACCAGTTCCGCCGCCGCCTTGGGGCCGCTCACCGTGTCGCTGGTCATCTGGGCCAGCCGCGCCTTGGGAAATCGGCTGGCCGCCTCCTCGGCCAGACGCTCGACGCCCGGGCCGCAGGCGACCAGGCTGCCTTCGGCCTGGCAGGCCGGGCATTGGCCGGGCGGCACCATGGCGTGGCCGCAATGATGGCATTGCAGGCGGGCGATGCGTTGATGCAGCACCAGCCAGGCCGAGCAATTCGGGCATTGCAGCCGGTGGCCGCAGGCCCGGCACAGGGTGAGCGGCGCATAGCCGCGCCGATTGAGGAACAACAAAGCCTGCTCGCCGGCCGCCAGGCAGTCCTCGATCGCCTTCACCAGGGGCGGCGCCAGCCAGCGCCCGCGCTCGGGCGGAGCGCGCCTGAGATCAATGGCGGTGATCTCGGGCAAGAGCGCGCCGCCATGCCGGTCGGGCAGATGCAGGCGGCGATAGCGCCCGGTTTCGACATTGACCAGGGTCTCGATCGCCGGCGTCGCCGAAACCAGCACCGCTTGGCAATCCGACAGCCGGGCGCGCACCACCGCCATGTCGCGGGCGTGGTAGAGCGTGCCTTCTTCTTGCTTGTAGGCGCCCTCATGCTCCTCGTCGACCACCAGCAGCCCCAGATCGGCAAAGGGCAGGAAAAGGGCCGAGCGGGCGCCCACCACCACCTTGGCCTCGCCCAACGCGGTGGCCCGCCAGGCGGCGCGCCTTGCGGCATGGGTGAGATCGGAATGCCAGACCACCGGCGGGGCGCCAAAGCGGGCCTCGAAGCGGGCCAGCCATTGCGCCGATAGCGCGATCTCGGGCAACAGCACCAGCGCCTGGCGGCCTTGGCGCAGGCAGGCGGCGATGGCCTCGAAATAGACCTCGGTCTTGCCCGAACCGGTGACGCCGTCCAGGAGCGTCACCGCGAAGCCCTGAGACGCGAGCAACGCCCGGGCCGCCTTCTGCTGGTCGGCCGACAAAACCGGTCCGGGCGCGTCGGCATCGGGTCGGCCGGGCAGCGGATCGCGGGCGCGCCTCTGCGCGATCAGCCCCCCGGCCTCGGCCAGGCCCTTCACCACCCCCGGCCCGACTTTGGCCAGCCGCGCCAATTCGGCCAAGGGCTGGGGCGGCCGATCTTGGAGCGCTTCTTGCACGCGAAGCCGGGCTGGCGTCCAGGCCAAACGGGCGGGCGGAGCGGGCGCCGGGGCGTAAACGACCTGGTCGGGGGGCGCGTCGAGGGCGTCGGGCACGCTCATCGCCATCTTCAGGACCGCGCCCGGCGGGCTTAGGGTGTATTGCGCCACCCAATCGACGAAACGGCGGGACAGCGCCGGGAAGGGCGCGAAATCAAGCCTTGCCAGAATGGGCTTCAGCTTGGCTGGAGCGACGGCGCCCAGAGCCTCGCCCCAGACGACACCGGTCAGCGTCCGCCCGCCCAAGGGCACCCGCACATAGTCGCCCGGCGCCAGGTCGAGATCGTCAGGCAATGCGTAGTCGTAGGCGCCCGCCAGCGGCAGGGGCAGAAGGACGGCCAAGCGCCGGGGCGTGACGGGACTCGCGGACATGGGGTATAAGCATAGCAGGGAAGAAGACGGGGCCAAGATGACGGAATCAAGCGGCGAATCCGAGCACGAAGCGATCTTGCATTATTTGCGGCGCCATCCGGAATTCCTGGCCCGCCACCCCGATCTGTTGAGCGGCATGCTGCCGCCTTCGCGCTTCGACGCGCCCTCGGTGGTCGACATGCAGGCCTTCATGGTGACAAGGCTCAAGGATCAGATGGAGCGGTTGCGCTCCAGCGCCGAGGACATCATCGCCACCACCCGCTCCAACCTGTCCTCGCAGATGCGCACCCACGCCGCCGTGCTGGCCTTGATCGAGGCGGTCAATCTCGATCAGGCGATGCGCGCCTTGGCCGAGGACGTGCCGATGCGCCTTGACGTCGACGCCGTCATCGTCGGCGTCGAAGGCACGCTGATACCGCTCAGCCCGGCCACCGTGCGGCTCAAATACGGCACGGTCGCCAACCTGTTGGGGCCGCGCGAGGTGGTGCTCAAATCCGACATCGCCGGCGACGAGCTGATCTATGGCGGCGCCGCGCCCCTGGTGCGCTCGGAGGCCTTGAGCAAGTTGTCGATCGGCGGCTCGCCCGGGCTCCTCGCCATCGGCGCCCGCCAGCCCGACGCCTTTCAGCCCGGCCAGGGCACCGAACTTCTGATCTTCCTCGCCCGGGTGATCGAGATCGTGCTCGGGCGCCATTTCGGCTCGTGACACTGAAGCGGATCGAATGGATCGCCGCCCCCGAAATCGGGCGGGCGGCGCAATCCTGGCTGGATTGGCTTGAGGGCGAGCGGCGCGCCAGCCCGCGCACGCTGGAAGCCTATGGCCGCGATCTGGCGATCTTCCTGGCCTTTCTCGCCAGGCATCACGGCGGACCGGCCGATCTGGCGGCGCTCGCCGCCCTCAAGACCGTCGATCTGCGCGCCTTCCTGGCGGCGCGGGCCCGGGAGGGCGTCGGCAAGGTCTCGGTGGCGCGCCAGCTTTCCGCCCTGCGTGGATTCTTTCGCCATCTCGACCGGCGCGGCCTGGTCCACAATCCGGCCATCCGGGCGCTGCGCACACCCCGCCAGCCCAAGAGCCTGCCCAAGGCCCTCTCGGCCGACGACGCCCTTAGCACCCTGGACAGCGCCGGCGTCATCGATCAGGAACCCTGGATGGACGCCCGCGACCGGGCGCTGTTCGGGCTCCTTTACGGCGCCGGGTTGCGGCTGGGCGAGGCGCTGGGCCTTCGCCAATCCGACGCCCCCCTGGCCGACACGCTGGCCATCACCGGCAAGGGCAACAAGACCCGGCTGGTGCCGATCCTGCCGCAGGTGGCAACAATGGTGGCCGAGTATCGGGCGCTTTGTCCCTTCAAGCCGTCGCCCGAGGCGCCCTTGTTTCTGGGCGCGCGCGGCGGGCCGCTCAATCCGGGCGTCGTCCAACGCCAGATTCGCCGCCTGCGTCCCATGCTGGGCCTGCCCGAAAGCGCCACGCCGCATGCGCTGCGCCACAGCTTCGCCACCCACCTTCTGGCCGGCGGCGCCGATCTGAGGGGCATTCAGGAATTGCTGGGCCATGCCTCGCTCTCCACCACCCAGCGCTACACCGCCATCGATGCCGAGCGTCTCAGCCGGGCCTATCGGGCGGCGCACCCGCGCGCCCAAGGAGCAGCGCCAGGGCCAACGGACCCAGCGCCGCCGCCACGCCCAGCGAAAGGAAAGCGAGCCCCCAAGCGGTGACCGAGCCCGCCCCGCCGGCCCGATCGAGGATCACGCCGACGACGACCGGGCTTAGGAAGGCGGCGATGAAGCCGATCAGCGAATGCACCGCCATGGTCGAGCCGCGGCGGACCGGATCGGCGGCGGCCACCGTGCCGGCGGTGAGCGCCGCCGAATCGCCCTGCACCAGCGCGTTGTAGACCAGGCAGAGAATCGCCATCGCCGCATAGGGCAGACCGGCGGCGAAGCCATAGAAGGCCGCCATGGCCGCGCCCCCCAGCATGAAGAGCGAAATCGCCAGCGGCCGGCGGATGCGCATCGCCAACTCGCCGCCCAGGATGCTGGCCGCCATCGCCACCAGCCCCGAGGCGCCGACCAACAAGGTGGGCGCCGGCCAGGGATCGGCATCGTGGGCGGCGGCGGCGGCGAAGACCAGGAAGGCCACCATCCAGCCGCGCTGGCCGAACAGCTCCCAGCAATGGGCGCCGTAGGCCAGCACATAGGCCATGGCGCGGCGATTGCGGAACACCGGGCGGAAATCAAGGAGGCGTCCCGGCGCCACCGGCCCCGGCGGTCGGGGATCGAGCAGAAGCTGGGCGATGAGAAGCGCCCCCAGGGCACCCAGCCCCGCCACCAGGAAGGCGGCGCGCCAGCCATGGAGTGGCGCGATCGCCCCGGTGACCAGGAAGGAGCCGGCGGTGCCCAGGCTGAAGGTGGCGGTGTAGAACGACACGGCGCGCGCCTGGGCGCCCGAATAGCGATCGACCAGCGCCTTCAAGCCCGGCATGTAGGTGGCCGCCAAGCCGACCCCCGCCAGGCCGCGCAGGATAAGCGCGCTCCAGAAGCCCTGGGCCAGGAAGGCGAAGCCCAGCCCGGCCAGCGCCGAAACCAGCGCCCCCAGACGATAGACATGGCGGGCATCGACCCGGTCGGTGGCGCTCATCAGGAAGGCGACCGAGGCGGCGTTGCCGGCGAAATAGATGCCGTTGATCCAGCCGGCCTCGGTGTTGGAGAGCGCCCATTCCGCCTGGAAGGTGGGCAGAAGGGCCGGAAAGGCGAAAACCCCCAGCATCGCCAGCACCTCGGCGGCGCACATGCCACCGAGAAGAAGGTGGGGCGCGACCGTGCGGCTAGAGATGAAGAACCCGCCCGTCGGCGGCCAAGGCCGCTTCCTTGAGCGCCTCGCCCAGGGCCGGGTGGGCGTGGCAGGTGCGCGCGATGTCCTCGGCCGAGGCGCCGAATTCCATCGCCAGCACCGCTTCGGAAATCAGATCGCCGGCGCTGGGGCCCAGGATATGCACGCCCAGCACCTTGTCGGTGCGCGCATCGGCCAGAATCTTGACGAAGCCGTCGGTCTCGGCGTTGGCGCGCGCCCGGCCGTTGGCGGCGAAGGGGAACTTGCCCGTCTTGTAGGCGATACCTTTGGCCTTCACCTGCTCCTCGTTCAAGCCGACCGAGGCGATTTCCGGGCTGGTGTAGACGACGTTGGGGATGGCGTCGTAATTGACGTGGCCGGGCTTGCCGGCCAGGATTTCCGCCACCGCCACGCCCTCGTCCTCGGCCTTGTGGGCCAGCATGGCGCCGCCAATGACGTCGCCGATGGCGTAGATGCCGGGCTGGCTGGTGCAAAAATGCCGGTCGACTTCGACGAAGCCCTTGGGGGTGAGCTTGACGCCCGCCGTTTCCAGCCCAAGGCCCTCGACATAGGGCTTGCGGCCGATCGCCACCAGAACGATCTCGGCCTCCAGCGTCTGGGCGGCACCGCCCGCCACCGGCTCCAGGGTCAGCGCCACCGCCCCCTTGGCCGCCTTGGCCGCCGTCACCTTGAGGCCCAGCTTGAAGGCCAGGCCCTGGCGGGCCAACAGCCGTTCGGCCTGCTTGGCGATTTCGGCATCGAAGGGCGGCAGGATGCGGTCGAGGAATTCGACCACCGTCACCTGCGAGCCCAGGCGGCGCCAGACCGAGCCCAATTCGAGCCCGATGACGCCGGCGCCGATCACCGCCAGACACTTGGGCACCCGACTGAGCGCCAAGGCGCCGGTCGAGGAGACGATCTGCTTTTCGTCGATGGTAACGCCTTGAAGCGGCGTCACTTCGGAGCCGGTGGCGATCAGGATCGCCTTGGCGTTCAGAACCTCGTCGCCCACCGCCACCTTGCCCAAACCGGCGATCCGCCCGGCGCCTTGCTTGCGGACGATCTTGTTCTTCTTCATCAGCCCGTCGATGCCCTTGGTCAGCTCGCCCACCACCTTGTCCTTGCGGGCCATGAGGGCGGCCAGATCAAGCTCGACCGAACCCACCTTGATGCCGTGCTGGGCGAATTCGTGCCTGGCCGCCTCGTAGTGATGCGAGGATTGCAAGAGCGCCTTCGAGGGGATGCAGCCGACATTGAGGCAGGTGCCGCCCAGGGCGGACCGCTTCTCGATCAGGGCCACCGTTTGGCCCAATTGGGCGGCGCGGATAGCGGCGACGTAACCGCCCGGCCCGCCGCCGATGACGACGAGGTCGAAGGATTCGCTGGCCATCCGTACTCCTTTGCCGGGCGGGTTATTTCTTCGCCGGGGCCTTCTTGGCGGCGGCCTTCTTGGCCGGAGCCTTCTTGGGCGCCATCGTCTTGTCGGCTTCGGCCAGCAGGCTGTCGATCTTGGCGTTGGCGGCCTTGATCTCGCAGGCATCGGCCAGCCTCTCGCGGATCGCCCCCACCTTGTCGAACTGGGCGGCCGACAGCTTGGTGTAGGCGCCCAAGATCTTACCGTCCAGCACCCGCAGCTCCATGGCGCAGCCGGCGCCGGGCGCGATCGCCTTGTCGACCTCGGCGGCCAGCGCCACCGCCTTGGCGTCATCGACCTTGGCGGCGCAGCCCTCGGCCAGCTTGTCGCGCGCCCCTTGGGCGGCGTCGAACTGGATGGCGCGCAGCTTGGTGTAGACGCCGAGAATGGCGCCGTCGACGCGCTTCAGCTCGGTCTCGCATTTCGAGGGCTGCGGCGCGGCCGGAGCGGCGGCGGCCTTGGGGGCGGGCGCCGGGGCGGGGGCGGCGGCCGGCGGCGGGGCTTCCTCGGCGGCGCAGGCCGCCAAAGCCAGGACCGCGGCGATGGCGGTCAGATTCCTTAACATCCTTCTCCTCCCTTGATTGTTGTCTGGCCCATAGGGAAAACGGAAAACGCCTAGAGATCAAGCAAAATGCGTTGCGGGTCCTCGAGGCTTTCCTTGACCCGGACCAGGAACGACACCGCTTCGCGCCCGTCGATGATCCGGTGGTCGTAGGAGAGCGCCAGATACATCATGGGCCGGATGACAACTTGGCCGTTCACCGCCATTGGCCGCTCCTGGATCTTGTGCATGCCCAGAATGCCCGATTGCGGCGGGTTCAAGATCGGCGTGCTCATCAGCGAGCCATAGACCCCGCCATTCGAGATGGTGAAGGTGCCGCCCTGAAGGTCTTCCATGGCGAGCTTGCCGTCGCGCGCCTTCTTGCCCAAGTCGCCGATCGCCTTTTCGATGCCGGCCAGCGAAAGCTGATCGGCGTCGCGCAAGACCGGCACCACCAGACCTTGGGGCGTGCCCACCGCCACGCCGATGTCGTAATGGTTCTTGTAGACGATATCGTCGCCGTCGATCTCGGCGTTGACGGCGGGGAATTCCTTGAGGCCCACCAGGCAGGCGCGAACGAAGAAGCTCATGAAGCCGATGCGCACGCCATGCTTCTTCTCGAAGGCGTCCTTGTATTGGTTGCGGATCGCCATCAGGGCGGTCATGTCCACCTCGTTGAAGGTGGTGAGCATGGCCGCCGTATTCTGGGCTTCCTTCAAGCGCTCGGCGATGCGTTTGCGCAGTCGGGTCATGCGCACCCGCTCCTCGCGCGGATGGGCGGCGCGGGGCTGGGCCGGCGCGGCCGGCCTGGGCGCCGGGGCGGGCGCGGGGGCGGCGGGTTTCGCCTTGGCCTCCAGATAGTTGACCACGTCTTCCTTGGTGAGCCGTCCATCCTTGCCCGAGGCCGCAATCGCGGCCGGGTCGAGCTTGTTTTCCTCGACCAGACGGCGCACGGCGGGCGCCAGTTCAAGCGGGGCCGCCGCTTTGGCGGCCGGGGCCAGCGCGGCGGCCGGGGCGGTCGGTTTGGCCGGGGCGGGTTTGGGTTGCGCGCCCGAGCCGGCGCCGATCTGGCCCAGAAGCCCGCCCACCGCCACGGTCGAGCCGGCGGGCGCGTCGATCGAGGCCAGCGTCCCGGCGGCGGGCGCCGGCACCTCGACCGTCACCTTGTCGGTTTCGAGTTCGACCAGGGGCTCGTCGGCGGCCACGGCGTCGCCCACCTGTTTGAACCATTTGGCGACGGTCGCCTCGGTCACCGATTCGCCCAAGGTGGGCACGACGATCTGTACGGCCATGTCACTTCCCCTTGCTGATCAGGCGGCTCAACGGGCTGGCGCGCCTAAAGGGTTGCGGGATGTCGTCGAGCTTCCAGGCCAGCGCCTGCTCGACCAGGCGGGCTTGCTCCTCTTGGTGGGTGCGGTAAAGCCCGGTGGCCGGCGAGGCCGAGGCCTTGCGCCCGACATAGACCGGCCGGCGCTGCTTGGAGCCGATCTCCTCGAGAATGAAATCGAGCCTGGGCATGACGAACGACCAGGGGCCGTTGTTGGCCGATTCCTCCTGGCACCAGACGATCTCGGCCTTCGGATAGTCCTTCAAATGCTCGATCAGCCTTTCCTTGGGCCAGGGATAGAGCTGCTCGATGCGGATCAGCGCCACGTCGTCGAGGCCCCGCTTGGCGCGCTCCTCGACCAGATCGTAATAGACCTTGCCGGCGCAGAGCACGACCCGGCGCATCTTGGGGCCGGGTGCCAGTTTGGCCGGATCGGGCAGCACGCGCAGGAAGCGCGAGCCCGGCCCGAATTCGGACAGCGCGCTCACGCACAGCTTGTGGCGCAACAGCGATTTCGGCGTCATCACCACCAGCGGCTTGCGGAAATTGCGCCGCACCTGACGCCTCAGCGCATGAAAGAAATTGGCCGGGCTGGTGCAGTTCAGGACCTGCATGTTGTCCTCGGCGCAAAGCTGGAGATAGCGTTCCCAGCGGGCCGAGGAATGTTCGGGGCCCTGGCCCTCCATGCCGTGCGGCAGCATCATCACCAGCCCCGACATGCGCAGCCATTTGCTTTCGCCCGAGCAGATGAACTGGTCGATGATCGCCTGGGCGCCGTTGGCGAAATCGCCGAACTGGGCCTCCCAGATCACCAGGGCCTTGGGTTCGGAGCTGGAATAGCCGTATTCGAAACCCAGGACGCCGGCCTCGGACAAAGGCGAATCGATCACCTCGAAGCGTGCCTGATCGGGCGCCAGATGGTTGAGCATGACGTGGCGGCGTTCGTCGGTCTGATCGGTCAGGACCGCGTGGCGCTGCGAGAAGGTGCCGCGCCCGCAATCCTGGCCCGACAGGCGGACCGGCGTGCCCTCGGCGAGCAGGGTGCCGAAGGCCAGGGCCTCGGCGGTCGCCCAATCGATCCCCTGGCCGCCCTCGATCGCCTGGCGCTTGGCCTCGAGCTGGCGGACGATCTTCTTGTTGGCGTCGAAGCCCTCGGGCACCGCGCACAGCCCCTTGCCCACCCGCTTCAGCGTGTCGAGATCGACGGCGGTGGGTTCCTCGCGCCATTCGTCCTCGCCCTCGGCCTGGGCCAGGCCCGCCCACTTGCCTTCCAGCCAATCGGCCTTGTTGACCTTGTAGCTTTGCGCCGCCTGATATTCGCCCTCGAGGCGGGCGATGAAGGCGTCGTTGATGGCCTTGGCCTCCTCGGCCGTCATCAGCCCCTCGCCGACCAGACGCTCGGCGTAGATCGCCCGCGTCGTCGGATGGGCGGCGATCTTCTTGTACATCAAGGGCTGGGTGAAGCCCGGCTCGTCGCTTTCGTTGTGGCCCTGGCGGCGGTAGCAGACGATGTCGACCACCACGTCGCACTTGAAGGTCTGGCGGAACTCGGTGGCGATGCGGGCGACGTGGACCACCGCCTCGGCATCGTCGCCGTTGACGTGGAAGATCGGCGCCTGCACGCCCTTGGCGATGTCGGTGCAATAAGGGCTGGAGCGCGAGAAGCGCGGGCTGGTGGTGAAGCCGATCTGGTTGTTGACGATGACGTGGATGGTGCCGCCGGTGCGGTAGCCGTGCAGATGCGACAGATCGAAGCATTCGGCGACCAGCCCCTGGCCGGCGAAGGCGGCGTCGCCGTGCAGCAGGATCGCCATCACCTGTTCGCGGGCGGCATCGCCGCGCTGGTCCTGCTTGGCGCGCACCTTGCCCAGCACCACCGGATCGACGACTTCCAAGTGCGAGGGGTTAGGCGACAACGAAAGATGGATGGTGTTGCCGTCGAATTCGCGATCCGACGAGGTGCCCAAATGGTATTTGACGTCGCCCGAGCCCTGGACGTCCTCGGGATTGGCCGGGTTGCCCTGGAATTCCGAGAAGATCGCCTTGTAGGGCTTGTGCATGATGTTGGCGAGCAGGTTCAAGCGCCCGCGATGCGCCATGCCGATGACGATCTCCCGAACGCCCAACTGGCCGGCGCGCTTGAGGATTTGCTCGATCGCCGGCACCACGCTTTCGCCGCCCTCGAGCCCGAAACGCTTGGTGCCGGTGTATTTGACCTGCAGGAAGCGCTCGAAGCCCTCGGCCTCGGTCAGGCGCTCGAGGATGGCGCGCTTGCCCTTGTCGGTGAATTGGGTCTGGTTCTTGATGCTCTCGATGCGCTTCTGGATCCAGGATTTCTGATCCGGGTCCTGCATGTGCATGAACTCGACGCCGATCGAGCCGGCGTAGGTTTCGTTGAGAACCTTGACGATCTGCCTAAGCGTCGCCGTTTCCAGCCCGAGCACGAAATCGATGAAGATCGGCCGGTCGAGATCGGCTTCGGAAAAGCCATAGGTGCGATAATCGAGTTCCGGATGCGCCTGGGGCGGATCGAGATGCAAGGGATCGAGATCGGCCTGGAGATGGCCGCGCACCCGGTAGGCGCGGATCAGCATCAGGGCCCGGATGGAATCGAGGGTGGCCGCGCGCACCGCCTCGGCCGAGACGCCGGCGGCGGCGCCCTTGGCCTCCTTGGCCTTGGTGGGCGGCGGCAGGTCGGGATCGGCGGCGCCGATCACCTTGGTCTTGGCGACGCCCCAGCTTGGGCCCTTGAGTTCGGCCATCACCTGGGGGGCTTCCTCGGCCAGTTCGGCCAAGGCCGCCCGCCAGCCCGGATCGACCGAGCCGGGATCGGCGACGTAGCGGGCCAGGAGTTCGGTAAGGAAGGTGGCGTTGGCGCCGGACAATACGCTCTGGTCGAGACCCATCGCCAACTCCCTGGTGATTAACCCTTCAGCACCTTCAGCATAGTCGATCCCAGGGCCGCCGGGCTATCGGCAACATGGATGCCGGCCGAGCGCATGGCCTCCATCTTGTCGCCCGCCGTGCCCTTGCCGCCCGAAATGATGGCCCCCGCATGGCCCATGCGTCGGCCCGGGGGGGCGGTGACGCCGGCGATGAAGCCGACCACCGGCTTCTTGACCTTCGAGCGCTTGAGGAACTCGGCCGCCTCTTCCTCGGCAGTGCCGCCGATCTCGCCGATCATCACGATCGCCTGGGTTTCCTTGTCGGCCAGGAACAGATCGAGGCAGTCGATGAAGTTGGTGCCGTTGACCGGGTCGCCGCCGATGCCGATGCAGGTGGTCTGGCCCAATCCGGCCGCCGTGGTCTGGGCGACCGCCTCGTAGGTGAGCGTGCCCGAACGCGAGACGATGCCGATCTTGCCCCTTGTGTGGATGTGGCCGGGCATGATGCCGATCTTGCATTCGCCGGGCGTGATGACGCCCGGGCAGTTGGGACCGACGAGCCGGGTCTTCGAGCCGGCCAGGGCGCGCTTGACCCGCACCATGTCGAGCACCGGGATGCCCTCGGTGATGCAGACCGCCAAGTCCAGGCCGGCGTCGATCGCCTCCAAGATGGCGTCGGCGGCGAAAGGCGGCGGCACGTAGATGGCGGTGGCGTTGGCGCCGGTCGCCTTCACCGCTTCCGCCACCGTGTTGAAGATCGGCAGGTCGAGATGCTTGGACCCGCCCTTGCCGGGCGTGACGCCGCCCACCATCTTGGTGCCGTAGGCGATCGCCTGCTCGGAATGGAAGGTGCCCTGGGCGCCGGTGAAGCCCTGGCAGATCACCTTGGTGTTGGCGTTGACGAGAACGGCCATGACTACTTCGCCTCCTTGACGGCCTTCACCACCTTTTGGGCGGCATCGGCAAGATTGTCGGCCGAGACGATCGGCAGACCGGACTGGGAGAGGATCTTCTTTCCGAGATCGACGTTGGTGCCTTCGAGCCGCACCACCAAGGGCACGTTGAGGCTGACCTCGCGGGCCGCCGCCACCACGCCCTCGGCGATGACGTCGCAGCGCATGATGCCGCCGAAGATGTTGACCAGGATGCCCTCGACGTTCTTGTCGGACAGAATGATCTTGAAGGCGGTGGTGACGCGCTCCTTGGTGGCGCCGCCGCCGACATCGAGGAAGTTGGCCGGGCTGCCGCCATAGAGCTTGATGATGTCCATGGTGGCCATCGCCAGGCCGGCGCCGTTGACCATGCAGCCGATGTTGCCGTCGAGCTTGATGTAGTTAAGCGCGTGCTTGCCGGCTTCCAGTTCGGCCGGGTCTTCCTCGCTCTCGTCGCGCAGCTCCTCGACGTCCTTGTGGCGGTAGAGCGCGTTGTCGTCGAAATTCATCTTGGCGTCCAAGGCGATCACCTCGCCCGCCCCGGTCACCACCAGGGGGTTGATTTCGACCACCGAGCAATCGAGGCCCAGGAAGGCCTGGTACATGCCGGCGCAGAACTTGCCGAAGGCGCCGACCTGCTTGTCGACCAAGCCCAGCCCGAAGGCGAGTTGGCGGCCGTGATAGGGCTGGAAGCCCTCGACCGGATCGATCGCCACCTTGAGAATCTTCTCCGGCGTCTTGGCGGCCACCTCTTCGATCTCCATGCCGCCCTCGGTCGAGGCCATGAGGGTGACCCGGCTGGTGGCGCGGTCGATCAGCATGCCGAGATAAAGCTCGCGCTTGATGTCGCAGCCCTGCTCGATGTAGATGCGCTTGACTTCCTTGCCGGCCGGCCCGGTCTGCTTGGTGACCAGCACATGGCCCAGCATCTCGACGGCGTTCTTCTTGACCTCGGCCACCGATTTGGCCAGCCGCACGCCGCCGCCGCCCTGCTCGTTGCCCTTGAACTTGCCCTTGCCGCGACCGCCGGCGTGGATCTGGCTTTTCACCACCCAGACCCGCCCGCCCAGATCGCCGGCCACCTTCTCGGCCTCGGCCGGGGTGTAGGCGACGCCGCCCTTCAACACCGCGACGCCGTATTTGGCCAAGAGCTGCTTGGCCTGGTATTCGTGGATGTTCATCGATCCCTAACTCCCCTCCGTGTTCCTTAAGAGCCCATCAAGCCCTTGGCGACCTTGATGAGGCCACGCACCGCGTCGGCCGATTTGTTGAAGGCCGCCTGCTCGTCGGCGTTGAGGCTAATCTCGACCACCCGCTCAACGCCCTTGGCGCCCAGCACCACCGGCACGCCGACGAAGATGTCGTCGGGCTGGCCGTAGGTGCCGGCCTTGACGAGCGCCGCGCAGGGCAGCACCCGCTTCTTGTCCTTGAGGTAGCTTTCCGCCATGGCGATGCCCGAGGCCGCCGGGGCGTAGAAGGCCGAGCCGGTCTTCAGAAGACCGACGATCTCGGCGCCGCCGTCGCGGGTGCGCTGGACGATCTTGTCGAGCTTCTCCTGGCTGGTCCACCCCATCTTGACCAGATCGGGCAGCGGGATGCCCGCCACCGTCGAATAGCGGGCGAGCGGCACCATGGTGTCGCCATGGCCGCCCAGCACGAAGGCGGTGACGTCTTCGACCGAAACCTGGAATTCCTCGGCCAGGAAATAGCGGAAGCGGGCCGAATCGAGCACGCCCGCCATGCCGACGATCATGTTGGCCGGCAGACCGGAGGCCTGCTGGAGCACCCACACCATGACGTCCAACGGGTTGGTGATGCAGATGACGAAGGCGTTGGGGCAGTTGGCCTTGATGCCGGCGCCCACCTGCTGCATGACCTTGCAGTTGATGCCCACCAGATCGTCGCGGCTCATGCCAGGCTTCCTGGGCACGCCGGCCGTGACGATCACCACGTCGGCGCCCTTGATGGCGCTGTAATCGTTGGCGCCCGCATAGGCGGCGTTGACGCCCTCGACCGGGGTCGACTGGGCGATGTCCAGCGCCTTGCCCTGGGGGATGCCCTCGGCGATGTCGAACATCACGACATCGCCCAGTTCCTTAAGGCCAATGAGGTGAGCCAGCGTGCCGCCGATATTGCCGGAGCCGACGAGCGCGATCTTCTTGCGTGCCATGGGTGGACCTCGAACGGTGGGTTGCGGATACAAGGTGAAGGCGGGCGCCGCCCCGATTCGCGGCACCGCACAAACGAGTGGGGCGTTACTACCCCGAATCCCGGCCGGGAGCAAGGGGCCGGCGCGGAAAAAACGCGGCGTTTCGCTCCTTCTGCAAGCCCGGCTTGGACAGCGAAGCGGGGGCCGGATAAGATCGCCGCCGACCTGCCCCCCATCTTGTAATTTTCTTTCATGAGCGGATCGTGAGCCCCCACCCGAATCCCACCCGGAGCCGCCGATGACCGAAACCCGATCCGCGGCGCGCCTTTTGTTGGCTCTCCCCGATTTCCGCCACTACATCCTGGTTCGCTTCATCGCCTCGCTGGGCTATCTGATGGTGACGGTGGCGGTGGGCTGGCACATTTACGACCTCACCCGTCGGCCGCTCGATCTTGGCTATGCCGGGCTGGTGCAGTTCCTGCCCGCCGTGGTGCTCACCCTTTACGCCGGCCAGGTCGCCGATCGGATGAGCCGGCGGGCGATCCTGGTCATTTGCCTCGTCGCCCAGACCCTGGCGATCCTGGTCCTGCTCTATCTGTTGGTGAGCGGCGCCACCGCCGTGTGGCCGATCTATGTCGTCCTCGTCGTGCTGGGCAGCGCCCGGGTTTTCGCCGCCCCGGCCTTTTCGGCGATGCTGCCCAAACTGGTGCCCGAAGAGCGTTTCGGCCCGGCGGTGGCCTTGAGTTCGACCGCCTGGCAGACCGCCACCATCGCCGGTCCCGCCTTGGGCGGCGTGCTGTTCGCCTTCGGCGGCGCCGTGGTTTATGGCATCTGCGCCGGGCTGTTCGCCCTGTCCGGCCTGGTTCTGATGGCGATCCGCACCTCGACCGCGCCGACCGGGGTGAGCGACCGTCATGGCCTGTCGGAATTGCTGGCCGGGGTGTCCTTCGTGCGCGCCCAACCGATGATCCTGGGCGCCCTGTCGCTCGATCTGTTCGCGGTCTTCCTGGGCGGCGCCACCGCGCTCTTGCCCATCTTCGCCCGCGACATTCTGGAGGTCGGCCCCACCGGCCTTGGCATCTTGCGCAGCGCGCCGGCGGTGGGCGCCGCCCTGATCGGGCTGTGGCTGGCCCGCTTTCCTTTGGAGCGCCATGCCGGCTTGAAGATGTATGGCGGGGTGGCGGTGTTCGGGGTGGCGACCATCGTCTTCGGCCTGTCGACCAATTTCCTGCTTTCCGTTGTCGCCCTGGCGGTGCTGGGCGGCGCCGACATGGTGAGCGTGGTGGTCCGCCAGACCCTGGTGCAGCTCCTCACCCCCGATTCCATGCGCGGCCGGGTGAGCGCCGTCAATTTCCTTTTCATCGGCGGCTCCAACGAATTGGGCGAGTTCGAATCGGGCGTCACTGCGGCCTGGTTCGGCACCGTGCCGGCCGCCGTGCTGGGCGGCGTCGGTTCGATCCTGGTGGTGCTGTTCTTCGGCTGGAAGTTCCCGGGCTTGCGCCGGGTCGATCGCCTGTCCGATCTGCGCCCGGTTTCCCACCCCCAGCCATGAGCGACGACGACGCCCCCGCCGCCTTCGAGGCGGGCGACGCCTCGCCGATGATGGCCCAATATCTGGCCATCAAGGAGGCCCATCCCGACAGCCTGCTGTTCTACCGCATGGGCGATTTCTACGAGCTGTTCTTCGACGACGCCGTCAAGGCCGCCTTGGCGCTCGACATCGCGCTCACCAAGCGGGGCAAGCATCGGGGCCAGGACATTCCGATGTGCGGGGTGCCGGTGCACGCCCACGAGGCCTATCTGGCCAAGCTGATCGCCAAGGGCTTTCGGGTTTCGGTGTGCGAGCAGTTGGAAGACCCGGCCTTGGCCAAGAAGCGCGGCGCCAAGGCGGTGGTGAAGCGCGACGTCATCCGCATCGCCACGGCGGGCACCCTGACCGAGGACACGCTCCTTGACGCCAGGCGCAACAATTACCTGGCGGCGCTTGCCGAGGCGCAGGGCGCGCTGGGCCTGGCCTGGCTCGATCTGTCGACCGGCGACTTCATGACCCAGCCCCTGGAGCCCCGCCATCTGGGCGCCGCCCTGGCCCGGCTGGCGCCCAGCGAAATCCTTATCGCCGAGCGGCTGCTGGCCGATCCCGGCCGCTTCGATCTGTGGGCCGATTGGAAGGCGCAGCTTCAGCCGCTCTCCAACAGCCGCTTCGACAGCGAGAACGCCAAGAAGCGCCTGGAAGCCCTGTTCGGCGTTGCCGCCATGGACGGGTTCGGCGCCTTCACCCGGCCCGAGATCGCCGCCGCCGGCACGTTGGTCGATTACGTCCACCTGACCCAGAAGGGCGCCCTGCCCCGCCTGGCGCCGCCCCGGCGCCTGGCCCAGGGCGCGGTGATGGAGATCGACGCCGCCACCAGGCGCAATCTGGAACTGACGGAAACCCTGACCGGCGAGCGCAAGGGCAGCCTCTTGGCCGTCCTCGACCGCACCCAGACCGGCGCCGGCGCCAGGCTTCTGCGCCGCCATCTTTCGGCGCCGCTTACCGATCCCCGCGCGATCGCGGCCCGGCATGACCGGCTGGCCTATTTCCTGGACGCGCCCGAGGGGCGCCAGGGCGTGCGCGCCCGGCTGGCCAAGACCGCCGACATCGAACGCGCCCTGATGCGGCTCGATCTCGGGCGCGGCGGGCCCAGGGATCTGGCCGCCATCCGCGACACGCTGGCCCAGGTGCCGGCGATCCGCAACCTTCTGGCGCCCGAAGCCGGCCCCGGCATCGCCCGCTTGGCCCGCGATCTGGGCGAGCACGATGTTCTGGTCGATCGGCTGGCCCGCGCCCTGGCGCCCGAGCTGCCCGGCCTGTGGCGGGATGGCGGCTTCGTGGCCCGAGGCTATCACGAAGGGCTCGATTCCCAGATCGAACTGCGCGACGAAGGCCGAAGGCTGGTGGCCGCCCTGCAGCTCCGCTACGCCGACGCCACCGGCATCGCCACCTTGAAGATCAAGCACAACAACATTCTCGGCTACCACATCGAGGTGCCGGCCAAACAGGCCGAGAAGATGGGAACCGACTACATCCACCGCCAGACCATGGCCGGCGCGGTGCGCTACACCACGGTCGAGCTGTCGGAGCTGGAAGGCAAGATTCGCGGCGCCGGCGACAAGGCCCTGGCGATCGAGTTGGAGATTTTCGAGCACTTGGTGGCCGAGGTGAAGGGCCGCCAGCCCGAGATCGCAGGGGCGGCCCGGGCGCTGGCCACCCTCGATCTGTCGGCCGGCCTGGCCGAACTGGCCGCCCAAGAAGGCTGGTGCCGGCCGTTGGTCGATGACAGTTTCGATTTCGCGCTTGAGGGCGGGCGCCATCCGGTGGTCGAGGCGGCCTTGAAGGCGCAAGGCGCCCAGCCCTTCGTCGCCAACGATTGCGATCTGGGGCCTTCGCAGGCGCTGTGGCTGATCACCGGCCCCAACATGGCCGGCAAGAGCACCTTTCTACGCCAGAACGCCTTGATCGCCATTCTGGCCCAGATGGGCTCCTACGTGCCGGCCGCCAAGGCGCGGATCGGCGCCGTCGATCGGCTGTTCTCGCGGGTCGGCGCCGCCGACGATCTGGCGCGCGGCCGCTCGACCTTCATGGTCGAGATGGTGGAGACGGCGGCGATCCTCAATCAGGCCGGACCAAGGGCGCTGGTGATCCTGGACGAGATCGGACGCGGCACCGCCACCTTCGACGGGCTGTCCATCGCCTGGGCGGTGGTCGAGCATCTGCACGAGGTGAACCGAAGCCGCGCCCTGTTTGCCACCCACTACCACGAACTCACCGCGCTGGCCGCCCGTCTGCCCCGCCTGGCCTGCCACACCATGCGGGTCAAGGAATGGAAGGGCGACGTGGTCTTTCTGCACGCCGTGGCGCAGGGCACCGCCGACCGCTCTTACGGCATCCATGTCGCCAAGCTGGCTGGCCTGCCCGAGGCGGTGATCGGCCGGGCCGAACAGGTGCTGGCGACCTTGGAGAAGGGCGAGCAATCGGGCGCGGTGACGAAATTGGCCGACGATCTGCCGCTGTTCGCCGCCCTGCGGCCCAAGGGCGGTGGCGCCAAGGCCGGATCGGCGGCGCCCTCGGCCCTGATCGAGGCCCTGACAACGATCGAGCCCGACGCCCTAAGCCCCCGCGAGGCCCTGGAGGCCCTTTACCGCCTGAAGGCCTTGGCAGGGGACGAAGGCTGACGGCGGGGCCATCGGCCGGGTGCTGATCGGGTGCGCTCCGACGATATACCCGCAATATTTTTGTCCATTTTTGGGGGCTTTTCCAAGCCCATCTCGATTGCTACGATTTTCTTGGAGGGGAGAACGTCGTTCGCGGGGGATTTCATGCGGTGGGTTATTTGGATCGCGCTCGCCATGCTGGGCGTCGGCGCCGAGGCGTTCGCGCAAACGCGACCGACCTTGAGCCTGCTCATCGAAGAAGGCAACGAGGGTTGGCGACAATGCGGCGTCACCGAAAAGACCTTCTCCAACCCGGCCGCCGCCGCTCTTCGCCGCCAAGGCATTGAGGTCGTCGAGAACGCGATGCCCTTCTTGTATATTCAAGGAACCATTCTGCGCGACGACACCGGCAAGAACTGCATCTACGAACTGAACGTCAGCGTCATTCATTTCAAGAGCCCGGAACGGATCGGCCGCTTCCTCGCCAAGGGAAACGACACCGTCATGCTGTGCTCGCAGGGCGATCTCGGTTTCGTCGAGGCGGCCGGCGTCGCTCGGGAATTGGCCGAGAAGGTCGGCAGCCAAATCCGCCGTTGCCTGGCCGAACTTTCCTATTGATTCGAGGGTCGCGCGCAAGGCGCCAGGCGAGATGACGGGGAAGACGCGCATGGACAAGTTTGGTTTCGGCCCCCGGCGGGTTGGGGCGGCCATCATCCTGGCGGCGCTGGCGCTCGGGCCGGGCGGCGTTCTGGCCGACGATTACCAGACCAACAAAGCCGCCTGCCTGGCCGAGGACAATCCGCTCGATCAGCGAATCGCCGGCTGCACCGGCGTTCTGCGTTCCAACCAAACCGAACGCATCCATGCCGGCGCCTGGGCGATCCGGGGCGACGCCTATCTGAAAAAGGGCAACCACGACCGGGCGCTTCCCGATTTCAACGCCGCGCTGCGCTACAACCCGAACCTCGGCTTGGCCATCAAGGGGCGCGCCTACCTCTCTCTCGATGAGCGCAATTACGACCAGGCGATCGAAGACTATACGACCCTCCTTTCCCATTACCCCACTGACATTGCCTATCTCGTCAATCGAAGCCTCGCCTGGCTCGGCAAGGGCGATATCGGCAAGGCGGTGGACGATCAGAAGCGCGCCTCGGACCTTTGCGAGGCCAAGCCGGACCGCAAGTCCTGCCATGTCGTCGTCGGCCTGTCTTTCGTGCGCCTGGCAAAAAAGATCGGCAGGTTCGACGATGTCGAGGATGAGCTGAAGGAGCTGCGCCAGGAGGTGCCCGACGATTCCAGCGTCCTCAACGCCCTGGCTTGGTTTCGGGCCACCGCCACCGAGGCCGCCTATCGGAACGGCACCGAGGCCATCGAGCTGGCCCAACAGGCGATGGCGCGCCGGAACTCCCCCTTCTTCCGCGACACCCTGGCCGCCGCTTTGGCCGAGGCCGGGCGTTTCGAATCCGCCGTCCGCGAAGCGGAAACGGCCATCCGCATGGCCGAGCAGCTTGGCCAGAGTGCCGTCGCCGACCGCTTCAAGGACCGGCGCGACCTCTATCGCCAAAACCAACCGCTCCGCTGCCCCAGCGTGCGTTGCGATTAGGCGTGCGTTGCGATTAGGTCCGGGCCGTCGCGGCGACGACGGTCCGCCGCATGCGTTATCCGTACAGACGGCGCGCCGTTATTTGCTGTTGCAAATAGTATTGTGTCCCCGATTTATAGTTATTTGCTGTTGCAAATAGTATTGTGTCCCCGATTTATACAGCGTGCGTTGCGATTAGGTCGGCGCGATCGGGCTCGGGCGGTTCGGTTTGGGGGGCGGGCCGGGGGCTGTCGGGCGTGCGCTCGAAAAAGGCGGCGCGGGGAAATTCGTATCGTGTCGCCGTTTTGGGCGCCCCCGTTTTGCCCGCTTCTGTGTGAAAGGGAGCAAAACCCCGCCCCCATGAGTCGGAAGTCGACTCATGGGGGCTTCGGTCTTACCTAGCCGATGGTGTAACCCCCATCGACCACGACTTCCTGGCCCCAGATGTTCTTGGCGCCGTCCGAGCATAGGAAGGCGGCGGTGGCGGCAATGTCACCGGGCTCACCGAACGCGCCGGGCATGAGGCGCGCCGTCACTTGGCTGGCCACCGCCTGCAAGACGTCCGCGGGCAGACCAATGCTGCCCCAGATGGGGGTGGCGATGGGGCCAGGGGCCACCGAGTTCACCCGGATGCCCTTGGGGGCCAGTTCGGCGGCTAGGGTCTGGGAGAACGACTTTAACGCCGCTTTGCTGGCGCTGTAGATGGCCAAGCCGGGGAAGCCCACCTGGGTCAGGAAGGTGGTGATGAAGAGCACCGATCCACCCTTGCGGATATGGGGCAGAAAGCCGCGCACCGTCTGGACCGCTCCGGTGAAGTTGATGCCGAATTGGTGATTAATGGCCGCTGCGTCGCTCTGCTCAAAGGGCACCACTTTGGCGATTCCGGCATTGGGCACCACGATATCGACACCCCCGAACCTCTTGATGGTCTCCGTGGTTAAGCGCTCCAGGTCGGCGGCGCGGGTGACATCGCCGGTCACCACCAACACCGAATCTTCGTGGCCCTTGGCGATTTCCGCAAGGGCGGCGGCGTTACGAGCAAAGACAGCGACCTTGGCGCCTTCAGCCAGGAACCGCTCGGCGATGGAGCGTCCGATGCCGCTGCTGGCACCGGTAATGACGGCGATTTTGCCTGCGAGGGATGTGGTCATGAGTTACTCCTGTTGGGGGGCGCCATAAATGTCACGGTTGCCCGTTCGGAAACATGATGGCGGTCAAGCCCATTTCCTTCCATGGAGCCGCCCGTTGGGTGAAAGCCTTACGCCACCCCCGACATGAATCTTGTAATCCCCGCTTTGAGCCACCTATAGGGGGCCGATTTGACGCCACCCGGGTATTGGCACTTCGCTGGCGGTGATTTTTTTGGACAGAAAATCGGGGACATAATAAAGATTTCCGCCCCTATCCCCCTACCCCTTCCCCGGCATCAGCACGGTGTAGTCGAAATCGAGCACCACCGCCTTGTGGGTGCCCTCGCCCTCCTTGAAGGGGAATTGGGCGCAAGGCTGATCCTTGGTGGCGACGGTGCGCAGCCTGAGCGCGCCCAGATCGGCCCGACCGGGCAAGGCGTGCGCCTCCAGCACCTCCGTCCAGGCGTAGACGGTGTCGCCGGCAAAAACCGGCGCCACATGGCGCCCGGCGTTGATCGCCACGATCTTGAAGGCGTTGGCCAGGCCATTGAAAGACAACGCGCGCGCCAGGCTGATGACATGGCCGCCATAGACGATGCGCTTTTGGAAGCGCCCATCCTTCTCGGCATGCTGGTTGAAATGGACCTTGGCGGTGTTCTGGAAATGCCGTGTCGCCAGCATGTGCTCGGCCTCTTCCACCGTCATGCCGTCGACATGATCGATGCGCTCGCCCACCTGGTAATCCTCGAAGCGGTGCGGCGAGCCGGCCAGCCGGTCGTCGTAGCGGGCGAGATTGAGAGCGGGCAGCACCAGGGCCTGGGGCGCCACCGCCTTGGGCAGGTCGGGGACCACCGTTTCGGGCGCCGGCGCGTTGGCGTCGCGCTTGCGCACCATCACCCAGCGGGCGTAATCGAGCACCATCTCGTCGCGCTGGTTAAGCCCGGTCGAGCGGACATAGACCACGCCGGTCTTCTTGTCGGAATTCTCCTTGAGCCCGATCACCGTCGATTGGGTGCGGAGCGTGTCGCCCGGATAGACCGGCACCCCGAAGCGGCCGTCGGCGTAACCCAGATTGGCGACCGCGTTCAAGGAAATGTCGGGCACCGTTTTGCCGAACACGACATGGAAGACCAGAAGATCGTCCATGGGCCAGCCGGCATAGCCGATGGCGCGGGCGAATTCGGCCGAGGACGCGCAGGCGAAGCGGTTGCCGTAAAGCGCGGTGTAGAGCGCCTGATCGCCGGCCACCAGGGTGCGCGGCGTCGGATGCGCCAGCGCCTGGCCGATGGTGAAATCCTCGAAGAAATTGCCGGGGTTGGTCTTGGTCATGGCGGGGGTCCTTGGTGAATCAGGCGAGGGCGTCGATGGCTTGGGCCAGCGCCACCAGACGCTTGGCGTTCTCGACATGGAGCGATTCCACCAGCTTGCCCTCGACCACGACCACGCCTTGGCCCTTGGCCTGGGCTTGGGCGAAGGCGGCGATGATCGTTTGCGCCTGGGCGATCTCGTCCGCCGACGGCGCGAAGGCGCGGTTGGCCTCGTCGATGGTCTTGGGATGGATGAGCGTCTTGCCGTCGAAGCCCAGTTCGCGGCCCTGGCGGCAGGCGAAGGCAAAGCCCTCGTCGTCGGCCAGATCGAGATGAACGCCGTCGATCGCCGCCAGCCCATGGGCCCTTGCCACCAGCACCACCTTGTTCAAGCTGGCGATGAGCGGCAGGCGATCGCGGGTGTGGGCGCAATGGAGGTCTTTTGCAAGATCGGAGGTGCCCATCACCAGCCCGGCCAGCCGGGGTGAGGCGGCGCCGATCTCGGCCGCCGCCAGAATGCCCCGGGGCGTTTCCATCATGCACCAGACGGCCAGCCTCTCGGGCGCGCCGTGGGCGGAGAGGATCGCCAGCGCCTCGTTCACCATGCGGGCGCTTTCCACCTTGGGCAGGAGCACGCCGTCGGCGCCCGAGCGCGCCGCCGCGATCAAATCGGCCTCGCCCCAGGGCGTGGCAAGGCCGTTGGTGCGGACCAGAAGCTCGCGCCCGCCATAGCCGCCCTGGGCCAGCGTCGCCAGCACGTTGGCGCGCGCCGTGTCCTTGGCGTCGGGCGCCACCGCGTCTTCAAGATCGAGGATCAGCGCGTCGGCCTTGAGCGTGCGCGCCTTCTCGAGCGCGCGCGGGTTCGAGCCCGGCATGTAAAGGACGCTGCGGCGCGGACGCTCGGTCATGGCGAAGACTCCCGGTCGAAATGGACGGGGGAAGCTAGCAATCGTCCGGGAGCGTGTCCATCCCCACCGGATCGAAGCGGGTGGCGGCGTCGTCGGCTTTGAAGGCGGCGATGGCGCCCGGCCCGTCCTTGGTCACGGCGACGATCAGCCAGACGAGATCGGGCTCCCAGGCCGCCGCCAGATCGGTGGCCGAGGGCTGGGCCGGATGATCGGGATGGGAATGGTAATGGCCGACCATCTCGAGCCCCTCGGCCTCGGCCTGGCGCATGGCTTCGAGCCGCGTGCGGGGATCGATCTCGAAACGGTCGGGCCGCTCGTTGGCTAAGATGTTGGCCGAGGGCACGATACGGGTGACGGTGACGCGGTCGGCCTCGCGTCGGCCGATCAGGATGCCGCAGCATTCGACCGGATAGGAAGCCTGGGCCAGGGCGCGAATCAGGACCAGATCGGCCGGCCGAAGCGCAATCATCGGGAAAGCTGGAGGGTGCCCAGATGCTGGCCCGTGGCGGCATCGATCACCAAGAGCCGGTCGGGCAGGCCGCCGCCCGTTACCTTGAGAAAAATCCGTCCGCCCTCGGCGCGCGCTTCCGCCATCTGGCTGCCGGTGGGCTGGCCCAGTTCGACCAGCCCGAACGGCTTGGCGCCGGCCGAAGTGCCGCCCTTCAGCTTGCCGGCCTGGGTCATCACCCCCCATCCGAGCGCGGTGAGCCCGAGCAGGACGAGGACGCCCATGCCGATCGCAATGCCCTTGAGCGCGGTGAGGTTCATGGATTCTAAAGGCCCATCCTGTTAAGTAGAGCGGCGATGACCGACGATCGACGCCGCGAAACCCTCCCCGTTCCCGCCGAGCGCGCCGGTACCCGGCTCGACCGCTGGCTGGCCGACTCGCTGCCCGATCTGTCGCGCGCCCGCTTGCAGGCGCTGATCGCCGAAGGCCGCGTGGCGCAAGCCGAGCGGACCATAACCGACGCCTCGGCGCGGGTCAAACCCGGCCAGGTCTTCACGGTCGCCGTGCCCACGCCCCGGCCAGCCCTGCCCCGGCCGCAGGCGATGGATCTGGCGGTGCTCTACGAAGACGAGTATCTGATTGTTCTGGAAAAGCCGCCCGGGCTGGTCGTCCACCCGGCGCCCGGCAATCCCGACCGGACGCTGGTCAACGCGCTCTTGGCCCATTGCGGCGACGGCCTTTCCGGCATCGGCGGCGTCAAGCGGCCGGGCATCGTCCATCGGCTGGACAAGGACACCAGCGGCCTGATGGTCGCCGCCAAGACCGACGCCGCCCACGCCGCCCTGTCCCAGCAATTCGCCCAGCACACGATCGAGCGTGCCTATCAGGCGCTGGTCTGGGGCGTGCCAAGGCCAAGCCAGGGCGTGATCGCCGGCGCCATCGGCCGCAGCCCCGCCAACCGCAAGAAAATGGCGGTGGTGACGCGGGGCGGCAAACCGGCCCGCACCCGCTATCGCGTCATCAAAAGCTGGGCGCAGGCGGTAAGTCTGGTCGAATGCATTTTGGAGACCGGACGCACCCATCAGGTGCGGGTCCATCTTGCCCATCTCGGCCATCCGCTGATCGGCGATCCTCTTTATGGACGAAGCCGCGCCGGCCGCCAGCCCACAGCGTTGCCCGCCGCCACGCTGGCCGCCCTCAGAGCCTTTCCACGCCAAGCCCTGCATGCCTATCGGCTGGGCTTTACGCACCCGACGAGCCGAAAATTAAAATCCTTTCAAAGTGATTTTTATAATGATATCAATGATATATTAAAATTACTGGACAGCGACTAAAAATCATCTATACCTGAGGCCAACGCTTGGTTTTTCCGGCAGCGCTGGGACCCGGCCAGGGTCCGAGCAAATCGGGGGATCGGCGAACCTCTTGGGGATAGGAGATAGGCACGATGACCGCTCTTTCCAATCCGCTGTCGCTGGCGCCGGAAAATAATCTTTCCCGCTACCTGCAGACCATCCGCAAATTCCCGATGCTGGCGCCCGACGAGGAATTCCAGCTTGCCCAGCGCTACCGCGCCACCGAGGACCCCGAGGCGGCCGAGCGTCTGATCACCAGCCATTTGCGTCTGGTCGCCAAGATTGCCATGGGCTATCGCGGCTATGGGCTGCCGATCGGCGAGCTGATCGCCGAGGGCAATCTCGGCATGATGCAGGCGATCAAGCGCTTCGATCCCGACCGGGGCTTCCGGCTGGCCACCTACGCCATGTGGTGGATTCGGGCCGCCATGCAGGAATACATCCTGCATTCCTGGTCGCTGGTGAAGATGGGCACCACGGCGGCGCAGAAGAAGCTGTTCTTCAATTTGCGCCGGCTCAAGGGCAAGATGGAGGCCTTCGAGGAAGGCGACATGGCGCCCGACACAGTGGCCGCCATCGCCACCAAGCTCGAGGTCACCAAGACCGAGGTGATCGAGATGAACCGGCGCATGGCCAGCCCGGATCACTCCTTGAACGCGCCGATGCGCGCCGACGGC
The DNA here is from genome assembly GCA_016214125.1 of Rhodospirillales bacterium. Lineage (GTDB taxonomy): Bacteria > Pseudomonadota > Alphaproteobacteria > Rhodospirillales > WMHbin7 > JACRPC01. The sequence continues at coordinate 9,650 of JACRPC010000043.1, read as the reverse complement.
GACAGCGAATGGATGGACTGGCTGGAAGACGAGACGCCCGACGCCGAAACGGTGCTGGGCGAGCGCGAGGAGACCGACCAGCGCCACGCCCTCTTGGTCGATTCGATGGCCGTTTTGGGTCCGCGCGAGCGCGCCATCCTGACGGCCCGGCGCCTGCGCGACGAGCCCGCCACCCTTGAGGATTTGTCGCAGGAATACGGGATCAGCCGCGAGCGGGTGCGCCAGATTGAGATGCGCGCCTTCGACAAGCTGCAAAAATCGGTGCGCGCCAAGGCGGCGCTGGCCTAGCGCGGCCGCCGGCCATCCGGGCTCCCGTTCCCTTGGCGGGGAAAATCGTCTAAACACGGAACCGCCTGGTCACGCGGAGTCCAAGGGATGGCGCCAACGAATGGGAATGCCGGCCAACCGGCCATCCACCGCGTTCTGGTGGTGCCGTTCCTGGAAATGGATCTGGCCTTCGCCTGCGATCTTCATTGCCGGGGCTGCACCCACTATTCCAATTACGGCCTCAAGGGTCACGTCGCCTTCCGGCAAGGCGGCGACTGGCTGCGCGCCTGGGCGACCCGGCTTATTCCGGAAACCTTCTCGATGCTGGGCGGCGAACCGGCCCTCAATCCCGATCTGGTCGCGTATCTGAAGCTTGCCCAGCTTCTTTGGCCCAATGCCAGGCGCATCCTGATCAGCAACGGGCTCGGCCTGGCGCGCCGGCCCGACCTCTTGGCGGCGATCGCCGAAACCGGCACCCGCCTTGATGTCAGCGTCCATTCCTACCGCGATTTTGCCTATCTCGAACGCTTCAACCAGGCGCTGCTTGCCATCGAAGAGGCGCGCCTCGCGCATGGATTCGAGATGATCCTGCGAACCGCCGAGCACAGCTTCACCCGCACCTATCGGGGCGAGGGACCGGCGATGCGCCCCTTTGCCGACGGTTCGCCCGAGGCCTCGTGGGAGGGCTGCATCGGCAAGCTCTGCCGCACCTTGCATGACGGCCGGATTTGGAAATGCCCGCCGCTCGCCTTCCTGGGCAAAGTGGCCGACCGCTTCGGCCTTCGGGACGTGCCGGAATGGCAGCCCTATCTTGCCTACCAGCCGATTTCGGTCGAGGCCACCGAAGCGGAAATGCGCGATTTCTTCACACGGGAAGCCGAAACCGTGTGCGGCATGTGCCCGGCCCAGCCGCAGACCTTCGAGCAAGGCGACATCACCAAAGCCTGGCGGCCCCCCGCCGATCCGGCCGGCTGACCCAGCGCCCGGCCAGGCGTTTGCCGGGCGGCGGGAAACGTCGCGGCGCGCCGCCCTCATGCTTCGTGACGGCCGCCAAAAAGACAAGCGAACTACCAAGACACCATGACACGATGATCGCCGATTCTTGGTGCCTTGGTGCCTTGGTGGTTTGCCTTCTTTGAACATCATCGGCGTTGGTTCAGATTTTTGGCGGGCGTCCGAAAGCCCGTTGCCTCACCAGGCGACCAGCACCGATCCCTTCTCGATCTTCGCCGGATAGCTTTTCATCGGGGCGTGGCCTTTGCCGATGCAGGCGCCGCTCTTGGCGTCGAACACCCATTTGTGCTTGGGGCAGACGAGCTTGGCGCCGGTGAGCGCCAATTCCGGCATGTCGGTGCCCTGATGCGGACAGCGGCTGTCGAAGGCGCGGACTTCCTTGGCGGTTCGGTGGAGAAACAGCGCCTTGCCCTCGGCCTCGATCCGCACCGTCTTGTTGAGCGGCGCCGCTTTCGCGGGCGCCACCTTGCGCCAGCGCGCCGCCTCGCCCAGCCGCTCGGGCGAAAATTCCGGCAGGTTCATGGCAAGGATGACATCGACCGCCCAGATGATCTTCGCCAGCCCCAAAGCGGGAAAGGCCATCAAGAGGGCGTCGATCACCTCCTCGGCGCTGCAACCCTCGCGCAGCGCGCGGCTCAGATATTGCTTCAAGCCGCGTTCGGTCTGCGAACTGACCTTGGTGATCACCGAAATGAGATTGCGGGTCTTGGGATCGAGGCGGGTGCCCGCATCCTTCAAGAAGGCGAAATAGGCGCCCATCGCCTCGGGGCGGGCCTTGAGCAGATAATCGAGCGCGGCGCTCATCGATGTGTCCTCCTCACGATGATTCTCAGGTGCGGATGAAGGCGGCGATTTCGGGATCGCTTCGAAGGTTCTTGAGGTCCTGGGCGTCGGGCAGCACCGGCTTGTCGCGCTTCGCATTGACCAGGCAGAGAAAGCCCAGCTCCTGGCCGGCATCGGCGCGGAACTGGTGCCAAGTCTGCGGCGGCACCTCGACCAGATCGTGGGTGTCGAGCGCGTGCAGGCGATCGCCCACCAGGCAGCGGCCGCGCCCGCGCAGGATCAGCACGGCGTGGCGGTGCTCATGGCGCTCCAAGGTGGAATGGCCGCCCGGCGCGATCTCGAAATAGCGCAGCTCGCCCGCCAGATCGGGGGCCTGGAAGAGAAGCTGGCGGGTGATGGCTTGGAAGGGCGCCTCGCCCTCGGCCTTGTAGGCCAGCAGCTCGACACCTTGCCAGCGATAATCGGCAAAGCGCCGCACCGGATTGTCACGCTCGCTCATCCCCGTCCCTCCATGGCGCCCGCCCGGGCGACGGCGGCCACGAAGGCGCGGGCCTTGTCGGGCATCGCCGGCCCCGCCTCCAAGAGATTGCCGCCGATCAGCAACATGGTGTCGGGGCCGTAGAATTGCACCATCTCGGCCACCCGCTCGACGCTCATGCCGCCCGCCGGCACCGGCAGGCTGGGGCGCAGGCCGCCCCAAGGCGCCCGCGCCGCCTGGGCCAAGGCCCGGCAGGTGGCCGGCGCGTAGCTGAAGCGCCCGCCATGATTGGGATAGATGACGGCGTCGATGCCAGCCAAACGAAAGAGCTTGCCCAGAAGAAGCGGCGGCGCGATGCGCGATGCCCCGGCCATCGCCGGATGGCCCAAGACCGGCACCTCGAGATGGTCGCGCACCAATTCCTGGGTGAGCGCCAAGCCCTTGAGCATCGGGGTCAGCATCGCCATCCGCACACCCTGATCCTTGGCGATGCGGATCTGCTCGGTCAAAGCCTTCGGCCCGCCCGACAGGCTGGGCGCATAAACCGTGCGCCCTCCGGTTTCGCGGTTGGCCCGATCGATCGCCGTCTGGCAGGCGGCGACCCGGTCCGCAAAGGGCGCGTAGGCCTGGTCGGCCAGGCCGTGATCGTCCTTGATGACGTCGATGCCGGCCTGGGCGAAGGCGCCGGCCAAGGCCGCCAGACTGGCGGCGTCCAGCCCCTGCGGCTTAAGCGCGGTGGCGGTAAGCGGACGGTCTTGGGCGCCGGTGAGCTGGCGCAAGCCCTCGATGCCGAAGCGCGGCCCGGGAAAGGCGTCGCGCAATGAGGCGGGCAATTCGACATCGAGGAGCCGCACCGTCTCCTGGATCGAACTGTTGCCGAACAGCATGTTCATGAGCTGGCCGATCTCGAAGCCGGTGGTGGCCACGGCAAGCGCCAGCCGGACGACAAAGCCGCCTTGGGGATCGGTTTCGATCGAATCCACCCGGCCGACGATCTCGGCATGGACATGGGGGGCGGCGATCGCCGCCAGCGGCATCTCGACGCTCTGTTCGACGGCCAGCGCATGGGCGCGGGCCTCGATCTCGGAGGCCTCGGCGGCGAGGTGATAGATGGCGGTCAGACGGTCCATCCCCCAAGAATAGGGAGGGACCGGCCCAAACGCCACCCCGGAGCGCTATTCGGCGGCGACCAGCTCGGGTTCGAGCAGCACGGTGTTGGAGGGCGGGCTGACATGTCCGACCTCATCGCGGGCCCGCACATAATAGCGGTAACGCCGCCCGGCCATCAGCAGGCGGTCGGCCGCCTGGGTGCCCTTGACGGTGTCCATGATGTGCACGGTGCCCTCGTCGTCGGCGCGCATCACCTCGTAGCCGGCGATCTGGCCCTGGGCGGCGCTCCATTTCAGCTTGGCGGTGCCGTCGGCGAACTCGATGGTGAGGTTGCCCTTGTCGGCGCCCCAGGCGGGCGCCGGCAGATCGGGGCGGTCGGGCGGCGCCTGCTTCGAGCCCTTGGGCCAAAGGAAGCAGATGACGTCCTTGTGCTCGCCATCGAGCTTCTTGCAGACGTTGCAATAGGTGCAGCGGATGATGCGGTCGGCCTCGCCGCGCTTAAGCTTCACCGGCCAATCGGGATCGGCCAGCATCTGGCGGGCGATGGCCAGGACGTCGGTCTTGCGCTCGGCCAGCAGCCGCTCGGCGTCTTCGGGTTCGGAAATCTTGCCGGCGATGGCGATCGGAGTCTTGGTGAAGCCGCGCTCGTCGAGGAAGCGGCGCACCGTTTCGGCGATGTGGGCGTTCAAGAGCTTGGGGTACCAGTCGCCCGGCATGCAGCGGTCGCCGGAATAGCCGGAATAGCCGTGCGGAATCTCGCCCGGCTTGTGTTCGGCGTCTTCGTGCTTGCCGCCCATCGAGATCGAAATGAGGTCGATGCCCAATTGCGCCATGCGCAGCGCGATCAGCTTGCCTTCTTCCACCGTGTAGCCGTCCTTGATGCATTCCTCGGCGACGAAGCGGGCGCAGACCGGCCAGTCCTTGCCCACCTTCTTGCGCACGTTCTCGACCACCCGGCCCAGCATGTGCAGACGCCCTTCCATGGTGCGGCCGGAATGGGCGTCGCGCCTTGGATTGCGGCGCGACAGGAACGAGGAGAGCGTGTAACCGTGCGCGGCGTGCAGCTCGACGCCGTCGAAGCCGGCCTCGCGGGCCCGGACCGCCGCGTCGCCGAAATCCTCGATGATCGAATCGATCTCGGCGTCGGAAAGCATGTCGAGCGTTTGCCGCCAACCCGAGCGCGCCGCCTTGAGGAAGTGGATGATCTGCGGCACCACCTTCGAGGGACCGTTGGCGTGAATGGCGTCGGTGAGGCGGCGAAGGCCGGGAATGAATTCATCGTCGGAGATGCGCAACAGCGGCCCCGCCTTGCCCTTGTGGACCGCCATCGCCTCGACGACGATCAGGCCGGCGCCGCCCTGGGCGTAACGAACATAGCGGTCGATGATCGGCTGGTTGACCTGGCCGTCCTCGCCCGACAGGCGGGTGACCATCGCCGGCACCATCACCCGGTTGGGCAGGATCATGCCGTTGACGTTCAAGGGTTCGAAAATGCGCATGACTCGTCTCCGTTACGTGCAATTGCAAATATTTACCGGTCCGGTCGGCGGGCACAACAGAAATCCGCAGCCCACGCGCCCCGGCGCCCGTCGGGGCGCCGGGGCGGTCGGTTGGGCGGCCCCTAACGCTTGCGGACGCGGGCCAGTTCGGCGTTGGTCATCTGCATCAGTTCGGGGCCGACGTCGGCGCCGAAGCGGTCGTAGATCGGCTGGACCTTGGCCCGCATGCGTTCGAATTCGGCCGGCGAGACCTCGTTGATCGCCAAGCCCTTTTCGCCGATCAGCTTCAGCGCCTTGGCGGCCGCCTCGCGGGCCACCTTGCGCTGGTGCGCCCCGGTCTCCTGGGCGGCGTCGAGCATGATCTTCTGATCGGCCGGGGTGAGCTTGTCCCAGAACTTCTTCGACACCAGGGGAATGAAGGCGCCGTAGGAATGGCGGGTGGCCGAGAAGAACTTCTGCACCTCGTAGAACTTCAAGGCCGCCACCACCGCGGTCGGCGTGCCTTGGGCGTCGACCGTCCGGGTCTCCAGCGCCGGATAGACCTCGGGCACCGCCAGCGGCACCGGATTGGCGCCCAGCGCCTTCAGGGTTTCGATCGAGATCGGCGACTGGATGGCGCGGTATTTGAGGCCCTGGAAATCCTCGACCCGGGCGATCGCCCGGTTGCTGGTCGTCGTGTTGAAGAAGCCGTTCTCCCAATAGCCGAGACCGACCAGTCCTTTTTCCGGCAGCTTGGCCAGCAGAGCCTTGCCGACCGGCCCGTCCAGCACCGCCTCGGCCTCGGCTTCGTTGGCGAAGAGGAACGGCAGATCGAGAACCGCGTATTCCTTGACCATGCCGACCAAGGTGGTGGTTTGCGGCACCACCATCTCGATGGTTCCGCCCTGAAGCGCCGACGTCACCTGGACGTCGTTGCCCAATTGGGCGCCGTAGAACACTTTGATGGCGATCCGCCCCTGGGCCTTGGCGTTGACGATTTCGGCGAATCGCTCGCCGCCGAATCCCTGGTGGGTCGGCTGCGGCAAGGTGACGCTGAACTTGGCCTGCAGGGGCTCGGCCTGGGCGATCGGCGCCGCCAGCAGCGCGGCGGCGATCACGGCGGTTGCGGTCATGATTTTCATTGGCGACTCCTCCTTAACGGTGATGGGTTGGGATGCATCAGAACATCCATTTGAGCGGCACGGTCACGAGTTCGGGCACCAAAATGAGCAGGAGCAAGACGACGGTCTCGGCCACCAGAAAGGGCCAGACGCCGACCACCACCTTCTCGAACGACACGTTCGCCACCCCGCTGACCACGTTCAGCACCACGCCCACCGGTGGGGTGATCATGCCGATGGCGTTGTTGATGATGAACAGAACGCCGAAATAGACCGGATCGATGCCGGACTCCTTGCACAAGGGCAGCAGCACCGGGGTGAGGATCAGCACCGTCGGAATGAAATCGAGCGCGGTGCCGACCACGAGCACGACGCCCATCATCGCCAGCATCAAAAGAGTCGGCGTGCCGACCAGCGGCCGCAGCACCGCCGTCAATTGCGCCGGGATGTCGGCGATGGTGATCAGATAGGTGGAGACGACGGCGGCGGCGACCAGGAACATCACCACCGCCGAGATCTTGGCCGTGGTCAGGAAGGCGCGGTAGATGGCGGCCGGCGTCAGCTCGCGGTAGATGACAAGGCCGACGAACAGGGCGTAGGCCGCCGCCACCACCGAGGATTCGGTCGGCGTGAAGGCGCCGGTCTTCAGGCCGCCAATGATGATGACCGGCATCATCAGCGCCCAGCCGCCGGCCAAGAGCGCCCGCACCCGCTCGGCCAGAGGCACTGGGGGACGGGCGGCCTGGGCTTCGCCGCGCGCCACCCACCACCAGGTGGCGACCAGGGAGACGCCCATCAGCACGCCGGGCACGATGCCGGCCAGGAAAAGCTTGGTGATCGAGACGCCGCCGATGACGCCAAAAAGGATGAAGCCGATCGAGGGCGGAATCACCGGGGCGATGATGCCGCCGGCGGCGATCAGCCCCGAGGCCCGCGGCACGTCGTAGCCGGCGTTGCGCATCATCGGAATCAAGAGCGCCGCCAGGGCGGCGGTGTCGGCGACCGCCGAGCCCGAGAGGCTGGCCATGATGACGGCGGCCAGGATCGCCACATAGCCAAGGCCGCCGCGGATGTGACCGACCCAGGCCAGGATCATGTCGACGATCCGCCGGGAAAGCCCGCCGCTGTTCATCAGCTCGCCGGCCAGGATGAAGAAGGGCACCGCCATGAGGACGAAATTGTCGGCGCCGTTGACCACGTTCTGAGCCAGGATCTGGGCGTCGGTCTCGCCCAGGAACAGCATCAGGGCCAGAGCGCAGACCAGAAGGGCGAAGGCGATCGGCATGCCGATCGCCATGGCGCCCAGGAGAGAGCCGAGAAAGACGGTGACGGTCATCGCCCCCTCTCCGATCCGCTTCGGACCGCCGCGTCATCCCGGGCTTCCTCTTCGCTGCCGCGAACCAAGATGAGATCATCGTCGCTTTGCGGGCGAACCAGCGCCAGCACCAGATTGGCCACCACCGCCAGCGCCAGACCCAGCCCACCCACGAACACGGCGGCGTAAAGCACGGCATAGGGCAGCCCGGCCACCGGCATCAGATTGTCGAAATTGACCCGCATCTGCTTCCAGCCGCCCCAGGCCAGCATCAGGCAGACGATCAGCATCAGGATGCCGCCCAGCGCCACGCAGGCCTTCTTGCCCGCCTTGGGCAGGCGGCGGACGACGAGATCGACGCCGATATGCGCGTGCTCAAGCGCGGCCAGGATCGCGCCCAGGAACACCAGCCAGACGAAGATCAGGCGCGAAAGTTCCTCGGACAAGGTGATGCCGGAATTGAAGGCGTAGCGGAGCACGACATTGCCGAAGACCAAGACGGCCATCACGGCAAGGCCGGCGACCAAGACGGCCTCGACGACGCGGCGGCCCACACGGCCAAGCCGCGCCCATCCGCCCGGGCGCCTGGATGGGGCTTCGCTGGCCCACATTGTCCGTTCACTCCCCTGGTCCGCAATTTCTTATGCGCGGATCGCCTGTTCGGCCGGTTCGTCCCCCCACCCGAGCGCCCGGGCCTTGGCGGCGCGCTCGGGGGGCAGAATAGTTTCAAATGAAACTGTTGTCAATCCCCCCGCTTCGCCACCCCGTTGCGGCCGTTTCGGCCGGGCGCGCCGCCGCAGACCTTGTCCATCAGCTTGACCAGGATGGCGTCGAGCGCCCGGCGCTCGGCGTCGTCGAGCACTCCCAGCATCTCGGCCTCGCGGGCGCGCGCCAGCGGGATGATCCGCTCGCAGATGCGCCGGCCCTTCGCGGTGAGCGACAGGCTGATGTAGCGCCGATCCTTGGGGTCCTCGGCCCTGGCCACCAGCGCGGCGCGCAAGAGGCGGCTCACCGCCCGGGTCACCTGAACCTTGTCCATGTTGGTGCGGGCGCAGATGCCGTTGGCCGACAGCGGCTGGTAGCAGGTGAGCACCGCCATCACCCGCCATTCCATCGCCGTCAGATTGAACTTGTCGGCATAGTCGTGGGCCAGACGGCGACTCACCGCCTCGGACAGCACGGAAAGCCGATAAGGAAGGAAGCGGTCGAGATCGAAAGCGGACGCGGCCGACCCCGGCGTCCGGACGGCGGCGTCGCTTGGGCGTTGGGCTTTCGCTTTGGTCACGGCCACGCTCGAACCGGGCTCCCTGTTCATTGATCCGGAGGGCAAAAAGAACCGCGCATCGGCCCCGCCCCGCCTTGTCATTCCCGCCCGGCTTGGGCAGGATGGTGGCGATCTTACACAGAGGTGCGGCATGCGTCGATGGATGGCGTTGGTGCTGCTGGCGCTGGGCCTGGGCCCCGCCGGCTGCGCCTATTTCGAGACCTACCTGCCGCCCGAGGTTTATTTGAACGATCTGGCCTTCGAGCAGGCCGGGCTGTTCGAACAGCGGGTCAATGTGGTCCTGCATTTCCGCAATCCCAACGAGTTCAACTTGCCCGTCGACGGCTTCCGCTTCGAGCTGGGGCTGAACGGCCAGCCCTTCGCCCGCGGCTTCAGCAACGAAAGCGTCACCGTGCCGCGCCTGGGCGAGGCCTACGCCACCGCCAAGGCCTCGGTCTCCACCCTCGACGTCTTCCGCCAGATCCTATCCTTGAGCGAGGGCCGCGATTTTTCCTACGACCTCAAGGGCACCGCCTTCATCCAGGGCATGACGCGGACCAGCACGCCCTTCGCCCAGTCGGGATCGCTCAATCTGGGCGGCAAGGGGCGCTAAGGCCCCGGTTCCAGCGGCAACGCCAAGCGGGCCGAAGGCGAGCGCTTGGGCCGATCGAGGGACATATTAACAGGCTGCGGAAAAACCCTTCCCTCTGGGGCGCCGTCGTGATTCGATTCACCGGCGGCATTCAAGGGGGGGGCGCGATGCGCGGCGGCGATGTTCGGACGGAAGGGCTGTTTTCGTATGTGAGCTGCGAAGCTCGGG
>JACRPC010000042.1 GCA_016214125.1 Rhodospirillales bacterium | reverse complement strand
GCATGCCCGAGCTTGGCCAGAAAGGGCCGAAGCCAATGCTCAAGATTCTCAATCCTTCCCGGCATGCCGCCTCCCGCCATCGATCAAGCGGGAACAATAAACCACTAAGTAATAACAATAGCTTAATATGCCAAAGTAGTGTTAGCGTCCATAGACGGGATATCCTTGGCCGAATAGACGGCAAACTCGGGCAGCGGGAAGATAAGCTTGCCGCCTTGCGCGAGGTATTCCGACTCGCGCGCCAGAAATTCACTTTTAAAATGCCATGGCAGCACGAGGAAGTAGTCCGGGCGCTGCTGGCGCGCCTGTTCTTCCGAAATGATGGGAATGCCGGTGGCCGGCGTCCGCCGGCCCCATTTGCTGGGATTGCGATCAGCGGCGGCCGTGATGATGGTGTGATCAATGCCCGCCAATTGGAGCAGCGTATTGCCCTTGGTCGAGGCGCCATAAACGCAAATCGTCCGGCCGGCCGCTTTTTCGCGGCGCAGGAAAGCGGCCAGCTCGCCGGCAATTTGGTCCATGCGCGAGAAAAAATCGCTATACGTTGCCATCTGGTCTAGGCCGGACTGCAATTCCCGGGCGCGCAGCTTTTCAACCTCTTGAACGGTTGGATGGGCCGCGCCCTGATGACAAGCGTAAAGGCGGAAACTTCCGCCATTGACGTCGTTCAGCTCGACGTCGAAGACGCGCAGCCCGTGCGAAGCCAGCAGACTTTCGATCTGGCGAAGAGAGTAGTACTCAAGATGCTCATGACAGATCGTGTCGAAGGCGTTGCGCTCGATCATCAGGCCGAGATGGCTTTGCTCGAAGCTCCAGATCCCCTGAGCGTCCAGGCATTTGGCGATGTCGGCTACGAATTTATTGGGATTTTCCAAATCGTAGAACATGGCAATGGAGGTGATGACCTTCGCCTTTTCGTCCCCTGTCGCAGCATGGAAGGTCTCACGTTCAAAGTAGCTTGGCACGGCCTGAATGTCCGGCGGGTAATAGCTGCGATACTGCGCAATCGTCGGGTCAATGCCGAGCCGCTTCAGACCCGGAACGGCATAGGACGACAAGAGAGTTCCATCATTGCTGCCGATGTCCAAGGCCAAATCCCCCGCCTTCAAATTGGCGCGCTTGGACATGTCCTGGCTAATCGCGGCCAGATGACGCGTCATCGTCTGATTGATGCCGGAACGGTAACCGTAGGCGTGACCGTAAAGTTCGTCGTGCGGGTAATTGTGGGCCAGTTGCACCAAGCCGCATCCGGCGCACATGACGACGCACATCGGAGCCCTTGGAGCATCCTCCTCGTCCGGGCCAGGAAAGCGCCCCGACAGCGCATGAACGCCGAGGTCGCGCAGCACGTCAAGCTTGGCGCCGCCGCAGATGCGACAACTCGTGATCTGCTCCGACTGCATACGGCGCAACTCCCAGGGAATAATTATTCGAGCGGCTGCACGATACACTGTGCGATTAAGGGGCCGCAACACAAACGCCCGCAATTATCCCGCCAAGACCACGTTTGGAACGCCGGTGAGGGACGGGATTGCCGAGGCTCGGTGGTCAAATTGTGGTAGAGAAAGCCAGGAACCTATGATAGGTCTAGGCCCGGCAAATCAAGCAAAACAGCCTGTTTGTTGAAAAGCGGGAGCCCAGAATGTCCGGCCTGCCCAAAGCCATGATTCTAACAATGAAGCATGCTTTGAAAGCTTATGTGGCAAAGACATTTAATTTATACATGAAACCAATCGTCCACACCCGTTACATGGCCGATCACTCCGTCGTGACCCGCTTGCTCCGATTCATCCTTCCCGCCAATCCGGTCTATGTCGAAATCGGTGCTGGAATACAAGGCTCTGCCCCAACCTTCCACCGCGAGCTTGGCATACCGAAAGAAAATTGTTATCTGATTGAGGCCTGCCCGAACAACTTTCCGCTCTTGGTCAATAATACGCTAGGCGGCTACCGGCACTTTCACCTTGCCATTACCGACAAAAATGCCGAAGTGCCCTTCTACATCTATATGGACAAGACGCGTTCGGACTATCCTTCGTCCAAGCTGAACACGGTCGACCGCGACTATGCGATCGCCCGCTTCGGCGGGGAAAAGAACTTTCACGAGGTGATCGTGAGGGGCGTGACGTTCGACAGCTTTCTCGACGAGCAGGGCATCAAGACAGTCGACCTTCTCATGGTGAACTGCGAGGGCGCCGAATATTACATCTTTGACCGGGATGGGGCGTTCTGGTCGAAGCTTGGTTTTGTGATGATTACGCTCCATATCGGGTGGGGAACTGCGGACACGCTGCGCGAAACCCGTTACCGGATCTTTGATCGTTTTTTAAGCAACGGCTTTGAACTCATCGGCGGCCACGAGCGGGCGGATATTGAGGATTCCGACCACAATCTTGAGTATTTCTTCCAGCGCAAGGGCTACGGCCGCACTCCCTGAACCTTTATGACGGCAGGGGGCAGTTTCTGGAGAGAAGCCGCCATTCGGGCACAGAATTGCGCAACGCCACGGGCTTGAATCCTAGCGGGCCGAGAGCCCGGTCTTCCCGCTCGACGTTATCGCCCTTGCTGAACCAAATGATGCAGGTTCCGGCTTCAACCTCCTTGGGCAGCAAGATAATCTCGGCCGGGTCATAGGGCGCCAGCCACAACCGGAACCGCTTCGCTTGGTTCTCCTTTCTCAGATAGTGACCGAGCGAGAAGTTTCGCGAAATGATCAGCGAACGCTCCGGCAGAGTTTGGGCGAGGTCGGTTAGTATCGCCGGCATGGCGCCGCTAATTTTATTGAAAGGAAGGCGCCACCATTGATTTGCCGCATGCGCCGCCGTGAGTGCCACCAGAACGCCAAGAACCGCCAGCATGGCCATCTTGAGGCCCTGGTTGAGTTCGGGCTGCAGAAACTCGGCCAAGGCCGACGCCGCCAGGCAAACCAGCAACGGCAGGAAGAAGAGATGGTAGTAAACACCCGTTAATCCGGCCGCGGAGCGCACGGCCAGCATGAGGGCGAAGAGCGCCAAGATGAGAGCAAAATGCCTTCGGTACCAGACCAAGCCGAGAAGGGCCAGGGCGGCGAAAACGGGAAAATCGAGGCTCAAATCACGCAGGAACTCGCCGATGACGACGTGCATACGGTCGCTCTCGAAATGCTCGGCCTTGCGCAAGAGGAAATGGTATTGCAGTACGCCCGCCGAGTTGACCAAGGCCACAAGACCACACAGCGCGGCATAGGCCCATTCCGCGAGGGATGGCCTTTGGCCTCGTGCCAGTTGGTACATGAGCAGGATGGCGCCGCCCGCCGCCCAGAACAGACCATTCTGCTTCAAGAGGACAGCCAGCATCAGACCGGCGGCGCCGAGGGGAAGGCTGCCTCCCGCCATCAAGACGAGCCCGGCCGTGCCATACGCTGCCGACGGCCACTCGAAGGTGGCGAGCAGCAGCTGCTTCGAAAGCCCCCAATGAAGAGACAAAAACAGCGTCAAGAACGAGGCCAGCCTCCAGCGCCCGGATGTGACATGGAGGAGGAGCAGCAAGGTGGGCGGAAGGGCAATTACGGCTTCCAGGAAGGTCGCCAGGACGTCAGTCGGCAGGAAGCCGCGCAGCAGAATTTCGAGCTCGAAGGGTAGAATAGAATCGTAGGGCAAGGTTGGGGGATTGCCGTCGGCATAGGCCATGACGCGGGCGCTGGTGTCCGTGTACTGCGTCGCGTTAGCGGCTAGAAGCGCCAGCAAGGCGCCGAGCCCCGATAGGGCAACGAACCGCCAGGCCTTGGCGCCGAGGCGGCCCGGATCGGATTTTGCCACCCACTCGCGCATATGCTCCGAGACGCGGCCGATCTCTGGCAGCGCCAGCACCAGGAAGGGAACCAGGGCGATCGCCGCGTGAAACGTCACCAGTGCCGAATAGGGCCAAGCCTCGTAATCCAGGTATTGATAGCGACCCCTGGCGACGCCAACCGCAAAGAGAAGTAAATAGGCGCCATTGATCAATGCCGGCAGGAGCAAGGGAAGACCCGCAGGCCAGCGGGCAGCAATCCACGGGGAGGATAGTGGGTTGATCGGCATGTTGTTCCTGCGGTTGACAGAAATGGCCCCAGCGGGGCGGTGCCGCTTTGGCCAGGGCCTGAACCATAGCCGCACGGGCAAAGGGCGGAAATTGGAAAATCAACGGGCTGTGGCGGATCGAGAGCACCTCGCCGCCCATCCTGCTTGGCAGGGGACGGCGTTTAGCACTATCTTCTGCTTAGCGAGCGCCTTTAATAGACCTGCGATAATTCCTGAGACCGTGACGGAAGATGGAAAGCCCGAGCATTAGCGAAAGCGGTCTGGCCAAATATTATGATACGCGCTATGCCGGCGCCTATATGTCCGAAAACGACCCCGATCACCAGCAGCGAGTCATCCAGCTTCTCGGCCTTGCCGCCTCGCCCGCGCCCCGCCGCGTTCTCGATTATGGCTGTGGGGCAGGCGCGCTGACGGGCCTCCTCGCCCTGGCCTATCCAAACGCGCGGATCGTCGGCTGCGATATCAGCGAGCAGGCCCTCGCCAAGGCCAAGCTGGCGCACCCAGGCATTGAGTTCGTTCCCACATCCGAGATCGCCGGCACCTTCGACGTGATCTTTTCCAATCACGTCTTGGAGCATGTGCTGGATCTGGAGGCGGCGCTTGAGCTTCTGACGAGCCATCTTGCGCCGCAGGGCTGGATGGTTCATGTCCTGCCTTGCGGCAATCCGAAGAGCTTCGAATGGGAAATCACCGAATGCTTCGTAGACGGCCGCAAGCCTAAGGAGTCCGGGGGCATGTTTTATTACGAGGACCCAGGGCATCTGCGGCGCCTAACCTCCGATGCTCTGGCTGATCTCTGCGCCAAAAAGGGATTGGCGCTGGCGCATGCCCGGTTCCGCAATCAGTTCTGGGGTGCGGTCGAGTGGATCACCGCCGGCAACCGCAGAACCGTGCAACAGCTTTTCAATCCCTGGCGGGCCGGGGCCGCCAAGCGCGGGAAATTATGGCTTCTCTTCCTTCTCTTTTTAGCCGCCGTCGATCTGCGCCAGGATGCTCCGCGAAGGGCTGGCGAACTTGGCACCCTCTTTCGCCGCCTGCCCCCCCGTGACGGGCGAAGCTGGTTGCTGCTTGCGCTATCGCCGCTCGTGCTCGCGATGTCGTTCGCTGGGTGGTGCTTGGACCAGGCCTTAAGGAAGGCCGCAAGGCGCGAATGGGCGAGTCGCAGTCAAGACCCTGCGGCAAGCGAAATGTATCTGGTCTTTAGCGATGCAAGAGCGCGTGACGTGAGCGGCAGCCGAATCCCAAGGGCAGAACGATCAACGACGATCTGAGATGACTGAAGCTGAGAGAAGTTCCCTGAGCAAAGCGATGCGCATCACCGCCAGTGCGCCGGACCGGTGGTTCCGTAGCTGCGCGCGCATCCATCGCAGCCAGTTGGCCGTCGGCCTTCTGGCACAAATGGGAGAACGTTTCCTTTCTTTGGTTTATCGCCACCTCGCCGGCGACCCGGACGCGACACTAATGGCCGTAGTCGAGAATGACGAGGTGCTGGGGTTCGTTTCCGGCGTGCGCGGCGGCAACTCCCTGCTGCTGGGCCTGCTCAAGCGCTTTCCCATTCGCGCCCCGCTGCTTGCGGCCCTGCACTTGCTGACGCATCCGCGCTCCATTCAGCACGCCCTGGAGATCATCCAGCACATGACGCGACGCCGCCAAACCGGACAGGGTGCCGAACTGCTGAGCATTGCCGTTGCGCCGGACGCCCTGCGGCGCGGCATAGGGACCCGGCTGTTCCAGGAGTTGCGTGATGAATTCCAGCGGCGGGGCGCTTCAGAATTCACCGTCCTTGTCGCTGAAACGCAACAAGATGGGCTGGCGTTCTACGCCGCCCAAGGCGGATCGGTGCTGGAGACAACGGCAATTGGCCCACTGCCCGCGAAACGGCTTGTCTTCAATCTCGCCGAAAAATAAGGCGATGGCGTCACTCCTGGAGCCGCCGCCAAACCAGACGCAAAACTTCGCGCGTGTAGCCCGAGAAGATCGAAAGGAATCTCGTCTTCGCCTCACCGGCCGGGCGCAGACCGTACATGACGGGGATTTGGATGACCCGCATACTCATGCGCTGGGCCAGCAGCAGCAAACGGAAGAAATAGTCTCCGTAGCCCCAGAATATTTGCTCGAAGGGAAGCCGTTGCAAGGCTTCGCGGCGAATGGCGAATAGGCCGGAGAGATTGTCGTCGATGCGCGTGCCCAGCGCCAGACGCATGAAGATGTTGTAGAGGTAGGACAGATAGTAACGGGTCCGGTCGGGCATGCCGCCGCCAAAAATGAACCGCGATCCCACAACGAGATCGGCATATTCCGCCACATGGAAGAGAACCGGGACCGTGGAAGGCGGGTGATTGAAGTCGGTGTCCATGACCAGCAGGATGCGGCCGCAGGCCCGTTCCAGGCCTTCCCGGATCGAAAAGGCCAGCCCGCGATTGGCTGTTCTGACGATGGTTTTGACCCGGCCCTCGTCCGCGAAGCTGTGCCGGACCGTCTGGGCCGTGCCGTCGGGGCTGTTGTCATCGACGACCAGAATCTCCAGGCGGCCGCCTAGGAAATCCATCTGCGACAACAAATCGCGCACCAGGGGCACGATGTTGTCCTTCTCATTGTAGCAGGGAAGAACGATGCTGAGGTCAGTCAACAGCAACTCCACGCGGGCTCACTCGGCGGCACTCCTCTTCAGCTTGAAGAACAGCAGGCCGCTTTGGAAATTATCCGAACGCGGGCTAAGTGTCCACCTGACGAAACGCGCGAGGAGAGGCGCGTAGAGCCGCCTAAGCGCGGGAAAGGCGATCCATCCACCCAATAGCCGCTTTGACAGAAAGGCAGGCAAGGCCAGCGGCACGAGGGCATCGCAGAGCGTGCACAGGAAGGGAGGCCCATAGCCCTTGACCTCGGCCGCTTCCAGCCCAGCTTGCTGAAAAAGAGCCAGCCACGTTTCCCTTGGATAGGCATGATGATGCGCCCAGAAGCGGTTGTACCAGGCGCGGTATTTCAAGGACCAAGCGGCAAGGCCCGCTCCTTCCAGCAGGCGGCAGATCAGGGAATAGCGCTCGAACATCTCGCTTGGCACGGTCAGCAGAAAGAAACCGTCATCTGTCAAGAGCCGCCTCGCCTCCCGCAGAACGGGAAGCAAATCGGGGATATGTTCCAGCACGCTGTTGGAGATGATGGTGGGAAAGCTCTTGTCGGGCATCGGAATGGCGCTGCCTGGGCACTTCTCAAGCCGTTTATAGGCGCCGCTTTGCCGCGAGCGCTCGATCTCCATGGGGTCGAGATCAATGCCAAGATCGACCGGTTGCGCAAACAGAGACTGGGCGAAAATGCCGTCGCCGCACCCCAGATCCAAGATCGGCTGGCGGAGCGGCTGCTGAGCGTAAAGCCGGCATTCTTGCAGCCGCTCAAGGGCGATCGCCAGGGGGGCGGCGTTCACATAGGCCGCCTCTATGTCGCAACGCAGCTCGATCACTCTAGGTCTCCAGCGCCTTCAAAAATGCATCGCAGATGAAATCGATCTCGGCATCGCTCAGATCGGGATAGGTCGGCAGGGCGATCACGCTTCTCGCCGCTTCCAGGCTGCGGGGAAGCGGCAAGGTGGCGTAAATCGGCATTTCGCCTACGGCTACGAATCCCGGCCGGACCTCAATGCCCGACGTGGTCAATCTTTCGAGGACGCGGTCGCGCGCGTCAGCAGAGGTCTGCTCACGAAGCTGGACGCAAAACGTCCACAGGACAGGATCGACGCAGCTCTCAAAATGCTGCAGACGAAAGCGCGGGCCATCGGCGAGACGGCGCTTGTAGGCGGCGTGGACGCGGCCTCTTTCCCGGATGATCGTATCGATCCGCTCCAACTGGGCGCAGCCCAGGGCCGCTTGCAGATTGGTCAGGCGGAAATTATGGCCCACGACATCGTGCCAATAGCGCTTTCTTGCCCGCATGCCATGTTCGCGGATTGAGAACATGCGCTGGGCGAGTTCGGGGTCAGCGGCAAGGACCATCCCGCCCTCGCCCGTGGTCATGGTTTTTGTGGCGTGAAAGCTTAAGGTCCCCACCGTGCCGATCGTGCCGGCGCAGCGCCCTTCCCATGTCGAAAAGCAGGCCTCCGCCGCATCCTCGATAAGAGCCAGGCCCCGGTCTTGCGCCAATTTGGCCAGGCCCTTCATATCGGCGATGTTGCCATAGAGGTGAACGGCGATAATCGCCTTGGTGCGCGGCGTGATCTTTGTGGCGGCAGAGACGGGATCGAGCAGCCAGGTCGCCGGATCGATATCGGCGTAAACCGGGGTCGCGCCCACCGCCAGCACCATGTTGACGGCGGCTACGAAGGTGAAGCCCGGAACGATGACTTCGTCGCCTGGCCCAATGCCCAGACCCAGCAAGGCCAGGTGCAAGGCCGCCGTGCCATTGCTGACGGCCAGGGCGTGCGGGGAGCCAAGCCGCTCCGCCATGCCTTTTTCCAGGCGCTCGACATAAGGTCCGCCAGATATCCAGCCCGAATCGAGCGCGTCGAGGAGAAGCTCCTTCTCGCGGCCAAGGAAGGTTGGCTTTGCCCAGGGGATCATCGCGGGGCGTCCGGGCAATGGATGGACAGGCGTGCCAAGCGCTCGTCAATGCCGGGCAGGCCGGGCAGGTTCGTCATGATGCGGCTCCGGTTGCTGGCGATGGCAGAGGCAGGGCTTGTCTCCATGGTAGGCGGAGGCGAAAGCGTGTCAATCCGGTCGACGATATCCAGCCGGTCGCCATGCCGCTGCACGAGAAGGATAGCGTCACTAGGGATAACGCCAGCCCGCTGGGATTGGCCGCGCCCGCTCGATGTTTGCGCCGACAGGATTTTCAATCCCTCATCCAGATGGAAGCCATAGACCCGGTCCGCCGCTCCCGGATACTTATAGAGCATGCGAATCAGGACGAGCAGGGAATCGCTGCCGCCGAATACGATTGCCCGTTCGTTGCGCTCGCGAAGACCTGCGATGACGAAAACGGTGTTCTCGGTGACGAACGGTGCCTGCTCCAGCAGGCTCTTCCACAGCAAGCAATGGCGGTCTGCCGCCTTTTCCCAATCCAGGCGCAAGCCAAAGCCGAAAGCAAGCCAGAGAAAAGCGACGGTGGCCGTCGCAAGGGCCAGTGGTTTGCGGATGACGCCTGCGCCGAGAAAGCCGGCAGGGAGAGCCAGCAGCAGGATGACGCCATAGCCCGCGCTGGAGAAAACGCGCGCTTCCGTCGTCCAGGCGACATGAATGTCTTGATGGATCAACCAGTAGGGAAGCAGACCGGCGATCAATAGCGCCAGGCCCGCAAGAGCGACGAAGAGAACCTCCCGAGGCGTTGAGACCGCTGGGCGCCCAGCCGGCCAGAGCGCCGCGAGCAGAGCCAAGCTCAGGGCCAGTCCGGCCAATAGGCCGGCCGGATCGGGGCGGATGTCCCAGAGCGGTTGCAGAAGAAATCCCAACAAGGGCTGGAAGCTGTCCAGGAGATAGCCGGGTGCGGGCAAAGACGCCGTTTCCGTGCGGCCCGAGTCGGAAAATCCTATCAGATAGCGATAAATCAAAAACGCCGCTCCGCCCAGGGCAACCGATCCGGTCATGGCGGCGAAACGCAGAATAACGCGACGCGACCAAAGGGCGCCGGTGTCTGCGGTAAGCACCGGCAGCGCCGCGACGGGCAAGACGACGGCGAAGAATATGGCGTTCTCATAGAACGTCAGGCCAATGAAATAGGCCGCCGCCGCAAAGGCGAGCCGCCCTTGCCCGCCCTTGCTCGCCCAGGCCTGCAAGGACAGGACGGCCAGGAAGGTGAAGAGCAGCGGCAGGCGCGTCGAATCGATGGCGAAATAGGTCATAGCCAGGAAGGGCGGAAAGGCGATGGCAAGCCCTGTGGCGGCGATGGCCAAGCGCGGCCGGCCCGGCAAGGCACCGCGAACGCAAAGTCCAAAGAGAACCGCGTTGAGCCCATGGAGGGCGACAGAGACGAACATCATCGCCTGGCGGTCCATGCCGAAAAGCTTGGCTTCAAGGATCATGTAGATCTCCCGGCCAACCCTGAGCTTGCGGTAAATGGCGCCGATGATGGCGTGAGTCGTGCTGTTGAAGAAAGGAAGCTGAAGGAACTCCCAATCGTCGATCACGAAATGCAAATTGCGCACACTGGCCGGCAGAGCGAGAAGGATAAGAAATCCGGCAAGGGCAAAGAGCCAGAATCGTCGACGCTCACTCATGCGGCTTGATCGTCCTTGGTGCGCCGGGCGGCGGAGAACGTCAGGAGTTTGGAATAAAGCAGGTTGAAAATCGATCCGGGCAACAAACGATGCGCCGCCAAGAGTGCGAACAGGAGGGGGGCTGGATAGGGTAGCGGCGTTCGGTTCCAGGCCCGCCTAAGTTCGCGCAGGGCGCGAAGACGGTAGAGGTCCGGATGCTTGCGCTGGATGAGACGCCACAGAGCGGCATGGCGGCTGCGCGATACGCTGTTCAGCATGCCGCCGGCGCGCACACGATAGACGAACAGCGCCGGATCGAGCGCTACCCCATGAAACCCGTGCTTGGCGAGCCGAATGTTGAATTCCCAATCCTCATAGCCTTGCCGCATCGTTTCATCATATCCGCCCGCCTGCTCCCACGCCTCGTGGCGCAGGAAGAGGCAATAAGGCAGCTGATTGAGAAAAAGCTGGGCGAAAGGGTTATAGCGCTTTCGCGTAACACCTTTCAATTCACCAATCAGCCGCATTTGCGTAAAGGCGAAACCGGCATCCGGGTTGCTCTCCAGCGCCGCGAGGCACAGGCGCAAGAACTCAGGCGCCAAGAGATCATCGCAGTCGAGAGGCAGCAGGAAGCGCCCCTGAGCCGCCCTTAGGCCGGCATTGCGCGCCGCAGGCAGGCCGTGATTGGCTTGGCGAAGGACCCGATAGGGCGAAGGCAAAGAGTCGAGATAGGCGATTGTCGCGGGATCGGTCGATCCATCATCAACGATCAGCACCTCAAAATTCCGGTACGTCTGCGCTTCGAGCGAGGCCAAGGTTTCAGCCAGATCGGCGCCGCCGTTGAAGCAGGGAATGACGATGCTTACCCGGGGATCAATCATGGCTGACCAGCAACTCCCGGAAAAGCGCGGCATGGCGGGCCAGCCAATCCTTGATGCTGAACAGCCGCACGGCCCTCTCCCGCGCCATGGCCGACAAGACGTCGCGCCGCGCCGCCGCCTGGCCAATCGCTTCGCCAATGGCGTCGGCGGAAGGCACCTGCGGCTTCTCCCAATCCTCGCAGGACGGAAGGGCGATCCCAGCCTCTCCCACCAACTCGGGAGTCCCCCCGCTTGCGGGATAAACGACGGAAAGCCCCGAGGCCATGGCCTCGATGACGGCGCTTGGGCAGGCGTCTTGATGCGTCAGTGTCAGATAAATATGCGCCTGACGGTACAATTCTGGCGCTTGCGCCTGCGAAAAAGGCCCCATGAGCATGACGGCATGCTCGATGGCGTTGCGCTCTGCCGCCTTGATCGCCGCCACTATTGCTTCGGGCGCGAAGATGCCCGCCGCGACCAAACCGCATTCAAGGCCTTGCCTGCGCGCCGTGGCGATTCCTTCCACCGCCTGCTCCAGCCGGTAAATCTGATGGGCGTCGATCTTGCCCGTCACCAGGACGAGGAGAGGCCCGGAGAAAGGCTGGGCCGGGCCTGGCGCAAAGGCCGCGGTGTCCACCGCATTATAGAGAATTTCCGACGTGCCCAGGCGTTCGCCAAGAAAGCGCGCGCTGGCGCGCTGACAGAACTCGCTTTGATAGAGAACATGATCGGCGTGGCGATGCGCGGTGGCCATGGTTTGGTTGCGGGCTTGCCAATCGCCCTCGTACCAAGCCCGGTAATAGACGCCATTCTGGTTCAGCACGCTCGGTATGTGACGCGATCTCAGCCGTTCCAGGGAGGCTTTTGACAGATAGGACGCAGCGCTGAGCATGTAGACGAGATTGTAGCCGTAAGCGCATTGGGGAAAAGCGGCTTGCAGCTTTCTGAGTTTGAGCGCCGGTCCTCCCGCATCGCCGCCGCGAGCGCCAGCATACCAAAGGCGGGGGAGGCTTCGATCCAAAGAGTGCTTTGCCGTCATCAGCGCTTGAAGATTGACCCATCCTCTCCAAGCCAATGACGCCACGGGGCGCAAGGGGGATGTCAAGGGAGGCGATCTTTCAGGAGAGGTGCGTAGGCCCGCTCCAGAAGAACCCGCCCCACCTTGTCCCAGGCGTAGTCAAGCGCCAGCTTGCGACCGGCCTCGGCAAGGCTAAGAGCGCCGTTATGATCGGTAAGCTGAATGTCCGCCGCCCGCGTCAGGCCCTCCAAATCGCCGGGCTGCACCATCCTCACGTCCTTGGTATCGGGGAAAAGATCATCGGCCATGCCGACGCGGGTCGAAACCAAAGGCACGCCGCTGGCTAGCGATTCCAGCAACGCCTTGGGCCCCCCTTCCTCGCGCGACGTCATCACGTAAAGATCAAGCGCCCGGTAGGCTCTGGCAACAGATAAGTAATCACGAAGGAAGACGTGATGATAGGCGATGCCGTTTCTCTCCAGACCGGCCTTGACGTAGCCGCGCGCCGGCCCCGTCAGCAGGACGAAAATAGGGAAGCGCTTGGCCAGCCGCGCCGCAGTTTCTACCAGCAGGTCCGGCCCCTTGATCAGCTTGGGCTCCATGCCCTCACCCCAGCCGACGCCGTCCTTCTGAAAGGAGCCGATGCAAAAACGGCCCGGCGGCACGCGGAACTCCCGGCGCGCCTCTTCCTTCTCGGCCGCCGTGGGAGGATGGAACAGGACGGGATCAACCCCCAAGGGGACACGGAGAAGCTTGGCCCGCGGAACGCCCCAGGCCAGCAGTCTTTGCTCCATAAGGGTCGCGGCGGTGATTATCCTCTCCACGCGATTCAGATTGCGCAGAAAAAAATCGACATGGCGCGCCATGTCGGGGCCGTCCTCAGGCTTGCCATGAAAATAGGTGACGAGCTGCCGGTTGGATGAAGCCAGCGGCTTGGTCCACAATTCCCAGACAAATTGGGAGCCGAAATGGGCGATGCTGCCAATCAACCTCTCGGGTCGATCGGCGACCGCGACGGTATTGGCCCGGAGCGCGTTGACCGACTGTGCGTAGTAGTCGCCATCCCAGCGAATCGACCAGCCTTCGCCGCGTTCGACGATATAGGAGACCGGCGTGCACGGCTCTGGCCGCACCCCCAGCTTGGCCAGCCCCCCCCACGAGGCGGCCAGTCCCTGCCGGGCCAGCGACTTCACGGCGTCAATCACGTTGCAGGCCAGTTGTGGGACAAGAAAGGATGGCGTATGACGTTATAAGGGAATTCAAGGGTTGGAGCCATTCGGCATGGGAGGAGAAAGAGGAAACGCCTTGATCTTCGGCGTGTCGGGCCAGGACGGAGCTTATCTGGCTAGCCATCTTCTTGCCAAAGGATTCGAGGTCCATGGCACGTCGCGCGATGCCGACCTTGCCTCGTTTTCAAACCTTGTCGCGCTCGGCATTCGCGAGCGGATCAAAGCGCATTCCGCCGTGCAGACGGACTTCCGTAGCGTCTTTCAAGTCATCACCCGTGTCGAGCCGACGGAAATCTATAATTTGGCCGGGCAGAGTTCGGTCGGTCTGTCCTTCAGCCAACCCGCCGAAACTCTGGAGAGCAACGTCATAGGCACTCTCAACATTCTCGAAGCGATACGCGTGATGGGCAGCAAGGCGCGGTTCTACAATGCCTGCTCGTCGGAATGCTTCGGCAACACGGGCGACGCGCCCGCCAATGAGGACACGCCGTTCCGTCCCTGCAGTCCCTATGCGGTCGCCAAGGCGGCAGCTTACTGGGAGGTGGCGAATTACCGGGACGCCTACGGCATGTTCGCCTGCTCGGGGATTCTCTTCAATCACGAATCCCCCCTGCGCCCGGCGCGCTTTGTAACGCGCAAAATCATTGGGGGGGCCCTGCGGGTCGCCGAGGGCCGCGCAGAAAAGATCAAGCTGGGTAGGCTGGATATCATCCGAGACTGGGGCTGGGCGCCGGACTATGTCGAGGCCATGGCCGCCATGCTGGCAAGGGCCGAGCCCGAAGACTTCGTCATCGCCACAGGCGAGAGCCACAGGCTTGAAGACTTCGTCTCGGAGACCTTTTCCGCCGTCGGTCTCGATTGGAAAGCTCACGTTGACATAGATCCATCCCTCTTCCGCCCCAGCGACCTGATCGTCAGCCGGGGCAACCCGGCCAAGGCCAAGGAGAAGCTTGGCTGGCAGGCGAAGATTCTCATGAAGGACCTCATCCGGCTTATGCTGGCGGCCGAACGTCAAGCCGGCTGCGACAGCATGCTCTCGAACCAATCAAGATAAGCCGCCGCCTGACGGGAGCGGCGATATAAAGCCCGTGCGTGAAGTTGGGCGTTGCCGGACAAGACGCGCGCGAGAACGGGATCGCCCAGAATCGCCAAGGCGGCATTTGCCATGGCGCCGGCATCACCGGGTTCGACAAGCATTCCAGTCGAGATGGCCACCGGATTCCGGCTGGCGCAGACGATCCGCTCGGGCACTGCCCCGACGGCGGTTGCGATCACCGGCGTGCCCGCTGCCTGCGCTTCCGCTATGGTAAGGGAGAATGTTTCGACGCGTGCGGCATGGAGGTAAAGATCGGCCGCACGATAATACGCAAACACCTCGGCCGGATCGCTACGGAAAGGCAGCGAGATCAGGCGCGCCTGACCGATCCGCTCATCGGGCGCGTCGTCGCCCAGTGCGAGTAGAATGGCCGGACGACCCTCTAGGGCGTGGGCGATGATGGAGAAGGCGGCGCGAATGGTGGCGAAGTCCTTCCATTCGTTTTTTCTTACCGTGTTGGCCGCAAAGAAAAGAATGGCGGCGTTCTGCGGAAGATTGAGCCTCCCGCGCGCCTCGCTTTGCGGCAGATCGGCAAAGAACGCGTCGTCGATGCCGTTTTCGATCACACGGGCCTCGCGTATGGCCGGGGCAAGAATCGATTGCTGGGCCCGGTTCAATAGCCAGGACGAAGGAGCCGATACGAAAAGCCGGCAGCGCGCGAAGATGCCGCGCTTCCTTCGCCAGTTGAAGGCCGTCGCGTCGCGTGCGACCGGCGGATAAATCGAGAGGTCGGGACATTGGCCGCACCCCGTCCTCCATCTGTCGCAGGCGAAGGAGTGTGCGCAATGGCCGCTGAACGGCCATGCGTCGTGCAAGGTAAGAAGCAGGGGAAGGCGCACACAGAATTCGGGCAGCATACGCAAATCGAAATAATTGCCGTGCAGATTGTGTGTCTGCAGAATGTCGGGCTTCACCGACGGAAGATCGAGCAGACTCTTGGTTGCGGGGAAGGAAAAGTCCTCATGGCCAAGCAGTCTTTCCCATGCTGCATACGGGCGAGCCACGGCTCTCATCCAGGTTCCCGCACGGCCGGAAATGGCATTGACGCGCGCCGTTCCCTTGACAAGAAAGCGCGCCAGGGGGTTCAGCCCGTCTGTTTCCGGAATGGCGAGAACGCCCTCTTCGTCCGTCAGCTTGCGCCGGACGGCCAGATGGGCCGAATGGCCCCGCGCGCGATACGCCCGGTGCAGCCCCAGCGCCACCGCCTCGGCGCCGCCGCCGCGGTCGAAAGTATTGACCTGCAAAATATTCACTGGGTGATCGCCCGTTCGAAGCGAGCCAGATGATGTTCCGCCGCAAGCCGGCTCTTTGCGTCGCGAAGTGTCGTGCCTTGCAGGGAAAGAAGTCGGGCTGAATCACGCAGCAGGTCTTCGGCGGCTCGCATCAGGGCCTCGACGTCGTAAGCCGGGACAAGACGGCCATTGACGCCGTCAAGAATGATTTCAGAATTGCCTCCGACGTCGAAGGTCAGCATGGGAACGCCGCTCAGCGCCGCCTCAAGGAGCGCCATGCTGTAATTTTCCACCAAGGTTGGATAGATGCCGAAACTGCAGGCCTTCAGCGCCGAAAGCACGCCCTCTCCGGACTGCACGCCTGGAGCGAAGACGGGAATTTGCCAAGGAAGTTCCCGGCGCAAAACATCCGGAACATGACCCGAGACGAAGAGGCCGAAAGCCCGGCCGTAACTGTTGAGGCGCTCCGCAATCCGCGGCAGGTAATCGGCGCCCTTAAAGCGGTTGCCGCCCGCGGGAACGAAGATCAGCGGGTCGTCTGGGGCCAATCCCAGGCCTTGGCGAGGGTCATCCGCCGGCACGGAAGCGTGAAACGCCGGATCAACCAGATTTGGAATGACCTCAATAGGGCCATGGAAGCGATGGGTCTCGCGAAATACCCCTGCCATGTAGTGCGATGGACAAATGACCAGATCGATCGACCGCAGCACGCGGTCTTCCAGCCACATGGCGAGGGCAATATCCCGCCCAGAGAGCGGCGCCATGCCGGGCATCAAGGCGAAGCGCGAGGGGTTGTGGTGGGCAATCATCACTTTCTTCGCCCTGGGAAGTTTGGGTAACCACAAGCCCGGCGCGCCGTGATCGGGAAGAATAACCACGTCAGGATCAAAACGTGCCAGCACGGCAGCGACTTTGCGGCTGCCTGGGGCGCGCTGCGCGATATCCATCAATTGATAGGCTAGCCTTCCGGGATCGAGAATCCTAAAGATGGCGGAATTGGCCCGCCGCAGGAATTTCAAATATCGATCGGAAGCCGTACGCCGCACGACGTCTTCCGAATCTCCCAGCGGATCGAAGGTCGCAAAGACTTTTACGTCATGTCCGCAGGAGGACAGCAAGCGGGCGCAATGAAAATGCGCAGTGGCGACGCCTCCCCCCCAGGATGGCGGACGGCGATCGGTGACGACGGCAATGCGGCTCATGTGGTTTGGACGTTCCGCCAGGCAAGGCGTGACAGGGCGCGAAATGAGCGTGCTTTGAATGCCGATGCAAGAGCGAGCCGTCCTGCCGCGCCTCGTTGGGAGGCCGGAAGTTTCGCCAGACGTCGGGAAAGATGGCGGGACACGTCGTCCCAGATGCTGCGCGCCCCGCTGCCTCTGGGACTTAAGCCTTGCCCGGCGAAAAAGGTCTCGACGCGGCGGCCAAGATGGACAAGCGCTTCAGACGTCGCCTCTTCGGGAACGGGCAGGGCGTAGTCGAACATCAGATTGTAGAGCCCCAAGCGCTCTCCGGGAGTGGCATCGGGAAAAAGACGAGCCTGGGCGCGGAGACTGACCATTTTGCCGGTTTCAAACTGCTCGCTGGAGAAGGTTCGCGATATCGCCTTGTCGTGCCAGCGGTAATGAAGCAGTTCCGCCGGCTCGTAGGCGAAGCGCAAGCCAGCCGCCTCCGCGCGGTCCCATAAATCATAATCTTGGCCGCGACGGAATTTTTCATCATAGCCGCCAAGGGAGCGAATGGCGTCGGCGCGAAACATCGCGGCAGGATGCAGACCATAGTAATTGCTGAATAGGTTGCGCCATGCGCGAAGCGGCAACGGCAATTCCTTCCAGTTCCAGCTTGATCCCGTCACCTCGTCTTCCATGCGGCATCGGCAGAAAACAATATCCGCCCCTTCTTCCTCCAGCTTCTGCCGCTGCCGGGCTAGACGGCCAGGCGACGCTACATCGTCGGCGTCCATGCGCGCGACCAGAGGCGCGCGCACAACCACAAGCCCCCGGTTAAGCGATGCCGTCAATCCGAGATTCTGAGAATTGCGGAGGATGACAAGCCGAGGGTCCTTGTACGAGGCGAGGATTCCGGGCGTTGAATCGGTCGAGCCGTCATCGACGACAACAAACTCGACCTCTGGACCCTCTTGGCCCAGCATGCTCTCAATGGCATTTCGCAAATGCGGCGCGCCATTGCAAACGCAGAGCAGCACGCCGACTTGCGGCTCTTGCCTCAAGCCCACAATTGCCGCCGGGCGTAGTGTGCCGCTCTGACGAGCGTCCGGGCGAGGCCATCCTGCTTCAAGCTGCCGTGAGCGCGAGCCAGCCTCTCGCGCCATTGTCGCCGTAGCCGCTTTTTGTCGTTCAGCCGGTCAACATCGACCATCATGGCCCCAATCAACTGGCGGAAGCGTTCGCGTGGGATGAAGGCGGTAAAGCAGTTCTCCGGGCTTTGGTGATTGTAGAGAGACACGTCGTAATCGTCCGATACGAGGCCGCGTTCCCTGCACCAGGCAAACGTGTCGGTGCCGGGATAGGGCGTGAAAATGCTGAAAAGAATCTCGTCCGTCTGAATGGACGTAATGGCGCGCCAAGTATCCGCCAGAGTCTCCTCCGTTTCTTCGGGAAAACCCGCCATGAAGAAAGTCTGTACCGCAATGCCGTGCCTGCGAATCAGCGCCGCTGCCTCCATCGCTCTGTCGATCGTGATGTTCTTCTGAATCTTTTTCAGCATCGCGTTGTTGCCGGACTCGACGCCAATTTGGATGCTGTGGCATCCCGCGCGCTTCATCAAACCCACGGTTTCTTTATCGATAATATTGACCGTCGTTTCGCAACTCCACGCCAGGCCGGGGCATTCGGCGGCCAGCAAGCCGCACAGTTCGGCAAGGTATTTCTTGGCGATGCCGAACGTGTCGTCGTCAAAATGGACGGAGGTCAAGCCTAACCTCATCAACCCCTTGATCTCATCGACGACGTTGCGGGCGGATCGGTAGCGGACCTTGCGCGACCAGATGTTCCGAGATCCGCAGAATTCGCAGCCATAAGGACAGCCTCTCGTGGCGAAAACGAACTTGAACGCTCCCAGAGGGTAGGAGGAGAAATCCTTGAGAGCCGAAGGGGCCGCCGTGTGGGGGTGGGGGAGCTTATCAAGATCCGGGAGGTTGAGGCGCGGGGGCGTTTGGCGGATCTCGCCATCCTCGCGAAAATAGATGCCCCGCACGACGCCAAGATTTTCGCCGCTCTCAATTGCCTTAAGGAGCTCCACCAAGGTCTCTTCGCCCTCTCCGGCGGCTGCAACGTCGAAATAAGGGCAATCCAGTGCCTTTCCTCCGGCCATAGAGGGATGCGGCCCACCGACGACGACCAGAATCGTCGGGTCTATCTGTTTGACGATGGAGCCGACAAGCGAGGCGGAGGCGTAATTCTGCGTCTTGGCGCTGATGCCGACGACGCAAGGCATGAAGTCTTCGATGGCGCCTTTTACCTCGCGCCAAATGGGCATGGCGGGATCGCGCAGATTGGCGAGGTAAGAATCGTAGCCTTGCCCCGCCATGTGCGCCAGTGTGACGGGCTCGCTGCTCCGAGGATTGAAGTCGGCATTGTAGGCAAGAACTTTCCAGTCCGTATCGCGAAGCGTGACGGCGGCAAGATAGCCAAGCCCAAGAGGAAACTTGATCAGAGAGAAACTGTCCTTGTAGAGCCTGTAGAAGGGAGGCTCGATCAGCATCAAGCGTTGGGTTACCCCGCGCATCAGGACTCTCTCTTGAAGCGGCGTGCCGGCGATTTGTCGATCAAACAGGCGAAGAACATTTCGGCCTCTGCCTGGCTGCCATCGCCCCCATGGCCGATCGAGGGATGAATACGCAGACCGTACCAGGCGCTCTTGGAATTGTAGATCTCCAGGAGCTTCCAGGCGTGCTCGGCGAATGGATTGATGTGGTCATATTGGTTCTGGATCAAGAAAAGGGGCGGCAGATCTGCCTGGGACTTGGCGAGCGCCAGAAGATCTGGAAGCATCGCACCATCCCCCCCTCGCAAGTGGCGGTACGGATTGGTGGGCTCGTCGCTGCCGAAATCGACAATCTTGCGAGCCAGGTCGATCTGGGGACACTGGATATATACGCCGTTGGCTCCAAACTTCAAGCCGTGCCAGAGAGCGCCGAACCCCCCCATGGACGCTCCCGTCACAAACCAAGGTAAGCCCGGCATTTTGGCAAGGTGGCGCTGGATGAGGTCTTGAACGAGGGCCTCGACGAAGGCCTGGCCCTTTTCGCCCCAGAACCAGCTCCCCTGGCGCTTGTAGCCAAACGTATCCCAGGGCGCCAGCACATCGAACTCCCGCCAGGGCGCGAGCGGCCCCATGTGCAAGAAGGCGTCATGGCCGTGAAAGAGCACGACCAGTCCCCGCGGCTTCTCCCTGGCCGGCAGATAGGCAAAGCGCAGGATCCTGCCGTTCGATTCGATATGATGCGGGTAGGTGGATTCGACTTGCGACGCGTCCATCAGGAACGATGAAGCCCGGATGCGCTTGCGCTCCTCCTCATGAAGGGCGCTAACATCCGAAGCAAAAAGGCCGGTTGGATTGATGCGTGAAAAAGGCAGGCCTTCGCCTGGGTTGGCGAGGCGCGCCAGAAGGGCGCGGCGCAAGGTTTCGCTAAGGCCCTTTTCCAGGGCGCGCTGGCGGAAGCCCCGGATGCGCGATGCCAGGGACGGCGTCATGCCTTGGTTCCTACGACAGAGCCGATAATCAACACATCCATGTCGGACCCCAGAAAGGTGCGGACGGCCTCTTCAGCCGTCTCGACGATCGGCTCGTCCTTGTCGTTGAAGCTGGTGTTCAACAAGACGGGAACGCCCGTAATGTCGCCAAAAAGCAGGGCGAGCCGGTGAAGGTCAGGGTCGCGTTCCTTGACCAGAGTTTGCAGCCTTGATGTGCGATCCACATGAACCGTGGCCGGGGCCCGAAGCGCCGCCTCCTCCTTGGCATCGACGGTGAAGGTCATGAAGCCAAGGTCGGCGACGCCTTCGGGATAGTCGAAATAACCTGCGGCCAGTTCGGCCGGCGAGACGGGCGCGAAGGGCCGGAACCACTCCCGGTGCTTGACGCGCGCGTTGATGATGTCCTTCATCTCGGCCTTGCGGGGGTCCGCCAGGATGCTGCGGTGCCCGAGGGCGCGGGCACCCAGTTCGGAACGGCCCTGCACCCAGCCCAGGATCTTGCTCTGCGACAACGCCTCGGCGGCAAAGGCAACCGGATCGGATGGGCGCTCAATTTTCAGACCAGAGCGCTGCATCGCCTTGAGAGCAGCCTTGTCATCGTTTGCCGCCCCAAAAAAGACATGCTTCAGATTGAAGAAACGGGGCATGCCTTCGCTCACATGCAAAAAATGGAGCGCCGCGCCGAGACCAATGCCGCGATCCGAAGACATGGGCAGGGTAAAGATTTCCTTGAAGGCTCCGCTCTTCAGCAGACGGCCGTTGAGCGACGAGTTCATCGACACGCCACCGCTCAAGACGAGGCGATCGGCCCTGGTCAGGCGCTGGCCGGCCGCCACCATGTCGCCAACGACGCGCTCAAGCACCTTTTGAACGGTGGCCGCCAAGTTCTTATGTTCGCCGGTCAAGGGCTCGGGCAGGATGCGCCTTGGAAACAGATCGTCCAGGAAGGCGTTGGTCAGCAGTTGCGTGTTCATATAGCCGCCCTCGGCGCTTAAGGCGGATGTCGGGCTGCGCAGGCGGTCGCTCAGCCATACACGGCCGCTGGAATCGACGGAAATCTCCTTCATGTAGGCGTCGAACAAGGCGGGCTCGCCATAGGGGGCTAGGCCCTGCGTCTTGCCCTCGGCGCCGTAGCCTCCGAGCCCGATGTGGAAGGTGGCGCGAAGATATTCAAGACCGATGCTGTTGACGTCATCCAGCCGGACAAGCTCCTCCAGGCGGTTGCCCTTGCCATGCGCGATCAAGCCGCTTGAGCCGTCGCCAAAGCCATCGACGGAGACCACCAGCGCGTCATCGATGTCCGAGGCGAAGAAGGCGCCCGCCGCATGGCAAAGGTGGTGATCGATCTCAACGATTTTCGCCTTGGTGAATTCGCGGCGGAACCAGTCCTTGCAGGCGAAGGGATCGGTGTGGCCAAAGGCGATGACGGCGATCTTGCGCGGGTTTACGCCAAGGTCGTCGCAGACCTTGCGAATGGGGACCATCAGATCGTCATCGGGCTTGATGGCGTGATGCTTGCGCCGTGAAAGGCGCTCTGCCTCGGCCATGGCGACACGCCCGGTATCGCTGTCGATCAGGCAGCAATTGTAGTCGTGCATGAAACCGCCAACGCCAAGAACCAGCATCGTCAACTCCAAAGAATGAAAAAAAAGCCGAACGTCATGCCGGTCGGGAGGGAACCGCCTCCGCCCAGATCTCGCCCCAGCGCACTTCCTGATGGACGACGGTCAACTCCGCCTGCCACATTTCCTCGGCAAACGTCTCCAAGGTATACTCGATTTCATGCGTAGGGTCGCACCGCCATTCGAGGCCAAGCTCCTTTCGCAAAGGCACCGTCCAATCCCGCTCGAACAGGGGAACGCGGATCAGGAAGCGCGCCGGCGACAAGCGCCGGGTCAAATCTCTCAACAAGGCGTCGCGTCCGCTAAGATGCTCAAGAACGTTCGAAAGAATGATCACGTCGGCGCTGCCGATATCAACGGCTTGACGGGCGTCGCCAAGGCGATACTCCGCGTTCGAATGTGGGAACCGGGCTCGCGCCGCGGCGATGTTCGCCGATTCGATGTCGACCCCGATGACGCTTGCCCCTGATCTTGCGGCGATGTCGTAGGATAGCGCCCCATTGCCGCAGCCAATATCGACCACCGTTTCGCCGGTCCTGACGCGAGCGATGAAAAAATCGTGATATTTCGTATGCCGGTGTTTGGGGTGAACGCCTTGGCCATAGGCCACAGCCTGAAGCCCGGCATGATGCTCGAAGGTGGCGATCAGCCCATAGAGCAGACGTAGCGCCTGCGCCGGATCGAGACGCGCAGCTTTCCCCAGCACAAGGCGCTTGGCGATCATCTCGACCATCGTGCCTGGCAGGAGGCGGCCCAGCCATCTGAAGAGGCGGTTCATGGCGAAATATCCAGCTTCAGCCCCAAGCCTGGCCGTTTCTCCAGCCAAACGCCAAGACAAAGAACCGACCACAAGGCCTGTCCGGTCAATTTGAAACCCTGTTCCGGCAAACCCGGCAGCAGCGCAGCCAGGGGACCGTCCTTGCGCAAGACGCGGCCGCACAGGGCTTGTACGTCAGGACGGCGCAACCACTGATCGATTGGTGCCCCGAAACCCTGTTTCTTGCGATGGCGAATAGACTCTGGCCACAGATCCTCCATGGCGGCGCGCAGCAGCGGCTTGCCCAGTCCGAACCGTATGCTCGTCGGCAAACCCAGCGCCCAATCGGCCAAATCGGCGTCGAGGAAAGGGGCACGCGTCTCCAATCCATGCGCCATGGACGCCCGATCGACCTTGGCCAGAATATCCCCCGGCAGATAGACGCGCAGATCGAAATCGATGGCCTGCTCGACCACCGTCAAGCTTGAGCGAGACCGAAGCGTGTTCACGGCGTCCATGGCGTCTGGCGGCGGCCCCCCCCAAAGCAACGAGCGGTCGATGCCCAAGGCGGTGGTGCGTCGCAGGTGGCGCAGCCATGGGTCGGGCTGGCTAAGTTGCAGACCCTGATCGCGAAAGGCCTCGTAGAGGGTCTGGCTTCTTTGCCTCAGCGGAAAGCCCAGGCGGGCCAGGGCCGCCGTGACCCGCCAAGCCCCCCAAAGCAGGGCGCGTTGATGACGTGTCGCCGGCGCCGAGGCCTCCTGCAAGAGCGGCGCATACCAGGCGTAACCACCGAAAAGTTCATCGGCACCATCTCCGGAAAGCGCCACCTTGACGAACTGGCGGGCGAATCCGGCCAGGACGAAGGTCGGCAGGTTCGAGGAGTCGGCGAAGGGTTCGTCGAACACGTCCGCCATTTGCCAAAGAAGGTCCGCGACCGGCAAGTCCATTTGCCGTTCATGATGATCGGTGCGATACAGGGAAGCGACGGCACGGGCATAAGGAAGTTCATCGATCAGCTCGCCGAAGCCCGCGCTGAAGGTCAACAGCGGGCCTAAGTGATGACCGGAGGCGAGGGCGACAAGGCTGGAGGAGTCCATGCCGCCGGACAAGAAGGCGCCCACGGGAACATCGGCCAGCAACTGCCGCTCCACGGCCTTTCCAAGCAGGGCGCGCAACTCTACTGCCGCCTCTCGGGCGTTTACCGGATGCCGGCCCGGAGATGGACGCGTCCACCATGACCACCGGTCGAGCCTTCCTTTCTTCCATCGCAAGGCCTCGCCGGGTGCCAGAGTCTCAACATTCGAATAGATTGTGCGGGCGGGTGGAACGTAAAGACACCCCAGCATGCACTCGACGGCCTGCCTGTCCAACTCGGGCGTAATCAGCCCCGAGGCGAGAATACCCTTGATCTCGGACGCGACGACCAGCCGCCCACCGGAATCCGAGGCGAAATAGAAAGGCTTCTCGCCAAAGCGGTCGCGGGCGGCGAAGGCCTGGCGCGTCTCCGGGTCCCAAATCAGAAAGGCGAACTGCCCGTTGAGGCGGGACAGGGCCTTGTCTCCCCAGCACTTCCAGGCGTTGAGCAGCACTTCCGTATCGGAGTGGCTTTGGAAGCGGCAGCCCAGTTTCTGAAGTTCGGCTCTGAGTTCGCCATGGTTAAAGATTTCCCCGTTGAAGACGATCCAGGCGTCTTTTGACGCCGTGGTCATCGGCTGACAGCCGCCCGCAATATCCAGCACGGCCAGCCGGGCATGGCCAAGTTCGGCTCCCTCCAGGGCGACGGCGCCCTGGGCGTCGGGTCCGCGATGCGCAAGCGCCGCAATCATGCGCCGGATGGTGCCTTCTGGCGCAGGCGCGCCCAATATGGCCGCTAGGCCGCACATTGGCCGGCCAAGTGGCTTAGCAGGTCAAGCTCCATATCGACGACGCGGTCCAGCGAGACATTGGCCTCTGCCCAATCTCTCGCCTGCCGGCCCAGCCGTTCGCCAAGCGGGCGATTTTCGAATACTTGAAGCAGTGAGGCGCGAATGGAGGAGGCGTCATGGCGGCAAAGAAGCCCGGTCACCCCGTGCTCGACGACATTGCGGATGCCCGGCGAATCGCCGGCAATAACGGGCATTCCGCAAGCCATGGCCTCGATCAGGGTCTTCGGATGACCCTCGAAATGTGAGGGTTGCAGGAAGAGGTCGCAGCCGGCCAGCAACTCCGGCAGCTCTTGGTGCGGACGCCGGCCCAGAAAGGAGACCCGGACGTTGCAGCGTTGCGCAAGCCTGCGCATTTCGTCTTCCTCGGGCCCCTCGCCAACGACCATGATTTCGGCATCCAGACCCTCCAAAGCTGAGATGGCGGCAAGAAAATTCTTCTGCGGCATCAGCCTGCCGACCAAGGCCACCCGCCGCCCGGGCGGCCGCGTCTGCAAGGCAGGCCGGAACGTCGAGGTATCGACAAAGTTGGGGATCACGCGGACCCGACTCTCAGACAGGCCATAGGCCGCAATCAGGAGCTGCTGCGCGTCAAGGCTGGTGACCTGCGCCATGTCGGCGGCGGCGTAGATCGATCGTTCAAGCTCCTGCGCCTCTCTCGCTTGCTGCGAATGCTCGCCATGCAGGCGGACGGCGAAATCATGGTGGAGATAGCCGGTGCGCACGAGGAAACGGCCCCGCGCAAAACGGGCCAGCCGGCGGGGCAACCCGGCGCCCGGCATCTGGTTGGTTTTGACGATGATCGGGGCGTGGCTCAGCCGAAGCTGGCCCCCTAAGGCGAGGCTGATCCACCAGTGATACCAGCGCCGCGACATGCCAAAGCGATTGAAGACCAGTTGGCAATCCGGGAGATGCGAGGCAAAAGCGGCCTCCTCGGAACCGCCCCGGCTGACGATGGTCAGATCGCCAAGAAAAGGGCGAAGGCGGCGGTAGAGCAAAATCTCGCGCTCAAGAATCCCATGCTGATCCCAGACCATCAGCGACATGCCCGCATCCAGAACCAGAACCAGATGCGTTGTGGACAGAAGGGCGCGCTTGGGCGAGGGAAGGCTCAAGCGGCCTCGATCGCCAATTGAAGATAGATGTCGGCGACATCGGACAGCCTTGGTGTCACAATAAGGTTCTGAAAGCTCTCATGGTGCGCGACGATTTTGTCAAGAAGGGCTGGGATTTCCCCCGGCTCCTCAAAACCAAGCCCGCCCAAGCCAACGATCTCGGGATGGCCGCCGCTGTTCAGATACAGGGCGGGAAGGCCGCAGGCCAAGGCCTCGATCAGGGCGTTCGAGCAGGGATCGTTGCGGCTAGCAGTGATGTAGATGTCATGCGAGCGCAGCAGTCGGGCCACGGTCTCGGAGGGTGCTGGCGGCAATCGATGTATGTGCGTCAGGTGTTCGGAAAGGTTGCCCAGGAAGGTGTAGTCGAAGCGGCTCCAATCCAGGTTCTCGTCCAGCCATTTGTAAACGTCGCCGCCCTTGCGGGGATTGCCCGACCAACTGGTCGAAATCAGACGGACCTTGGCCGCTCCGAGCGGCTGGCGATCTCTGGCGTGGAAGATGGCGGGATCGACCGTGTTGCGGACGATCACCGGCCTGACGGGCTGGTAGTCCAATTCAACGATCCGCGCAAAGGTCCAGCTCGACTGAATGACGGTCGCGTAGGCGAATTCCGCATTCAGTTCGAAACACAGCTCGTCAAGCTCCTGGCTTGTGCCTCGGTATAGCTGAATCGGTCCATCGATACGATGAATGACCTTTGCCTTACCACGCCGGGCGCAGAGCCGCCGAAACGCGGCCACGTCGAAATGCACGGAGTTGACGATATGCACATCGGCCCTGGGCGCGTTCACCATCACTCTGACGCCACGCCGGGCGAGCTCACCCCTTAAGGCCATCATAAATTGATTGCCGCCGCCATAGGGCGGCTTGACGAATTCATGCCACAAGCTGATCGAGGGCAAAGTCGGTTTCAATCTTCGCCGGACGGCACTTCGCAGTCTCGTGACAAGGGGCCGCGATGATGTCGAGGGCCGTTCAAGAATGGGATGGGCGGGGATGACCGGCAGTTCCCCCAGCACCTCCTCCCACAAGGCGCGCGCCGCCGCAGGCACATGGCTGGTGTGCAGCCGATCCCGCTGTGGCGCAAGTGTTGGGACGAGGATGCCGTCG
The DNA here is from genome assembly GCA_016214125.1 of Rhodospirillales bacterium. Taxonomy (GTDB): domain Bacteria; phylum Pseudomonadota; class Alphaproteobacteria; order Rhodospirillales; family WMHbin7; genus JACRPC01. The sequence goes on along the minus strand of JACRPC010000042.1, from coordinate 124,820 downwards.
GAAATATCGCGCTCGATGATGGCCGCCGCCTCGTCGGGATGATCGAACAGGCTTGCCGGCTCAAGAACGTCTTCGGCAATCCCAACGCGCGTGCTCAGCACGCGCTTCCCGGCTGCGGTCGCCTCGAGAATGGCGTGTGGTCCGCCTTCCCAGCGGCTTGGGATCAGGCAGAGATCGAGCAAATTGTAGAGCTGGTTCAGTTCGGCGCGGGGCAGTGTGTTGAGGGCGAGGTCGTCCACTCCCGCCCTGGGCTGCTGCCCGACAAAGGTAACAGACGCCTTTAGCTCGGCCAGACGGTCATAGAGCCAGCCGCGCCTTGGTCCGGCCAAGAGAATGTGAATCGGGGCGCCGCGCTTTCCCAACTGGCGGACGATCTCCAGAAACACGTCGGGTCCCTTTTGAAGCTTGGGCCGGGACGTTCCGCCGCCCTCTGTGTCCCGGAAGAAATTTCCGATCAGATAACGGTCCGCCGGAATACCCCAGGTTTCGCGAAGCTGGATCAGCTTGGGGTCCTGGGCCGGCAAAGGATGGAAAATCGAGGTATCGACGAGATAGGGAATTCGTGAGGCGGGCAGGCCCAGCTGGCTCATCTCGGCCTTGGCCTGCCGCGATCCGACCAGCCAGCGCCCGACGAGTTTTCCCGCTTCGCCAAAACCGGGCAGGGAGGCGTCGTGAAAGGGGCGGTTCGGCGACCAGCACAGAATGCGCCTGCCGGAAAGCAGATCGCCGGGCATGGGCTTCTGGCCCGGCCCGCCGGTGAGGCGCACGAACCAAGTGGAAAGAATCGTATCCGCCTCTTCTCCGGGCACGAAGCGCACCAAACCCTCCAGGGCCTGGCGCATCAGCCGCGCATCCTCATCAATGGCCCAGCCAATGCCGTCGCCTTGGGTCACGTGCAGCTTGATCATGGGCTTTCGGGGAGAAGGCGGATATGAATGATCGAAGGCACCGTCGACGTCACGGCGCAGCCGTTGTTCTTGCTTCCGTGTCGATCACGCATGTGTGGATGGGCGCGCCACCAAGCGCTCGCCGAAATGATCCAGCATCACAAATCCCCACAGCAGAGCGATCACCAAGAAGGGGTAGCCAGGAAGATAAAACCTTTGGTCGCCTAAGCCAAACATAATGGGGACCAGCACTTTCAGCGCGACGAACCCCACCAAGGCAAGGTGGGGGAGAGAGCGCCTAGCTTTCCAGGCACTACCCAGCAAGCCCAACAAGGCTATGTGATTCCAGAACAGTCCCGCATAGGCCGCAGCCTTCTGGAAGACGGCAAGCAGGACCTTCATCACCGGAATGGCGGCGACCAGAGGGGGCGCCGGTGCGGCAAGATAGCCAGCCTCGTCTCCCGGGAAGGAGGGCCGCTTGGGCGCAACGCCCGGCGCATAACGCACGGTCACATCATGAAAGATGTAGATGTAGACTTTATGCAGCAGCATCGACGCCATGTCCCAGGGCTGAAGCCTCACGGCCTCAAAGGCGGCTTGGCCAAACAGCGCGTCCGTCTCGTTATATCCTAGGCGGGAAGCGGCTTGGTAGCCGTAGGTCAACTCCTTCGTGCCAAGCGTAAGGAGTTCCTTCGGATCGCTTGGCATGCCCTCGATATGGGAAAGGGTCTCGATGATGGTGTCGAGTGGCAAATTGCCTCTGCCGGTGAAGTCGTGGCCGTGCGTGACACCATAGATGATGATGCCGCTAAAGAAGACGATGCCCGAGGAGTTGCTGATGTCGAAAGCTCCAAACTGCCTCTCGCGCTGCTGGGCGAGAAAGAGCAGGGGGAGAACCACCATAAGAAGGGTTGATGCTAACGCAATTGTGGAATGTCGCAGGCCGCCCCTGCCGCCGCCGCTCCAAATCCTCACGAAAACCAACGCCAGGCAGAACAGGGCGAGGGCCGTGTTCTCTGGGCGGATCAGGATGACCCAGAGAAGAGCGGCGCCCAAAGCAAGAAGGCTTCCTGGCCTGCGGTCCTTGATGAAGGAAAGGAGCGCATACAGGGCCATCATGCAAAAGAAGGCCGTCGGCACTTCCGTCATGATGATGCTTGCCCGGGCGATATAGGATAGCGAGCCCGCGGTCAGCGCTACGCCCGCCAGCGACAGGCCTAGCGGAAGGCCCAGCCGGCGCGAAACCGGATAGACCATCCAAGCCGACGCCCCGGCCATCGCCGCAAGGAGCGTCTGCACGGCGCCTGCCGAGTTGGCTCCAAAGGCGTAAAAGATCGAACCAAGAAGAATCGCCATGCCTGGACCGCGGGACGACGGTACGCTGTCGAAGCCTTGTCCCCGGGCCAGGCCGACAGCCCCACGGAGATATCCGCTTGTATCGCCCCCCGCAGAGAGGGGGGTGGCCAAGACCGCCAAGGCTACGAAAAGGCCGCTTGCCACCAAAACAGCCCCGCGACACAGCCGACCATGGCGGTGGAAAAAAAGCGTCGCGCCATCGCGCATTTTCTGGGCCAGACCCTGTCTGTAGAGGACGAAGGCCGAAGCGAGAATGAGCAGGGTCGAGGCGATGTTGACGAGATAATACACAGCTAGCCAAGGATGCCGCGGACCCGTGGCGCCGGACTCTTGAACGCGGTCGAGGATGGCCTCACTTGCCCAGGCCCCGCACCCGTGAATTGACGCGCCGGGCAAGGAAAAACCGGGTAAGTCCCGTCTTCAAGACGTTTTGCTTGCATGTGGCGCAAGGAGCTGTCTTGTCGCCGACGCGCGCCAGGGATTCGCGCCACCCCGCGAAGGCGGGCGAGGCATAAAGATCGATCACATCGTCGTCGCCACCCAGCCGGCCGACGGCGAAACTATCATGCGCAGGCACATCTGACCGCAGATTGCAGCAAGGCATCACGACGCCATCATGGTAGATGGTGACGTGATCAAAGACGAATGGGCAAGGATCCATCCGGGTAAAGGATGGGTCGATCAGCCCCTCAAGCGTCGCGCCGCGATCAAATCCGGTTTGGCCGAGATTCTTCGCATGGGCATCGATGCGAAGGCGGGGATGGGGAAGGTCCCAGGCCAGTAGATCGTCTGTCCGTGTGCGCAAAACCGGTGCGATGCCGATCTTGCGACTGATCTTTTCAACCTGCGCCTCCGCCTTGGTGTGTGACCACGTATAGTCGGAGGTGTAGATGCTCAACCGCAGGAAATTGAGGCCGGCCACCGTCAGCGCTTCAAGCAAGCTGGCCGTCAGATAGTCGCCGTTGCTCACGATGTCGATCGTGGCGCTGGGCAACCATTTGCGCGTTAGCGCGACCTTCTCGACAATCTGCGGATCGGACAGAGGTTCGCTGTAAAGCGCGAAGCGTACGCCCTGGCGATAACCGATACCGGCGAGAGACGACAGGATGGGTTCAAGCTGCCTCAAATCAAGCGCCAATTTCTCGCTGTGCCGGTCGAACATGGCGTTCGGGCAGAACGGGCATACCCGATTGCAGTAGGAATGGGGTTCGATCTCGACCATGCGCACGGATGCCTTGAACAGCGCCTCACGGGCGGACCTGCTCAAGGGCGCATCCTTGGCGAAATGTCCCGGAGAGAGACAGGAAACAAAGCCAAACCACATGCCGCCCTCTTCGTAAAGAGAGCGCATTTCATAGACGTTGGTCAAAATGGCTTCGCGTTGGCGCGCCGTGAGTGGCAGTCGGCGCACCGCCTTCTCCACCCAGCGAAGCAGGCGGAGGACCCGTCGGTTGGCGTGAGCGTTACCTGTCACGGTGCCAATTTTGCCAAAGCTGGCGTAAGGACATGCGTCAAGCTTGCCACATACGCTTGGCGCGGGACCCAAGGGAGCACAGGCGCTTGCGCCAGCGCAGAATCCGAGGCGCATAAAGCGCCAAGGCCAGCGGACGAAGAAGCACGTCGGTCAAATGCCAGAAAACGAACCAGTTTCTAACCCTCGTAAACTCTTCACGCCGGACGTCCGCCAAAGCACATGGTTGAGCGGGACGGGCGATGAAACAATGCCTGCCTTCCATGGTCGACCAGCACAGGTCAAATCCGGCAACGCGCAAGCAGGCCTCGAGCGATACCGGCGTAAAGGTGTAGGGCTTTGCCGAAGGCCAGAGCGACGCCCCCATATAGTGGTCCATCGGCCCCAAGCTGGGATGGGGCGTTCCTCCAGGCACGGATTTGAAGAGCGGCGTGCCGAACAGCGTCCCCATAATGAGGACAAGCAGCCCTTCTGGCGCAACCAAGCGGCGGCAGGCCTTCAACCCCTCAACCGGGTCCATCATGGAATCCAAGGTCCAGCTCATCATTATGACGTCCCAAGTTTCTCCCTCTGCGGGAAAGAACTCGTGGACGAAACCGGTAAAGCAAGGCAGGCCGGAGTCCCTTCTCTTCTGCGATTCGCTAATCGAAGGCTCGACGCCATGAACAATGGCGCCCCGGCGCTTGGCGATCTCCAGCAGAACGCCCTGCCCGCATCCGACGTCGAGCAGCCGGACCCCTGCGAGAGGGCGGATGCGTTCAAGGTCGTCAAAACACATCTCGACGGTTGATATCTTTTTCTTGTGCGTCCAATCGAACGAGCAGAGTTGCTTCTCGTAATACTCATGGCGCATCAAAGGTTCGAAACGCGGCGGGGTTTCGCCAACATAGGGCGTCATGCCGCACGTCCTGCAAATGGCGATGGCGCCTCTCCCACCCTCGTCACGCCTCTCGGAGAACGGCGCAATGCCATACTCCTTCGTGCCACAAAGCGGGCACGGCCACGTAACCCAGCTCATGAATCCGCTTTCGCGCCGTCGAGCCTCGCGGCCGTCGCAAGAATTTCCGGCAATCCGGCCACGTCCACCCGGTTGCCCAGAAGCTGGCAAAGTTGCGATGCGCGCTCTAGGTCTGCCGGCGTGTCAACGGCGAAGTTCATGGACGACAGGTTCGTTCCGCGGGTTAGGGAGTAGATGTTGAAGCGGCCGGGGTGCAGATAGAAGTAGCGCGTGCAATGCTCATGACACTCGGCGCTGTCGGCGCTCTCCTGCGCAATTTCCAGCGCTTGCGTGCGGATCGCTTCGGCGCTCATCCCAACGGGAAAGGTTCTTGGCGAAACATTCGTCGCCAGATCGAAGTTCTTCTCTTCCACCACCCGGATCAGCTCCTCGGCGACCTCCGGCAGCAAGAACGGGCTATCGCCGCAAACGCGCAGAATGACGTCCAAAGAAAAGCGTCTCGCACAAGCCACCGCGCGGTTCAAGGTGCTGTCGGCGTCGCCGCGAAAGACCTCAACACCCTCCTTGCTAGCGAAAGACTGAAGCCGATCGTCGACCGCTCTATCTGAGGTCGCAAGAATGACACGCCCGATGTTGCGAATCTGACGAACGCGGTCGATGACGCGCCCAAGCAGAGGCCTTCCCGCCACCTCCCGCAGCGCCTTCTCAGGCAAGCGGCGCGAATCCAGCCGTGCGAAAATGACCGCGCCAGTCCTGGGGGCGAGGGTCATTCTCGGGCTAAAGGCCTCGGGCGGCCATGCGCTCGGCGCGCTCCCATTCCCGCTTGTACCACTGGCAATATTGCAGGTAGCCGGTCTCCAGCGGCCATTCGGGCTTGAAGCCGATTTCCCGGCTGGCCCGCTCGATCGACAAGGTTCCCCGTATGGGCTTGTCGAGGGCGCGCGGCCTCTCCTCAAGGATGGCGTCAGGCACGACCTGGCGAATGACCCCCGCCAGTTCCGCGATGGAGCGCGCATTGCCGAAGGTGATGTTGAAGGTTTGCGTCGAGCCGCGTTCTTTGTAATAGGCCAGCGTGCGGATCATGCCGTTGATCAGGTCCTTGATGTAGGTGAAATCCAGTTTGCCGTCGCCCCCGCCCTCAAGCAGAAGCGGCTTGCCCGAAAGCGCATTCTCGATGAACACTTGGCTGACACGGCGGCTTACGCAACGCTCGCCATAGAGAGCCGAGGGGCGGATGATCGTGATGCCCAGATTGTGTTGATGGGCGTAGGTCCGGATCAGCCGCTCGCCCATGTATTTGGTGTTGGAATAGATGCCGTGCGGCCGGGGGCGCGTGTTCTCATCGACGCTGTCGCCTTCGAAATCGCCATAGACCGTGCTGGAGCTTAGCTCCATCACTTGATTGACCTTGCTGGCGGCTGGGCGGCAAAGCTCGAGAATGTTGCGTAAAGTGTTCAGCTGAAGATCGAAACACAGGCCAGGGTCCTTGCCGGCATCGACGGCGCTGGCGATAGCCGAGAGATGCACAACCTTGGTCGGCTGGAATTCGTCGAACGCGCGGCCGAGGTCCACCATCGACCGGGCGTCGACGTTGCGGAATTCAACATTCGCCTCGCGCATCAGATCGAAGCGATCAATCAGGAAGTTCAGATAGAGCGCCCGCTGAACCGGCGAGATCTTGGTGCTGTAGAGCACATCGATCAGGCTATTGATCATCAAGTTGTCGGCAACCATGACCTCGACGCCAAGTGTGCGGAGATCCAGGGCCAGATTATGCCCGATAAAGCCGGCGCCGCCGACAAGAAGAATGCGCTCGCCCTGGAGCAGGGTCTTGATCTGCGACATGGGTGTCATGCTCATGCCGTCTCCCTTATTCGCGGCTCGCCATGTGGATAGCTTCCTTGAAAGCCCTGCCGACGCGTCGTGCGTCTTGTTCCGTCAGGTGCGGGCCGACCGGCAGCGAGATCGTCTGCTCAGCTAGCCACTCGGCCACCGGAAACTGACCGGCGCGGTAACCATACCTGTCCCGATAATAGGACATCAAGGGCAACGGTCCAGGATAATGAACGCTGGAGCCGATGCCCTGCCGGGACAGGTGTTGCATCACGGTGTCCCGGAAAATGCTGCCATCCTTGGGCAGGACGGCGTTGAGGCAGTAATGGGAGGAGCGTGCCCTACCCAAGTGGGCGGGGAAGATGGTGATTTCCTCGATGCCGGCCAGTTCTTGGCGAAGCGCCGCATCGTTGCGGGCGCGAGCGGCCTGAAACTCGTCCAACTTTCTGAGCTGGGTCAGGCCTACCGCCGCCTCGACTTCGTTCATGCGATAGTTATAGCCAAGAGCCACAACGTCATAAATCCCGGGCCGCTTTCTCTCGCCAACCATGCGGTCATAGCCGAAGGCCTTGCGCTGCGCGATCATCGCCGCCAGATCGTCGTCATTGGTGGTCACCATGCCGCCCTCGATGGTGGTCATGTGCTTGACGGGATAAAACGAGAAGCAGCCGCTCAGGCCGAAGGTGCCGGTTTTGGCGCCACCGAAAGTGGCGTCGATCGACAGCGCGCAATCTTCGACCAAAAAAGCCCGCGTTGGCTTGAGAGCGGCGGCGATGGCGCTCATGTCGCAGGGAAGGCCAAGATAATGAACCGCCATCAGAGCGGCTGTCTTGTCGCCCAGCGCGGACGTCATTGCGGCAATGTCGATATTCCCTGTCTCCGCGGAGACATCGACAAAGACGGGCTTGGCGCCACAATATTCGACGGCGTGCGCCGTTGCGGTGTGTGTCATCGCCGGTACAATCACTTCGTCGCCCGGCCCGATGCCCTTGACGAACAGCGACAAATGCAAGCCGGCCGTGCAGGAGGAGACGGCAATTGCGTGGCGGCAGCCAATGCGCTCCGCAAAGGCCTTCTCGAAATCGTGCGTTACCGGCCCATGAACCAGGGTTGTTCCCGACAGCACCTGAACGACCGCATCGATCTCGCTCTGGTCGAGCATGGGCTTGCCGAAAGGGATCGCGTTATCGGACATGCCTTACCACTTGCTGATTAAATGGAATAGGTAACGTCGACGGTCGAGCCCTTGGCGAGGGCATCTTGGATGGCCAAACAGACATCCATGACGCGAAACACGTCGCGAGAACTCACGCGGGCCTCCCGGCCATCGCGAATTGCCTGGATGAAGTCTGGGATGAGATCGCCCTTCTCCATGCCAGGATAGGGCGTGGTGATGAGCGATTCGTCATTTGATTCGTCGCCGTTGAACAGTTTGGCGTGCGGCAGATCGTTGACAAAGGTCTTGCGCGTTCCATAGACGTTAAGCGCATGAAATTTCGTCCGCCTGGGTCCAAAGGTAGTCAGGCACTTTCCGATCGCTCCGTCGTCGAACTTCATAAGAGACAGAACCGTATCGTCGAACCGGAAGGCGCTTCCCCGGCTTCTCATATTGGCCCCCATGGCGCTAACCTGCGTGATTTCACGCCCCTTCAGCCAGCGCATCAGGTCAATCAGATGGATACCGCCGCCATAGACGACGCAATAGTGGGCCATCTTGCCGCGCCAGCCTTCGGTTAGCTTCCAAAGGATATCATGAACGTAATCGCCTTCGATGCAGAAGATATCGCCGAATTCGTTGGAGTCGATCCGCCTCTTCAGCTCCTCGAAGCGAGGACTGCGGCGGAGGATTAGATTGGATGTGATCAGGCGCCCGCTCTCCTGCTGGGCGCGCAAGACAGCCTCGCCTTCGTGCCGATGAAGGACGACAGGCTTCTCGACCATCACATGCTTGCCATGGCGGAAGGCGGAGATGCACTGCTCCGCATGAGCGTCGTCGTGGCTGCAGATCGACACGGCGTCGATCTCCGGGTGCTCGGTGACGGCACGGAAATCCTGGTACCGCTCGGCGATGCCATGACGGTCGCCGACTTCAGCCAGACGAACCGGGTCGATATCGCATATCGCGCGCACTTCGACTCCAGGCGTCTGGGCGTAGCCGACAAGGTGCCGCTCGCCGACTCCCAGCCCGATGATTCCCGCCCGAATCCGCTTCACGTCCTGGCTCACGAAATAAGATCGGCAGGGTCGATCTGCTCGCCGGCCGTATAGGCGCGCCGCAACCTCTTGCCGATCACCAGATGTTCGCTTCCCGGCGCGATCCCGCCAGCCGGCCGGACCCAGGAGAGGGACTCCAGGGAAAGAATGGAGCCAGATGGAAGATCGGCGGCCACGGCAACCGAGCGGCGCAAAGCGGCAATATTGGCCTCTTCGCAAGCTTGAAGCTCCTGATCCTCAGCGCCCAGCATCGCTTCGCAAGCCCGTATGCGGCGGACCATTTCGGCCATCTCCGCCGGGTCGGCGGAGAGCTGGTGATCGCGAAAATCCGATTGGCTTTTGTCCAACGTGACGTGCTTTTCGATGATGCGCGCCCCGGCGGCGACGGCAAGAACGGCAGCTTCAATGCCCAGCGTGTGATCGGAATAGCCCGCGACGACGTCCGGCAAGGCGGCAAGGCGGCGGATGGTGGCCAGCCCAGCCTGTTCAGGCGGGGTGGGGTAGCTGGACACGCAATGCAACAGCGCCAATCCCGGAGAGGCCTCGCCACGGCCGTTCCAAATCTCTCGGACATGGCTCACGGCCAGCCAAACTTCGTCATGACTGGCCGTTCCGGTGGAGATCAGAAGCGGCTTGCCGGTGCGGGCAGCCGCCGCAAGAAGAGGAAGGTGCGTGTTATCGCCCGAGGCGATCTTGATCGCGGGAACGAGCGGCGCAAGAAATTCGACGGCCCCAATATCGAAAGGCGTACACAGAAATATCGCGCCCCGCGACAGGGTGTGCTGGGCCAAGCACGCGAACTGTTCCTGGGAAAAGGCGAATGAGCGCAGTCGCGCCAATCTTTCGCCATCCGACCTTCGAACCAGCTGCTCGGGGCGGATCATCTGAAACTTGACGGCGTCGGCCCCTGCTTCCACGGCGCGGTCGATCATGTTCAGGGCCAGGGCGAAGTCGCCCTCATGATTATTGCCGATCTCGGCAATGATCAGGACGCGGCGGGAGACGTCAAAATTTGCGATCTTCATGGTGCGGCCGAACCTTGCAACAAGCGAAGAGCCGCCTCACGCACCGTGGCAAGACACTCATATCTCTTCACAGTCCCCCTCAACGGAGTTCCATCATCCTCGAAAACCGCCTCGGTGATCCAAAGGGATTTGTCGGAGGCGCAGACGAGCAGACCCTGCGGTGCGATCCGGTAGATGCGTCCAGGCTCGCCGTAAAACGGCCTCTCCGAGGGTTCTGCCGCCAGCAGCTTCACCCGGCGGCCCTTGAAAAGGGTGAAGGCGCATGGGTAGGGAGCCGTGAGGGCGCGGACGCGGCGGTCGATCTGCTCGGCGGTCAGCATGTCCCAGAGTATGGCGCCGTCCTCAGAAAACCGGAGGGGGTAATAGGCGGACCTGGCCTTGTCCTGAGGCGTGCGGACAAGCGAACCACCCATGAGTCTCCTAACGACCTCGACCAGCATCTCGGGAAATTGCTGGTTCGCGGTGGCGTGAAGGTCGCAGATCGTGGCTCGGGGGGCAATAGGAAAGCTGCGCGAGAGCAGGATATCGCCGCTGTCGACACCCGCATCGACGGCAATAACCGATAGAGAGAATTCAGGCCAGCCATGGATCAAAGCCCAGTTAAGGGGAGACGAGCCGCGGCACTCGGGAAGTTTACCCGCATGCAGGTTGATCGTCATCCGGCTGGGAACGGCAATAATCTCAGGCTTCAGGATTTTGCCGTAACCGGCCAGAACGAAGAGGTCTGGCTTGCGTGCCCTTAACGCTTCAAGCGTAGCCGGGGCGTTCGGGTCGTCGATTTCAAGCAGGTCGATGCCGTGCTGGCGGGCGATGGCGGCGCAGGGGTCGGCTCCGCCCTGTACCGCAACCGCATCGACCGCAATGCCTGATCCCATGAAGGCCCTTAGACAAGAAGCCCCGCGATCCGCCTTGCCGAAGAAAATTATGCGCATGGAGGGCAACTCACCTTGGTCCTGAATGACGGAAGAACATCATCTCGCGCATGCGGCCTAAACGGGTGGATGACGGAGGACCCAGCCATTTCCCGATTTTCCCCAAATCTCTTCGTTGCGGTGCATGTCAATGACGGCGTCGAACTTCTCCCGGTTCATGCCGAGATAGTCGATAACGTCGTTAAAGTAGGTGTGCGGAAACTCATCGTCATAATTGTGGACGTGCTTGAGGGCATCCTCACGCGACAGGCGGCCGCGATAGATCTGGCGGCAGGCGTCGCGAAGGGCGCGCCCAAAGCCGAATTTGATGAACTGAAGGTAGTAGTAAACATTGTCGATCTTATCGTCCAAGCTGTCATACCCTGTGAAGGTGCCGTCCGAGCGGCCATTGGGCGCCAGCTGGAACGGGATCTTCTGCTTGATATAGTGGTAGTTTTCAGTGACGTCCCAGGGGAAGAAGTAAGCGAAATAAAGCGCCTTCACGTCCGCCCGTTCAAGCTTCTCCGCCGGCGGATAGAGATAGGGTGCCAGATCGCGCTCGGTGACCGTCTCGTCCAGCCAGTTGCGGGGATCGTCGCCGATTTGATGTTCCAAGACCTCAGTGAAGTCGCGGAATTTCAGCATATCCGGCTTGAGCACGCGCCCGCCATACTCCGACTCGCCATGTTCGGCGTAGAAGATCAGCGGTATATCGTAATTCGCCGCCACTTGCACGGGGACCGCGTTGATGCCAGCATCCCAGCCCACTTTCGGATTGCCGCGCTCGATGAAAAAGCGCTGGGCAAGATGGCGGCCGATCTTCGGACTCGGCGTGACATAGACATGGTCAAAGCCAAGCTCCAGCAGCGCCCGGCGATTGTTCATGCCAATGTCGGTCGGCATGAGAGGAGCGAAGGTAACGAGAAGCGGGTTAAGGCCGAACTCGAACTTGATCCGGTGGGCGATGTAGGACGAATCCTTCCCGCCGCTCCAGGGAATGACGCAGTCATAGAGCGCCCCCGGCTTGCGGTGCTCTGCGACGAGTTCAAGAAACTCCTGCCGCCGGGCAGCCCAGTCGATTTTCTGGCGCGCCTCGGCGTTCCGGCAAGCGTTGCAGATCCCCGCCTCGCAGAAAACGATGCGCGGGCGCGTATTGGGCATAAGGCAAGTCTTGCAATAGCGAATCATATCGTTTTGGCGCCTATTGGATGGGATGGGCTGCAGGCCAAGCATTGTGATGCCATACAGGCCGGCCATCAACCAATGTATGGGTCAAGCTAAGTGGCAACTTGACGCCGCATTGTGGCAGAGGCAGAACTGCAAGAAGCAAGGAGCGTCGAATGTGCGGCATCGCAGGCTTCATCGGCAAGGTTGGCCCAGACCGCCGGCAGCTTAGGCGGGCGCTGGAGACGATGCGTCACCGCGGCCCGGATGCCGCGGGCGTTTGCGAACGCCACCTGGGCCCACAGCGCGCCGTTCTTCTTCATTCCCGTTTGGCCATTCTCGATCTCGACCCGCGTTCCAATCAGCCGTTTGAGAAGGATGATTGCGCGCTGATTTTTAACGGCGAGATCTACAACCACATCGAGATTCGCCGGGAGCTGGAGCATCTCGGCCACAGCTTCCGCACGGGATCGGACACGGAAGTGATCATCGACGCTTGGCGCGAGTGGGGTCGCCGATGCTTCGACCGCTTCGAGGGCATGTGGGCGCTGGCCCTGCACGATTCCCGCAGCCAGCAGGTGATCATGTCGCGCGACCGTTTCGGAGAAAAGCCGCTTCACCTCTTGCGGACGGAGGACGGCCTCTTCTTCGCCTCCGAGGTCAAGACGCTCTGGGCCTTGAGCGGAGCGGCTCCCAAGCCGGATTTGGATCAGGTCCGGCGTTATCTGGTTCAAGGCTACCGGGTCTTGCATAAGAAGCCGAGAAGCTTCTTTGGCAACGTTGCCGAATTCCCGGCCGCCAGCCTGATGGAGATCGACGTCCAGGGGAAGGAAGACACCAGCGGCTATTGGCGGCTCGAATACCGCCCGCAGCTAATGTCATCCGCTGACGCCATCGACGGGGCCCGTGCCCGCCTGTTCGAGTCGGTCCGTCTGCGCCTGCGGGCCGACGTGCCGTTATCCTTCTGCTTAAGCGGGGGCGTGGATTCCGGCGCTCTGGCGGCGATCGCCGCCTTAAGTCTGGGCACCGAGATCGAGACCTTCTCCATCATCGACAGCGATCCCCGCTACGACGAGAGCGAGAACATCGCCATCACCAGCCAGGCGCTGGGCTGCAAGAACCATCGCATTCCCACCAGGAAGACGGGCTTTCTTGACCGGATGGCCAACCTGGTGAGGCAGCACGACGCGCCAGTAGCGACCATTTCCTACTACATGCACAGCTTCCTGTCGGAGGCGATTCACGAAGCGGGTTTCAAGGTCGCCGTATCGGGCACCGGCGCAGACGAGATCTTTCTTGGCTATTACGATCACTCGCTCATGTGGCTGGCAGCCATGCAGGGGCGCGAAGACTTCGCCAGCCTGGTCGAGTCCTGGCGCAACGGCTACGGGGCCCATGTGCGAAACCCTATGCTTCAAGACCCTCAGGCCTTCATCAGGGACCCCGGCATGAGGTCCCACCTGACACTGGGCGCGGCGGAATTCGCCTCCTATATGACCGCGCCCTTTGGCGAAGCCTTCGCCGAGGAATCCTATTGCCCGGAACTGCTGCGCAACCGGATGATGAACGAATTGCTCTGCGAGGTCGTGCCCGTCATCCTGGCCGAAGACGATTTGAATTCGATGATGCACTCGATCGAGAATCGCTCGCCCTTTCTGGACCGGCGACTGGTCGAGTTCCTCTTCAGCGTGCCGAATGCGCATCTCATGCGCGACGGCTACACCAAATGGCTGTTGCGCGAATCCGTCAAAGACCTGTTGCCGGACGCTGTGCGCCTTGACCGCCGCAAGCGCGGCTTCAACGCCTCGATCGATTCGCTTCTCGACCGCAAAGATCCGGATGTGGTGGAACGCCTGCTGGCCCCAGGTCCGATCTTCGATCTGGTCCGCCGCCAAGCGATCGAGGACTACCTTCGGCGCGACCTTGAGGCGAACGAACTCAGTAAGTTCATGTTCTCCTTCGTTTCGGCGAAATTCTTCCTCGATCAGGCGGTCTAGGTCGGCTCGACCGCCGGCTCTCCATGGGCAAATTGCGCTTGATAGAGCCTGTAGAACGCTCCTTGGCGGGCCAGCAATTCGTCATGTCCGCCCAACTCGACGATGCGGCCATGCTCAAGCACAGCGATTTTCGTGGCGCGGCGCACGGTTGACAGGCGGTGGGCGACGACCACGGCGGTTCGTCCATGCAGGAACGTGTTGATGGAACGCTGGATCAGCCGCTCGGAATGGCTGTCCAGCGAGCTTGTCGCCTCGTCAAGCACGAGGACCGGCGGGTCTCTCAGAATGGCGCGCGCCAGGGCGATGCGCTGCTTCTGTCCGCCCGACAACCTAAGGCCCCGATCACCGATCTGCGCATTCAGGCCTTCTTCCAGCTGATAGGCGAATTCATCCACCCTGGCGATATGGGCGGCGCGCAGAATTTCCTCCTCACTCACATCGTCGCGGTTTGCCGCATAGGCGATGTTGTCGCGGATGCTGGCGTCGAAGAGCAGCGGGTCCTGGGTGACGATGCCAAACAGGCTGCGATAGGAATCCTGGGTGAAGCTGCGGATGTCCTTGCCATCGATCAAGATCGCGCCTGCGGTCGGATCGTAGAACCGCATGAGGAGGTGAAGGAGGGTGGATTTCCCTGCGCCGCTTGGGCCAACGATCGCCAGCACGTCGCCCTTCTTCAAGGTGAAGGACACGCCATCCAGAATGCTTTGCTGGTTGCTGTAGCAAAAGGACACATTGCGAAATTCAATGTCGCCCGCATAGCCCGGAAGCTCGTCTGGCCCGTCCTTGACGGTGGATTTGTAGCCCAGCAACTCAAAGACGCGCACGGAATAGCCGAGCGCGTTGCTAAGCTCGAGGGCAAAGCTGGTCAGCTGGCGCGTCGGCTCCTGGGCCCGGTTGGCGGCGAAGAAATAGACCATCAAAGTGACCAGCGGGATTTGGCCGTCGATCAACAGCATGGTGCCATAGGTGGCGACGGAGACCACGGCCACGCTGTTGAGCAGCGTTTGCAGGGACGAATTCAGCTGCGTGAGCAGCTGGCGCCGCTTGTCGGTCTCGACTTGGGATTCGATCAGATTGGAGAACTGCTCCTGCTCCTGGGTTTCCTTGCCGAAAGCCTTGACGACGGTGATGTTGTACAGGGTCTCGGTGACCCGCGCCGCCGTCTCCCCTTTGAGCTGTCCGGCTGAGATCAGGAGCTTGCGCATATACTGCGCCAGGGATTGCGAGAGCGCCGTCTTGATGATGAAGACGACAATCACCACGAAGGTAAGCCGCATGCTGGTGGTCACCAGCAGATACCAGTAGAACACCAGCAGAGGCAAGGTGACGAGCAGCGCCATGACGGCGGTGAACATTGTCCGCACGACAGCATGAGTGTCAAAGATGATCCGCGAACACAAATCACCGATGCGCTGGCCATGGAAAAAATCAAGCGACAGCAAGACGACGAATTTGAACATGTCCGTCGTGGCGCGGCGTACGCTTTTCGAATTGGCACGCAAGAGAACATAATCTGAGAGAAATTGAACAACGCGCAGGATGGCGACGGTTAGGAGATACAACGAGGAGATCGTCAAGATCGCTGCGACAATCCCATGTTCCAGGCGGATTCCTTCCGTCAGATTTGACACGACGTTCAGAATTTCCTGAAGCGAAAGCCCCGAACCGGAGCCCATGGCCGCAGCGCCAGGCAGCAGGCTGGACGGATCACCTTGTCGAAGGATGAGCTGGGGAATGCCGGAAAAGAGGCCAAGCATGACGATGTTGAGCGCCATGACGACGATGGCGAAAGCCACTGTCACAAGCATCACCGGCCAATGCGGTAGGATGTAGCGGCAAAAAATAGTAAAGAGATTTTTCATGATGAAAGGCGTTAGTTTCCTAGCATAAAGCGATCAGATCGCGACATTTTGAAGTTATGGTAATAACGGGACGGCGAGGCATACCACGCCCGGATTTCCTCGATTTCCCGTTCAATAGGCTCCGCACTCGCATAGAGAAGATCGGGAATTGTCCGGTAGAGCGCGAACTGGTGATCATCCGATGGCAAGAGAAAATTTCCCTGCCAATCTGGACAGCAGAAAAACAGCCCTGCGAAAAGATGGGCCTTTTCCATGATCTGCCGTCGATCTTGCTCCAGCCACCATTCGGTTGCGAGCCTATCGAGGAACTCGTGGCGGGAAGAGGGGCAAATGCAAAAGCCGAACTCGTCGTACCAGCCCCTGTCGGCGGTGAGGACGGGAACGCCCATGGCGCTGGCCTCAATGCCAACCGTGCCGAAATAGGTCACGACGCCGTCGATGCTGCGCAGGATTGCCGTATTGTTCCAATCTTCTGGAACAATGCGTAGGTTGGACGCTCCTTCAAGGATGCCAAGTTGCGCAAGGGTCTCCCCCTGGTACCAGCTGTTGAGAGGGTGATCCTTGAACAGCCAGTTGACCTCGGGCGTTGAGCGTGCCCGCGCAGCCACGCAGGTGATCCAATCGTGAAATTCCGTGAAATGCTTCATGCCGCTCATATGCGGCCAATCGAACCATACGGAATGATAGACGGCGACGAGGGGGGCTTCAGGGTTCCAGCCGAAGCGATCGCCAATTTGCCTGCGGTCAATTTGCGATGGCCGTTTCTGGTAGGAATAGATGGCGCCAATGTCTGTAGCGGTGCCTTGAAGGCGCGCCTCCATGTAGGCTTTGCCAAAGTCCCTCAGCACCTGCCTCTTGGCTTCCGGCACGTCCGCAAGGTCGTGCGCATATGGCCGGTCCTCCAGCATGTCAAGCGGGGACCCCGGGACTTTCTTTACGAACCGGCACAAGCCAAAATCGCCATGCACGATGACGACGGGGATGTTGCGCCGCATGGCGCACCAGACGAGGCCGCCAAAATGGAAATTGACGGAATGACTCATCACCAGGAGCGAGGGATTGGTGTCTTCAAGAAGTCGGTCCGCAGCTTCGAGCGTCGCCAAGCATTCAACGAAGTGGTCGGTCAGTTTGGCGTGCCGAATATCGACGAAAGGCGTGCGTTGGCGTTTGTGGATCGCGTCGAAGACGTAACCTGCGGGAAAACCGAATGGAAAATCTAGATTGAAGATATCCCTTCCCTCCTTCAGCCCGGCAACCATCTTTCCAGCCCGGTCCCTTACTTCGTCCGTGATGCGAAGACAGTCGTGGAACTTGCGGATGTCGCGAACGCCGAACCGGCGGAAAGAGCCCGCGACCTCCTTGCGGCGGAACGCTCCGAGAAGCCCAATTTCATGGCCGTTCGCCAATCCCAGCGCCGCCCGCAAAAGGCTGTAGCGTAGCCAGAAGTGAGGATTATCCCACATGCCATCAATCAGCACGGGACCAGAGACGCAAGACGGTCTGCCGGCCGAAAGGCGGTTGAAAATGGCGTCCGTACGCGCCCGGGCAAGCGACTCTGCAAAGCGGGGCGCGGGCTGCCCCGGCAGGCCAGACAGAAAGTTCTGAACAGGCCGCCTCCAAGAGGCAAGCCCCTCTTTTGTCCAGAGGGGAGGAGAGGATACTGCCGTCATGCGCCGCTTGCCCTTAATCCTTCTCGGGAGCGAAACCAGAAAAGGAGTTCTGATCGCGCTTTGCCAGGCAGGCCCGGCAATAATCATTCACCGCGCCGCTCAGAAGCTGCCGGCGGATCTCCTGCAGAGGGGCGCCGCTCCAGGCTGCAGGCAAGGTGGTATCGCGGATGTTGCCCAGACTCATTTCGGCATTCTTGCCGTGAAACGAGCAACAGGGCGCGATCTCGCCATCGGCATACACATGGAGGCTGCTGAAAGGGTAAGAACAGTAGGTGGAGGGCAGGGGAAGCGCGTGGAGGCCCGCCAGTTCTTTGCCCGCCAGCATTTCCTTCAGCCCGGTGTGATCAACCGCCAGCTGGAAGTCGATGTAATCAACCTTATCGCGCCACTCATCAAGAAAGGCCTGACGCTCATGCCGGTTGACCTCAAGCGTGCAGAAGCATAAGCGGATGATAGGAAGCTTTGATCCCAGGCGCTTGCGGGTCTCAATCAGCCGTCGAATGTTTGCCGTCACGCGTTCGAACTCATCCTTCTGGCGGACCTTGAGATAGGTGCCGGCGGACGCCGCATCAACGGAAATCTCAACGCGGTCAATGCCGCTCTGGACAAGGAACTCACACATCTCCTCATCAAGGAGCACGCCGTTCGTGCCAAGAAAAATGTCGATGGCGCCGGAAGCCTTGGCGCCAGACAGGACTTCCCGGATATTCTTGTAGAGCAGGGGCTCAGACCCCATCCCGATCACCAGGGCGGGAACCTCAAGATCGCGGCATTGGGTGAAAATGCGGGTGGCCGTCTCAAGGTCAAGAGTCGCCTTGGCGTTGCCATGATGATCGGTAAAGCACATGACGCATTTCAGATTGCAGCGGTTTACAAGCTCGATGCTGACCGTGACGGGATGGGGCGGAATGAAGCCGTTCGTCTCGTAATTGAGGGTCTTATGAAACTCCTCGCGATAGGCGGAGAACCTCTCGCCATGCACGGACCTCAGCGTTCCAAGGAAGTCCGTAAAACTGACGTTGGCGATGAAATCTGTGTCGTCTCTCTCTTCGCTCAATTCTATATCCTCAGTAACAGGCGGAAGAGCGCGCCGGGCTTTGCCGAATCTTGGCCACGGCCAGAATGCCATTTCGCGCCAAAAACAGGCGCCGCGCAGATCACGGTTTTCTCCTAGCAACAAGCCACATGTGGCTAGACAGCTTGGCAGCCTTCAAGAAAGCCTGGAAGGCGCCGCCCAGTTCCTCCCAGCGCTCCACGAGGACAGTGTTGAGAAAGGGCTGCGCTGAAAGATCAAGGCGGCCAGCAAGCGCCTCGGCATGGACAAGCTCGGCATCCAACTCGCCCGGCGTGGAAACCTCAAGCACCTCAAAGCCGCAATTGGTGGCCAGAAGCGCGAGCGACTGGGGGTTGAAGTAGTTCAAATGCTCATGGTCGATCACCATCGAACCCGCGCCCAGCATCGTTACGTCAAAGCCCAGACCATTGGGACAGGTAAGAACCAGCAAGCCCTGGGGATTAAGAAGCTTGGCGCAGGCCTTCAGGAAACCGGCTGGTGAGAACAAATGCTCGATCACCTCGAAGCTGGCCAGGACATCAATCTTGACCGAGTCCGGATCGATCTCTTCGATAGGCTTCTCAATCACGTCGATGCCCCGGCGACGGCAGGTTTGCGCCAGATCGGGCGTCAACTCAACGCCTAGGATGCGGTCAAAGCGCCCGTGCTGGCGCAATTCTTCGCAGAAGGTGCCATATCCCGCGCCAACTTCCAGCAAGGTTCTTCCCTTGACCGCGTGGCGCTCGCAGAGGTCGAGAAGCCGTTGCACGCGCGGCCGGAAAATCTTGGCGCGGCGCGCGGCCTCGGTGGCAGGAAAAATATGGTCGTTGTAGAACTGGTAGTTCCTGGATTGCCGATAGAATTCCACGAGAAGCTGGGCGGGTGGCCTGGGTGAAATATAGATCGTGGCGCAACTATCGCAGGCAACATAGCGCATGCCGTACTTTGTGAAGGGCTCGTGTCCGGATGTGCCGTCGCAGGCGGGACAGGCGACCTCGACAAATTGGTCTTTGCGGTCCGCCATCCAGCGGACATCCGCCAGAAGCGCGTCGTCCTGGGCCGCCAGAAGGTCGGCCGGCCAGACGTCTTCGGCCTTGAGCGAGTTTGCGGGTTCATCCATCAGGCGCTCTTACGGCTATAGGCGGCCCATTTTTCGCGCGGCAAGTGCACGGAACCGTAGGAAGAGGGCTGGCCCCAGATATTGTCCTTCCACCACTGGCCATCTTCGATCCACCAGACCCTGGGATCGCGGAAGCTGTCGCACGTTATGTCGAACTCCCGCTCCGTCATGCCGACATAGTCAAGCCAGCGCTCAAGATCCTTGCGCGGCTTCACATGATCATAGCGCGCGACCAGTTCAATGCCCTGATCACGCGTGATACGGCCCGTGCGGATATCCTTGGTAGCGTGGTCCGAGCAGCGGCCATAGCCGAACTTGATGAACTTCAGATAGTCATGGATGCCGTTTTCATGCATGTCGTCCAGGTTGGAGAAGCGGCGATAGGTGCGCTCGAACTCTTGATCCGAGCCCTTCCAGCCATAGTGCTTGCGCGCAATTTCGGCATTGTGGTTGCCGTCCCAGGGCACGTAGCAATCCATATAGATGCCGCGCAGCCCTACCGCATCCACCTCATCATCGCTGGGATACCGGCCCCACATCAAATCCTTCGCCGTCAGCCCTTCCTTCCATTCGGGGCGGCCCATTTTCTCCAGCCCCTCATCGGTGAAGTCATGCCAATCAAAGCCGCGAAGGTCGTGCTCGACCCGGTTCTTGAAAGTGAACTCGGGAAAATCGTGCAGCGTGAACATGCCGCCCAGATCGATCCAGCCAATTTCTCCCCACATGACAAGCGGCACCTTGTAGCGGACGGCCACCTGGAAGGGGACAGTGGCGATGCCGCAATGGGCGTGCCAGTTCATGTCGCCTTGAACGCGGAAGCCCAGCCGGTTCATCTTGATCAGGCTATCGACGGAGGGGCGAAAGATGATGTGATCGCAATCGAAGACATCACGCATGCGGTGCAGATTGTACTCGCCCTCCGGCAGATAGTTGTTGCCGTGATAGGTGACGAGCAAGGGCTTAAGCCCAAGTTCCTTCACGGCCAGATGGGTTTGGTAGTAGCTGTCCTTGCCGCCGGAAACGGGGATGATCAGATCATAATTGCCTTGTGAGCTGTATTCCTTAGTCAGATCCTTGAACATCTGCCACCGGCTTTCCCAGTCGATGACGGGTCGGTCTTCCGCCACGCGACAGCCCGTGCAGACACCATTGGCGTCGATCTCAAGCCGGACGGCGGAACTGGAGGGGTAGACGCATCTCTGGCAGTACTGAACCTTCACAACGGTTTCCCCGGTATGTTGCTGAGGCGGACATTGCATCGGGCCTTAGCCATGGCGCGCTTGGCGTTCCTGTCCGAGAGTTCCTTGAAGTGAAAGATGTTGGCGGCGGCCACGGCGGAAGCGCCCGCCTCAATGCCCTTCGCGAAATCTTCGTACTTACCGACACCACTGCAGGCGATAACCGGAATGGAGACGGCGCGTGAGATGTCATGAATTAAATCCAAGCCATAGCCCGTGGCCATGCCGTCGCGATCGATTTCCTGCAACAAGATCTCGCCCGCGCCGCGAGATTCCGCCTCACGCGCCCATTCCAGGGCCTCCCGGCCGCTGTCGGCGCCTCCGCAATCGACGAAGACCCGATAGGCGCCGTCGATACGTTTTACATCAATGCTGACGAGAACGGCCTGGCTGCCAAAGGCCTTAGCGCCCTGCACAATGAGATCGGGCGTGCGCACGGCTTGAGAGTTCAAGGTTACCTTATCGGCGCCATGCAGGAAGCAAGCCCGCATGTCATCGACCGTCCGCAATCTGCCGCCCCAGGTCAGAGGCATGAAGCAGGTCTTGCTGACGCGCCGCAAGATGGCGAGCGGGTCCGAAAGCTGCTCGACACGAATGTCGGACCGGCTGCGGTTGTAAACCGCCTCGCGGCTGATGTCCAAGTAGATTAGCTCGTCCACGCTCCACTCGTTGAAGCGCTCGACCTTGTTGACGGGATCGCCAATCACCTGATGAAAGGAAAAGCGGCTGCTGCGCACCAGGGCGCCGTTCTTGAGCAGTAATACGGGAATCAAGCGGTGTTTCAGCATTGCCCGGTCATTTCCGCCCAGTTGCGCAAGAGCTGGAGCCCCGCACGATGGCTTTTTTCCGGATGAAATTGAACGGCACAGATATTTGCGGTCTCAATTGCCGCCGCGAAAGGCTCGCTGTGCAAACATGTGCCTGCGACGACCGCCGGATCGTTCGGTTTGAGAACATAGGAGTGGACGAAATAAAAATCCTCAGACGCTGTGAAACCTCGAAAAAGACCACCCTCGCTCACCATTTGCACGTCGTTCCAGCCAATGTGGGGGATGCGCAATTGCGGGCTGTTCTCGGGCACACGAAGAAGTTCCACCGTTCCCGAAACCCAATTCAGCCCGGCATGCGCGCCATGTTCCATGCCCCGCGTGGCCAGGAGCTGCATACCCAGGCAAATGCCAAGGAAGGGCTTGCCGCCGTCCCTCACCTCCCGCTCAAGCGCCTCATCAAAACCAAGACGCTTCAAGTGAGACATGCCGCTGGCAAACGCCCCAACACCAGGCAGTACGATGGCGCTCGCCTCTCGAAGCTCATCCGGCCTGTTCGCAATGAAGGCCTGAACGCCAAGATGCTCAAAGGCATTGGCAACCGAGCGAAGATTGCCGACGGTGTAGTCGATGATGGCGATCAAACTGCGCCTCGTGAAGTCCGCACGGCGTGAACCACCTCACCTAGCCTTCTGCCCAGCCTCGGGCACGACCCGCGTATCGACCGCCTCGCCATTCCAGTAATGATCCCGGGTTTCTTTGTCCCAGCGGCGGAAGAAATCAGCGATCTCGCGCCAATCGTCGCGGTGCAGGTCTTCCTGGGAGGCCTGCGGGTTCTTCTTTGCCACCATGCACAAAATGTCGTTGTCGATATAGCGGTTGACGCCGTGAAAGGAAAAGCCCACAGCCGCAAGCAGATTCCGCAGGGAATTGGCCGAGAACCGAAAGGCGTGCGTGTCGGCAGCGTTGTCGCTTAGATAGTAATTCAGGGGCTTCTTGAACGGCACGAGTATGCGGCTGCCGGTGGCGACGCAAATCAATCCGCCCTCCTTGACGATGTGGTACGCCGCCACCAGCATCGCCCTGCAGGACTGGCAATTCTCCAGCGTCCACATGATGGTAACCACGTCGAACTTCCGCGGCCGGTTGGCGGCGGCATAATCTTCAATCGTGCCCACAAAATGGTCGATACCCTGTGCCGCGAGCGCCTTGCCATTGACCGGCGAAGGCTCAATGCAAAACACGTTGGCACCGTACTGGTCGCGAGCGATGCCGAGGAACTGCCCCTCGCCGCCTCCGATGTCGCAGAGACTCTTGCCCTTGAGACCTGTCGCTGAGTCCAAAAAATCGGCGACGAATGTCTGGCGCGCCTTCACCGCGGGGACATGAGCCGTGTAGGCGTGCTGATAGATTTCCTTGCTCCAGGCCTGGGCGATGCGCTCCGCCGACCGGCGAGAGCGAACATAGACGAAGCCGCAAGCTTTGCAAACATGCAGCGGCTGGTTGTTTGTATAGCCCCGCGCAACATCGATTTCCGCGGCGTCGTCGGAGCCACAAACATCGCAGGGAAAATTTGAAAATTGCTCCGTAACCGGCATGGCCTACTCCGCTTGCTGCGAATTGGGGACTGGAAGGGTATCCGTGAGGATGAAGGCCGTCAGATTCGCACCGGTATCCCGGCGCTGCTCATGAATTTCTTGGCGCTCTGCACGCTGGCTTCGGTGAAGTGGTAGATGTTGGCCGTGCACACCGCCGAGGCGCCGCCGATCAGGACGCCATCAACGAAATGCTGCCAGTTGCCCGCGCCGCCGCAAATCAGAACCGGTATGGTCAAGGAATCCGCGACACGGCGCGAGAGGTCAAGGTCATAGCCCTCCAGCGAGCCGTCACGGTCAATAGACGTAAGAAAAACCTCGCCCGCCCCTTCCTCCTGGGCGCGCTTCGCCCAGGAGGTGACGTCAAGCCCCGTAGCCCTTTGGCCACAATCGGCGAACACTTCCCAGCCACCAGCCGGGCGCGACTTGGCGTCGATGGAGACGACGACGCATTGAGAGCCATATTGCTGCGCGATCCTTCCAATCAGAGAAGGGTCGTCGATCGCCCCCGAATTGACGATAACCTTGTCCGCGCCGCGCTTCATATGCCAGACGACATCCTCAATTGTTCTAATCCCGCCCCCTGTGGCAAGCGGCACGAAACACCTACGCGCCAACCGGTCAATGACGGCGGCAAATTCGTCTCGCCGGCCGGCCGGCCTCCCTGGCACGCTCCGGGAAATATCGAGCGCCACGATCTCGTCGATCAGGGAGGCATCGACAAAATTCTGCGTGTAGCGGTAGTCCGGCTGAAACATCTTGGTGCGAAACAACACCCCGTCTTGGAACGTCAGCACGGTCACCAGACGTTTACGGACCATGCGCCGTCAGGTCCGCTCGATGAAGTTGCGCAGAATCTGCAATCCCGGCTTCTGGCTCTTTTCCGGATGGAACTGCGTGGCGCAAATGTTGCCCGACTGAAGGACCGCGGCAAAGCGTCCGCCGTAATCGCACTCGCCGACAACGATCCCCGGTTCGTCCGCCCTGATGCAATAGCTGTGGACGTAGTAGAACAGGCTACCCGGCGGCACATCCCTCAACAAGGGGCTGTCTTGCAGGGGAAACAGATCGTTCCAGCCGACATGCGGCACGCGCAGGGCGGGATCGGAAGGCGCAAGGCGCAGCGTGCGCGCCTTAAGCCAGCCCAGGCCCCTGTTGTGGCCGAACTCGTCGCTTTCGAGGGTAAGAAGCTGGGCGCCGAGACAGATGCCAAGAAGAGGCCTTTGGCGCTCAAAGACAAGATCGTGAAGCGTTTCGACAAGATTGCGCCGGCGCAGCTCATCCATAGCGTCGGCGAAAGCTCCGACACCGGGCAGGATAAGGCGATCCGCTTTGTCCAGCTCATCTCGCAGCGTCGTGACCAGGGGCGTATGGCCAAGCCGTTCGATGGCCCCTGCAACCGAGGCCAGATTGCCCATGCCGTAATCCACGATGCCGATGATCATGGATCGTCCTCCAATATGCGCCGCATCTGCTGGGACATTCCCAGGGCATTCAGGCGGGAAACGATTTCCTGGCGCGCGGCTTCGCCAATTTTGCGGCGCAGTGATTCATCGCCGAGCAACCGCCGCACAGCCAGGGTCAAGGCGCCGGCATCGGCAGGGGGAACGAGCAAGCAGGTTTCCTCGTGGCGCAAGGCCTGGCGATCCCAGAGCCCAAGAATGCTGCTTAAAATCACTGCCTTGGCGCAGGACATCGCTTGAAGACAGACGCTTTGACCGGAAGGCTGAACCGTTTGGCGGAGCGGCAGGACGACAAAAAGAGCCTGGCGCACGAGGTTGCGAATCTGCGCGTCGGACAGGTGCTGGTGCCGCCAATCTGCGCGCACCACCTCGATATTCGGCGCAGAGCCGGGCACCGGAAGCGAGGTAAGGATTTTCAGCAGCGGAAACTCAGGGCGCCACGCGGCGACCAGCGCCGCCCAGTCGCGATGGCCGTCGTTGCCAATCGCCAGGGCGAAAGGGGAGGATGGCTCGCAAGGGCCAGGCGCCCAGAATGTCTCATCGACACCGAAGGGCAGAAGGTGAATGGTCTGTCCCGGCAATTCCCGCGACAGCTCGCCGCGCTCGCCTTCCGAGATGACCACCAGCCGGGTCGCGCCAAGCAGCCACCTGAGAATCCGCCTTTGCCACCCGGACAGCTCAAGCGGAATGGCGCCCATTGCGATGAAGTACACGGGCACCCGGATCAGTCCCAGCCGCCGCAAGATGGCCAGGCAATAGCCGAAGGTGTTCGTGGTGGCGATCAGCGCGCGGCTCTGGTTAAGCCGCCGCCTTGCTTGAAAACGGCCCAGCACAAAGCAATAGCCCAGGGCGAAGGGCAGCCATGGTGCGAAGCGCGCGGCAAGCCTTGCCACCAGCCGGCTGAAATGCGGTGTCTGGCCTTCCGGCGCCAGATCGCGCTCGTCTAGATAGTCGACTGGGTACCCGCCCGCCCGAAGCTCGATATAGCCGTAAAAGAAATCGCTCGGGAACTCGTCCGGGCCGGAAAGGCGTTCGCGCCGGCCCGCCTTGAACAGGTAGAGGAAGCGCCGGGAGCCGGAAGAGGCCATGCCTAAACCGGCCGCGTGCGGTAGCCGGCCTTGCCAAGCTGGATCTTAACGTCTTCGACGCGGCACAGGCCGTAGTGGAATAACGAGGCGCAGGCGAGCGATTCGACGCTGACGCGCTCCAGCAGCCGAAGCGCATGCCCAGCCGCTCCCGCCCCTCCGCAGGCGACGAGCGGCACCGTCGTGCGGGCGCGCACCGCCTCGAGAAGCTCGATGTCGAAACCTGACCGGGTCCCATCCCGGTCGATGGAGGTAAGCAGAATCTCCCCAACGCCGAGTGCTTCCGCTTCGGTGACCCAGTCGAGAACATTGCGGCCCGTGGGCTCGCGGCCATTGTCGGAATAGGCCTCCCAGCCGGCGCCGCCCTGGCGCTTCGCCTCGACGGAAAGCACGACGCATTGGCTGCCAAAGGCCCGAGCGGCTTCCGAGAGGAAGGCGGGGCGGCTGGTGGCGGCCGTATTGATGGCCACCTTATCCGCCCCGGCGCGCAAGACGCTCTTGATGTCGTCTAGCGTGCGAATGCCGCCGCCCACCGTCATCGGCACGAAAACACCGTGCGCCGCCTCGCGCACGGCGTCGAGGATGGTGTTGCGGCCATAGAGCGAGGCGACGGTATCGATGAAGATGATTTCATCGATCCCCTGCTCCTGATATTTCGCCGAAAGCTCGCCGGGCTTGCCGACAACGCGCAACCCTTCAAAGTGAATGCCCTTGACGACGTTAGGGCCCTTCACGTCCAGCCGGGCTGCGATACGAAGGAGAGGCGATGGGCGAATAATGGGAATCGGGCTCACGCGACCTTGTGACGCAGCACCCAGTCATTCCCCTCTTTACACCATAAGTGGGGGGAGCGGCAGGCGTCGATGCTTTTCCAGAACGTATCCTCGTCGATGCCGATGTAGTCGAGGAATTCTGGAAAATACTTTTTCGGAAACTCGCCGTCATAGCGATTGACCAGGGCTATTCCCTCGTCGCGCGTCAGGTGGCCATTGCGGATTTCCTGGGCCGCGTCGTAGGTCGCCCGGCCAATGCCGAATTTGATGTAGGTTGTGTAATAGTGAAAGCCGTCGATCTTGTCGTCTAGGCTGGAATATTTCGAATAGGTACCCTCGCTGCGCTCCGGGTTCGGCTTAAACCCGCAATGCTCGGCGGCGTAGTAATACTTCTCCTGGGGAACCCAGCGCTCATAGAAACCCATATGGTGGACCTCGACTGCGGCCTCCAGAACATCCTCCAAGGCGGCGGGGACATAGGGCAGGAGGTCCGAGGAAGTTAGGCCCCGCGCCAACAGCTCGTCCAATCCCAAGCCGCCGACGCGCAGGCTTGAACGCTCGGCCTTCGGAATCGAATAATATTTCGGATTCATCGCAGGCCGCAGGCCTTCTTGCATATTGGTGCCACCTTCGGCCTGACTCTCTCCATACATCACAAGTTTCACGCCGTATTTCAGCGCCATCTTAGGGCCGATCTGCTTTTGGCCCAGGATGAAGGGCTGGAAGGGATGCAGGAGGTTAAGAAAGGCGAAGCGGGTCAGCTCGCGGTGCACCTTGCCGTTGGGGTGGAACGTCACATTGTCGAAGCCCGTATCCAGCCAGGCGTCGAAATTGCGCCGCCCAATGTCCGTATAAAGATGCGGCGGCCACGTCACCGTCAGCGGGTGCATGCCGTATTTGTGTTTCAGCACATGGGCGACGTAAACGCTGTCCTTGCCGCCCGAGCCGGGAACGATGATGTCGTAGCCGCCATCGCGGCTGCGGTGACGGTCCAGCAGATCGAGCAGCATCCGTTGGCGCTCGTCCCAATCGATGCCGCCATATTTCAATTCGTGGAAGCGGCAAGCGGAGCAAACGCCTTCCTCATCGAAGGCGATCACATCTTTGGCGTTGCGATTGCGGAACTCGACCGCAGCCGAAGGGCGCTGATTCGAGATCACGCACCGCTTGCAGAAGCGAACCTCGGCGGGCAGCCCGAACAGGGTTCCTTGATTCTCGCCAGGATGTGCGCTCAACCCGGAAATCCCTATTTCTCGCGCCACTTGATGGTGGGCTTGAAGGTCGAAAGGTTGATCTGATCGCGCACCGTCTGGATATGCCCGATCATCTGCTCAACGAGAACGTCGGAGAGAAGGTGCGGCTTCAGCCCCAGGTCGATCAACTTGGTGTGTTTGGGATTGTAATAGTGCTCTTCTTTCTCGACGCGCGGATTGGCAATATGATCGATTCTTACCTCAATGCCCAGCTTCTTGCCCGCCACCTCGACAAGCTTGGTGAGTTCCAAGACCGAGAAGACCTCGGTTAGCTGGTTATAGACGCGGCATTCCCCGATATCGGCCGGGTTTTGCGTCGCCAGATCGACGCACTGAATGGTGTCGCGAATATTCAAGAAGCCGCGAGTCTGTCCGCCCGATCCGTAGACGGTCAGCGGCGCCCCCGCCACGGCCTGAACGCAAAAGCGGTTCAGCACCGTTCCAAAAACCGCATCGTAATGGAAGGCGGTGTGCAGACCAGGTTTAAGCTTCGTCTCATCCGTCTCGATGCCGTAAACCACGCCCTGGTTGAGATCGGTCGCCCGAAGGCCCCAAGTGCGGCACGCGAAAAGGATATTGGCGGAATCGTGAACCTTCGAGAGATGGTAAAAACTGCCCGGCTGTTTGGGGAAGGGCAGCGTATCGACGCGCCCATTGTGGGTGATGGTAATGTAGCCCTCTTCGATATCGATGTTGGGTGTGCCGTATTCTCCCATCGTGCCCAACTTGATCAGATGCGCCTCGGGGCAGTGGCGCTTCATGGCGAACAGAAGATTGAGCGTACCGATCACATTGTTGTGCTGCGTGAACACCGCCTTGTCGCGGCTTTCCATCGAATAGGGCGCAGAGGGCTGCTCGGCATAATGAATGATGGCGTCCGGCGTGAAATGCTCAAGCAGGTCATACACCATGCGATGATTCAAGAGATCGCCCACCGCCAGCCTGATCTTGTGGCCGGTCGTCGCCTCCCAGAGCGCAATGCGGCGATGGAGCGTGAGCAGGGGCTCCAGCGGCTCGATTCCCTCTTCGATCTCAATGCGCCTCTTGACGAAGTTGTCGACGGCCATGACATCATGGCCCAGCCGCGAAAAATACATTGCCGTCGGCCATCCGAGATAACCGTCGCCGCCCAGAACGAGAATTTTCATGACATCTCAACCAAATTAGGGATTTCAGGAAGCTGATCTAGCAATTGCAGCAGCAAAGAACAACATCTAGGCGGCCGCGAAGGCGGGTTTACGAAGAAGCTGTTTCAGATTGCATCGCGTGACCAGTCGTGTAAGGCCGCGCTCGTCAGAGCCATAGGTGTCCAGCAGCCAATGGATGACGCGCTTCTGCTCGTGATCGTGGACGAAGGCCAACCGCTTTACGGGTCCGGGCCAAACGCTTGTGCCGATGTGCAAAAACAACCCTTGATCAAGGATTTCTTCGAAATTCCAACCCGTCACGAGCTGCGGCTCCGCCTCGCGGTCATGAAACAGATTTTGCATCCGGCAGGTGGAGTACGCCATCAGCTCGGCGACGAACCCCCTTTGATCGGCATTCATCGCTCCGTGACGCGCTTCCCATGACGAGACGATGGCGGCCTCGAAGGTCTGGCTCAGAGCCTGGGGCGCCTCGACCATGGCGAGCGACTTGTAGCGGTAAAGAATATTGTTGCCCAGTTCTCCAGAAATATAGCGCTGGATGGTCTCTGGGTCCCTCAAAGAGGCTTCAAGTCCGGTTGCCTGATCCCATAATTCATCCTGGGTATCCTGGGCAAAACGGCTAAAATACGAAATGAGAACGGATGCTTCTATGGACCTGGAAACGGCCTTGATGGCGTCAAAGACGGGAGTTCCGGATTGTTTTAGGAGGCGCAGGCCAAGATCAAAATAACCATCATTGTGAAACAGGGTGACGAGCAGAGCGAACTTGCGGCACGAGATGTACTCGTCGTAAGACATGTCCCGGGTGGCGATGACGACTTCCTCGATTTCCCCTACGCAAACCGGCTGGCCCAGAACGTCATAATACCCAAAGCACCTTGGAATGACGCGGAATTTGGTTCTTAGACCAAAAAGCGTCCGCTGTTCGGCACTCTCCATTTCCGTTCCATAAAGGAGCATCAAAGTATAGGTTTCAACGTTGTTGAATCCCATTTCCAGGAGCTGCGCCACGGTTTCCTCGTAACTAGCAACGGTCTGACCGGGCAGGGCGAGGATAAGTTCGGAATAGGTGTTGGCGCCAAGCTCGCCGCCCATCTGGGCAATCTCCAGCAACTGGCTGGCGGCGACATTGCGCCGCTTGATCTTGTCCAGCACCTCCTCATCCAAGGACTGGACCGAGCCGGAAAGCCGCAAGGCGCCACGAACAAGGCGGGCCGCCTCGATCACCCGCTCCTTCTGATTCTTGCCGGTGGCGACGCTGATGAATTGCGGCCAGTCGTACTTGTCTTGACAGTCGCGAAGCGCGTGGCAGGTCTCGATATCCTCGGCGAACATGCCGAAATTGGAATCGGCGATGAACAAATCCGCACGCTTGCCCTGGGCGACCCGGGGCGCCATGCGCTGACCAATATAATGGAGCTCGTCTTCGATCCTTGATCTCGGCTTTTTGACCACCCGGCTGTAATAGCCCTCGCCTTCGACGCAGAAGGTACAGGAAAATGGGCAGCCTCGATTGGTCTGGATGATCGGTTGGAAGCCATCGTCGATAAATTCATCCAGCTGGCCCGATAAGTAGGGCGAAGGGATGGCGGCAAGATCAGGCAGGCGCGTCTCAAGGGCGGGCAAGCGCACGGACATGGCGCTCTTATCGAAATAGTGAACGGAAGGGATGTCGTACTCTTGGTCGAGACGGAAGTCATTTGCGACGAGGGCCGCCGCCAGATTGGCGAAAGGCAGTTCTCCTTCCTTGACGACGAAAAAATCAATCGCCGGGTGCGCACGAAGGAACTCAGCTTGGCGTTCGGCTTCGCCTGGATAGTTGGGACCGCCAAAGATCGTCACGGTTCCGGGACGGCTCTGCTTGATCGCGGCGGCAAAACGGTAAGAGAGGCGGAAATTCCAGGCATAGGAGGAAAACGCCACAATTTTGGGCTGCTGATGTTCAAGTGCGGCGGCCAGCTTTTCGGGACGCTTGAAAAGCGAGATGGAAACGGCGCCGCCCAGGCGGCTCTGGGCGACCGCGCCCACGCAGCCGATGGCGTGCGGAATGATTTCCGACTGCAAGGAATGCTGCGTGTAGGTCAGGTCAGCCAGGAAGACGGGATGGGACATGCCGCTTCAGATTAACGGGCGCAGCAGTTCCGGCATGCGGCCGGCGATCATCCGGGCGATCTCCAGATCGAGCGGGGTGTCGATGTTGATCGAGCATTCTGCTGGCATTTCGAGGACCCGGATGGGTTCCGTCACCAAATGCCCCTCTTTGATATCGGCCACCCTTGCGGCATAAACGCAGCCATTGATGCGCTTTAGCATGTCGAAATCCTGGCGCCGCCAAGTAATTGGCAAAGGGTCGCGCACGAAACGCTGGGCGCGGTGTCCCTCAACCTTGAAGATATTGAAAGGATTTCTCTCCAGTTGGGTGACGGTGACGACGCTGCCGGAAGGCTCGCTAAACAGCAATTCAAGACAGTCATCAATCAGACCGGGCGTCCGGAAGGGGCTGGTGGGCTCAAGAAGCACTAGGGCTTCGAAATGAAGGCCGCGATCCGCGCAGGCCTCAAGGGCGTGACGCAGAACGGGCAGGGTTTGAGCCTGGTCGTCCGCCAGTTCCTGTGGCCGGTGGATGATATCGGCGCCCAAGGCCCTGCCGGCGGCGGCGATTTCAGGGTCGTCCGTAGACAGGGCGACGCGCGTGATGGATTTAGCCTTGAGGGCGCATTGAAGGGCAAGGCCGGTCAAGGAAGCGCCGCCAAGAATCTGCAGGTTCTTGCGTGGAATGCCCTTAGAGCCGCCGCGCGCCGGGATCAAGGCCAGCACGTCTCGGGCCGCCATCAGGACGGCCCTCCGTCGAGGCTTTCAAGGTCAAGGCGCTTTTCCAGAAGCTTGGCATCAAGCTCAACACTCTTCAGCCGGTCGACGATTCTCTTCCAGGCCAAGCCGTCGCCAAAGGGCTGCGAACAGGTGGCGACCCGCTGGCGAAACGCCTTGTCGTTCAACGCTTTGTCGAGCGCCAGGGCGATCCGGTCCGGCTCATAGTCGCACGCAAGGACATTCTCGGCCCGCCCCCGGCCCTTCTGGCGCTCTCCCAGGCACAGCGAGGGAATGCGAAAGGAGGGCGTTTCGATCAACCCCGCCGACGAGTTGCCAACCATGAGGGCCGATATCGACAAAAGACCCCAAAAATCGGGGGCGTCGATATTGCGGAAGATCGAAAGCCGGGGATGGCCGCGCTGTTCTTCGATCGCCCTGACGACATCCTCATAGCCGTGGTCCGAACAGGGATAGACGGCGATCGTGGGCCTTCCGGTTGCGAGAACGGCCCTCAGCGTGGCCTGCATGTCGGCGTAGTTGTCGCGCAGGCGCACGGTTTCCGAATGCTGCAGAACGACGATGGGCGCCACGTCAGGGGAAAGCCCGAATTTCTGCCGCACCATTTCAGGAGGCGTGAATTCGCCGGCGACAATCAGATCGATATGATTGTCGCCTACGGCCTGGATTCGCCAAGCCTCCTCGCCCATGGCGCGGATGCGCTGGGCGCTTGCCGCCGTCGAGGGGAAGTGAAGATGCGCCAGTTTGGTAATGGCGTGGCGCATCGATTCATCGACATTGCCCGAAACATCCCCGCCTTGCAGATGGGCAATCGGGATACCCAGATGAATCGCCGCAATGGCGGTCGCCAGAACCTCGCCGCGGTCGCCATAGAGGACGAGCAAGTCGGGGCTAAGATCCAAGAGAGCGCCGGACATGCGATGGAGGCATGTGCCAAGGGCCTGGGCGCGTTGCGCAGGCCCGCCTCCGCTTTGCGCCATGTCGATGGCGGCGGCAACCTTGAAGTCACGCTTCACCTCGTCGATCGTGTTGCCGAAGGCTTGGCTTACATGCTGATCGGTGACGATCAGCTGCAGCTCCAGGCCAGGATCGGCGTCGATAGCGCGCAGCATGGGCTTCATGGCGCCAAAGCCGCCGCGCTTGCCGGTCAGCACGGCGATGCGCCGGGCGGTCACGCCAGGATGTCCCATGTCAAGGCGCCGTCCGCCATCAGGGGGGTGAGCAGATGTCTGCCAATCACCTGATCCAGCTCGGCCGGCGCGATGCCGCGCCCTGGGCGCTTGGCTTCCAGCATGTCGCGGCTGAGAACCGTTCCCGCAGCCAAATCTCTCGCGGCGACAAGCGACTTCAGCGCCCAATCCAACGCTGGCCTCTCGCAGGGTTGAATGATCAGCTCGGCGCGGCCCAGGCTGGCCTCCACCTCGCGGATCGATTTTACAAATTGCGGGAAGTCGCGAGGTCCGCAAGAGACCTTCCAGTCCTGGGCGTTCGGGACGTTGAAGTCCAAGGTGATGTGTTTTTCGATCAAGCTGGCCCCCATCGCCACGGCGCAGAGGACCGCCTGGTGACCTGCTGTGTGGTCGGAATAGCCGACCGGGCCGGGAAACAGGCGAGACAAGGCGCTCATCGCCCGCAAGCCCACCTGCTCGTTGGGCGTGGGATAGCTGGTGACGCAGTGGAGCAGAGCGAGTTCGCGGCAGCCCGCGCTGCGCAAGGCGTCAAGGGACTGCTCAACATGGGCGCGTTCATGCATGCCCGTCGAGAGGAGGACCGGCTTGCCCAAGGCGGCAATTTTCTTAAGAAACGGCAAGTTGCCGCGTTCGCCGGAGCCGATCTTGCAAGCGGGAGGATTGAGGCGCGCCACCCAGTCGAGCGCCGTCTCATCGTGGGCCGTGCAGAGGAATGTGAGGCCCCGTATCTTGCAGCGCTCATGCATTCGCTCAAGAAAGGAAAAGCCGACCTCCTTGGACCGCAAGCGGTCGCGCCACTCGGGGGAGGACGACGCAATCAGGCGATCCGTGGCAAAGGCCTGCGTTTTGAAGGCGTCGGCTCCGCCCTCGGCGGCGAGATCGACCAACGCATCGGCCTTTGCCGGATCGCCGAAATGGGCAACGCCCGCCTCCGCGATGATGAAGACGGGGGCTCCGGGGCCGATGGCGCGCCCGGCGATTTCGATCACGCTGGGAAAGTCTTGACTCATAAGGGAGCGTAGCCGACCAAGCCTTCGACGAACAGAACCAGCCTCTCGCCATAGGGCGCGTCATGCAGATCGACGAAGAACTTGCTGGCCTGGCGCTGCTCTTCGGCAATTCCCGGCCTCTCAAGCGAAGTCAGCAGATCCGCCGCGCGGGGAATCAACTCGTTGTCGCCGTAGGCCTTTAGCACTTCCGGCAAGTCGTAAATTTCCTTGAAATGGGCGAGGGGTGCCAGTTGATCGTAGTAGGGCGCGTCATCGTTGACCGGATGGAAGCAGATTGGTGGTTTGCCGCAAATCATCGCCTCTAAGATAATTGTCGAGAGCGGTGAAATCACGGCATCGACACTGTTCAGCACATCGCGCGTCGTCCGGTAGTCGGGATAGGCCACGACATCGGGGTTTCCGGCGACCCGCTCCATGTGTGGGCGCAACGAATTGTCGAGAAAAACGGAGCGCCAGGGGTGCGCCAGAATGCGCTTGGCCATGTCCGCCGTGATCCCCCAGGGATGCGGCCGATAGAGGATCGCGCAGTTGGCCAGTCTTCCGTCGTGAATGGCCGCGTCCAGCATGACGAGGTGCTTGTGCTCGTCAGCGATGATGTTCGACCCAGCATAAAGAACCAGTCGGAGGGAAGGGTCGATGCCATGCTCGGCGAAAAAATCCCGCCTCTGCACGGCGGGCGGATCGCGATAGACGTCGAACTGCGCGGCGCCGAAGGACACGACCTTCTTGGGATTGGCCTTCATATAGCGGAGGGCGTGCTGTCGGGTCTGCTCGCCCCAGACGAGAAGCCAATCGAGATTCATATCCATGAGGGATTTCGTGACGATGTTGTCCCAGGAATTCATGACGTAGACCAGGGGGATGCCTCGCCGTTTGCATTCCAGCAGCAAATCTTGAACATAGGGCCCGTAGAGAACGGTCGGATGGATCACCACGTCCGGCCTGACGCGGTCGAGCAGCGCGGCCATCGGGCGGTTCGGCGGCTTCAGGCGCGACCGCGCACGGTGGCGGAAGAGGGTGAAAATTCCCGGCAGCCCAAGCCAAGCATATTGTCGGGCGAGTTTGGGGCCGATTCCATCCAAGACGATTTTCCGCATGGCGGCGTGATGCGCGCCGGGACGCCAGCGAAACCGCGAAACGGCATTCAGCTTGTTCCAGATAGCCGACCGCTGCGTGTCGATGGGAAGATGCAGAATGTCGCCCGGCAGGTTGAGCTGTTTGACATCCAGGGTCACGCGGCGGCTGGTGGCGGGGTCCGGGAAGACAAACGTCACATCATGCGTTATTGCCAGGGTCCGAAAGACGCCGCTATGGAGGAAATGGCGGATCATGATGTCATGATCGATGACAACAAGAACCTTGATCTTGCTCATGGGAAACGGCGCCTTGCCAATGCTAGGAAAAGGAAGAGTGAGGGGACGCCGGGGAGGCCTAGCCCTGCGCACGCTACCGCACTCCGGGTGAAATCACCCCGAGCGCAAGGCCGAAACGAGCGCCCAACTGGGCGGTTCAAAATCCCTAGCGACGCACGATATGAAGCAGCGGCGCGAGGAGGATTCGATCCTCCTCAAAGCGCTGGCGGAGTTCTTCGTACGTTTGCCTGGGGGTCGAGGTATCGGTCACCATGACGGCGTCGAAATCACCGGCGGCCTGGAGGTCGTTGAATACCGGCAGGCCGGCAAAGTGGGTGGCGTTGCGACCCGGAGAAACGACGCCAACCAGCTTGAGGCCTGATATCTCCAGCGCCGATAGGACGGCGACTTCCGCGAGTTCGTCCGCTCCAATGAGCACGATCCGTCGCAGGCCGCGCATATGGGCGGCGTGGAGCAGCTCGTAGGATTGGCTGCGGGCGCGGCGGAAAAAATCGAACGAATGCGACAAATACTCGGCGGTCAGGCGGCCTTTTTCCGCGAACCCGGTGGGCGTGAGAAAATAGGCATACCGCCGCGCCGGTACTTTCTGCATTTTTATCAAGCCCTTACGAACGCAGCGCTTGATGTAGGCATTGGTCAGCCCGACGGCGACGCCAAGGCGCGTCGCCAGCGATTCCTGCGACACCACCCCTTCACGCTCAATTTCATTGAACAAAAAGAAAGTGGTCAACCTCTCTTCCTTGGTGGACAGGCCAGAGGACGTGGCGGCCGGGCCTAGAAGTTCCTGGGAAAGCGGATCATTCATGGCGTGAACGCTAACTCATTCATGCGGTGAATTCAATAGTCGGGATGCCCCAAGCCTTGGTGGTTCGGAAAGGGTTGGCAGACTAATCAGCCGATCGCCGGGCCAGGATGGCGATGGCCGGGGTACAGCGGCGCCAGAATTTCGTCGGGACGTGCAGATATCCAAAGGGCGTCAGATACCGCATGATTCCGTCCCATCTTTCGATGCGCAAAGGTCTGCCAATCATGTTCAGCCAGGCGTCGCGGCCCAGCTTGTGCAAGTGCGTTGGATCGCGGTCGAGATGGCGGATCACCGGGCCTGTCGGCCCGTCATAGACGGGAACGACGAGCAGCAGCCCGCCTCCCGGCTTGATCTGGCTAGCGAGTTTGGCAAGAAGAGCGGGCGGGTCTGGAACATGCTCGGCCACGTCGCAACAGGCAATCGCGTCGAAGGGGCCAGGAAAGGGCAATTCCTGACTGTGCGGATCGAGCGTGGCAAAGGTGACATCCGGAAGGTTCTGGCGGGCTTGGTCAATCGCCTCACGGTTCACATCGGCCCCGTAACGCACCCATTGGGGGCCAAGGTGGGCCAGGAGAGTGCCGAACGCGCAGCCATAGTCAAAAACTCTGGGCGACGGAACATAACCGGCAGCATGTTTCAGTAGCTTAGAATAATAATTAAGCTTTATACTCGGATTCTGGCGAGCATAATCCTTATATGCTTGATTATAGTAGTCATTATTACAGACCATATTGAGTAACGTCCCGCTAACTACCCAGCATCTGCTACAGCCAATTCCGCAGGCTCACGGAAATTGACAAACGCCTTGAGAGAGTGTCGTTTGCTTATGCCTGCGCTCAATCATCGCTCCCACGAGTCCGGCTGGCCTCCGGCGAAGATGATGAAAGGCAATGAAATTCAAATCCGGGCAGGGTAGAAGTGAGGCATGAAGGTACACGCGATCCTACCGGTCTACAATGAAAGCAAAAGCGCCTACGATCTGATCGCGGCCTATGCGAAGCTGGCCCAGCGCAGCCCCTACGCCATCCGCCTTCTGGTGATCAACGACACCAGCCGCGACGATTCGGAAAGCTGGATTCTGAAGGCGAAGGCCGACTTCCCCCAGCTTGACCTCGTCTATGAGGCGCATCCGGAAAACCGGGGTTTAACGGGAGCCTTGAACACCGGGCTTGGGCTTCTAGGACCCATGAGCCCAGATGACGTCGTCGTGACCATGGATGGCGACAACACGCACAATCCCATGCTGATCCCGGCGATGGTGAGCAAGATCGAGGAAGGCGCCGATATCGTCATCGCCTCCCGCTACTGCGAGCAATCCCGCACGGCGGGCCTTGCTCTTGGCCGCGTGCTTCTCAGCCATGGCGCCCGCTTTCTCTATGGGCTGCGCTGGCGGCTCCATGGCGTTCGCGACTATACCTGCCTGTTCCGGGCCTACCGGCAAAGCGTTATCGCCCGCATGCTTGGTCGCTACAAGCCCGCGAACTGCTTGACCGAACAAGGTTTCGCTTGCGCTGGGGAGTTGCTCTGCAAGGCGGCCAGCGAATCCGATGTGATCGTCGAGGTGCCGCTGATCTTGCGCTATGATCGCAAGGTCGGCGCGTCGAACATGAACGTGCTGAAAACGGCTTTCAACACCCTCAAAATGCTGGCTCGCAGGTGAACGTTCTCACGGTACTTGGCACAAGGCCCGAAGCCGTCAAACTGGCCCCCGTGGTCTGGGAGCTGATGGCGCGCCCCGGCATAGAAAGCCGCCTCCTGGTCACGGCCCAGCATCGCGGCATGCTGGATCAGATGCTGGAAAATCTCCGCATCCGGCCCGATATCGATCTCGATTTGATGAAACCCGGTCAAGACCTCTCCTCGCTGGCGGCGCGCATCTTGACGGGAGTAGCGCCGCTTCTCGGCTCGCAGAAGCCCGATTGGGTCATCGTGCAAGGCGACACCACAACCGCCTTTGCCTGCGCCCTGGCGGCGTTCCACGCGAAAGTCCCGGTCGCCCATGTCGAGGCCGGGCTGCGAACGGGCGATTTGAGCGCGCCATGGCCGGAGGAGGGCAACCGGCGTCTGCTGTCGCAGATTGCAAGCCTGCATTTCGCCCCCACGAAGGCGGCACGGGAAAATCTGCTGGCCGAGGGGCATGACCCTTCTTCCATCCTCGTCACCGGCAACACGGTGATCGACGCTCTGCTGGAAACCCAAGGCCGCATGAAGACGGACGCGATTCTGCGGGGCGCGGCCTTGAAGGATCTGCCGGCTGTTGATCCTGGGCGGCGCCTGATTCTGGTGACAATGCACCGGCGTGAAAGCTTTGATGGCGGCTTGGCGGCGGCCTGTGAAGCGCTGGCGGAACTCGCCCGCAGGCCGGATGTTGAAATCCTGCTTCCCGTCCACCCGAATCCTCTGGTCGAATCTCTGGTGCGGGCTAGGCTGAGCGGCCAGGCGAACATTCATCTAACCGCGCCGCTTGGCTACCCCAGCTTCGTCGCCGCAATGGCGCGCTGCCACTTCATACTTTGCGATTCGGGGGGCATTCAAGAAGAAGCGCCCTCGCTGGGAAAGCCCGTCTTGGTGATGCGCAGCGTGACGGAAAGACCCGAAGCCGTGCAGGCGGGAACCGCCCGTCTGGTCGGCACGGATGTGCAGCGCATTCTGAGCGAAGCCACGCGGCTGCTTGATGATCCCCAGGCCTATGCCTTGATGCAGGCGGTGGCGAATCCCTTTGGCGATGGGCTGGCGGCGCGAAGGATCGTCGATGCCCTGGTCGAAAGATCTTTGCCTAAGCTGGCCTAACGATTCCCAGTCGAATTTGTTTCGGGCCGGTATATTCCGCTGGAGTAGATTTGTGCATAGGCAACCTCGCCCAGCAGGGAACGGGGCGCCACGTCCATCAGATTGGAGCTGGCAGGAGAGGGCGCATCGACAAGCCCATGGCGAACGACAAAATTCGCCAGGGCCTCGGCGGCGATGGCATGGCCAAGGGGATTCCAGTGGCCGTCGCAGGAAAACGAGAAATAGGGCGGCGGCAGTCTGTGCCGGTCCCGGTAGCCGGTGAAAACGGGCAGGAGATCAAGCGCCGGAATATCCAGATTTGCAGCGATATTCATAAGCCTTTGCGAGGGAAGGGCGGCTTCGAAATCCTCGGGGAAGCGGCTGCCGCTCCCGAACCGGACGAGGCGGGAGGGATCGGGCGCCAAGGCAAGAAATTCAGGGATTGAGAGCAGCACAAGCGTCGCTCCGGCGGCTCTGGTTTCCTCCTTGAGGCGTGCAAGCAGGTATTCGGTAACAGCCCAGGCCTCGGCCCAATCCGCGTCAACCGTGCGGCGGTACATCCCCCAGCGCGGATCCATGCTGGACGTCGTCAAGCCCTGAAGGATGAGGCGAACGTCATGGCCGAGCGCATAAAGCGCCAGATGCTTGCGAAAAAGATGACGCAGCTGCGGGAGAATCGAAGGACCTGATCTAGGCGTGGCGGAAGCGTCCTGCCGCGCCATCGCGGCAGCACCAGGAGGAGGCAGGCGCTCCATCGACAAAGACGCCTTGCCCTGTTTGATTTCACCGCAGGGCGGGTCCGTCCGGCTCAGCTTGCACGAGTTGCCGCTGATGTCGTTGCCAAGATATAGGGCAAGAATCACCAGCCGGGGCTGCTTTGGCCGCAACCTTTCTCGCCAAGCAATAAGCGCATGGCTGGTCGCATAGCCGCTGACGCCCGCGTTCAGCACGGGCTCTCCAAGAACTGCTTCGAGCCGATCCGCCAGGGTTAATCCATCGGGAACGTGCAGCCCCTCGGCGAAGGAGTCCCCCAAGATAACAATGGCGGAATCCGCGCGCCGGGAAGCCCCTCGAAAGCCCTCATGATCGACGCTGACCGGACGCGTGTCGGTGCAGGCGGTCCGGTGGCGGCCAACCTGCTGCGGAGCAAGGTAGTCGTAACCGGCGGCGGCATGAAGGTAGTGAAGCGAGGCGCGGCCCTCGGCGTAGAGCCTGCGTTGCCGCTCCCAGGAACTGTCGGAGACGCGAAGCCAAGCCTCAATGGCGAGAAGACATAACAGCAGCGTCGAGGCGAGCACGCAGACGTTGATCAGGACGGGCCTAAGCCTCAAGATTTAAGAACCTGCATGGCGCCATCTTCCTTGCGCGGAATCATAGGCGCAGGAACGGCCGCTCCGGCTAATTCCAAGGCGGCGGAACACGTCGCGCACGCGCGACATGATCCAGCCATCGGGCTTGCCGCCATGTTTCTTCAAAGCGGCCAGGGCTTCAGCCGCGTAGGCGCTGGCCTG
Source organism: Rhodospirillales bacterium (assembly GCA_016214125.1). Taxonomy (GTDB): domain Bacteria; phylum Pseudomonadota; class Alphaproteobacteria; order Rhodospirillales; family WMHbin7; genus JACRPC01. Next base: position 84,489 of record JACRPC010000042.1, on the reverse strand, counting down.
CGTGCTGGATATCTGCGCGCCGTGCCTGCGAAAAGCGGCCAGCGGGGTGGCGATGGAAAGCGGCTCAGCCAGCTTGAAGAAGCGACACCATAAATCAAAATCGCCGGCAAAATTCAATTCAGGGTCCAAGCCGCCGGCGCGCTCCCACAGGGAGCGCCGCCAGAAGGTGGATTCTTGCTGAATCCACCCGGCGGATCTCCAGGCCTGTCCCGGCAAATTGGCGCCACGGAAGAAATCTCGTGATCTAGGAGGGGGCAACTGCCTGGCCCGAATGATCCGGCCCTCGGCGTCCGCCGTCAGCGGATAGGCCGACGTTAGCCATTCGACTTCAGGAAATTCAGAAAAGATCTCACTGACAACCGACAGCGCCCAAGGCATCAGCAGGTCGTCGGCTCCCAAATAGCCCATGATCTCGCCCTCGGCTCGCGCAAAGCCCTTGGCGAGTGCGTCGTACATGCCGTTGTCCGGCTCGGATACCAAGAATGACAGCCGACTCCGATACCGCTCGAGAACCGCCAGCGACCCGTCGGTGGAGGCGCCATCGATCACGCCATAGTCAAGATCCGGGTAATTCTGGTCGAGCACGGAACGCAGCGCCGCCTCGACATAAGGCGCCTTGTTTCGACACGGCGTGACCAGGGCGATTCTCATGTGCGTCGTAAGCGCCGGGTTAAGGCCTGACGCTGTTCCGGTGTGGCGTAGGTATGGCGCCGACGCAATATTCCCTTGGTCCGGGCGAACACCAGATCCGCCTGAGCCAACGCCCCATCCAGCGGCCGATGGGTCAAACCAAACAGATCGTAGAGCGCGAAGCCGGCCATTTCCATTTGAGCCAATATCGCACCGATCAAGGGGCCGTCGGCGAAAAAGTGGAGCAACGAGGCTTCAAGTATGACCAGTTCGGTCTCGGCAAGCACCCGCTGGGCTCCCGCCAGAACCTTACCTTCAGCCCCCTGAACGTCGATCTTGAGCAGGTAGGGCGGCGCCATCGCATGACGGTGGACAAGAGTATCCAAAGTCTCTGCCTCGACGGCGCGCGGCACGCCGTTGACGTCGGTCTCCTCCCGTTCCAGAAGAATCGACGACCCAAAAAGGTCCGGATGCACATTCAATCGAACTGTGCCAGCGCGATCGCTTGCAACAAGATTGGCCAGGCGAACCTTTGGCCGGCCGGTGGCGAGTGCGCTCAGCGCCGGGGCGAATTCGACCAGGGGCTCGACCATAAGAATGCCGGCATCGGGAAAATGATTTAGCGCCTGACGCGTGAATTCACCCCGCCCGGCCCCAATGTCGAGAATCGATTTGGGCGTTAGTCCATTGCGCTTCGCGTTGGCGAGCACGCCGTTGAGACTGATCCGCCCTGGGCATTTTACGAGATCATAGCCCAGCCGCCCAAGCAGATAAAGAAATGCGCGCTTCATGCCGGACCGGCCATCGTGCCGTTAAGTATGAGCGACGATGCTTCCTTGAGACCCGCCACCGTCCGATACGGCGGCTCCGGCCGCTTTTCGTCATAGCCGAAATCGATGAAGAAGCAGGCGCAGCCGGCTGCCTGTCCGGCGGCGATGTCGCGCCAGCGATCGCCAACCATGAAGCTTCCCGCAAGGTCGATGTTCCATTGCCGCGCCGCATCTTGCAGCATGCCGGGCTTGGGCTTGCGACAAGCGCAGCCATGCTCGTCGGTATGGGGACAAAGCCGGATGTCGTCGATCACCAGGCTTGCCGCAAGCCGGCGATGCATCGCGTCGACGATGTCGCGGCCTTGCTTGCCGGTGGCGAGGTCGGGCTGGTTGGTGACGACGATGTTTAGAAAGCCGCCCGCCCTTAGCCGGTCAAGCGCCTCGGGCACACCGGGCAGAATGGCGAGATCGTCCAGGCGGTCCGGCGGATAGGGCTTGCCCTGGCGAACCACGGCGCGATTGATGACGCCATCGCGATCGAGAAAGACCGCTCGCCTGGGCGGGCTGACCAGGCCCACCGCCAGAACCGAGGCCGCCAACCACAGCGACCCATTCCACCAGCTTTGGAAAAGCCCGTAACTCAAGAAGCCGGGCACCAAAGCCGCCGAGACGAGGCTGAAGGCGGTGGCGCGCCCCAGCCGATCGGCGATGGTCCGAATTCGCAACAGGATTGTCGCCAGAAAGGCCAATCCGATTGCCGCGCCGCCCAACCCCATCTCCAGCCAAAGCTGGATGATGCCGTTATGGGTATGCAGCGGGATCGGCTCGAACCAGGGGCGGTAGGGCGGCCGGTCGGGAATGTCGGTGAAATCGGTGTGCCGCTTGGGTTCGCGGCCGCCGAATTCGCGCGCCGCATCGAAGCCGAAGCCCAGAAGCGGCCGCTCCTGGATGCGCATCGCCGCATAATCCCAAATCATGTAGCGATGCAGCGCCGAATTGGATATGCCCGGATAGGCGCGGGCCAGCTCGTGGGGCGAGGGCATCCGCCCATGCAGGAAAGGGGGCAGCGCGAAGGCAATTGCCAAGCCGACCAGAAAAGCGGCCAGGGTCAGACGCGGAGCAAACCAGGCGGCGGCGAAAACAAGAATCCCAACCGCCGCAATCAAGATGCCGGCGCTGGTATGAGCGAAAAAGCCAGCGCCCAAGCAGGCGGCCAAGACCAGCAGGGCCATTCTTCTTTGGCCGGTCTGCCACCAGAGCAAGGCAAAAGGCCATGCCAAGATCGGCGCCAGATTCGAAGCCATGTCGAGAAAGAAGTAGATGTTGTAACCGGGCTGAACCGGCTGCCCGCGCAGCTCCAGAATCAGGCGGGTGACAAGAAGTCCGGTGACGATTTCAAACCAGAGGATCGCCAAGCCGGCCAGCACGAATTTCTGCAACAGGCGAACGAAGGCAATGGTCGTGACGCGGTCGAATTGCTTCATGGCCGAGAGGAAAGCCAGACCACCCGCCATGCCCAGGCTCATTTTGAGGGCGCCAAGGGCATTCGTCGGCGGATCGAAAGCCCAAAGGGCGGAAAGCAGTGCAAAGGTTCCGAGGCCAAGCAAGGCCAAGGCGGGACCGTGCGGCAAAACGGGCTTGCGCCGGACCGGCCACAGATGGAAACCAACCGCCGCCAGGGCCGCCAAGGCGAACAGACTGGCCAGACCCTTGGGCACGAACACCGCCACCGGCAGGATCAAGCCGGGAAAGATCGCCAGCGTTTGGGCACCAGGCCTTATCACACGCGGCTCTCCAGCCATGTCGCAAGAATGGCCACGATGCGCTCCGCCGCCTTGCCGTCCCAAAGCGCCGGGATGCGGCCGCGTCGGGCTCCGCCCATGGCGCGCTCGAAGCCGGCGCGAATGCGTGCCGGGTCGTTGCCGACCAATTGATTGGTGCCTTCCTCCAGGGTAATCGGCCGTTCAGTGTTGTCGCGCAGCGTCAGGCACGGCACGCCCAGCGCCGTCGTCTCCTCTTGCAGGCCGCCGGAATCGGTCAGCACCAGCCGCGCCTCGCGGATCAATCCCAGCATTGTCTGGTAGCCGAGCGGTGGCATTCTCTTGATCGGCGCCCCTTCCAAGCGAGCCGCCAAGCCATGGCGCTCCAGGTTGGCTTGGGTCCGCGGGTGAAGGGCGAACACCAGCGGCAGACGCCTGGCCAGTTCGGCCAGTGTGTCGAGTAGAGCGGCCAGCACTTTCGGATCATCGACATTCGAGGGGCGATGCAAGGTCACCACGCCATAGGCGCCCTCGGCGGCGAAGGAACCCAAAGTCTGGCGGGCCGGAATCGCCTGGGCAAGCTGTCGGTGCAGAGTGTCGATCATCACATTGCCGACCATATGGATGCGCGTCGCATCGATGCCCTCGCGCAGCAAATTGGCCCGCCCGCTGGCCTCGGTCACGAATAGCAGATCGGAAAGCTGGTCGGTGAGCACCCGATTGATTTCTTCGGGCATGCTGCGGTCGAAGCTGCGCAAGCCAGCCTCAACATGCGCCACCGCCACATTCTTCTTGGCCGCCACCAGGGTGCAGGCCAAGGTCGAATTGACGTCGCCCACCACCAGCACCAGATCGGGCGCCAGCCGATCCAGCTCGGGCTCGAAGCGCATCATCACTTGGGCGGTCTGCTGGGCATGGCTGCCCGAGCCGACACCAAGATTGACCTCGGGCGCCGGTATGCCCAGCTCCTCGAAGAAACGCTCATTCATCTCGGAATCGTAATGCTGCCCGGTGTGCAGCAAGCGGCCGCGCAAAGGCGATTCCTTAAGCGCCGCCATGATGGGTGCGATCTTCATGAAATTGGGACGCGCGCCGACAATGCAAAGAACGGATCGTGCCATGCCGTTAACCCTTCGCTCCCGCGGCCGTGCCGCCCTGGACGATTCGCCAGGGCACCAGGGCTTCCGCGTCAAGGGTGGTTTTGATCTCCAGCGTCAACGTTTCCTGCAAGACATGAAAGCGCGGGCTGTAGACGCCGGGCGCAATCGCCACCTTGTGCTGTGGCGCTTCGAAACACCAGACTCCGGCCGGCCCGACCAGCGAGACCGAATGGCGATCGCGCGCCGGCCAGGCGGCAACCGAGGGGTGAAGATGAAAGCGCAAGACGGCCGCCGGGCCGTTTCCCGTGAAACAATCGCATCCCTCAAGACCATCCTGGGTCAGGCGCAGGCGGCGCTCGTGGGTCACGCCAAGATGGCGATAGCCATCATGACGTCCGATGGCCCAATCCGCCTCGCGGCCCAGCGTGACCTGGCGAGGTCGCCGTCCCAAGCGAAAGGCGCCGAAGACTTCGGCCGAATTTCTTCCCCCGACCGTGGCGGTGCTGTGCGCCGCCGTGCCGCGCAACCGGCTGCGCCAAAGCGGTTCTTGATAAGCATACGTGCCGGAATTGACGATCAGGCGCTCACGGCCAACCGACATCTCGAAGGACAGCGTGTCGGCATGGGCGTGGGCGGTAAGCGAATCGGGGCACAGGCGGCCGGCATCGAAGATCACCAGCCGGTCACCGCTTTCCAGCCGTGCATAGCCCGCATCGGGCAGCATCGCCGGGGCTTTGACCCGCCCGAAGCGCCGATCGAGCGCCTCAAGCCGTTTGGAATCTCCCACGGTGCCATCGTTGAACAGCGCCAGACCGCCATCGCCATGCCGCAGCCCAGCCAGCGCCAGGATCATGCGGGCGATCGCGTCCTCCAGCCAGGCCACGTGTCGGCCCTGTTGGGCTAAAAGGTCGGCGCAATCGATCAAATCGATCAGAACCTGGAGATGGTAATCGGGCGAACGCTCATAATGAAAGCCATCGGGCAGGATCTGCAGGGCGACCTGCCGGCCAAGGGCAGCGAGCCAGCGATCCACCTCGCCCCGACGATCGGCAAAGCACAGCGCCAAAGCCAGCAACGTTTTCAGATTCTTGATCATGTGGTTGCCGCCGACATCGCGCTCGATCCGGTTTGGAAGCAAACGTGCCTGGCGATCAAGGGCCGATAGAAAAAGGGCGCGAAACGCCGCATCGGCCCCGCCCAGCAAGAAGGGCGCAAAACGCAGCCAGGAAAACAGGCGAAGCGACAGCGGATAGGGATGCCAGCTTTCGCGGCCCGGGTCGCGCTCGGCGGCAATCCAGTCGGCGACCCGTTGGCGCGCCTGCGCGGCCTCATCGGCGGCCTTGAGATCGGCCAGCCATTCGAAATAGTTAAGTGTGAAGCGTTCAAGCGGGCTTCGCGCCGCCGGCGCCCAATCGATGGGCGGTGTGAAGGGCTGGTCTCGGTCAAGCAGGCGGATCGTGCCCACGGCGATCCGCCGCCCATTTTCCGCCTCGCCCGGCCAGGGATCGGTCGGAAAGCACGTGGGCTCGATCGGCTGTCCTTCGGACGCGACCAGGAATGGCCGGCGCGCCCGATCGGCCAGGCGCCAGCCGATCTGCTGGGGTTGCAGATGGCAAAGCCAGCGTAGCGTCGCCGCGAGCGTCACGCCCGGCCTTCGTTCCAGGCGACCAGCACCAGCAGGGACCAGATTTTGAGCGCGTTGTCGCGCCGCCTCTCGGCCAAGAGCCTTGCCACCGGCTTCCAGGCAAGACCCAGCTTCGCCACCCGGGCGGGTGATAGATATTGAGCAACCAAGGGCCTTAGTTCGCCGGCCAGCCACGCCCCCATGGGCGGATTGAAACCGATCTTCGGCCGATTGAGAATCGATGTCGGCAACAGGGGGCCTGCCGCCTGCTTGAGTAGCGTCTTTTTACCCTCGGCCAATCGACGCTCGGGCGCCATGCCGGCGACGCGCCCCAACAGACGATGGTCGAGCAGCGGCAGGCGCAGTTCCAGCGCGTGCGCCATGCTCATCGCGTCGCCATAGGCAAGCAAATTGCCGGGCAGAAAGGTTCGAAGATCGGTATCTTGCATGGCGTCGAGCGGCGATGTTGCGTGGCTTTCCCGGTAAGCTTCGGCGATCGGGCTTGGCGGCAGCGCCGTCTCGCCCATAAGGTCGCGGCGCTCGGAAGGGCTGAAATATTCGACCCAGGAGGCGTAGCGTTCGGGCGCCGGATCGGGCGCGGTCAAGAATTCGCGCAACCGCCGCCAGCCATGCCGACCCGTTTGGCTTTCCGGCAGCGCGTGGGCCAGCGGGGCGATCAAGCCACGCCTCAGCGGCCCAGGCACCCAGGCCGCATAGCGCTCGGCCCACAGTCCGCCCTGATAGCGCGGATAGCCGGCAAACACCTCGTCGCCGCCATCGCCCACCAGCGCCACCTTGACGTGATCGCGGGCAGCCCGCGACAGGGCCTTCACCAACAGGGCCGTCGGATTGCCGAAAGGCTCGCCGAAGGCGGCGATCATCTCCGGCAGGGCCTGGGCAAGGACGGGCTCGGCCGGCAGTTCCTGATGCCGGCAACCAAGATGGTGGGCCGTTGCCGCGGCGGCCGCGCGTTCATCATAGGCCTCGGACGCGAAGGTCATGGTGAAGGTGCGCGGCGGCGGTCGCCCGGCCTCACGCGCCGCCTCGGCCATCAAGGCGGCGATGACGCCGCTATCGAGACCGCCGGAAAGAAAGCAGCCCACCTCGACATCGGCCACCAGACAATCGCGCACCGCCTGGCGCAGATCATCCAGAACCGTCTCTGGCGACGCGGCTTCGGCCCGCTCGAAGCGCGGCTTCCACCAAGGCTGAATTTCAATGGCGCCTTTCCGCCAACGCAGCCAATGGCCGGGCGGCACTTTGCGGATGCCGGCGTAGAGCGTTTGCGGCGCCGGCACATAAAGGCAAGCCAGGTAATCGGACAGCGCCTGGCGATCGGGCCCGCCATCAACGCCGGGATGGGCGCGCAAAGCCTCGATTTCCGAGGCGAACGCCAGCCCGCCCTTGGCGAGCGGGGCGTAGACGAGCGGCTTGATGCCCAGCCGGTCGCGGGCCAGCAACAATTCGCTCCGTTCGCCATCCCAATAAGCAAAGGCGAACATGCCGACCAACTTGTCGAGTGCCGCCACGCCTTCGCGCCTGAGCAGCGCCAGCAACACTTCGGTGTCGCTGTTCGAGCGGAAGCGCTCTCCCTGCCGCTCCAATTCGGCCCGCAAGGCCCGGTAATTGTAGATCTCGCCGTTGTAGGTGAGCGCCTGGCGCCCCGACGCGGCCACCATCGGCTGGGCGCCCTCGGCGGTAAGATCGATGATCGCCAACCTTGTATGCGCCAGACCGACCGACGCCTCCGGCGCCATCCACTGGCCCCGCCCGTCCGGTCCGCGATGGGCGAGGCGTTCGGCCATGGCGGCCAGGATCGTCGGATCGGCCGCGGTGCTGCCGGCGATGCCGCACATTGGCTAGTTTGCCGGGCTCACCAAGACTTGCTCGATCGTCTGGGCTACGCGGGCATGTCCGAGAGGCGAAAAATGGCCACCGTGCCGGCCAAAGGCGTAATTGTCAAAGGGCTGGCCGGTGCGCAAAAAAATGTCCCTCATGTCGATAACCTCAAACCCGATCGTCTGCGCCATGCCAAGAACGGAGTTGCGCAAAGGATGTTCGCCACGAGAGCGCAAAAACGATTCTATCGAGGGAAGATAGAGAAACACCGGACGTGCCGAGCGCTGCCGGATCAAGGTATGGGCCTTCCTGAGAGAGCGCTCGAACAATTGAAGGTCACCGTCAACCGCCTCTCTATGTCGGGCGTATCGTTCCCGCTCGCGTCGCGATCCGGCTTCGCTACCCGTCGAGCCGTCCCAAGTGCCCTTCAGAAGCGCGAGTGTGTGCTGGAGGGTCACTGCGCCTCGAACCTTGCTCCGAGCCGTCTTTTGCTCAAGGCCCAGATCCTCGTCCGCCGGCGACGAAGGCGCTTGCCGCGCCAACCATTCCCGCAGGGCCGCCTGTACGGCCGGCATGCGGCCGATCAGATCCTGGGAATAATCGGGCTCAAGATACGCCAACAGAGTCGTAACGTTTCCTTCCCGCTCGAGATCACCACGCCGGCCCCGCCCCGATCGCATCCACACGTCGTTACCTTCATAATAGGTCCAAATCACGAGTTCCGGCTTCAGCCCAGGTAAAAATTCGGCCAACAATGCCAGCTCAATAAGTGGCCCGGCATCCGTTGCCGCAACATGGTCGGAAATAGATGTTCGTCCTCCAGACAAGCCCCATGAACGAAAGAGTCGCCGACGATCACCATGTGCGTGCTCTGATCCCAAACGAAATCCGGGTTATGAAAGCCATAGCGGTCGCTCACATAACTCGCCCAACCGCCAGCCTCTCGACAAAGCACGCTTCGGGCGTTGGCCAAGCCGCCAAGTGGCAAGAGCGCTCGCTGGTCAACGACCAAAGGCTGTTCGTAGAACAGGCTGGGAAATATGGCGGGAACGGCCATTTCGCCGCGCGCCTGAAAGTCGCGGATCACCGCGTATTTGCTGCGCCGGTCCATCGTTGGGTGCGAAACGAAGGCGTCGTCGCCGATGAGGGTAAGAAACTCAAACGCCAACGCCGGCAACAAGATCGTACCGATTGTCACACCGACCAGATTCCAGCGCCGTCCAGAACGGATCGCCGCGAGGACCAAAACACCGGCGGTCGCCAATTGAACCAGGAACGCCAACCGTCCGACATTGCTGCGTGCGTCGTGAGCCAAGGCATCGAGCGCCGCGACCGCGACACACAAGCCGAGCAGACCTCCCGTGACGCGGATCGCCAACACCAAGGTCGCGAAACCCATTCAGCGACGCGCCCAATTATCGCGGCGCCGCGCGACGACGACTAAGAGGCCCAGAAGGACAAAGGGCAACAGGCGCCGATCATGCCAAACCTGATAGTCCGTTCCGACAAGAAGAATCCGGCTGATGATCAGGGAACTCGGAATAAGGACGAGGGCCATCTGGTGCCACACGGTGACCATTCGCTGTTGCGCGCCCAGCCCAACCAACAGAAAGAGTGCCCAGAATCCAGGCATGGCGATCCGGGCGGTGTTGTATGGCCCACCCGCCTGGGCGACCAGCAGAGATTGTAAGAGCGTCGCGCCGGCGAAGACGACCAGCCACCAGTGTCGGCGGGCTGCCCGCAGGGTCTCTGGCAACACCAGAAGCGGCAGGAGCGGCAAGAATAGGAAAATCAGGTTGGCGTCGAAAAGGGCGTCGACGGCGCCCTGAAGGCTAACGAGATCGCCGGCCACATGCGCCACCAAGACTGAACTCGCTCCACCCCCGGCCATGATGGTGTTGAGCGCGAAGGCGGTGGCAACCAGGAAAATTCCCGCTATCGGCCAAAGGGAACGCCGCATCATGGCCAAATGCAAGAGAGCGGCGCCACCCAAGATCGGCAGGTTCTGACGAACGAACACCGATGCCAATGCGAGGGCAAAGAGAGCTCCGACCGATCCGCGAATGGTACAAAGCGCCATCAGCCCAATGAGGGCATAGGTCCAGGAATCGCTAGCCTGCCAGATATTGCGCAGATGATAAACCGTGGGCCAGGCGGCCGTCGTGGCGAGCAGCGAGATTCCCAGGGCTATAAGCGGGCTCGCCTCCCAGCGTCGCAGAACGGAAAAAAAGCTGAGATTGGCGACCAGATATCCCAATCCCGACAACAGACGAAAGCCGGTATCGACCGAGATTCCCAAACCCTGATGCACGACCCAAACCACCAGAGAAGGTAACAGCCGCTGAGCATGATGGGCCGGTACGGCTCCGAAATAAGATAGGGGGTCGACGGCAAGTTGTCGGTACGACCCCATATCCATGACCGGCAAGAATTCGATGGTGCCGACCCCAAGGGCTCGCAAACAGGAAAATAGACCAAATCCAATTAGCAGGATTCGGTCGAGCGTCCCAGCCGGCCCTTTCGCCGCCCAATCGTATCCACAAACGTTCACTTGGAATCTCAGAACCTCTATGGACCCAGATTGTAGCGCAGGATGCACCACAGGGCGCGCACGCCATCTTTCCAGCCGATCTTCTTCCCTTCCTTGTAGGTGCGGCCGGAGTAGCTGATGCCCACCTCGTACAAACGCGGCCGGGGATCGAGCTTGGCGATTTTGGCGGTAATCTCGGGCTCGAAACCGAAGCGGTTCTCGACAATGGTCACCCGCTTGATGACGTCGCGGGTGAAGACCTTGTAGCAGGTCTCCATGTCGGTAAGGTTCATGTCGGTCAGCATGTTGGAGGCCAGCGTCAGCACCTTGTTGCCCATGCTGTGCCAAAAATAAAGAATGCGCATTTCATCGGCCGACCGGAAGCGCGAGCCGAACACGACATCGGCCCGTCCATCCAGGATCGGTTTCAAAAGACGTGGATATTCCGCCGGGTTGTATTCGAGATCGGCATCCTGGACGAGCACGATGTCGCCGCTGGCCTGGGCGAAGCCGGTGCGCAGCGCCGCCCCCTTGCCCTGATTGTGCGAATGCACGATCGAGCGGATTTCCGGATGGCGCTCGGCCAGGCGTCGGGCGATGGCTACCGAATCGTCCTTGGAGCCGTCATCGACGATAAGAACCTCGCGCGCCAGGCCGCCGATCTCGGCCGCCATGACCCGGCCAACCAGGGTTTCCAACGTGGCGGCCTCGTTGTAGCAGGGGACGACAATCGACAAAGTGGCAAAGGTCACGACAGCTTCTCCTCCAGGGCGGCCAGAACGCTCACCACGGCGACGCCGAGATCGAGCGAATGGGTGTCGTCGCGCTCGGCCAGGATGGCCTCGGCGAATTCGCGCAACGCCACGTCGAGCGGCCGGGTGTCGGCGATGGCAAGCGGCTCGCCCGGCTCCTGGCGCCCATCCGAACCGGGCGGATGCAGGGTGAGCTTGGCGGGCGCCAGATCGTCATAGACCAGGGTGGCGCGCTCGAATTGGGCGGCCAGGGTGCGGCGCTTGGTTGCAAACAGGTTGCCCAGGCAAATGCGGGCCTCGATCCCTTCGGGAAAAACCAGCTCGATTTCCAGATTCTCGCCCTGCCCCTCGGCCCGGCTTTCGCTTTGGGTCCGCTTGGCCGAAAGCTCAACCGGCATCCGCCCAACCAGATCGAGCGCCATCGCCACGTCGTGCGCGCCCCAATCCCACAGAACCGGCGTGTCGGGGCGAAAGGGGCCGTGATTGCCGGCCTCGCTGTCGATCCGCCGCAAGCGGCCCAGCGGCGCGCCCAACTCCTTCAAGGCCCGGAAAGCCGGATGGAACAGATGGGTGTGCTCGACCATGACGAAACTCTTGTGTGCCACGGCCGCTTGCCGGATCGTCGCCGCGCTTTCCACATCCAGCGCCAACGGCTTTTCCACCAGCACCGGCATGCCCACTTCGATGGCCGCCAAGGCAATCTCGGCGTGGGTGGCGGGCGGCGTGGCGATGATCACGCCCTTAAGATCGGGTGCCTGGGCCACCGCCCGCCAATCGGGCTCGACCGTGGTGTCCGGGCCGACGCGCGCCGCGGTTTCCGGATTGCGGCTGGCGACGCGCGCCAAGCGCAGCTCGGGTAGGCGCTTGATGCTCTCGATATAGACCCGGCCCCAGCGACCGGCGCCGATCAGTCCCAGGCGGATCACGGCTCGCCGGTGTAGACGCCGTCCGACCAGACGAGAAAGCGCCGCAAGCCCTCGTCGAGATCGACCGCCGGTTCGAAGCCCAGTTGCAGGCGGGCCTTGCGGATGTCGGGGCAACGGCGGTTGGGCTCGTCGGCCGGATAGCTGTCGGGATACTCGACGATGTTGTGCTTCACCGGTCGGGCGAGAACGCGCTCGATGCGCTGCACCAGCTCGACCATGGCAATTTCCGGTTTCGGGTTGCCGATGTTGTAGGCCTCGCCGGGCACGCCCTTCAGGATGGTGAGCAGGAAGCCCACCATGGCGTCGGTGATGTAGCAGAAGGTGCGGGTCTGGTTGCCGGAGCCATAAACGTTCAAGGGCCGGTCGCCCTTGATGCGGTTGGCGAAATTGGGCAGGACGCGGTAATCGGTCTCCTGCATGCCGGGACCGAAGACGTTGAAGGGGCGGATGGTGTTGGTGTGGGTGCCGCGCGTTTCATGGAAGATGTGGCAGAGCGTTTCGCCCACCCGCTTGCTTTCGTCGTAGCAGGCGCGCGGCCCCTGGCAGGCGACATGGCCGCGATAGCTTTCCGGCGTCGGCACATGCTTGGCGTCGGGATCGCCATAGATTTCCGAGGAGCTGAAGAAGGCAAAGCGCGCCTGGTGCTTGTGCGCCAGCTCAAGCATGTTGCGGGTGCCGGTGATCGCCACTTCCAGCGTCTCCAACGGATAGGCGCGGTAATAGAAGGGGCTGGCGATGCCGGCGGCGTGGATGACGTAATGGAGCGCCCCTTTCCAGCCATAGGGCTTGATGACGTCATGCTCGACGAATTTGGTGTGCGGGTACGCTTCGACCTTGGCGCCCTCCTTGCCGGCGGTGATCAGATTGTCGAGCGCCACCAAGGTGCAGGGCTTTTTGAGAACGCGCCGGTTCAATTCGGCGAAGACTTCCATGAAATAGCGCCCAAGAAAGCCACGCCCACCCGTCAGCAGCACGGTCTTGCCGGCGAAATCCTGGGCCGCCGGGGTTAGGCGATCGGCGATCTCGGCGATGTCGGTCTTCAAGAGGAACTCGACCATGCTCAAACGACCTCGATCTGGGGAAGGGGTACGATGAAGCGCCCGCCGGCCGAACGGAAGGCCAGGTTCTTGTCGATGATCGGCTTGGCGAAGTTCCAGGCCAAAATCACCAGATAATCGGGCTTGCGCTCGCCGATCGCCCGACCGGGCAAGATCGGAATGTGCATGCCGGGCGAGAACAGGCCCTGCTTCAAAGGGCTGTCGTCGACGATGAAGTCGATGATCTCCGGGCCGATGCCAAAATGGTACATAAGCGTGGTGGCCTTGGCGGGCGCGCCGAAGCCGGCGATCCGCTTGCCCTGAGCTTTGAGGTCAAGCAAGAGTTCGCTTAAACCAAGTTTCAGCTTTTCGATGTCGGCGCCGAAAGCGCGGAAGGTCTCGGCCCGGTCGAGCCCCATCTCTTCCTCGCGCGCGATGGCCTCGGCCACCGAGGCGCCGACTGGCCAGGGGCCGCCTTGGCGTTGGGCGACGCCACGCAACGATCCGCCATGACTGTCGATGCGCAGCGCCTCGATCAACTCCAGGCCGTGGCGGGCCAGGAATCCGACCAGCGGCTTCACCGAATGGTAATCGAGATGTTCGTGATAGATGGTGTCGAACAGCGTCTTCTCGACCACGTCAGCCAGATAGGAAACCTCGAAGGCGAAGACCCCGTCCGGCGCCAACAGGTCGCGCACCGCCAGGGCGACGCCCCCCAGATCGTCGATATGGGCGAAGACGTTGTTGGCGGTAATGATGCGCGCCGATCCACGCTCGGCCTTGATCGCCTGGGCGGTCTCGCCGGTGAAGAAGCCGGTGCGGGTAGGAATACCCGCCCGGGTGGCGCGCGCCGCGATTTCGATCGCCGGATCGATGCCTTGAACCGCCAGCCCGGCCTTCTGGAAAAAGGCCAGCAAGGTGCCGTCGTTGGAGCCGATATCGACCGCCAGCGAACCGTCGGGCGGCGCGATTCGGGCGATCAGGTCGGCGGCGTAGGTTTCGAAATGGCGCACAAAGACCGGCGAGGTGCCCGAAACATAGACGTAATGCTCGAACAGGATCTTGGGATCGACGACATCGAGCAATTGCAGATGGGCGCAAGTCTCGCAGAAGAACAGATCGAGCGGAAAACGGGCTTGCTCGCTTCCCACCGCCGCGGCCGGCACGAAGGCGTTGGCCGGCGGCGTCGGCGTCAGCTCGAGCACCCGGCTTAGGCGCGGGCTGCCGCACAGGCGGCAGGTCGATCGGCGATGGCAGGCGGCGGTCACGGATTGATGGGCGGAATGCGCACCACGTCGGCTTCATAGACCTCCTGGGCCCGGGAATTGCGGCCCCAGGTGAGGAAGCGGGTGTCCTCGACGAAAACCATCGAATGATCGACATCGGGCGGCGTGAAGAACATCTGCCCGGCCCGGATGGTGATCTTTTCCGGTTTGACCGTGCTACCGTGCGGGCGATGGTAATAGTCGATCATGCCGTCCAGCACGTAGCAATAATGCCAGTCGGTGCGGTGGTAGTGGTTGGCGCGCACGGTGCCTTTCTTCGAGGAAATCAGCACGCAGCTCTCCATCGCCACGTCAACCAGAGGCTGGATGGCGCCGCGCTCGTCGACGAACGGCTTTTCCAAGGCGACGATCACCTCCTTGGGCCATTCGGCGCGTTCCTCGGGGCTGACGGGGCGGATTTTGACGGTCATGGGTTCCACCTTGATCGATTCAATCACGGGTTTGTAACGGTGCCGGTCGGCTTTGGCAAGCGGCCGCCCAGACGGCTGGTGTCGCAGGTTGCCCAATCAAGCGCCAGGATCTCGGCCTCGAAGACATGATCGCCGCCCAGCGTTCGCGAGCGCGCCCAGACGGCAGGGGTTTGATAAACCGAACGCGCGCAACCGTCCTCGACCAGCGCCTTGGCCATTCTTGGCCTCGGGTCGTTAAGTCCGCTGTCACGAAGGCTGGGCACCATTAGGATATGGGTGATCCCAAGATCGCGCAGTTGGCCGAGGCGCTTGGGATGGTTGTCGGGCACGTCGGGCGTGAGGTCGAGGCGGGCTTGGTAGGCGGTCGAGCCGTAATAGCTGGGCACCTTCAGAAAATAGGCAAGCTGGCGCTCGAAGAACAGAAGACGGTCGGTTGGGCCGAGATGGTTGTTGATCCAGGGTATCGGGGCGTAGAAGGCGACATTGGCGGCAAGATAGGCATCGCGATCCATGCCGCCGGCGAGATAGCGGATCGGCTTAAGGGCATAGAGCGCCATGCCCCCCAACTGGACGATCAGCACGGCGCCCAAACCGGCGACAAGGGGCGCCCGCCAGGCTTCAAGCCAGGCGCTGCCGCGCTCCGCCGCCACCCAAAGCGCCAGCAGCGCCAAAGGCAGGACCGGCACCAAGTGGCGAATGCGCTGCGAAGCGCCGAACAGAAACCAGATTCCGTAGAACAGGGCCGCCAAAGCGCCGGCAAGCGCCAGGGGGCTGCGCGTCCAGCCCGGTCCGCGCCGCACGAATCCCGCCAAGGCGAAGGGCAACAGGAGAAGCGGCAACAGACCCAAACCGGTGCGTCCGGATTCCCAACCCGCCAAGCCATGCAAGGTGGCCATGAAGGGATAGGCCAACAACCAACCGAGCCCGGGGACGACCGGGCGTTCCGAGCCGTAGTAGTAGCGAAGGAAATAGTCGTTGTGAACGGTGTTCCAGAAATCGGTGTCGGCCAAGCGCAACGCCAACCAAAGCGCCGGAAAAACCGGATCGCCGGTCTCGGCCCAGTTCCAGAGATAGGGCGCAACACCGGCCGCCAGCCCGGCCAATGAAAAGGCCAAAAGGACGATGGGTCGGCGATCGATCGCCAGCAGCAGCAGGAAGGCGAGCGCAGCGGCAAACAGACCGTAATATTTGGCGCCGGCAAAAAAGCCGAAGGCAAGACCGGCCAGCAAGGCCAGGCCGATCTTCCGCCGGGTTCGCAATTCCCCCAGCATGATCACACCCGCCAGAACGAACAACGCAGCGCGGGATTCGACTTGGCCCGACCCCAGGCCGAAAACCATCGCCGGCGTCGTCAGCAAGGCCAGGCCGAGCGCCATCGCCCCGGTGCCGGACAGCCAGCGCCGCCCATAAGCGAACAGCAGCCAGGCCGGTGCCGCTCCAGCAAGGGCGGCCCAAAGGCTCATACCTTTTTCCCCTCCCCATGCCAGGGCTGGGAAAAAGGTCATCTGGACCAAGAGCGGAATCGCGCCCTCGACGGCCACCATCTCGAACGTCAATCGGCCTTCTTGAAGGACGCGCAAAGGCCGGGTGAAATGATAGGCCAAGCTGTCCGCATCGGTCGGCGGCGCAAGCCCAACCGCGAGAACCAGCGCACCCGCGAGCACCAGGCCAAGGGCCAAAACGGCGCCCACCCGATTGCTTGCAGCCCCCCCCACGGGCCAGGGCTTTCCGAGAAGGCCCAGACCGCCAAGACCAACGAGGAGAAGGACCGCCAACGGCATACCCGTGGCGCTTCCCGCCAAGGCCAGCAGGAACACGAGCGTTCCCAGCAAACCGTAGCCGAAGGCGAAAGCGAGAGGCCAGCGCAAACGCGGCTCGAACATGGCGAGCGCACCGGCGATCTTCAGGGCCAGACCGCCGAGGCCAAGGCAAGAAGCCAGCAGCAGCAGGGCCGTGAAAATGGCGAGCGTCATCCGATAACGGCCGTTAGGATCGGCACCCCGAGTTCGGTGAACTGGGCCAAATAGGCGATCAGAAGCCCCGCCACCCAGGCCCATCCCAAACCGGCCCTTGCCAAGCGTACTTCGGTCTTGCCGGCCGCGATTAGGGCTTGGGCGGTATGGGCCGCCGTGCTGTCCCAGGAGAAAAGCTTGGCCCTTTCGCGGCCGCGTTCGGCCAACTCGGCGCTTCGGGCCTTGTCGTTCAAGACGATGCCGATTTTCAGCGCCAGATCGTTCGGGTTGCCGGGATCAAACAACTGGCCGGCGTCGCCTAGGATTTCCGGCAAGGCGGTGGCCGACGCGCAGACGATCGGGCAGCCGGAAGCCATGGCCTCGACCAGGGGATTGCCGAAGGTCTCCACCGTCGAGGGCATGACGAAGAGGGCGCAACGCCGATAGAGATCGGCCAGGCCGTCGGGCTCAACCGCGCCCAGGAAGCGAGCTCGATCGCCCAACCCAAGACGATCGACTTGGCTCCTCAGGCGCTCGCCATAGTCGGGATCGACCATCCGTCCCGCGATGAGCAGCGAGCGACCGGGAATGGCCGCCATGGCGTCGATCAAGGTGTGATAATTCTTTTGCAGCGTGACGTCGCCGACCGCGAGCAGAAAATCCTCCCGTGCCTGGGAACCCGGATGAAAGCGTTGATGGTCGACCCCATGCGGCACAATCGCAATCCCGGAACGGCGAAAGCCCAGCGCGCTTGCGGCGTAGCGTGACACGGCAAGCACCGAACGCGCCCGCCAAACCGACAAGCGCGTCATCAGGCCCAGCGCCGCCCAATAGAGTTTCTTGGCGGGTCGGGTCTCGTGTGCGCCCACCGCCAGGGCGTTGCGCAACAGGATCACCGGTCGCGGCGCCAACAATGGCCCAAAATTGGCCGGCGAAAAGGTGACCTCGGCCAGCGACCAGGCGTAATGGGGCAAGACGATCTGTTCCCAAAGAAGGCGTCGAACAAACCCATCGGGAAAATCGACCTCGTGACGAATGATCTGGGAGTGAGCGACTCCCAGCAACGAACGCTGGCCCGTGTGCACGAGAAGATGAATCTCCAGATCGGCGCGGGCGGCCAGCCGGGGCAGCATGGCACGAAGATAGGTTAGGCCGCCTCCGGTCTTGGCGTGCAACGCATTGATGAGAACGCGAACCGGCCGGGCGGTGGTCATCGCGGCTCCGGAAGGTTCCGACCCGAATCGCGCCAGGACCGCAGGCGCTCGAGAATCTGAGAGCCATCGTAAACGGCGGAAAAGCGCTCGGTGGCAATCGGCGTCAGGTCGGTCAGAATCGGCGCGACGAAAGGCCCAAAACGATGCTCATCGAAATTGACGGCGACCGGAACCGGAACTCCGGTCTCGTTGCGTCGATTCTCGCCGCCGGTGGGCACGATGACAAAGCGGATCTTCGCTTGCTCCAGGCGCGCGATGAAATTTTCGAAGGAGATTTTTGGGGCCGGCCGGGTTGTCAGCCATGTCCGGTTTTCGTCTTCGAAGAGGCTCATGATCGCCGCGGCCTGCGGGCAATAATAGGAGTGGGGGCCAAGAAAGGAGAGGTAGCGCTGACCGGCGAGCAGATGATCGGAAATGAAACGGCAGGTCCGATAGTTGGCGCCGGTCAAGGTCGGCGTGCGTTCATGATAGGCCTCGGGCGACATCAGACCAAGGGCCGGAGGAAGCCGCAGGGCGGCGTATACGCCGACGAAGAGGGCCTGGTTGGCCGCCAGCAGCCCCAGAAGCACGAGGAAGGCGCCGCGCATCGTTTGACTTGGCTGGCCGACGAGCGCCAGCCGCCGAGCCCCGAAAGCCGCGAACACCGCAAGCGCCGGAAGGATTGGCAGCAAGAAACGAACTTGCTGCGACTGAACGAAGAACCACAGAACGTAATAGGCGCCAATCCAAGTCAAGACGATACCCCGATGCCGGATCGCCGACATACCAAGCAACGCCAAGGGCGCCAGGGCCAAGAGGATCGGCGCGCCCAGAATCATGCCGTCGAAATGCTGCATCGGTGCCACGGAAAGACTCCAAGGCTCGGTCAACAGATCGAGCCAGCCGCGACCGGTTCCGTAGGTCAGATTGTAGTCCGTGTAGAACGGTGGGCTGTCCTTCACGAAAAGCGCGTTGTAAAGCGGAAACACCGGATTGCCCGTCCAACGATAATCCTCGGCCATATGTGGGACAAACGTAAGGACCGAAATGAGGGGGGCAAGACAAAGCGCCCATCGCTGCCGCGGGTATGCGAACCACGCCCATATCAAGGCCGGCGCGAAGGCAAAGCCGACAAGCCCGCCTTGGTACTTGATGGCAAACCCGGACCCGAGCAGCAATCCGAACAGAACAATAAGTCCGGTATGCGGCCGCCCACGCCAAGCCAAAAACACGATCAGCGCCGCCGTTGCCATTGCCGCCAGGGGAAGGTCGACCTCGACGGTCCCGATTTCCCAGATCACCACCCGGGTTGTAAGAAAGATCAAAGCGGCCGCGAGAGAAATCGCCGCGCTCATCGCCATGCGCCGCGCCAACAAAGCCGTGCCGGCACAGGCCGCGATGCCGAACAATCCAACGCTCGGTTGGGTGGCGCCCTCGCCCATCAAAGCCAGCGCAAACCGCGAGATGTTGGTTACCAAATGCGGAAAAAGAACATTCGGCAAGCGATGACCAAAGGGCGGATCGAGATTGCCTTGCTCAAGGTTGAATCGCGGCAGCGCCAAATGATACATCAAGCTGTCGTAATCGTTGGGTGGCGCAAGCCCCTGCACATAGGACACGACAAGGGTCAGCGCGAGGAGACCAAGAAGTCCCGCCAGCCGCCAATCCTCGCCGGCGGCCAGGAAAAGCCGGCGCAAGGACAGCCCCATTCGGCGCCAAGGCATGGCCCGCCATCCCGGCAGGGCCAGCGCGACGAGAACCAAGCCGATGCCGCCCATGCTGACGCGGTCAAAGCGCCAATGGCCGACCGCCATCACCGCGAAGTAAAGCACTAGGGTCCCAATCAGAAAGGCGCACAAGGCCCGCTCAAAATCCGATAACACTCCTGCCGAATCGAGAGGGACAACGATCCGCCAACCAAGACCGACGAGGACCAAGCCAAGGCCAAGGGCAAAACCAAGGGCGACCAGGCTCATGCCAGGCCCAGGCGCGAAAGAATGAATCGTCCGAATACGCCCAGCTTTTCGGCGTAATAGCCGTGGCTGTAGAGGTGATGGGCACCGAGAACAAGCGCCACCCACCCCAAACCGATGGCGCCGGGCACGAGCGGATAAGGCGTAAAGAAAGCGCGCAGGACGACAACGGGGCTGCTCAAGAGAGCCACCGCCATTGCCCACCACGCGCGTTGTCGGCGGTGGGCGATCATGGCCTCGTATTGAATAATCAGGGCCCGGGCGATCACGGTGCGCAGAGCGGCACGTCCCAGGCGGCGCAGCGATGGGGCGTGACGCTCCAACACCGCCAGCGAGCAGCGCCGTCGCCGATCGACCTGGCTGGTGATGCCGCTCTCGCTCACATGGTAGCGCGCCAGCGCCTCGGGGAAGACGGTGAAGCGAGCCCCCGGTTGGGTGAGCAGCTTGAGCCAAAGGTCGTAATCCTGCGCCGCGGGCAGACTGGTTTCAAAGCCGCCAACGGCGCGAACGGCCTCGGTGCGGGCCAATACGGTGATCGAAGGCAGATAGTTGCGAACGAACAACGCCTGCAGCGGATCGACGGCGGTGCGGAAATGGCGGGTGCAATCCTTGATCGCTTCCCGCCCCTCCGAGGCCTCCAGGTAATCATGGGCGACCAGCACATGATCGTCAAGCTGAGCCAGCGAGCGCTCGATCTTTGTCGGTAGCCATTCGTCGTCGGCGTCGAGAAAGGCCAACACGCTGCCCCGTGCCGCCGCGATGGCGGCGTTGCGGGCTGCTCCCGGACCTTGGCGGTTCTGGCGGATCACCACCAAGGCGACCCCGTTCATTGCCGCCCGACAGGATTCGGCGACTTGGTCGGTGCCGTCGTCCGAACCGTCATCGACGACGATCGCTTCCAGGGGCTTCACCGTCTGCGCCGCCACCGAGGCCAAGGCGCGCGCGATGGTGCCGGCCGCCCGCCAGGCGGGGATGATCACGCTTACGGTTTCAGCCATCGACGGTAATCTCGATCCGTGACCGCCAAGGAAGCTTCGCCCGATCCTCGATGACAAGCGCGGTTGCCGGCGATCCCACGCCATAGGCGGTCCAGCGCGTAACGGGTTCGATGCGAATCGTCCCTTCCGCTCGCACGAAAAAGCGGCCGACCGGCGAGGTCAGCCGAACCCCTTCGCCGGCCTGCTCGACCGACCAATCGGTATGAAGACGCCGAGCCAGACGATGCCGACCCGTTCCTTGAACCTCGTCCACGATCGAAAGCCCCTGGGCGTGAAAGCGCCAGCGTCGACTCACCGCAGAGCCCTGGCTGGAAAATTCGAGATCGACCCCGTTCTCAGAGCGACGCAGAACGGGCGGCGGGCCGCCGACCTTGCGCCGGAATTCCGGATGGTAATAAGGCCGGTTGGGCGGCATCGGATCGCCATCATCGATCAGCAAACCGTTATGAGCAGCCCCGGACCGATAATGGGCGGCAGGGCCCGTTTCGCCATAGGCGCCACGACCCGGATCGATAAAGAGCGGTTTGTCCAGCCAATGCAGTTCGAAACTCCCCAGATCCTGATGGCCATGGCCGGGCATCGGCGCCCAGCCTTCCGGCGACGCCTGCCAAAGCCCCGACCATTTTCCGAACGCCGCCTTGAGCCAACCTTGCGCGTCGCCCGGACCGACCGGCGTGGCGGTATCGCGCAGCTCGCGCACCGCGTCCCGCTCGGTTGGTTCGAGAAGATCGAGCCAACCGCCACCACGCGGCCCATGCGGCGCCAGACCGCTTAGAAAATCGGGAGGGCAATCGGGCGAGATATCGCCCACCAACGCCAGTCCGCCCGGGAGCACGACATTCGAAATCGCCGCCAAGGCGCCGGCCGCGATGCGTTCCAGCTCGGCCGTTTCCGGACGGCCGGCGGCCCTTGCCGTCCGCCAGGCGTCCACGTAATTGCGCGCCAGCAGCAAGTGATAATGGCTCGATCCCTCGTTCAAGATGCCGGCCGGTCCGAACAGGCGCTTGCCTTCCTCAAGAAGAATGCGAACGCCCCGATCGGCGGCGTCCTTCCAGTCCAGGGCCAGACCGATGCGAAACAGGCCGCGCCCATTGTTGGAAAGGTGATTGCCCGTATAGTGCGGGCCGAAATATTCAAGCCTTTCGGCGATGATTCGGGCATGGGTGGCGAAGAAGTCCACATAATCCTTCGCCGTACCCGGCCAACCGATGAGATGGGTGAAATCGAGAAGATTGATCGCCCGCTCGGCCGCCGTGTAGGGATGCCAGGGCCAAGCGTTATCGGGTGTGCCAAAACGGGCGCGCCAGATTTGCAGAAGCGCCGCCACCCAGGTCGGGTCGGCGGCCCGACCCAGGATCGGCAGCCAGGCGAAGCGGTGCAGCGACAGAAACGTTTCGATATCGGGCCAGGCCCGCTCGAACAGGGCCTCGATCGCCACGGGCTCGACGCGCACCCTTTCGCCGGCAAGCGGCAACTCGATCGGAGCGATGGGCGGCGCCGGCTCGATCGATCGCGGCTTGGCATCCTGGGGCGCGCCCGCCAAGGCAAGACTCGCCAGATAAGGCGGATGGCCCGGACGAAAGTTGGGTGGCCCGGGCGTGCGGCCGATTGCCCGCTCCAACAGCCAGCGCCGCAGGACCGGATCGCCCGCCAGTTGGCGCAGGCGGCGCCACAGGCTTGTCACGCCCCTCCGCCCAGCAGGGTCCGCCAGGTCTCGATCTCGGCCGGCGCAAACACCGATTCCAACGGCACCGAAGGCGGCCGGGTCAGCGTGGCCAGCGCTTTGCCAAGCTCATCGGCGCCTGCCGTGGGGATGGTGACGCCTTCGGGCAGAATGTCGACGGCCACCAAGCCGCGCGGCCGAAAGCGCAAGGTCGGCAGTCCGGCCAAGACCGCTTCCAATCCGACCGTGGTCACGCAATAGAGCACCGCCGAAATGGCTTCGACCTCGCCCAGGCGCTTGGTGCAAAGCGTGAAGCCCTTTTCGGAGGGAACCGGATAAGGCGCCAGCGGATGCGGCTTGACAAGAAACCGGCGGCCCGCTGCCGCCAAGGGCCGCAGGGCGTCGAGCAATTCGCCATTGATGGCCGGATTGGCGGTGAGCGGCACGAAGACCGGCGCCTGGGGATCGACGGGTGGCCGCGCCGGCCGGCTGTAGCGAAGCGCTCCCAAGATCGCCAGCCGGTTTCTTGGGCATCCATAGCGGCTGAGGCGCCCCAGATCGGCCGGACCGACGGTCAGGATGCGATCGGGCAAGCTGGCCGCGCCGTCCGGATTCGAATGCGGCGCGTAATTCCATTCCCGCCAGCCGACCGTGGCGTGTTGATAGCCGAGGGTCGCAACGCCCAGGGCGCGCGCGGCGCGGACGAAGTCGCGCTCCCAGGCATGATTCTCCCATGGCCAGGCAACGACTTTAGGGCGAATCTCGGCCAGCCAGGCGCGCTGGCAATGATTCTGCCAGGCAATCAAGGCCGCTTGGCCGGTTCCGCCCTCAAGTGCGGCGGCGCGGCGAACCAGCCAATCGCCGAACACCGGCCGCCAGCGCAATTTCCAAAGCGAGCGGGCGAAGCGGGGCGAGCCCCAGGCATGCAAGCTTAAGCTGCGGCCATCCTTGCCCAAGGCTTGTGCGCGCTCCAATGGCGCATCGACATGCAGCATGCGGACCAGATTCGGGACTTCACGAAGAAGCGGCCCGAAATAGGCGTCCTCGCCCGCGGCGGTGCTGGCCGGATGCCCGTAGACCAGAATGGCCGACGATCCCTTGGCCACCGATTTGCGCTGGTGGGCGAGCGCGCGGGCGGCACGCGCCAGACGAAAGGCGGCCTTGGTCCGCGCCAACAGGCCGCGCAGGAAGAGACGCCATTCGCGGCGCCGCAGGGGGGGCGGCCGACCGGCGATCACACCGGGACGACTGGCCAAATGGCGGAACAGCCAGGGATCGTCGCACAGAACAAGAAGGCGCGCCTCATCGGCGGCCCAGCGCTCGACCAGCCGTGTCCAGGCCAGCATCAGGCCGAGATCGGAGGCGTTGGTGACGCAAGCCGGGGCATGCGCCCATCCGGCCGAGGGCTCCTGGCCCAGGGCTTGGCCGAGATTCCACCATTCCTCGACCGTTTCGTCGAAAATCTCTTCCAGCGTCCAATCGAGGCCAACCAATTGCCGATCGGCCGGCAAGTGCCCCGGCACCGCGGTGCCGGCCACGGCGCACCAGGAATCGCAGGTGCCCAGCCGCGCCCGATCCGACCGTTCAAGAACGACCGTCATCGCCGCCTCGGCCTCAAGCCTTCGGTGACGATCTTCGCCAGCACCGCGATTACGTGATAGGCCTTGATCTTCTTGCCTTCGCCATAGGTGCGGCCGTGATAGCTGATCGGCACCTCGTAATAGACCCGTCCCGCCTTGACGGCGCGGGAAAGGATTTCCGCCTGTTGCTCCCAGCCGGTGGCCGCCAACATCAAGGGATCGACCAGGGCCTTCCGATAGAGCAGATAGCAGGTGTAGATGTCGGTGAAGGTGGTGTTGTGCATCAAATTGAACAGAAGCGTGATGAACCGATTGCCCAATCGGTGCCAGAAATAGAAGACCCGGGTGTAGGGCGGCGCGGCAAAGCGGCTGCCCAGAACCAGATCGGCCTGATGGCGGAGCACCGGCAAAAGCAGGCGGCCGTAATCGTCGGGGTCGTATTCGAGATCGGCATCTTGAAAGAGCACGTACTCGCCGTTGGCGGCGCCCAAACCATCCTTGACCGCGGCCCCCTTGCCACCATTGTTCGGTCGGGCGATCAGGCGGGCGTAAAGATCGGGTCGCTCCTTCAGGCGGGCGACGGTGGCATCCGTGGAGCCATCATCGACCACCACCACTTCGAACGATACGCCGTCGATGCGCTGTGCCGCCACCCGTTCCAGAATCGGCTGGATCGTTTGCTCTTCGTTGTAGACCGGGACGATGACGCTGACGGTGACCATAAGCGTTCCTACCACGCCGCATAACGCTGGGCGAGGGAAAGGTCGCGCACCAGAAAGGCGGCAAAGAACCCTTCGAAATCCAGCCGGGACCAAAGCGGCCGGGTCAAGACCAAGGGGTGGCGAACCGGGTATTGGCGGTAAAGACGGGTAAAGACCGGCGTGAACCCCGCCAGGCGCGCCAGCAGCAGCCAATCGGCGGGATTGAATTCGTAGATGTGCAGGGCCTCGGCGCTTAGGCGCTCGGGCAGGCGCTCAAGCGGCTGGCGCAGTTCGGCGCCACCGAAGCGGCTTTGGCGTCGCCAGGGTACCGTCATCAACAAATGCCGGGCGCTGCCTTGGCCGGCCAGTTTGTGCAGGAAGCGCAAGGGATCGGTCAAATGCTCGACCATCTCGAAGGATAGGAAGAGATCGGGGCGGATGCCGGTGAGGTCCAACTCCTCCGCCCGGGCCAAGATCGCGTCGCCGCCCTTGGCCTTGACCTTCTCGACCGCCACCGGATCGAGATTGACGCTGATGACCCGGGCAATCCGATCGGGCATCAGGGCCTTCAGATAGAGCGCGTGATTGCCCGAGGAATCGCCAATGTCGGCCAGCACGAGATTTCGCCCGCCAACGCGTTCGATCGCCGCTTGGGCGCAGGCAATCTGAAAGGCATGCAGACCGCGCATCTTGCGTTCCCAATAGCGCTCGTACTCGACCGGATCAAGCGCGGCGCTGTACTGGTCGCTGATGTCGGGCAGAATGGCGCGCAGACGTTCGCGCAGCGCCGCCAGATTCTGCTCGGCGGCGGCGGCGTCAAGGCTAGCAGCCGACAGGCGCTGATAGAACGCCCTCGTGTCGATGCCCACTCCCTTTAGGAGCCGTAAGGCCGACGCGTTCATGATCTTTGGGCGCAATAGACGGTGGTCATGACGCGCTCCAGCGGCGTGCGCGCGGCCTTGGAGGGCGGGTGCAGATAGCCGTAGCGCGCCAGATTGTCGCAGCCGGGCAGAAGCCGCCGCGCTTCGGCCAGCGCCTCGCCGGCGTTGAGGACGATGTAGGGCAGAGCGGCGTTTTGGTGCCCCTCGTCGCCGCCGTTGAAATCCATATGGAACGACGAGCGGCCCTTGTCCTCGATCGTCGCGCCTTCGGTTTCGCGCAGGTCGAAGACGAGCGCGCCCAATGTGTGCCGCCAACCCGCGGCCAACGTATCGCGCCAGCGCTCATGCAGGTGCAAGATACCGAGCACGAGCACGAGATCAAACCGCTCCTCGCCAATCGGGCCGGCTTCGCCCTCGGGCACGCATTCGAAGCGGTGCTGGGGAAAGCGCGTCCGTGCCGCCTCGATCATTGCCGGATTGACGTCGAGACCGGTATAGCGGAAGTCTCGCACATGCTCCGCCAATACCTTGGCAAAGCCGCCCTGGGCGCAGCCGATGTCGAGCACGCTCGTCCCTTCGCGCAGCCGGTCCTTGAGGAAAAACCATTCCGAAGGATAGATCTCGGACGTCGAATCGCGATGATGGGCGAAGAAATCCATCACCCTCGGCAAACCCCAGGCTTGCGCGTTGGCCTCGGCGCTCACGATTGTGCCACCGCGAGAGGATCGCCATTGACCTCAAGGCCCTCGATGGCGGCTCGCCCCATTGCCAGCACCGCCTCCTCGGCCGAGCCGCCGATATGGGGGGTGGCAAGAAAGTTGGGCAAGCGCAGCAGCTCCCGGTCGGCGGGTGGCTCTTGGGCAAAGACATCAAAGGCGGCGCCCGCCAAGCGGCCTTCAGCCAGCATCGCCTTTAGCGCCGCTTCATCGACCAGCCCGCCCCGCGCCGCGTTGATTAAAATGGCGTCGGGCCGCATCCGACCCAGCCGCTCGGCCGAGAGGATGTTGCGAGTGGTTTCGTCGAACGGCAGGTGCAAGGTGACGACGTCCGCTGCGGTCAGCAGGGCGTCCAACGCCACCGGACGAACGCCGGTCTCGGCATAGAAATCGGGAAAATCGCGGATGTCATGCGCCAGGATGCGGCAGCCCCAGGGCCCCAGCAGCCGCGCCAGATCCTTGCCGACATGGCCGCAGCCGACAATGCCCACCGTGCGATCGGAAAGCTGCCGGCCCATGATTTGCCGCCAGCCGTCCTCTCGAACCAGCGCCGCCGCCTGAGGCAGGTGGCGCAGCAGGGTGACGGCAAAGGCGATCACCAGTTCCGAGACCGAGCGTTTGTTGACGCCACCCCGCCAGCCCAGCCGGATGCCCTGCGCTTGCATGGCGGGCAAATCGAGCATGTCGAGTCCGACGCCGTATTTCGCGATCACCTTGAGTTCCGGCAAGCGCGCCAGAACCGAAGCGTCAAGGCGCTCCAGAGCGGTGATCGCCCGTTCGTGCCCCTTAAGGAAGGTGACAAGGGTTTCGCCGGAAAGCGACTGCCCCCCATCGTTGAAGGTCACCTGGGAATGGCGCGCTAAGAGTTCGGCCCGCAACACCGGATGTTTGGAAAAGGAGCGCGAGGCGACCGCGATCCGCGTCATGCCCGCCAGGCTTCCACAAAAAACTCGCGGCAGAGCTGGCGAAAACGGTCGTCGACCGCCACCACCTTCTTCGTCATCCGACAGGCGGCGTCAGGCAGGATCAGAGTCACGCTACCCTGGCCGACATTCTTCTTATCCTTAGCCAGTGCCACGAGAAAGGCCTCGAAGGGAACCGGCACCGTCTCGAACCCCCGTGCGTTCGCCGCCAAGACCGGACGCATGCGGACAAGATGATCGACGCCGACCAAACCCATCCCCTGCCCAACGTGCAGCGCCATCCCGATGCCGATCGTCACCGCGATGCCGTGTGGGATGGCAAAATCGGTGGCGGCCTCAATGGCGTGGCCGAAACTGTGGCCGAGATTGAAGATGTTGCGCGGCCCGCGATCGAATTCGTCTTCCTCGATGTAAGGCTTCTTGATCGCCAGCGATTCGCGGATGTAATGGTTGAGCAAAGCCCGATCGGCCAGCAGGCGCGGATAATCGGCGGCGATGCGGTCGAAAGCCTCGGGACCGGCGATGGCGTGCACCTTCAGCATCTCGCCGAGACCCGAACGGCGGTCGCGTTCGTCCAGCGTGTCGAGGAAACGGCTCGAAATATGCACCGAGCGGGGTGGGGTGAAGGTGCCGAGAATGTTCTTGGCGGCGCCGCAATTGATCGAACTTTTCGAGCCGATGCAGGAATCGGCCTGGGCGAGAAGGGTGGTGGGAAGAAAGCGCCAGGCCAGACCGCGCAGCAGATTGGCGGCCAAAAAGCAGGTGATGTCCTGAACGATGCCGCCGCCGATGGCGACCAGCGTGTGATCGCGGCGCACGCCCTGGGCCAGCAGGTGGGCGACATAATCGGGCATCCGTTCCAGCGATTTCGCCGGCTCGATTGCCTCAAGACGCAGCACCGAGCTGTGCCCGAGCAGACGGGGCATGCGTGCCTTATGCAGCTCGGCCACCCGATCATCGACGATCAGATGTAGACCATCAAGCGGCCCGGCATCGAGCCGCTCCAGCGCCTCCTCGTCGAACACCGCCTCGTAAGGCCCGGTGTGCGATTGGATGCGCAGTGTCTCAGGCACGGGTGAAACCGCCATCGATGGCGATGATCTGGCCGTTGACATAGCGGTTGTCGGGGCTCACAAGCCAGGCGACCAGGGCGGCGATTTCGTCGGGCTGGCCCAAGCGTCCGGCCGGCACGCGTTTGAGAACTTCGGCGATGCCCTCGGGGCCCAAAATGCCGCGCGTCAGCTCGGTATCGATGAAACCCGGCGCCACGGTGTTGACCAACACACCATCGGCCGCCGCCTCGGCCGCCAGGGCCGCCATCAGGCCGTCGATGGCAAACTTGCTGGCCGAATAGGCGGCGCGCCCAGCCCGGCTTTTGATGCCCCAGATCGAGCCGATCGACACCACGCGCCCCCATTTGCGGGCGCGCATGCCGGGCACCACGGCGCGGGTGACCAGGAAGGGCGCCGTCACATTCACCTGCTGAATGCGCAGGAAATCCTCTTCGGCGATGTCGGCAAAGGTGGTGACCTTGTTGACGCCGGCGTTGTTGACCAGGATGTCGATCGGTAGGGCCTGCATCCGCTGGGCGAAAGCGCGGCTGGCCTCAAGATCGGCAAAATCGACCGCTTCGTAGCGGCAGCCTTCGGGCGGCTGGCCCTTGGCGGCGCGGCCGGTGCCGATCACCTGGGCGCCGTCGGCCAGCAGGCGAGTGGCGATGGCGCGGCCGATGCCGCGCGTGGCGCCGGTCACCAGGGCGGTGCGGCCGGATAAGGGAGCGCTCATCGCAATAACCTCATGCCTTGGTGGCAACGATGTTCCAGGCAAAGCCGAGAAATCGGCCCAGGACCTGTTCGAGGGCGGTTTCGGGCCAGAAGGGCTCGCCATAAATGAGAACGCCGCCCGGATGCGGCTTGCCGCCCAGGCTCGACCGGATAAGGCGGCGAAGCTGAGTCAGTTTTGGAATCGCAAAATTGTCCCACTGAAAACTGGTTTTGCGCAGACGGAGATCGGCAAAATCACCGAGCAGTTGGCGCAATTCGCGCTCGGAATAAATGCGGGTGATCGGGTTGCGCGTGGCGCCAAGCTTGGGCTTGCCTTCGGTAACCCGGCCGGCCCATTCCGCTTCGGGCCGCCCGAACATCTGGCCCGAGAAAAGCGCGCGCGGCACGATGTTGGCCCAATAGACCGCTGAATGACGGGCATAAAGCATCAGCACCGCCTTGCCGCCCGGTCGGAGAACCCGATGGACCTCGGCGATGCCGCGCTCGGTGCTCTCGGAATGGTGCAGCACGCCGTTGGAATAGACGATGTCGAAACTGGCGTCGGCAAAGGGCAGGTTCTCGGCGTCACCCAAATAGGCGCGGCCCGATCCATCGCCCACCAGGCGCAATTTGCGCGCGGTCGAGGCGGCGCGCTCGGGCGTGAGATCAAGCGCGGTCACCCGCGCCCCCTTCTTGGCGAAGAGGGCCGAATGGCCCCCGCCACCGGGGCCGATCTCCAACACCCGTTGGCCTGCGAGCGCGTCGATCGGCATTTCCACCACCGCCAAATGGCGGCGGACTCGAAACAGATCCTCCAGCTCGACGAGCATCCGATCCAGCGAGTCGCGATCGAGTTCGCGGTCGGTCGCGGCGTAAAGCTGGCCATAAAGATCGCCCCACCAGTTTTGAATGTCGCGTTTGGTGGGGCTCAGCGGATCGGGGCGGAGCAACGCGGCCACGCCCAAGGCCGGATCGAACGGATAGAGCGCCCGGCAGGCCGGGCAAGCAAGCGCATTGTCCTTTGCCGCCAGCGGCCCGGTGCCGCAGACCGGACAGCGCAGAAAGTCCGCGACCGGGTTGGTCAATAGGTGCCCCAAAGCGGGTCCTCGGCCATCGCCGCCTCAACGATGGCGATGTCGTGCGGGCTGTCGACCGAGAAGCTTGGCCGATACGGAAAGGGGGCGATGTGTTGGTGATGGCCGTGGTCGTAAAGGCGGTTGCTGTCGCACGCCTCTTTGATTTCGAGAGGCGAGGGCGCCAGTTCGGTGAACAGCTTCAAAAACGACCAGCGGAAACCGAAGATGCCGTAGATGCGCTTGGCGCCCAATTCGGGCGAAAAGCTCTTGCAATAGGGCAGCGGCGCCCGGCTGGTGTAAAGAACCCGGCCCTTGAGATCGTGAATGATCTTGAGCGCATCGGGATTGCGATACTGGTTCTCATCGACGATGTCCATCGCCAGGATGGTGCCCCGCACCTCGCTCGGCCGATCTTCCATCGGCGCGATGGTGGCGGCAATCATGTCGGGATGCATCATCGGCTCGTCGCCTTGGACGTTGAGCACGATGTCGTTGGCGTCGGGGGTGAAGCCCAATTTCTCCGCGGCCTCGGCCACCCGATCGAGCGCCCGCACATGATCGGACCGCGTCATCACCACCGGATAGCCCTTGGCCTTGGCGAAGGCCTGGATTTCCGCGTCGCAGGTGCAGATCGCCAGCGCGTCCCAGCGCGGATAGCGCCGGGCGCGTTCGAAAACATGCTCCAGCATCGGCCGGCCCAGGATGGGGAAGAGCGGCTTGCCGGGAAAGCGGCTGGCCGCCATGCGGGCGGGAATAAGACCAAGAATGCGGGTCATCGATCGATCATCCTAGAGGCGGTCGGAGAGATTCCAGCGCGCCTGCCAATCCGGGTCGGCGCAGTAGATGCGATAGACCAGGCGCATGGTCTCAAAGGCGTCTTGGGACGAGCCCGATTCCACCGGCTTGTCGGTGCGAATGGCCTGGACGAAGGCTTCGATCTCGTCGGCCCAGGAGCTATCCTTGTTGTAGCGGGTGGTCTGTTCGACCGGATCGCCGGAATCGTCGGTGGGATCGACGCGGGCCACCGCCAGGGTTTCCGCGCCGTAGCTTTTCGAGCCGGAAAGAATGCCCGAAAGCGTGATCGCCCCTTTGGCCAGGGTGATTTCCAGACGAAAGCGATGCCGCCATTGGGTGGCGGTGGAATGCAACATCGCCACCACGCCCGCTTCGGTCCGCATCAGGGCGTAGGCGTTGTCTTCGACGTCGTGATTCCAATAATCGTTGGCGACGAAGCTTTTTACCTCGGCGAATTCGCCGGCAAACAGGCGCATCAGATCGACCATGTGGATGCCTTGGTCGAGCAGAATGCCGCCGCCGGCCACCGTGCGCCGCGTACGCCAATCGGAATGAACGCCGAAACTGACGAATTTCGATTTGCCGTAGACGCCGCGCAGATTGACGACCCGCCCCAGTTCGCCCGAGCGAACCAACCGAAGAGCGTCTCGGACCGAATCGTGGTAGCGGTGATTGAAGCCGTACATCAGCTTTTGGCCCGAATGGCGGCGCTCGGCTTCGATTACTTTTGCGATGTCGGCCAGATCGCGCCCGGGCGGCTTTTCGCAGAAGACATGCAGGCCCTGTTCCAGGCCCGCCACCGTCACCTCGGCCGCCACGTCGTTCGACAGGCAGACGAACAGCGCATCGAGCGGCTCTTCAAGCAGGCGCTGGTAATGCGGGAAGTGACGTACGCCGTTATCCAGCATGGCTTCTTCGGGCCGGCTTTGGTCGCAGACCGCGACCACCCGCGCATCCGATCGCTGGTCAAGGACCTGGTGGCGGCGCTTGCCGACCACCCCATGTCCCGCGATGCCAACGCGCAAGGTCACGCGCCGGGCGTCCGGTAAAGGTCGGCCAAGGCCTGATCGGCACGGCCCAGGCGCGTCGATTCCACCATATCCTCGACCGCCACCCAACCCCCGGCCTCGTCGGAGCGATAAAAGGCGTTCAGAAGGCGGATGGTCGCCAGGGCGTCGTTGCGATCGACCGGATAGCGCCGGCCCTCGTGGAAGTGGGCGGCAATGTCACGATAGATCTGCTGATGACCGTTGCCGTAGACGCTGCCCGAGAAATCCTCGCTATGAGCGGCGCAGGCGGCGGGGTCCGGAGTGAAGATCTGCAATTCGTTGACGGCAATGCCGCCCAATTGTGCCAAGCCCTTCGAGCCGACGATTGACAGCGAGGCCTCGAAATCGTCGGGCCGGGCGGCGGTGGTAACCTCCAGATTGCCGATAGCGCCGCTGGGATAAGTAAAGGTGGCGACCACCGAATCCTCGACCTCGATTTGGGCGCCCAAGGTGCGCATGCTGGCGTTGACGCGTTCGACCGGACCGCCCAGATGGCGCAACAGATCGACATGGTGGATGCCCTGGTTGGTGAGCGCGCCACCATCCTGGGCAAAGGTGCCGCGCCAGGGCGCCAGATCGTAATAGCGCTGCGGCCGGCACCAGCGGGTGCGCACCGCGACGATGCGGATGTCGCCCAGCTCGCCCGATTCCAGCGCCTGGCGAACCCGCACCACCGCCTTGTTGTGCCGGTTCTGAAAGACCGGGAAGATCGTCAAACCCAGCGCCTCGGCCTTCTGGTAAGCATCGGTAAGCTGGCTGGGCTTCATGAAGGTGGGCTTTTCGACCACCACATGCTTTTTCCAACGCGTCAGCATTTCCAGTGCGTGTTCGTGATGCATACCGGAAGGGGTGATCACCGCCACCACCGAAATCTGCGGATGCTCGGCCAGCATGCGGCGGTAGTCGGTGTAGGCTGGAACGCCGAATTCCGTGCCGTAAAGCGTCGATTTCTCGCCCACCAGATCGCAAACCGCCGCCAGCGTCACGCCGGGCACGGCGGCAATCGACTGGCAATGATGGCCGGCGATGCGGCCGCAACCCACGACGGCGACCGATACGGCGTTGGCGGTCATGATACCTCGCGCACGGCGTCGATGAGGGGCTGAAACAAGGCGGCGGTGGTGGCCGAGAAACGGGAAAACCCTTTGAGGGCCGGCTCGGCGAAATCCTTGCGGTAATAGGCCAGCGGTTCCAGCGCCGCATGCACGCGCTCGGCGCGGGCGCCGAAGGCGACATGCAGGAAATTGCCGTGCCCGGCCAAGGTACGATAGCCAAGAGCGCCCATCGCCGCCAGGAAGGCCTCCTTGCCCTCCATCAGCCGGGCCACCGAGGCGCGCATGGCCTCCTCGTGATCGAGCAGGCGCTCGAAGGCGTGCACCGCCACCGTGTTCACCTCGTACATCGGCCGCACCTTGTGCAGCATCTTCGCCACCTCGGCCGAGGCGGCGGCGTAGCCAATGCGAAGTCCCGCCAAACCCCAAGCCTTGCCGGTCGAACGCGCCACCACCAGATTGGGATAGCGCCCAATCCAGGGCAGCGCCGTCCAGGGCAGAAAGGGGTGATAGGCCTCGTCGATCAGCATCAACGCGCCCGCCTCGGCCGCCGCGGCAACGATTCGTTCAAGCGATGGCGGATCGAAGGCGGTGCCGGTCGGGCTGTCGGGATTGGGCAGTCCCACCAGCTTGGGCCGCTCGCGCCCAATGGCGTCGATCACCGTTTTGGCCGCCAGCGCCGGCCCATCGTTCGAGGGGCGATAATCAAGCGCCACCGCGCGGGCCCCATACATGCGGGAATAGACCGAATACATGGCGAAGGTGGGATTGGTGTGGATCACGGTGTCGCCCGGATCGACATAGGCCTCAAAGCAGGCACGAATGGCGCCGTCGGATCCGGCGGTGAGCACCAGATTCTCCGGCGCCACCGAAAGCCGGCCGGCGAGTTTGCGGTAAAGCGGCCCGCTTTCGGGATAGGTGAAATAGGCCTCGGGCGGCAGGGCGCGCATCACCTGCGCCACCAGCCGCGACAGTTCCAGATCGCCATTCTCGTTCTTGTCGAGCCACAGCTTGCCCGGATCGCGGGGTTGCCCCTTGGTCCAATCCGGGCGGGCAAGCCCGGGATCGGCGACGGCGGCGCGGGGGAGGGGCGAATGCCTGGTCATTCGAATTTTCCCGAGCGTTGCCTCAATACGC
The DNA here is from genome assembly GCA_016214125.1 of Rhodospirillales bacterium. Taxonomy (GTDB): domain Bacteria; phylum Pseudomonadota; class Alphaproteobacteria; order Rhodospirillales; family WMHbin7; genus JACRPC01. The sequence continues at coordinate 50,373 of JACRPC010000042.1, read as the reverse complement.
TTGAGAGCGGAATCATGCCGCCAGCAACGACGCGAAATAGGCGCGAAGTCGATCATGGCAGTTGAAATCGACAGCGGGCGAGCCGTAGAAATCGGAATTGAATTGGTCATAAACATTCTTCGGCAACGGATTTTCCAACAGCCATTCCAGATTCTCAACCAGTTCGACGGGATTGGTTGCCGCCAGCCGCGGATGATAGCGCCGGAATTGGCCGCCAAAGATAAGATCGTAGGAGATGGCTGGCCGCCCGGCCGACATGGCGCAAGCGATTGCCGACGACACGTCGTTTCCGATTCCCACATCAATCAGGCTGACGACTTGCTCAAGCCGAAGATGATCGCAGGCGAGAAAGCGCTCGGCCGGAATTGCCGTGATGGCCTCCTGCAACCAGGGTTGCCAGGATATTTCGATCGCTCGCCCCACCTCGTCGCGGCTTACACTTTGAGCCAGTCCGGTATAAGGCGCCTTCCAGACCAAGAGAATATCGTCACGCAAGGCCACCCATTCCAGGAATGGGACTAGATAGGCGCGGTCCAGCTCTTCCCGCCGATCGACATAAGCGGAACCGGTCATCGCCGAAACCCCCGTCGTCAAGACATGCGACAGGCGGGCGAAGAACGCAACGACCTTTCGACCGGCTCGATTCGCAGACAAAAGACGTCTCTCCGGGTCGAGATGATCGATCTCGATGTTGCCGATTGGAACAAAACGCTCGATGGCCGGATTGAATTCGCGCAGAGGGCCGTACCAATGACCGTAGACAAGGAGATCGCGAAATTGCATCTCGAACCGCGTTGGTCCGGCCGTGTGCTGCCCGCCCGAGCCGTGAATCATCGAAACGGTGGGAATGCCCTTCTTGCGCGCCTCGCGGGCCAGAATCTGGCAAAAGGGCGAAACCTCGGTCTCCGCGACCACCAGCCGAACCCGAACGCGATCCAAGAGCAAGGGAACAAGGCTCATGAAATGGAGGCATTCGGCCAAATAGCGTGCGGACGCGGTGCTCCAGATCCGACAGGCGAGAAGCTGAGGAATCGCCTGCGCCACAAAACGCAACGGCTCCGCGAAAGCCAGCCGCCACCAGCGCGACCATGTGGGTGACACCGACCCAAGTTCGACGATCATCCCGCGCTGCGCCTCGATCAACGCCTTCTTTGCGTCGGAAAACCGCTTCCCCGTCGCCATGGGCAGGTGCAGGCAGCGATCGGCCTCTAGGATATTCTCGCGCAGAAAATAGAGATCGCGGTAATAATCGGTTCGGGAATCCAACAGGTCCGTTTCCCGATGGACAAGAAGAACATCGCGCTCAAGAGCGCTCGCGTCGGGTCGGCCGGTTGGCCGAATCCCCTTTCGGGCCAGCAGGAGAAGATTGAAAACGGGAAACAGAGCCAGAAGCGCAACGGACGCCAATCGAATCGGCCATCCGAGAAACGACAGGGAAAGATGAAGGACATTGGGTGGCAATGTCGCCGACCATTCGAAGGCCTCCCTTGGCGCCACGCTTAGGAAGAGGACCCGATCCGAAGTTGCCGCGCCCCGTCGCAAAAAGGGCTCGACGAAAGTGGACAGGAAGGCCGGGGTTTGGATGGAGCGCAGAAACACGGTGTCGGCAAATCCCTCATAAGCTTCCGCCTTGCCATGCCGAGCCAGCAATTGCTTCACCGACTCATATCGTCGACCGATTCGTCGCGCCGCAATAAGAATCCGACGCCGGCCCTCGCCGTAACTGCCGTCGTTCAGGGCATCCTTCTCGGTGATTTGGATGGCCCCGCATCGCTGCAGATGACGACCGAAGCGGCGTTCGAAGAAGGACGGGCAAACTCCATAATAGACGGGAGAAAAAAAGGCCGAACCAAATAGGATCAGCGGCAATGTCAGCCAATTGACTTCGAAAACGAAGAAATGGATCGCGCCGGGCCGACCGAACACCGGCATCAATCTCTCCGCTTACGAAGCGGATCGGGGGAGCAAGCGACGGAATTCATGGGGTACGCTCCTCATTCTTCCTCTCGACCTACGCTCGGGTACAGATGCGAGTGTGACCAATTAAATTGCCAATCGAGGCGGTTGACGGGAATAGCCACCTTAATGACTGCCCCACTTTGGCGTCGTCCGCATCATTTGCCACTCGACCTCGTAGGCGTCGATCAGACGACGATTGCCCTGCACCATCAGCTCACGCAGTCCGATCAGCTCGACCGCGTTGAAGTTTTGGCAGATGACCCCCGAGATGGTCGAGGCATCGCCAAGATCCAGGATATAGGCCTCAAGGTTGCCACCATACTGGGCAATGAGCGAGTCGCGATGAGTGGTGAACCATTCCGAGCCAGGATAGGCGGTGGCGAAATGCGGCTTCACCGTGATGCCCAGTTTATGCCAGGCCTCCATGTTATCGCGGATCGATTGGAAATCCTCGTTGGGAAAGCCGATGATGACGTTGGGCACCGGGCGGATGCCGGCCTCCAGCGTCCAATAGAAGCTGCGTTCGTTGGTGGCCGGGGTGGAGCCCTTGCCGACGGTTTTCAGCACATGCGGGGCAAAGCTCTCATAGCCGTAGACCAAATGGGCACAGCCAGCGGCACGCATCGTCTTGAGAATATCCTTGGTGCACAAGGTGGCGTGGCTGGTGCCGGACCAATAAATCCCCTCCCAGCCGGTCATCAGCCCTTGCGCATCGAGGGTGGGCTTCGGCGTCAATCCGTATTCGTGCCACAGCCGGCAAATCTCCTTAAGCCAAGTGCGGCCGGAATGCTGATCCATGGTCATCAGGTTTTCGTCGAGGAACAGGATGTAGTCGACGTCGTACTTGTCTCGCAGATGCTTGGCCATGCGCACGATATAGTCCGGGCTATGATAGCGGATGGTCCGGCTGTACTGGCTGGGCTCGTCAAAATGAACGGTTGTTTGACCGTCGGCGCCTGTTTCATAACGCATGTCGCCCGCGATGCCGAGGTGATAGCAATAGCGGCAGATCATCGAACAGCCATAGCTGGCGTTGATGTCGAGGCGGCGTTTGGCCAGCATGCCTTCCGGCGAATAGAGCATGGCGCTGTTCTTGAAGTAGACCTCTTCAAGCGGGAACAGATCCCAGGCCGGATAGGGCAGCGAGTCGAGATCGTGGATCAGGGGCCGCGCGGCACTCAAGGCCAAGCCGCCACCCGGCTGGCGCGAGATGGTGCCCGGAATCGCGGCCCAATCGCGCCTTCCCGAATCGACCATCGCCAGAATTTCCGGAAAGGTGACAAAGCCCTCGCCCACGCATCCCACATCGACCTCGGGCAACCAGCCCATCACGTCGCGCGGCAGACTGGTGAGCACGCCACCGCCTAACACGATCACCGCCTTCGGGCATTCCTGGCGCACCACTTTGACGATCGACTTGATCGAGCCATAGGCGGTGGTGATGCCCCCCAGAGCGATCACTGCCCAATCGTCGGCCCGCAACACCTCGCGTAGCGTTTCCTCGCCCAAACGCCAGGCGTTGGCATCGTAGACCTGGACGAGATGGCCCTTCTCCATGGCGATAGCGGCCAGAAGCGCGATCCCGTAGGGTACGTGGCGCGGCACATCCTCCTCGCGCACGACCGGATTGATGATCAGGACTTTGGTCATGGAATCACGTCATCCAGGAATTGGTCGAGCGGCAGGGTCGTAATCGGCGGGCCAAACAGAATGCCGCCACCGGTGCAATTGAAGGTGCGGGCCTCGGAATCGGCCGCCATATCCAGAAACGACTGCCGATACCACATATAGGCAGGGTCCGTGTAGAACCAAGCCCCGAGATCCGGATTGAACAGCCGGATATAGACGGAATCGAGATTGTCCTCGCCCACCAGCGCCACGGCCTCCTTGTAATATTGGGTGTTCTTGTAAGGCGTGCCGTCATAGTAGGCGAAATCGACGCCGGTGAGGGCCACACGCGTCTTGCCCAGGACTTCGGTTGCCATCATCCAAGCGGCCGAGCCGACATTGCCGCCGGCATTGACGCAAGGCAGACGATTCATCGCCTGCAGCTCGGCGGTGATGCTGTTCGGTTGATCGGGATCGTCGAACATCGGGTTCCACCAATAGACCTTCATGCCGACGGCGAGAACGCGATCGACCACGGCTTGCGAGGCCGAGGTCGACAGCGCGATGCGGATGCGCGATCCGTACCGATCCATCAAGCCCAGGATTTCTCGATTGGCGGCCATCTCGTCGGCAAAGGCGCGATCCATGTCCTGGCGGCTGAAATAATCATCGGCTTTAAGCGCGTCGACGCTCAGATGCGGATCGCCGAACCAGCGCACGATGCGGGTGGCATGGGGATCCAGCGTCACCGTCAGGTCGGGAACCAGGCCGGCGCGGAGGCAATAGAGCAGCGCGCTCTCTGTGGTGACGATGGCGCCTTTGTAGCCGCGCGCCAGCAGCGTTTGGGCCGGATCCTGGCGCTTCAGGCTGGGGCCCGCCGCGATCACCACCGCGCTCTCGCCTTCGCCGATCCGTTCCTTGCGCAAAGCCGCCAGCGATTGGCCGCGATCCAAGACCGTCCGATTGCGCTTGGCATTGGCGACACCCATCGGACCATGCCGATCCCAGGTGAGGTCGCCCATCTTGGCCACCAGCTTTTGGCCAAGCTCGCCGGCGCCTTCCGGTATAGTGGTCTTGGCGATCACTTCGCCTCGCCCTCGTCGGCCCACTTCACCTTCTTCTTGGCAACATAAGCGATCGAGCCGCCCAATTTCTTCATCGCCTCGCGCTCGAAGCGGGAATCGAGATCGTCGGCCTCGGTCTCCACCTTGGCCTCGACTGCTTTGGCGGGCGTGAAATTGCCCTTGAGGACCGAACTCATGATGCAGCTCCCATTTTGATGTCCTTAAGAAGGGTACGCGCCAGGGCCAGATCCAAGCCACTGTCGATGTCGATCGAGCGCTCGGCCGGCATGATGTGAGCCATCGTCTCCGGACTGGAAAAATTCCGATGCTCGCGGTACCAGGCGGTTCGCGCCGCATACACCGCGCCGTTCGGATAATAATAGGTCGGCGCATCTTGGCGCCGATCCGGCTGCGCGGCCGATTCGAAGGCTCGCCGCAGGCAACCGCTTGCATTCAGGGTGTAATACCACTGCGGCGGCTTCGCCGCCAACACCACCGACATCGCCGCCGGTGCGCCGCCGGCGATCAAGGCTAGGCAAGCGTCGATGTCGTTGGGCGTTCGGAAAGGCGAGGTTGCCTGAAGCAGCACCACCACGTCGTAGGTTCGGTCGAGCCGATCCAGGGCATGGACGAGCACGTCATGCACCGACGCGGTGTCGGTGGCCAATTCCACCGGGCGAACGAACGGGACCTCGCAGCCAGCGGCGGTCGCGGCGGCAATGATCTCGGCGTCATCCGAAGACAGAATAACGCGATCGATCGCCGGGGTCGCCTTGGCGGCCTCGACACTCCAGGCGATCAACGGCTTGCCGCCTAGGTCGAGTACATTCTTGCGTGGCAGCCCTTTCGATCCGCCACGGGCAACGATAACCGCCAGCACGGTGAGGCCCTCGATCATGTGTCGGTCGCCATCCGAGATCGACCCAAACTCAGCTCCAGCATGCGCTGAAAGGGGGCGCACCGTGCCGCCATTGCGTCAAAGGAGCCGCAGTCGACCAGCCGGCCCCTCTCAAGCAGAGCGACGCGGTCGCAATGTCGAACGGTCGTCAGCCTGTGTGCGATCAGTATCACGGTCCGTGTGCCGCGCAGGGCATCAATGGCGTCGACGATCTCGCGTTCGGTTTCGGAATCGAGCGCCGAGGTCGCCTCGTCAAAAACCAGCAGATCAGGGCTGTGGTAGAGAGCACGAGCGATACCAATGCGCTGGCGTTGGCCTCCTGACAGCCGAACGCCGTTTTCGCCTAAGGGTGTCTCAAGCCCGTTCGGTAGCTCGGCAACAACTGAACCGAGCCTTGCGACGGTGATCGCGTGAGCAAGGGCCGCCTCATCGACCTGATCGTCGGGAATGCCGAACGCTATATTGCGGCGAACGGTGTCATCGAGCAGATAGATGGCTTGCGGTACGTACCCCAGGCGATCCTGCCAGGAACGTAGATTGACGCGAATGTCGGTCCCATCCACCTTTACGCACCCCCGACTTGGCTGAAGGAGGCCTAGCACCACATCGACGAGGGTGGTCTTGCCGGCGCCCGACACGCCAACCAGAGCAAGGACCTCGCCGAATTGGACGTTCAGCGAGACATCCTCGATGCTGTTGCGCTCGGCGCCGACATGACGCAAGGACACGTCCTCGATCGCGAGCTGGCGAGTGAGAGCGATCGGTGCATGACTAGAAGAACCCGCCCGCTCAACACGGAAACGAGGTAGCGCCGTAAGGTCGTCGTGTACAATCTTGACCGCAGCCGCACCTTCGCGAATGTTGTTCAGTTGCTGGATAATGCGGTTGGTGGACGGCAGCAATCGCAAGGCCGCAGCGGCAAACACGCCGAGCATGGGAAGGGCCTGGACTACACCGCCTGGCTCCACGGAAAGAACCATCACGGTTAGGGTGAGTGCGCCAAGTACAATCAGCTCCGTAAGATAACGCGGCAGCTGCGTAAGAATCTGAAGTCTGACGAAAGCGTTGGCGAGCGACTGCGACTCTCCGGAAAACCGTGCAAGAAAATAGGTCTCCCGACCGAGAATCTTCAATTCCTTGACGGCGCCCAATGCCTGCACGATCCATCGGTACATGTGGGCGTAATGGTGCTGGACTTCGGCGCCACCCTGCCCAAACAGGCGTTGCAAAGGCAAGTAAAGACCGGCCACAAGCGTGGCCCCGACCAAGGCGGCGATAAGGCCACCGATCGGCAAGATCAGCACGAGTGCGAAGAGAGCGGCCAGCGCAAGAATGCATTCTTGAAGCAAAGCCAGCGCCGATGTCAAAACGCCCTTGAATGCCGCTCGGGTTGAATTCATGATCGTACGAACGAACTCGGACGAGTTCCGTCGAAGAAGAACGACATAGGGCAGCGCGAGATAGGTTTCAAGTAAGTGGCGTTGCAAAGCCGCCTCTCCTCGAAAGGTGAAACGAAAGCCAAGCCAGGCCAGGAGCGCCAGAACAATATTTTTTACCAGATAAAGAAGAAACATCCCGACGCCAAAGCCCATGACCAAATGAGACGCATCAATCGTGGCCAGCCAGGAGCCCAGGGCATTGGGCAAAGGCAGTGAAGCTAACCGTTGCGGATCAAACAAGATCAACATGAAGGGAAGAAACAAGCCGATACCAAGCATCTCCAAGACGCCACCCAGCATCATCATGACAAAAAGGCCGAGAACGGCCCAACGCATGCCTGGTTCCAGAAGGTCAAGCAGATGGCGTAAGGTGGCGATCATGGCCGCCAGTTCAAAAAGGCCGAGAGCAACCGCAAGCCGGCCGGGCCGCTCTTTTCCGGATGAAATTGGACCCCAATCAGATTATCTCGCGCGACAGCCGCCAGAACCGGGTGGCCGTTGAAGTCCGTATTGGCCAGGGCGTGCCGCGCTTCGCGTGGTCGGCCAGCAAAAGAATGAACAAAATAGTAGCAGGTGCCGATCGAAACATTGGCAAGAATCGTTCGTGACCAATCAGCGTCCGGCGCCGGCCGAATGGCATTCCATCCAATCTGAGGAATCTTGTGTCGAAGCCCATCGGCGCGGGTCGGCGGCAAGCGATCAACCCGGCCGCCAATCAAGCCAAGGCCGGCATGAATGCCGAATTCCGAGCTCTCGTCGAACAGCATCTGCAAGCCGACGCAAATGCCCAAAAGCGGCCGACCGGAGGCGGCAAACTCTCTGACCGCCCGATCCAACCCCCGCCGCTTCAACTCAGCCATGCAAGCGCCAAAAGCGCCAACACCAGGCAGGACCAGTCGCTCCGCCGCCATTATGGCCTCACCGGTCGCAGCCAAATCGGTTGGAACGCCTAAATGCCCAAAGGCGCGCTGAACAGAAAGCAGGTTACCCGATCCAAAATCGGTCAATGCGACACGAGTCACTCAGCTCGCCTCGAACTTTACAAAGAGGTTGTGGGTATCATAGCAGTGGCGGCAGAGCGGCAGCTCATCGTGACGCATGTCGGCCAGAAGCCTTCGATGATGGTCAAGAATTTCGCCACGCCAAATGGCTTGCAGACTCTCTGTGGCTAGATCGCCGACGGTCATCAGCTTATCGCTGTCCATGCAGCATGCAGACACCGTGCCATCCCAGTTCACTGAGAGCTTATCGAAGACCTCGGGACATTCCGGGTGGACCTTGGTCACGCTCTCATCGTGAATAAGCTTCTTCAGCATTTCGAATTCCGAGGGCGTGAGACGAACGGCCTTAAGGTCGAGTGCATCGAATGACGTCGCACCAATATTGACGGCATCGCATATCGGCTTGACGCGCTCGAGGAAGGCCTGTTGCATCGCCTCAGATTCATAGGTGATGGTGGTTGATATTTGCAAGAAGGGGGCTGTCGCCGCGCCACGCTTGGCATAAATCATGGCCGCCTTCTCAAGGAGTGTATCGAAGAAGTCAATATTGCGCATGTTGCGATAGCCGTCTCGTTCCACGCCCTGAACGGAGAATTTGAGGGAATCGATCGGTACAGCGAGCAATTGGTCGGCCATCGATTCCGTCAGATGGCTGCCGTTGGTGTTGATATGCAGGAGATGGCCGTCGGATTTTGCTAAGCGCAAGAACGCGAGCAGTTTGGGGTGCATCAACGGCTCGCCCCAGCGGATGAAGCGCAAGCCCACGTTGCGGCCACGGATCTCTTCGAGAATCCGGGCGAAGATTTCCTCGCTCATAAATCCCTGCTCGCGACGTTGCGAGCGGTTGCCGGTGGGGCACATCAGGCATCGAAAATTGCACAAATTTGTCAACTCGATGTCGAGGATGTACGGGAAGTCCGGTAGGTTCGCCAGTTTTTCCTTGGAATTGCCGGCATTACATTTGGCATAGAGTGGCATGAAGGGATTGCGGTGCATAAGCGCTCCTAGCGATCCAGGCCGAAAACGGTCATGGCATAGACTTCAAGGCAATCCGGGCAAGCGTTAGCGGCCGCGGCCTCGGTATCGATTCAGCATTCCGGGCGAAGCGGCACTTCGTATGGCGCAGAAATGCCGGTAGAGTTGGGCATTTCACGTTGGCGAGCTCGTCATAATGCCCCTTCGGATCGCGCCGCTCGCAAGCGCCAAAGGACGCATTGACGTGGATGTCTTGAAAGGGTTTGGGCGCGATGGCCCGCGCGTCGTCGCGTTCGGGCGGCGAAAAGCCCAAATCCACGGAAAGGCCAGCACACCTAAATTTTCAATCAAGAAGGCACACCTGCTAGCCGCGGTGGAAAAGGCGTCGCTCAAGACCAACCGCGAGCGTCGCCCTTCCGGTTCCGGAATGACCGGTGAACCATAGAATGCCGCTGGCATGTCCGTTACGCTCACGGCGCTCCTCTAAGCTAATCGGAAGCGACGCGATGCGCATGTCCCGCAAGGCGTTATCGTGGGGTGGGCGTCTGTTCATGGGTCACGAACCCAAAGCCCACGCTCCCGGGCCTTGGTACGGATGGTTCCCAGATCGAGCTGTCGATAATGCAGAACGTGCGCCATGGCGACGGCGTCGGCGCCAGCCACAGTCACGGCATCCACTAAGTGATCGACTGTGCCCATGCCGCCCGATGCAATCACCGGAATTGATACGGCATCGCCTACGGCCCGGATCAGCTCAAGATCAAATCCCTTTCGCGTCCCTTCGCGATCCACCGAGGTGAGCAGGATTTCACCAGCGCCGCGCCGCTCGCCTTCCTTTGCCCAACTCACCGCATCAAGGCCGGTATGCTCGCGGCCACAATCGCGCAACGCCTCCCACCCGCTGCCGGGATGGCGTTTGGCGTCGATCTGCAGCACCATGCACTGCGATCCAAAGGTCTCGGCAACGGTATCGATCAGGGCCGGGTCCAAGGTCGCGGCGGTGTTAAGGGCGATCTTGTCGGCACCGGCCCGCAAGAGGGCGCGGGCATCCTCAATCGTTCGAATCCCTCCGCCCGCCGTTATCGGCACAAAGACATCCTCGGCTGTCTGCGTGACGATCTGCAGCAATGCCGCGCGATCGTAAAGACTGGCCACCATATCAATGTAGAGTATCTCGTCGGCGCCATCCTCATAATAGCGCCGGGCAAACGCGTGCGGATCACCGACCTTGCGCACCCCTTCAAGCTGAATGGACTTGATCAAGTCGGGTCCCTTTATGTCAAGTCGTGCGATCAAGCGAAGATGGGCCATTTTTTAAATGGCCTCGACAGCACGCCAAACCGCTTGCGCCGGATCGCCGATCGAATAGGCGCTCACAATGTCTTCAAGCGGGCGCCCAATATCCGGGCAAATTCCGGAATCGAGGTGGGCGCGCAATTGCTCTGCCTGGCGAAGGACCGTGGTTCCCTCTGGAAGCAAAGTCGGCTCGATGAGACTTGGGGTCGGGCAAAATGGGAAATAGGGCTTGCCCGCCGCCATCGCCTCAAGCCAAGCCCCCGAATTGATCGGACCGACAATAAAATCGGCCCACGCAATATGTTTAGCTAGGCTATTGTCCTTGACAACCTCGGCATCGACTCCGACTTCCTCCGCCACCCTGCGGTAATAGGGTTCGTTTGGAGGTCCAATATGAAGTTTGATGCGAATGGCCTTGAGGTGACGTTCGGCAAGGACGTGCAGAGTCTCGACCAAGAGGTCGATAATTTGGTGACCGCAAGCCCGACTGTCATCGCTGTCGGCATAAAACGGCAAGACAAGGGCCCGACCCCGACCGTCAAAACGCAAGGAACCGGGCCTTCGGCTGCGGATAGCCGGATATCCGGTTCGAACGAAGGGGCAGGAGGCCCCCGTCTTGGCAAGCCAACGTTCGTCGAGCGCCCCTCGAGAAAGTAGACGGCCGAGTACCGGAAGCTCCCCCATCGTCCCAACGCGTGCTTCATGCCGGTGCGGCGAAAGAAACATACCGTTCAGGAGTTCGTCGCCGGGTATATTGTGTGCGCGTGCAAGATCGAGGAGCAGTCGACACAACGGGTTGGTCGCATCCCCGACCACAAGATGCCGAATGGAGTGCCGTTCAAACAGCGCTTGGTAGCGCTTTGCCTCCAAGGCTCGAAGGCGCAACCAGCCGCTGTCGAGAATGACATCTCTTACAAACGCCCGCAGACATTCGCCGTCGAAATCATCCGGCGCGCACCACGCCCGCTCCAAATCCTCGCGGATGCGCGCCAATGCGGCCTGATCCCCCGTATCAAGCTTTGCCGAAGGCAACGCCACGAGGTTAAATCCACGGACCCAGGCTCGCGCGAGCCGCCCGAGGCCCTTCGGCAGGCTACCCGCAATCAGCAACGGGGCACATCGCCCCGGAAGTTTGGCGTCGAGAATTGGCGCCAATGCCGCCCAATTAAGTTGAAAATAAACAAACGAACGTCGCTCGCCAATCCACGTCCTTGCCGAAAACAGCGTTTCGACAAAACGTTCATAGACCTGCCGGAAATACCGCCGGGCCGAGCGCTCGATCAAGGGCGCAGCCACACCTACCGGCTGTTCAGCGATCAGAGGATCATCGGGGCCAACCTCGTCAAGGCGATCGTCAAAGGCGATACCATGATTGTGGCAAACATGCTCAACCAGGCGCCGCTTCGTCTCAGCGCGAAACAACCCGTGGCGGGACCGCAAGTCGACGAGTGTGATCATCCGCGGCCGGTAACGCCTGCACATCCGATCCAGAGCGACGCGCATGCGGCGCAAATGGAGCCGATAGAGACTGGTGGTGCGTAAAAAGGTCTTTCCGAGCGAGACCGACCGAAAACGCGTCACGTCAATCCCATCAACGTAAACCCAATCCGACGCCGAGCGATGCTGGTCGCGGGGGTCGCCCAACTCCTCGGGCCAGGACTCGATAAGGCTTTCGATCATCAAGACGGCATGCCCAAGCTTACGGGCCCGGCAACCCGCTAGCCAGTCCGCACACGCCACCAAGCGTCCGTCGTCAGGCTCACCAAGTGCCTCAACGTGGCGCAAGTGTGACACCAGATCGATGCGGTCGAATAAGCCCTGCGGCGGTTCAGCCGGCACAATCACAGAACGATAGGACTCGTTGATTGAAAATGCTTGAATTCGATCCGCCGAACGCAAACCCGCCCATAGATGTCACTGGCCGCAACCCCAACGCGAACTACGTCGTCCAGCGCGACCGTCGATTCATTAAAGGGGTAGTGCCAGCGAGTCCCGCAAGGGGCGAAATCGAAATTGTCGTGAACGAACCGTCGGCCATGGATCTCGATGGCTAGAAAGGGCTGGGGTCCGAAAACACGACCCGCTCGAGTCGAGACCGTGATTGACGGCCCATCACCGCCCCCGGCCGGAATGAATTCCAGATCAAGATCAAGCGGTGCCTCCGTTACACCCTCCGGCCAAACAACGCCGCGGAACGCTTCGCCCGCCTCAGAATAAACAAAGGGTACGTCCGGGTAGCGCCGCTGCGCCTGAACCACCAACTCACGGACATATTCGACTTCGGGCGCAAGATCGCGCCAATCGTGACCGGCAATTCCAACCAAAGTCGGCTCGCCATTGGCGGCACGCGCGAAGGCCTTGTCCATCTCCGGGCCGTCGATGTTGCCGATACGGTTAAACACATTGAGCGCACGTGCGATCATCCGTCGACACGACCCCGACTGCTGGTAATCATCATGGCTGGGGCGATAGACAGACCAATCAGCCGGCGCGCGCCGCCAATCGCCAGAGCGACCAAGACGAAAATCCAGATGCCGATCAAACTCTTCGGGATCGCTGAGGGCCATGTTCGATAGGTCGAACGGAATCCATTGCTCAAGAAACCAATGACTGTCCGGACGCTCGGTTTGAAAGCCTGCCCGGTACGCGGAAGGAAACCACGCGCGCTCAATAACCTTGCGCGCCAATATCTCGAATACCTCGGGAGATCGGAAGTAATGAGTCGCGCAGCGATGCGCGTCGCGGTAAGTCGACATCGGATGAAAGTGCCAATGCACGGCATCCCCTTGAGCCGGATGACGCTTCAAGAACTCTTGGTAGTGATCGAAGATATTGTGATAGCCGATATCACGGCGCCGAGGATTGTAGGCATAGCCAACATGGTCCATGCAAAACCAATTGAAGCGCCACCCTTGTCCTCGCGAATCGGGTACCTTGTTGCGAAAGGACTGCTGTGAAATCCGTTCCAGCATGCCGTCCAGCGAATCCCAGGTCTCGTTATAGCGGGTGAGGTGACCAGACAGCAGACGCCGCACCTCGCTTTCGCGCCCACCAAGTTTGATGTCTCCAGCGCGCAGCCGCTGAAGATTTTCTACCGTCGGATCGAGATGGTTCACGTTCAGCAGCTCGCTCAGCCGTTCGAACTTCGCCGAAGTCGATTCGTAGAGCGGTCCTTCGGTATCGATGCAATGCACAATATAGACGGTGCTCATTCGTGAGGATGCCTGCCGCTGAGATGATCGAGAATGGCGTCGGCGACTATGCGATTGCCGGCCTCGGTAAGGTGTCCCTGATAGAGCGCGAGCGGCTCCTCGGCCGCCCGAGCGAACGTATCGACGATGTCGACAATCGGGAGCCGACGACCGCGAACTTGCGCCCGGACCTGCTCATGGAGATCGCGCATCGGAATCGCCTGATAACGCGAATGATAGCGGTAAGGCGACGGTAAGTAGACAAAATGAAGACGCCCACCCCACGATTCTGTGGTTTGCCTCGCATCCTCAAGCAGGTCGCCGAGAAGACGCACAAGCTCCTGTCTTACCGGCTGCTGTCGAGGGTGGGAGAGGCGCAGCACGTTACGAACGGTCTGCAAGCGGACGACATTTCCGAAAACCCGGCTCTGCTCCCGATTGGCGTTGCGTCCGGCCTCGGCGATCCGCCGGTTCAACTCGATCTTCCAGGCCCGATCGATGGCCTCCTGATGATCAAGCAGGTTTTGTCGAAAATTGTTATTGCGATAGCGCCCCAACAGCGGCGATCGTAGCTCCGATGCCAAATCGTCAAGATCGTTGCCTTCGAAGAAAACCCAGAACACCTCGCGCGGGCGCAGTATCGCTCCGTATTCCTTCAAGGTCGCAAGTGCGATCAGCGGTCCCGTGCTGCTGGCGCCAAGGGTCAGGGTTTTGGGAAAACGACCGCGGACCAGCCCGACAAAGCTCCGCTCTCTTGGCACGCATTCCCCGTGCGTATACGAATCCCCCAAAAACAGAATATCCGTATCGGCGCTCCAAAGACCCGAGGGATTGTTGAATCCATGCTCGTCGGTTCTGTAAACCAACCAGTCGCGGCCCTCACGGCAAACGACCGTGGTCACGTTGGCCGCGAAACCAAATGGCCAGACTTCGGTATCGGCAATTGAAAGAGGCGAATGAATCCTATTGCCGGCGTCGACCACCTTTATGTAATCCGGGCTTGCATAAGGCCAAGCGTCACGGCCCAGTCGCCTCTCATCGTACACGACTTCCATCTTCGAGCGGCGATCAACACCGTCGGTAGGGACTGCAGGCAAGCGGTCGAAGCGAGGGTCGACATAGGTGAGGTAGATTTCGGCGGCGTAGAGACTTCCAACTGTGGCCACCGTGCATATCAAAACGACCATTCGCGAGTCGGGTCTTAGCCGTGTCGACAGGCCAAACAAAATCGCGGCGAACGCAGGCAAGCCAAGATAGGATGCGTACGATGCCAGGCCTGTTTGGTGAAGAGGAAGCCGAAAAAGGCCGTAGCCCAAAATTCCACCCGCGAGGATCGCAAGGACCATCAGCGCCCGGCGAGAAAATTTCTCTGGTGCGATCACGGGACGCGTCGCCGACCCACATAGGCAATCAAGCGTTCCGGCGTGTCCAGGCCGTCCATGTCGGCTTCGGCAATCTCAAACCCAAACCGACGCTCGATCACGAGGTATATTGACGAAATGTCCAAAGAATCGAGGCCAAGATCGAAAAATGACACGCTCTGGTCCCCAACTGGGTCGACCCGCGCACCAAACAAGTCCGCTATCAAGGCGTTGAGATCGCCGATACGGAAATCGGAATCGCTCATGGAGTAGGCTCCGGAAAAGCAGGCTGCTCACGGATCTTTGGCATCTTGGCTTGGTTGCGCAGATGCATTTGCCGTGCCCGAGAATCCGAATGAATCAAATCCACTATGTGGGCGCGGATTGCCGCAGCCTCCTGCGCCCTATTCGTGTGCTCCAAGCACTCGGCAATGCAGTAGAGTCCGACGACATGGAATGGATGGGCCGCGACAATGTCGCGGAACAATTCGATGGCCCTCTCGTATCGGCCTTCACGTAGATTGGGATTGGCGAAGAAATTGAGATAAAGATTGGCATCATAGGCTAGATTACGAATTTCGTCGGCCCGAGCCAGGGGCGTATCGAAATCGCGCAGGGCGTCAAAATTCGAGCCCCAGCGTGAAAGATCGTCATTCAGAACCCCAAGCGCCCTGAATTCGTCGAAGATCTCCGAACCGGGAAGCGGAATGGCAACGGCGATACCGCTCCAATCGGGCATGAGCTCGTAGGCGTAGTCAACGGTCTCGCGCATCTGCTCAAGGCTCTCGTCTGGAAAACCCAGAATGAAGTAGCAGCGGACAATCACGTCGCGATCACGCAGGTAGCGGACCAGCCCAAGGGCCTTCTTCAGATTGCAGCGCTTCTTAATAATGTACTGCTGGACGTGTTCCGACCCGGATTCAACAGCCAGCGTCAGCACTTTGGTGCCGGTGGCAATAAACAGGTCAAGCAACTCGAAATCCAGAGTGTTAACGGAAAGACCCCCCGGGGCCTGGATTTCGCAGTCGGGAAAGGTCTCGCGGAACCGGCCCAAGAGCTCCTTGGTCCGGGCCTTGTTGGCGGTAAAAAGGTCGTCGTCGGGAAAAAACACATTCGCCCGATAGCGTGCGCGCAACGCATCCATCATCGCGATGACGCGTGCCGTTGAAAGATAGCGCATCTTGCGGCCGTGCACTTGATGCGAGGCGCAGAAGGTGCAACTGAAAGGGCAGCCCCTACTTGACGAAAAGGTGACCACGCGCGTTTCCAGCGCCCCTCCGTCCTGCCCGAGGCGCTTTGTCTTATTCGCGCCCGACGTCATGTAGACTTCCATGTCCAGAAGGTCCCAGGCCGGATCGGGCAAAGTGTCAAGATCGTCGACAAACGGACCGATCCGAAGGTCCTTCGGATCGGCCGGTCGATTGGCGCGGGTATAGACGCCGGGTAGCGTGATTGGGGCACCCGTCGCAAGCCCCTTTAGAAGTTGGCTGAACACCTGCTCGCCCTCACCACGGACCACATAGTCGACAACGCTGTGGTCAAGAAGCTGGAACGTGCAGCTGGTCGCGTGATGTCCCCCCGCAACAATTATCGCGTGTGGCCACCGCGCTCTCAGGATGGCGGCCGATTCGACAAAAGTGTCGTGGGATGACGTAAAGCTGATGGAAAAGGCAATTACCGCGGGCGTAAACGACACCGTCTGCGCCAAAGTCGTCTGAAAACATTCGAAGCTTGTTTGGAGCGGCCCTGCCCAACGGCCGCTGCGGTACTTAAAAAGCTCGGCGTTGAGATCTAGGAGATGCTCGGTTCGAACCCACCCTTCCGCGCGCGCTTGTGCCGCCACGTATAGAAGGCCGGTTGGCATCGAAAGATAATTAAAACTCGGGGTGCCGCCGAAATGGGCCCTCACTTCGGATGCCGGGACCGAAGGCACATTGACATACAGAACGTTAAGGCCGGCTGTCACGCGAAGAAAATCTCCCATCCCGTTGGCGTGGGATTAATCCGGATCGGTTTGGCATTCGGGACTGGCTCGAGCGCACCGGGTTGACCAAGAAGGGCGGCAAGGGCGCGGAACACGCCCCGGTGCGAGACAACCAAAGCCGGTTCCGATGCCAATAGGCCATTGAAGGCCGCCACAACTCGCCCTTCAAAATTCAAACGCGATTCACCCCCTTCAGGATTTTCAAGTCCGACGGGTCTCTCGGTGATCGCCCGGCCCTGGTACACGCCCCAGTGACGTTCCATAAGCCCATCATCGACCAGTATGCGGGCTTTAAGGACGGAGCTCAGGACGTCGGCGGTCTCGCGCGCCCTTCGTAAGGGGCTGGTGAAAATAATTCCGCCGCCCCAACCACTAAGCCTTTCGGCGGCGCGTTGCGCCTCGTCCCGACCTTGATCGCTCAACGGACGATCTATTTGGCCCATGACGATACCTTTTTCATTGTCGTGCGTCGCGCCATGCCGAAGAAAGATGAACCCCCTTCGAAAAAGTGGTCCGGTCAACTCCACAGACGAACCTGTCCAGCTTCCACCAAATGGCGCAGCTTACGGCGTTGAATCTTTCCGAGCGCGGTCCTCGGGAGTGGATCGACAAGATAGGCCGCCCGTGGCAAAAATCGGTTGGCGACGCAACCGATCAAGCGTCGCCTGAGTTCGGACCAGTCGGCTATGGCTTCGGGCGCCCGCTTCAGGCACAGAATCGGAACTTCACCGCGCAGGCGTTCGGGGTCATCGATTCCGCATACCGCGAATTCAACGCCCTCAAGGGCGGACCGAAAAGCGTTCTCAAGATCCAAGGGCGAGATCTTCTCGCCGCCGAGATTAATTAGATCATCGCGGCGGCTGACGTAATGAAGATAGCCATCGACATCAAGGAAGCCAACATCGTCGGATTCGAACCAGCCTTGGCTCAAGCGCGCATCCCAGAGCGGTTGCGCACGCCAATAGCCAAGGGCTACCTGCGGTCCCCTGACTTCGATCACACCCGACTGACCAACCGGTGCGGGCTCGCCGTTCTCGCCACGAATGCGGATGCCAGTCCCCGGGCTTGCGCGCCCACAGGTTACCAGACGTTCGGGGTCATGGCCGAAATCCACCATCGTACAGCGAACCGCCTCGGTCATACCGTAGTTCTGAACCAGGCATGCCTTGGGAAAAAGCTTCGCCAGCGCGATCTTATGATCGCGCTGCAGGCTTTGGCTTCCGATCTCCATCCAACGAAGGCGATGGGAGAACGGCGCCAGTTCAGCCAGGGCGCGCTCGACCAAGAGCGCCACGCTGGCCGCTACGCCCGACAAAGCGTTGACCGCCACACTGCGCATCGACGCCAGAAGGCGCGCGGCGTTGAACGAACCATCGTCAAAGACCATGCCGCCACCGGCAACGATCACGCACCGAAGGCGACCAAAGCCGAAGGCATGCTCAAGCGGCGACGAGACATATTCGACGATCGAGGAGTCGACGCCCATAAAGGAGTTCATATATCGGGCCGGGGCAACGAGGTTGGCATGCGACAAGATTACGCCTTTGCGCTGGTTCTGGGTGCCGGAGGTGTACAAAATCGCTGCCGGCGTTGATTCGTTGCAATCGACTGCGGCCATTGTGCGGCCATTTGCGTCCGCGCTCTCCGGCGCGGCAAGAAACGCCTGGCCTGGTACGCCCGCCCGCTCGGCCGTGCCAGGCACCAGCGCATCGTCGTGCAGGACGAGACGGACCTCGGAATGCCGCAACAACCAAGCTTGCCCATCACCGTCGCGGGTGTCGATGGGAACGGCAACCGCTCCGATACCCAGCACGGCCAAGAGGCCAACGACAAAATCAGCCTTGCGATCCAAGCAAAGCGCAACATGATCACCCGGTTCTATCCCGCGCGTCCGTAGGCTGGCCTGCACGCTGGCGACACGATCGGACACGTCGCCATAGGTGAGAGCCGAATGCCGACTCAAAATAAACGGGGTCGCCGCCCGTGATCTTGCGTGGGCCTCAAAAAGCCGATGGAGAGTCGCGCTCACGTCGTACCGATGTGAAAGGTCTCGTAACGCAAAGCCTGGCGCTCGGTCTCAAGGACGAGGACATCCTGCCAATGG
The DNA here is from genome assembly GCA_016214125.1 of Rhodospirillales bacterium. Taxonomy (GTDB): domain Bacteria; phylum Pseudomonadota; class Alphaproteobacteria; order Rhodospirillales; family WMHbin7; genus JACRPC01. The sequence goes on along the minus strand of JACRPC010000042.1, from coordinate 31,493 downwards.
ATATTGCCGAGATTGACGTTGCTACCAGCCAGCTTGACCAGAAACATCTGATCGCGGGCCTTCGGAGCCTCGAAGATCACGCGCTCCCCACCCACCGAATCCAGAATATCGCTAACCAAGCCAGAGCGGATTTCGCCGCTTTCGCGATAGATGCCGGCGGTTCCCGAATCACGGCCCTCGGCGATGACATAAGCCGCGCCGGCCTCCAAAAGCGCCTTCATCTCCTTGATCCACTGCGAGGGTGGCATGATCGTTTGTTGATCCTTGCATCCAACCTCGGCAATAACGATGAATTCCCCCTTGACCTGCTTTGTCAACGCCACGCGCTGGTCCAACGGAAGCTCGATCGTTCCGTTGGATATCTCGATATGATGGATGTCGCGCTTCCGGAGATAGTCCAAATAGGCATTGAGCTTGTTTTGATGATAGAACTTCTCGAACAAGGTCCCACCGAAATAGACGGGAATCGCGTAGCGCCGGTACAAATCGAGTTTCCGGTCCAGATTGGGGGTGACATAGGCGCTGCCGATCCCCAGCTTGACGATGTCCACCAAGCTACCATAGTCGGCCAATCGGTCGGCCAGCTCGCCGCAAGGCGTGCCGGTGTCGTTGATGCACGTCAGACCGGTGACGCGGGGTTTGACCGTACGAGCGGGAAGTTCGAGCACCAACACCTCCTCTACATCAAGCTGCGATAAATGTCCGGCTTCGGCGGGCGGTGTGTCCAAAGATAGATGTCTTCGGCAAGCGCCTTGGTCATGAATGAAAAAAACTCGCCGATTCGATAGGCGTAGAGAGTTCCTCGTCCAACAGCGGCTCGGCGCAAGGGATGATCGGGCTCAAAGCGCTCGAAGATTCGCGCGTTATAATCGCGCTCGACGTCGGCGGCCATATACCGCACATGAAGGTAGAACAACTCGCGCCGCACCTCGCCTTCGCGGACCACAGGATGTTCGTACTCGCGAACGTAGCGATAGGGTACGCCCATCACCATCTCAACATGATGGTTGGTGGCGGTCGTGAAGCGGGAATGCAGGCCGATTGAGATGTGCCAGGCGTTGCGCCGGACGAGCCGATCTTCGGGCGTCTCCATGCCAAAGGCATGCCGCGAGACGTTCTGGGTAATCTCCGCCGCATCGGTTCCCAAAGCGGCATACGATACGAAAGGATGAAAGCTTCTCAGCGCCCCTGGCTGGGTACGGACATATTCGCAAAACGGGCCAAGATGCGTAGGCGTCATCAGCAAGTCAAACGGTGTGTCGGTGTTGCACAAATCCGTGCTAGCGGTCGGCACCACCAACGTTCCATGGGGGCCGATAATATCCGTCAAAGCCCGCAAATGTGCGGCAAGAACCGCCTCTTTGCCCGGCTCCTCGAAGGCCATCAGCCGCCCAAGATTACCGGTCGCCAACACCGTATCGCCCGCAGCGAGGCCCAGCGCTTCGTAGGCACCGACCAAGTCGTGAAACGAATAGGTCATCCCAAACGATCCCATACCGTCTTGCGCAGCCGCCAGGCGCCGTTTTCGTAGGCCCACAGATGGGGCGAGCGGAACCGGTCGGCCAGATGGTTGAAATAGGCGCGGTCGAGAATCGGCTGCTCGAACATCCGGGCGGCTTCGGGGAACTGTTCGGCCGGCAGGCTCACATAGTCCATCAGTTGGCTGAAAAAGCGCTCGGGAAATTCGCCGTCATAGCGCTTGACCAGCGCAACCCCCTCGTCGCGGGTGATGTCGCCCGAGCGGATTTCCTGGGCGGCGTCGTAGGTGGCTCGGCCGATGCCGAATTTGACGTGGGTGGTGTAGTAGTGAAGATCGTCCACGCGGTCGTCGATCGAATTGTATTTCGAATAGGTGCCGGGCGTGCGTTCGGGGCTGGCTTCGAAATTGCCGTGTTCGACCGAGTAGTAATAGCAGCTCTGCGGATGCCATTTGAGGTAATAGCCGAGATAATGAACCTCGGTGCCGGTGCGCTGCATCGCCGCCGGATCGGCGGGCAGATAGGGGGCGAGATCGTTGTCCTCGATGCCGAAGCGGGCCTTGAGGTCCTTGACCGAGACGCCGCTCAAATGAATCGCGGCCGGATCGGGGGCGGTGAAATAGGTCCAGTCGCGCTTGGCGCTCGTGTTGTCGTCGACCGGATTGCCATACTCGGCCTCGTTCTCGCCGTAAAAGACCAGCGGGATGTTGTAAAGCACGCTCATCTTGGGCGCGATCGATTTCTGGCCCAGAATGAAGGGCTGGAAGGGATGGAACAGCACTTCAAGCGCCAGGCGGGTCAGCAGCCGATGCACCTTGCCGTTGGGCGTCGACAGGATGTTGTCGAAGCCGGCGTGAATCCAGTTCTGGAAGTTGCGCCAGCCCCAATCGGTGTGGATGTGCGGCGCCCAAGTGACGGTGAGCGGATGCATGCCGTATTTGTATTTGAGGATATGGGCGGCGTAGAAGCTGTCCTTGCCGCCTGAGCCGGGCACCAGGCAATCGTAGCGACCGTCCTGGCGGCGATGGCGGTCGCACAGATCGCGCAATTCCTTCTCGCGCTGGCTCCAGTCGGTCTTGGCTTTCACCTCGGCGGCACGGCAGGCGTCGCAGACACCTTCGGCATCGAAGCGGATGGTGGTCTTCAGGCTGTCGGCCTTGGTGGCGAATTCCGGCGCCGAATTGGGGCGCTGGTTGGAAATAACGCAGCGCGTGCAAAAGCGCACCGCCTCCGGAAGGCCGTAGCGCGTGGCGTGCGGGCCGTTCTCGGCTTTGAAGGGCGCGAGATCGACCGAAAGACGGCGGGGTAAGCGGTCCATTCGGCAGGCTCCGTTACTCGAAGAATCGTGTGTAGTCGCCGTTGGCGCGGTGGAAGTCGTCGATATGTCCGATATCGGTCCAATATTCCCGGATGGGGAAGGCGGCGGTCGGCATCCCGCGCTCCAGGGCTTTGGCGAACAAGTCCGGCATGTCGAAGGCGCCGGTACGGGGAACGAGATCGAGCAAGGCGGGATCGACAACGTAGATGCCCGCGTTGACGAAGAAACTGTGCACCGGCTTCTCGACGATGCCGGTGATGCGATGATCCTCGATCGTCACCACGCCGTAGGGCACCTGGAAATCAAATTCGCGCACGCACATCGTGGCTTGCGAGCGATGCTCTTCGTGAAAGTCGAGCAGGCTCGAAAAATCGACGTTGGTGAGGACGTCGCCATTCATGACCAGCAAAGGATTGGTCGGGCGTTCGTCGATCAGGCCCAGCGCGCCCGCCGTGCCCAGGCGATCGTTCTCCTCCAGATAGCGAATGGTGCACTTCCATTTGCCGCCGTCGCCGAAATGGTCCTTGATCATCTCGGCCTTGTAATTGACGGCGATGTAGAAATTGCGGAATTCGTGGCTGCGCAGGGTTTCCAGAATGGTCTCGAGCAAGGGCTTTCGCCCGACGTTCAAGAGAGGTTTGGGAACGTCCTCGGTCAGCGGACGCAAGCGATTGCCAAGCCCGCCCGCCATCAGCACCACCCAATTCTCCCTGGGGTCGCCGGCATGGGGCAGCGATTTGCCGGTCGCCAGGCCGGCCACCCGGCCCTGGGCGTCGAGCAGGGGAATCTGGCCGAGATCAAGCCGAACCATCAATTCGTGCAAGGTCTCGGGCGTATCGCCCAGCACGCCGGTGGTCGGTGTCGCCTTCATGGCGTTGTCCGCCGGCGCGTCGAGGGAAAGCCCGCGCAGAATGGCGCGGCGGACGTCGCCGTCGGTGATCGTGCCCAACAAGCGTTGGCGATCGTCGACGACCAGACAGATCTTGTAAGGCGTTCCTTCGAGAACGCGTATCGCCTCGGCCAGCGATGCGCCTTTGCCGAGCAGGGTCTTCTTCCAATCAGCCATGGTCAGCTCATGCCAAGGGAACGGGCGGGGACGCCGGTCACGGTGGTGTCGGGTGCGACGTCGCGGGTGACGGCGGCGCCGATGCCGACCACGGCGCCGGACCCGATCCGCACGCCCTGCTTGATCGAGGCACCGGTGCCGATATGAACGAAATCGCCCACCGCCACCGAACCCGACAACACCGCTCCGGGTGCGATATGGACGTGGGCGCCGATCAGGCAATCGTGATCGACCGAGGCCCGGGTGTTGACGATGACGTTGGCGCCCAGCCGCGTGCCGGGTTGAAGGACCGCACCCGCCAGCACTTGCGCGCCCTCGTCCAAAGCCACCTCCTCGGCCACAATGGCGGTGGGATCGACCAGACTGGCAAACTGAAAACCTTTGGCCTTCAGGCGCAGGAAAAGATCGCGGCGCAATCCGGGCCGGCCGACCGAGCCGATGCCGTTGACCAGGTGAAGGCTGTTCGGATCGCGGCCCATCACCCATTCGTCGCCGCCCAGCACCAGGAAGCCCAGCACCCGCTGGCCATGCCGCGCCGGGTCGGCATCCACCAGCCCCATCACTTCGGCATCAAGGCGCTTAAGCGTCGAGGCCACCACTTTGGCGTGGCCGCCGGCACCGATGATCAGAATCGGTCGGTCGAGATTCATTCGATCGCCTCGCCGGGCGCGTAGGCGCGGGTGGCGGGTCGGCCTAGGCGCTCCCACCAATCCATCGGCGACAGCCCGTCGCCCGGGCGTAGCGCCGCCAAATTGTCGGCGGTGAAGGATTGGCCCTTGACGATAGCCGAGCGCGCCCGCAGCGCCTTGCGCGCCACGGCGCGGTTGCCCATTTCGCTGGGACGCGGTTCCTTGACGCCGTCGCCCAACGCGGCCTCGGTGGCGCGGATCGACTCGACCAACTCGGCAAAACCCTGGGGATCGAGCGAAGCGGCATGATCGGGGCCGGGTGAGTTCCGGTCGAGCGTGATGTGCTTCTCGATCACCGTGGCGCCCAGCGCCACCGCCGCGACGCTGGCCAGCACGCCCGGCGTGTGGTCAGAGAGGCCGACCGGTAAGTTGAAGGCCTGGCGCAGGATTTCGATGGCGCGCAAATTGGCATCCTCGATCGGCGCCGGATATTCGGTGGTGCAATGGAGCAGCGTTACCCTATCGGCCAGCGCCGCCCGGCCTTCGGCGCTGGCGAAGGCCTGTTGAAAGGAATCGCGGCCCGGGCGGCGCGCCGGTTCGAGATAACCATAAGCCAGCACGCCCAGCGCCTCCTCGACCTCGTCTTGGCTGCTCATGCCGGTCGAGAGGATGATGGCGGTGCCACCACGCGCCGCCTCCAAAAGTAGGGGCGCATTGGTAATCTCGCCCGAAGCAATCTTCAGCGTGTCCAATCCAAGCTCGTCCTTGAGGAAGGCGACACTCGCCAGATCGAAGGGAGAGGAGAGGAAGGCGATGCCCTGCTCGCGGCAATGGGCAATCAGCCGATGATGAGCGTCGCGGTCCAGCTCCAGGCGCATCAGCATCGCCAACTGGTCTTCCTCGGCGCCGGTGGTGCGCTTCTGGTATTCGGCCTTGGCGGCGTCGCGCGCCACCAGCTCTTCCGACTTGAAGGTCTGGAACTTGACCGCATCGGCGCCGGCGCGCACCGCAGCGTCGATCAGCGCCCGGGCGCGCTCAACATCGCCGTCATGGTTGACCCCAGCCTCGGCAATCACGAACACGCTCATCGGCTTGACCTCAGATCGTGAAAGGGCTTGGGCGACAGTTTGGACCAATCGGTGGCGGCCAGAATGGCCTGCATGCGCGCCGCGGCGCCGGGCCCGCCATAGGGTAACATCTGGCGGCGAACGGAGCGGCGAAAAGCCGGATCGAGGGCGCGGGCGATGGCGCGGGCGATGGCCGGGGCGCTTTCCGCCACCCCGATTACCGATCGGGCCTTGAGACGTCCACCCTGGCGGTTGCCGATATCGATCGTCGGTACGCCCAAAGCCGGCGCTTCGATGATGCCGCTCGAGGAGTTGCCGATCACGGCGTCGGCCAGGGCCATGACACTGAGATAGCGCCTTTGGCCCAAGGACGCATGCAGACTCACACGGTCCGCATGCTTGGCGGCGTAGGCGGCAAGGCGCTTTGCAATTTTGGCGCGGCCCGGATCGGCGTTGACGCCGGTCATCACGATGCGCGCCTTGGGGAAACGGTCGAGCGCATTCAAGAGCGCCGCCACCGCCTTGGCCTCGTCATCCTTGCGCTGGGTGACCGGATGATAGGTGACCAAGAGCAGCGGATGATGCAGCGCCAGGCCCAAATCGCGCCCCAACCGTGCGGAATCGATAAAATCAGCTTCGGCAATGGCGTCGACGCCAGGCGCACCGGCCACGAACACCAGCTTGGGCGATTCGCCCATTTGAACAACCCGGCGCGCATAGGGTTTGGCGGCCGTGAAATGCAGATGCGCCATTTTGGTGATGGCGTGGCGCAGCGCATCGTCAACCGCGCCCAGCGTCAATTCGCCGCCATGGATATGGGCGATCGGGATGGAGAGCATCGTGGCGGCGGCCGCGGCGGCGAAAATCTCGAAACGGTCGCCCAACACGACCACCATCTCGGGGGCCATGCGCTCGAAGGCCTCGGCGAAACCCGCCAGCGCCTTTCCGGTGGCCTGTGCGGCCGCCTTCTTGCTGTCGTCCCTTTGCGGCGCTGGAACCCGGGCAGCGATGGGCAGATCGATCTCGGCCAAAGTTCGGCCCAGCTTGCGCTCCAGATGGGCACCGGTGGCGATAATCCGCAGGTCGAAGCGCGGATCGGACGCCAGGCGGCGCGCCAATCCGGCCAACAGGCCCCAATCGGCGCGCGAGCCGGTGACCAAGGCGATGCGCCGCTTTTTCACGCCAGCGCCTCGCCCAGAACGGCAATCACCCGTGCCTGATCGTCGGCGGTCAAGTGGGTCGAGCAAGGCAAGGTGAGAATGCGCTTCCAGATATCGTCGGTGACCGGCATGGCGGTGCGGGGAACATCGGCGAAGGGCGGCTGGCGGTGCATCGGTTTCCAGAAGGGCCTGGTCTCGATCGAAGCCTCGCGCAACACCTGGCGTACCCGTTCGGGCGAAGGCGCCGGCGGCGCCAAGGTAAGGCCCGAGAACCAGCAGGCGCTTTGGACGCGCCCCGGCTCGGGGAACAACCCCACGCCCGGCCGGCCGGTCAGAGCCCGATCATAGGTGGCGCGAATGCGCCGCTTGGCGGCCACGAATTCCGCTAGCCGCTCCATCTGGGCGCAGCCCACCGCCGCTTCCAGATTGGTCATGCGGTAATTGAAGCCGACCCGATCGTGGCTGTAATCCTCGCCGGTCCGCGCCGTGGTGGTGAGGTGGCGCACCAATTTCATCAGAGCCGGATCGTCACCCGCCACCGCGCCGCCGCCCCCGGAGGTCACCGTCTTGTTGCCGTTGAAGGAGAAGACGGTGAGATCGGCGCCGAGTTTGCCGGGCGGCCGTCCCCTCTCGGTGGCGCCCAGCGCGGCGGCGCCGTCGGCCACCACCGGCAGGCCCAGGGCGCGGGCGTTGGTGACGATGGCGTCCATGTCGGCGGGCAGGCCCAGCGTGTGCACCGGAAGAATGGCGCCGACGCGACGGCCCGAAGCCTTGTGGACGACCCCGCCATCCTGCGGCTGGGTCTCGCCGGCCAGGGTGCGGGCCAGCAACTCGGCATCAAGCGTCCAACTGGCTCCGTCGCTGTCGAACAGCCAGGGCGTGGCGCCGGCATGGGCGATGGCGTTGGCGCTGGCGATGAAGGTGAAGCTGGGCAGCACCACCAGATCGCCCGGCCGCACGCCCACCGCCACCAGCGCGACATGCAGGCCCGTCGTGCCCGAAGCGGTTGCCACCGCTTGGGCCGAGCCGGCGGCCTCGGCCACCATGGTCTCGAAGCGCTCGACGAATGGCCCAACCGACGAGACGAAGGTCGTCTCGATGCATTGGGCCAGGTAGCGGGCTTCGTTGCCGGTCAGATTGGGTATGGTGAGCGGGATCACGTTGGCTTGGCCTTACATCTTTTCGTCCAGGCTCTTGCCCTTTTCGACATGCGCCAGCTCGGGCACGGCGGCAAGGATGGCCTGGGCGATTTCGGCCTTCGACCAGTTCTCGGCCTGGCAAAGACGGGCGATGGTCTGGCGAAAGGCGGAAAGGCGCGCCAGATCGGGCGGCGGTTCCTGGGCGATGCCGATAGCGCCATAAGCCGATAGGTCGAGGGCATCCGAGAGACGAAAGAATTCTTCGACCGATTTCTCGCCCGTGGTGTCGGACGGCGCGAAATGGCAAGGCCATTCCTTGCCAAGCCCACCTCGAGCGGCCAACCCCTTGGCCTCGGCTTCGCTGGCGCACAAGCGGGGCGTCAGGCCACGCTCGGCCAGAAAGGCCCGGGCGATAGCATCGAAGCCCAAGAGATCGGCCTTGGGATCGAGCTTGGGGAAGAAGACTTGGCGGGTGGCTCCCAGGAATCCGGCCAACAGACAAAGCTGGCCCGCCTCGGCATGGGTGATGAAGTAACGCCGCACATCGGTGGGTGCGGCCAAGGGCTGACCTTTCGCCAGGCGGTGCTCGAAGCCTTCAAGCAAGCTGCCGGCCGAGAAGGCGACGTTGGCGAAGCGGGCCGAGCTTGCGATCAGGTGGTCGGCATGGGCGAACAGCGCCTGCTCCATCAGATTCTTGGTGGCGCCCATCAGATTCTCGGGCCGCACCGATTTGTCGGTCGAGACCGAAAAGGCGCGCTTAAGATCGCGGGACGCCGGATGGGCCAGATAGTCGGCCAAGGCCAGAACATTGACCTCGATCATCCGCATCAGACTGTAAGGGTCGCGCTCGGCCCGCACATGCTTTAAGGCGGAGAAATTGAGAAAGACGTCGTGCGGCCCGTGCGCCTTGGCGAATTTCAAGAAGCCTTGGCTCGCGAAATCGAGGCTGGCGGTGCGAAAATCGCCGGGCAGCTCGATCGGTCGGGCGCGCAGATCGCGCACCAGCTCGACCAGGCTGTTCTCGTTGAGATCGACCAGATGCAGCGCCTCGGGCGTATGGCGGGCCAGCTCCAAGGTGAAGGCCTGGCCGATCGAGCCGGCGGCGCCCACCACCAGGATGCGCGATTCCCGGATCGCTTTGGAAAGCGCGTTCTCCTGGCGCGCCAGATCGGCGGCGAACAGCGATTGCGTTCGCCCCAGCAGGCGCGACAGCAGGGGATCGTCAAGATCGCGGGGCATCGTTGGGAAGGGCTTTTTCCACGCTACCGCAGTCCGGGTGAAAACACCCGGACCGCCAAATCGAATTATCGATCCGCCAGCGCCCGTCAGGCGCAGGCGCGGATCGCCGCCAGGGGCACGCGCACGCGAACCGGGCGCCCCATCAATTCCAGAAGGACGAAGACGCGATCGTCGTCGCTCTCGCATTGGAACAGGCCGGACAGGTCACGAAGCGAGCCTTGGGTGATTTCCACCCGGTCGCCCTTCTTGAAGGGAATCGGATCGTCGAGCCGAACCAGCCCATCGTGGCCGTGGCGGGCGCGAATCGCCTCGACGACACCCTCGGGCACCGGCGCCGGCATGTCGCCATTCGAGATCAGATGCGAGACGCCGAAGGTGGAATAGATCGAGCGCCAGCGCATGGTCTGGGGATCGATGCCGACAAACAGGTAGCGGGGAAAGAGCGGCGCCGGCACCCGTTCGATCTTGCGGGCGTGGCTGCGCCGTTTGAGATAGCAAGGCAGATAGGTCTCGAAGCCCTGGCGAACCAGATTGGCATGGGCGCGCCGCTCGGCTTGCGGCTGGGTATGGACCACGTACCAGCGCTTCATGGGCCGTCTCCTTCGACCAGGACGGCGTGCCGGGAAATCTTGAGAAAGGGCGGCGCCAGGACCCGATCCGGCGGAAAGGCTCGGGTGAGGGTGTCGAACGTGCCTTGGGGGTCGCGCAGATCGGTGAGCACCAAAGCGTCGAGACCGTCGATCCGATCGGGATGATCGACCACCGGCAGTTCGGCATACTGGGTAAGACCGTCGGCGCGCAAATCGACGAAAGCCACCAGCTCGACCGCATGATCGCCCAGGCTGAGCGTGGCAATTTCGCCGACATCGCCAATGCCGGCCAGAGCCAAGCGTGTCCAACCCTGGGCGGCGCAGCGGCCGAACAGCTCGCCATATTGCTGGCGGGCAACCCGGAACAAATTGAACGACGTCGAAAGGTACTGGGCGGTGAGCCGGCTCTTTTCCGCGAAACCCTGCGGCGTCAGATAATAGGCGTAGCGGTTGGGGGGAATCTGGGAAATCTTGATCAACCCTTTCTTGGCGGCACGCTTCAGATAGGCGTTGGCCAAGCCAAGCGCGATGCCCAGATCGCGCGAGACGCTGCGCTGGGTGATGGCGCTGTTTTCGTGGACGGCGTTGAGAAGGCCCAGGGTAATTTCCGCCTCGGTCGACAGTCCGATCGCCGAAGCCTTCGATTCATCGCTCATCGAGCGGGGATCTCCCCTCATGTTCACCGCGCGAACAATACCTTGTTCGCGCTATGAACGTCAAGTCCATCCATCGCCGATTCACGGCGAATCTCAAGGCGATAATGGCAGGTCTGGGGTTAAGAAAGAACGAATGCCACAAGCGGTTGGGTTCGGGGCTCGAGAAGCCGCAAAGGAGCCTCCGCGACCGGCCCGACGGCCATAGCTTTGGCCAGCGCCGCTCGTTTCGCGGCATCGGTCACTGCCAGCGCTAGGCGGCCGGCTTCGATAAACGATTGATATGTAAGTGTACTTCTTGATTGCGGGGGGTTGGGGGCTCGGGCGGGGGCGCTTCGACTCCTTTGAACGGAAAGGGCGCTATCGCCAGGAAAAAGCGAGGCAAAATGCCCATCAGCCCCCATGCCGAGAAAGACGGCGTCAAGCGGCCAGGGAACCGTCCCCAACCGAGCTTCGGCGGCCGCCCAGCCTGCCCTGGGGGTGGTTTCCCCTCCATACAGGCTTACGAACCGGGCCGGCGGCACCGGCAATAGGGCTCGGGTCAGGGCCTCGTTGCTGTCGGGATGGTCTTGGGGAACCCAGCGCTCGTCGGTCAGCGTCACCACGATCCGCGACCAATCGAGATCGGCCGCCGCCAAAAGCGGCAGCACCCGCTTGGGCGTTTGACCGCCGGAAACCGCCAAACTTGCCAAGGGCTTATGGATCAGGGCGGTCCGCAGAGCTTCGGCCAGGAAATCGGCCAAAGCCTGGGCTAGGCTTTCAAGGGTGGGAAAGTCCCGCCTTTCCAGAATCACAACTGCCAGCGGCGATAGCCGTCGGGCAGGGGCGTGGCGCGCCACATGCCCTTGATATCGGCCAAAAGGCCGCCTTCGCAAAGCAACCCGGCCAGCGTCTCGCCACCCATCGCCGCATAGACGGCGTGGCTCACCGCTCCCACAATCGCGTGATAGCCGCTCGCCCCATCCAGGCTGGGCAGCAGATCGAGCTTGTAATGAGCCTTGGCCTCGCCGGCATCGGCCAGGGGGTCGTGCACCTCGACCTTGTGGCCTTGCCCGACCAAGCCGGCCACGACGTCCATCACCTTGGAATTGCGCAGATCGGGCACGTTTTCCTTGAAGGTGAGGCCCAACACCAACACCCGCGATTTGGGCCCGATCCGCGCGCCGATCTGTTCGGCGACGAAGCCGCCCATGGAATCGTTGATCTTGCGCCCGGCCAGGATCACTTCGGGGTGATGCCCCTTATCCTTGGCGCAATGGGCGAGATAGAAGGGATCGACGCCGATGCAATGCCCGCCGACCAGGCCCGGCTGGAACTTGAGAAAATTCCATTTGGTGGCCGAGGTCTCCAAGACGTCGTGGATGGAAATCCCCAGCTTGGAAAAGATCATCGTCACTTCGTTGATAAAGGCGATGTTGACGTCGCGCTGGGCGTTTTCGATCACCTTGGCCGCCTCGGCGGTCTTGATCGAGGCAGCGACGAAGGCGCCGCCCTGGGTGATGGCGCCATAGATGGCCTTGAGCTTCTGGGCGATTTCCGGGGTCTGACCCGCCACCACTTTGGTGATCCGATCGACCGTATGTTCGCGATCGCCGGGATTGATGCGCTCGGGGCTGTAGCCCAGGAAGAAATCCTTGCCGCAGACCAAGCCCGATTCCTTGGCCAGGGCCGGGCCGCAGATATCCTCGGTGACGCCGGGATAGACGGTGCTCTCGAACACCACGATGGCACCGGGCCTGATCGCTCGGCCCACGGTGCGGCAGGCCGCCAACACCGCCGACAGATCGGGTTCGTTCTTGTCGTCGACCGGGGTCGGCACCGTGACGATGAACAGATTGGCCGGTTCGATTTCCTTGGCCTGATCGGTCAAATGGGCGGTGCAGCCGCGCAGATCGGGCGAGGTGACTTCGCCGGTGCGGTCGTGGCCGCGCTTCAGTTCGGCGATCCGTTGCCCGTCGACATCGAAGCCGATCACCGCAAAGCGCCTTGCCAGGGCTACCGCCAGCGGCAGCCCCACATAGCCCAGCCCAATGACCGCGATCTTGACGCCAGCAACCATGGCGATGCCTCTAGCCGTCCGTTGGGTGAAAGTCAATCGAGCGATCGGATTATCAGCGCCCGCCCAAGCGATCGAATCCCCATTTGATCGACGTCGCCCGATCCAAAGTCACGCCGCTCAATACGATCTGCTGGCTGCGCCGGGGCTCGCCCGGCCGACCGCGATAGAGGCTGGGCTCCAGCACCGGGCGGATATCCTGGGCGCGGAAGCGCCAGCCCTGGCCGTCCTCAAGCTTCAACAGCACGCCGCCGCCCTCTTGCTGGGGCAGGGCATGCACGCTGGGATGCAGGTGAAAGCGCACCGCAATCGCCGTACCGGCGGGACCGGTGAGCGTGTCTTCGCCGCGCAGCCTCCCTCCTTCGGCATCCAGATGCAGCCGGCGGCGATGGATGAGACCAAAGGGCTTCAGATAGCCGTCATGGCTCATGTCGAGCCAGATCGCCCCCTCTTGTTCGTCGCGGGACGTGGTGACGGAAATCGGCTTGCGGCCGATTCGACCGCCCGGATCGATGTCGCTCGAATTGGTGTCGCCGGCGATCAGGGTCGAATGGGCGGCGGTCGCCCGAAGGGCGGTTTGCCAAGATTCTTCGCCCTCGTCCGCCGCCCCCAGATTGCCGACCAGCCGGGCCTTGCCGACGCTCATCTCGAACGACAAGGTGCCGGCGTGCGCCGGCCAACCGTCCACCGGTACGCCGCAATCGACCAGCAGCACCGTCTTGCCGGCCGCCAGACGCTGAAAGCCGCCATGCGGCGCCCCGTTCATTGGCTTGGCGCGCGAGCCGCTCAAGGTCAGGGCCAGCGCGATCTGCGAGGGTTCCTCCTCGCGACTGGCGTTGAAAAGGGCCAGTCCGCCATCGCCATGGCGAAAAAACCGCAGCATCGGCGCGGCGCGATCGACGGCAACCTGCAGCGATTCCGGTACCGGCCGGCGCAGCGCTAGAAACCAGGCGCGCAGATCGACCAAATCGCGGATCAACCGGAATTGTTCGCCCGGACTGCGGCTTTCGTGAACGCCGTCGGGGTGAATCTGGCTGGCCAATTGGCGATCGAGATGGAAGAGCCCCTCGGCCAGACCCTCCTCGTCGCCGGCGGCCAGATTCCAGGCGATCAGGCCGCCGATGGCGCGCAGCAAGGGTCGACCGACGACGTCACCCGGCAGAGCGCGCCGCAGATGGCGCGCCTGGCGCGCCATGGCCTCGAGCAAGCGGGGCCGAAGCGGATCGTCGAGCCCCCCCATGATGAAATCGCCATCGGCGGCAATTCGGTAAAGCCGCTCGCCCAGCACCGCCGGATGCCAGGCCTTGGCCGACCAATGGGCATGCGTTTCAAGCCAGCCCTCGATGAGCGCGCGCGCGACGTTGCGGGCCCGCTCATCGCCCGACACCGCCAGATCCTTGAGCCAGGCAAAGGCGTCGTCGGCCGTGGCCTTGCCTTCGATCAGCGCCAAGGCGTTGACGGGATTGCCGGGCCAGGGATCGGCGGGGCCGCCGGCCAGCGCGATCGGCGGCCGCCCGCCAAGCGTGGCGCCGTAGAGCGGCAGGCCGTAAAGGAGCGTTCCCAACCGATAGCGAAGCCGGGCGCTCATTGGCCGGGCGCCTTGTTCAGTCGAGTTCGAACTTGTCCTTGTAGTCGACCTTCAGGGCCGGGTTCTGGTCTTCCTTGGCGAGGAAGCAATCGCCCACCACCAACCGCTCGATCTCGGTGCCCATGAAGCAGCGGAACGCATCCTCGGGCGAGCCGACGATCGGTTCGCCGCGCACATTGAAACTGGTGTTGACGATCACCGGGCACCCGGTGAACTCCTTGAAGGTGGCGATCAGCGCATGATAGCGCGGGTTGGTGTCGGCATGCACGGTTTGGATGCGGGCCGAGTAATCGACATGGGTCACCGCCGGGATCGCCGAGCGCGGTACGTTGAGCTTGTCGATGCCGAACAAAGCCTGTTCGGCCTCGGTCATCGCCCTCCGGTGTTTCTCCAACACCGGGGCGACCAGCAGCATATAGGGGCTGTCGGCGTCGAGATCGAACCAGTTGGCGACCTCCTCGCGCAACACCGAAGGCGCGAAGGGGCGGAAGCTTTCGCGGTATTTTACTTTGAGATTCAAAAGCTTTTGCATGGTCGGGGAACGGGCATCGCCCAAGATCGAGCGCCCGCCCAGGGCGCGCGGCCCAAATTCCATCCTCCCCTGGAACCAGCCCACCGCTTGGCCGGCGGCCAGCGCGCTGGCGGTGGCGCCGATCAGGGCATCGCCCTTATAGACGGTGAAATGGGCGCCGGCGGCCTTGAGGCGGGCTTCAATCTCATCTTGGCTGAAGGCCGGTCCCAGATAGGAGCCGCGCATCGCATCGGTCTTGCCGTCACCCTGGCGGGAATGGCCGAGATGGAGATGCCAGGCGGCCAGGGCGGCGCCCAAGGCCCCGCCGGCATCGCCGGCGGCGGGTTGAATCCAGATGTTCTCGAAGACGCCGTCCTTCAACACCTTGCCGTTGGCGACGCAGTTGAGCGCCACCCCGCCGGCCAGACACAAATTCTTCTGACCGGTCTCTTTGGCCAAGGCGCGGGTCATGCGCAGGACCACCTCCTCGGTCACCGCCTGGATCGACGCCGCCAGATCCATGTGGCGCTGGGTCAGGCGCTCCTCGGGGCCGCGCGCCGGCCCGCCGAACAGCTTGTCGAAGCGTCGGTTGGTCATCCGCAGGCCGGTGCAGTAATCAAAGTAATCGAGGTTGAGGCGGAACGAACCGTCTGCCTTGATGTCGATCAGATGGTCGCGGATCGTTTGGACATAGTTCGGCTCGCCATAGGGCGCCAGCCCCATCAGCTTGTATTCGCCGGAATTGACCTTGAAGCCGCAATAATAGGTGAAGGCGGAATAGAGCAGGCCCAGCGAATGGGGGAAGTGGATTTCCTTCAGCACCTCAAGGCTTGAGCCCCGCCCGATGGCGACCGAGCTGGTGGCCCACTCGCCGACGCCGTCCATGGTCAGCACCAGGGCTTCTTGGAAGGGCGAGGGGAAAAAGGCCGAGGCGGCGTGGCTCATATGGTGTTCAGCGAATAAAAGCCGCTTGGCCGCATCGAACGATCCGTCGAGAGCCTTCAGCTCCTTGGCCAGCAAATCCTTTTGGAACAGCTTCTCGCGCAACCAGATCGGCATCGCGGTCTTGAAGGATGTGAATCCCCTGGGCGCGAAGGACAGATAGGTTTCGAGCAAGCGTTCGAATTTCAGGAACGGCTTGTCGTAGAAGGCGACATGATCGACCTCCACAAGCCCGACGCCCGCTTCCTTCAAGCAGGCGGCGATGGCGTTGGCCGGAAAGGCGGCGTCGTGTTTCTTGCGGGTGAAACGCTCCTCCTGGGCGGCGGCAACAATCACCCCGTCCCGGACCAAAGCGGCGGCCGAGTCGTGGTAATAGGCCGAAAGGCCGAGAACGATCATGCGCGTCCGAAACTCAGAAGAGGGTGTAGATGAAGGGTGCCACCGCCGAGCCCTGCGCCAAGACGATCAGTCCGCCGAACAGCACCATCATAATCATCACCGGCAGGAGCCAGTATTTTTTTCGCACCCGAAGGAAGGCCCACAGTTCGGCCAGGAAAGACATGGCGCGTGCCTCTAAAATTGGTTGGTCATGCTGCCCTGGCCTTCGACGGGCGGCGGGCGGGGAATCCAATAGCTTTCGGCTTTGGCATCAAACCGGCGCTGCATCGGGTCCTTGCCGAACAGGCGCATCAGCAAGCCCACCGGCGTCACCACGGCAAAAAACAGCAGCGCCATGACGATCGGGCTGACGATCCGATGCAGAACCAAGCCAAAGAGAAACCAAAGCCTATTCAAGGGCTTGAGAATATCTGGGCGGATCAGTGCGACCAGCAGGAAGGCGATCGCCAGGCCCAGCGCCCAGACGCGCGGGCCTTCACCCCCTTTGAGCGGCCACAGGCCGATAATGGCAAAAAACACCGCAAAAACAAGGCCGAACGCCTTGTCCGAGCCCTGCTTTACCGATTGAGCGTGCGCGTGGTTTTCATGGGTTGCCATGCGGCTAATTACCATCCGAGCCGTGTTTCTGTAAAGAAAGCTTGGACAGGATGAGATCGCAGGCCGCCGCCAAATCGTCGACGGTGAAATCGGGACGACAGTTTCCCTGGCGCTCGACGATCCAACCCTCGCCGGTACGGACCAAGATGGTCGGGGTTCCGATGGCTTGGCCCAGTTCAATGTCAGCAGCCTTATCGCCGATCAGAAAGGCCCGACCCGGATCGAAGCTCAGATCGCGAATTGCCGCCAACCCCAGCCCGGGCTTTGGCTTGCGGCAATCGCAGGGTTCCTCGGGCGCGTGCGGACAGACATAGATTCCATCGAGCCGCACGCCCCGTTCGGCCAGCATCGCTTCCATGCGGGCATGCACGGCCGCGAGCTGGGTTTGGGTGATCAAGCCGCGTCCGATGCCGGACTGGTTGGTGACCACCACCAAGCCGAAGCCGGCGGCTGCCAGACGTGCCAAGCCCTCCACCGCGCCGGGGAAGAATTCGAAGCCCGCCGGATCGGCCAGATAGACCTTGTCGATGTTGAGCGTGCCGTCGCGGTCGATCAGCACATAGCGCTTTTGGGCCATGTCTTTGAATTCCCTAAGGGGGCAACCAATCGCCGCTTCACCGTCTCCTGTCAAGCCCGCGTCTGGACAGGGGCCGAGCCGGGCTTGTAGAGTGCGCGCGGTTTTTCCGGTCTTGGGATGGTTGCGTTATGTCGAACCCGCTTTCGATCAAGCTCTTCATGGACGGTGCCGACATCGGTGCCATGACCAAGGCCTATGCCGCCCGTTCGGTGCAGGGCTTCACCACCAACCCCACCTTGATGAAGAAGGCCGGCATCCGCGATTACGAGGGATTTGCGCGTCAGGCGATCGCCGCGATCCCCGACCTGCCAATCTCGTTCGAAGTCTTCTCCGACGATTTCCCGACCATGGAAAAGGAGGCGCGCGCTATCGCCGGCTGGGGCGGCGACACCTACATCAAGGTGCCGGTCACCAACACCCAACGCGACAGCGCGGTTCCCTTGATACGGAAGCTGTCCGCCGAGGGTTTCTCGCTCAACGTCACCGCTATTCTGACGCTCGATCAGGTGAAGGCGGTGGCCCAGGCGATCGATCCCAAGGCGCGCACCATCGTTTCGGTTTTCGCCGGTCGGATCGCCGACACCGGCCGGGCGCCGGTGCCGATCATGGCCGAGGCGGCGAAGATCCTCAAAAGCAATCCCAAGGCCGAATTGCTGTGGGCCAGCCCGCGCGAGCTTCTGAATGTTTTCGAGGCGCAGGATTGCGGCTGCCATATCCTGACCGCGACCCCCGACATCCTGGCCAAGCTGGCCCTGGTGGGCAAGGATCTCGACCAGTATTCGCTGGAGACGGTGAAGATGTTCTACGCCGACGCCCAGGCGGCCGGATTCAAGATCGTCTAAAACGATGACGCAGGCCCCGATCCTTTCGGTGGTGGTGCCGGTCTATAAGGAAGAGCGCAGCATCAAGCCCTTCCTGGATCGGCTGGAGCCGGTGCTGGCGCCCCTCGGCTCATACGAAATCCTGTTCGCGCTCGACCCTTCGCCCGACCGGACGGAAGCGGTGATCGAGGCCGAAATCGCCCGCAATCCCCGCATTGGCCTCATCGTCATGAGCCGGCGTTTCGGCCAACCCTCGGCCACCATGGCCGGCATCCTGCACGCCCAGGGCGAGGCCTGCGTGGTGATCGACGTCGATCTTCAGGACCCGCCGGAGTTGATCGAGGCGATGGTTGCCAAATGGCGAGACGGCTTCGATGTCGTCTATGCCCAGCGCCGTTCGCGCAAGGGCGAGACCCTGGTCAAGAAGGCGATCTCCTATTTCGGCTACTGGGTCATCAACCGGCTGAGCGATGTGGCCATTCCCCGCAACACCGGCGATTTCCGCTTGTTGAGCCGCAAGGTGATCGAGGAATTGCGCCGCCTGCCCGAGCGGCACGGCTTTCTGCGTGGCCTAGTCGCTTTCGTGGGCTTTCGCCAGGCCGCCGTCGATTATGACCGCGACGAGCGGGCGGTCGGCCAAGGCAATTACAACCGCTTCCTGGGCTCGATGCGGATCGGCCTGAACGGCCTGATCGGCTTTTCCACCGTGCCGCTCTCCTTGCTGATGTGGTTGGGGTTGGCGGTGGCGTCCTTGAGCGTGTTGGGGATTCTGTTCATCGTCGCCACCTTCGCGATGGGCACCGACTATCCGCTGGGCGTCCCGACCTTGGTGATCCTGGTGCTGTTCCTGGGCGGCGTTCAACTCACCGGAATCGGTTTGTTGGGCGAATATATCGGCCGCATCTATGAAGAGGTCCGCCACCGGCCGCGCTACATCGTGGAGAGGCGGATCAATCTGCCGCCCCCGCCATCGGCTTAGGGTTTCTTTTCGGGCAGAGCAAGGCCACAGGTGGATTGGCCAACCGTCACCGTCACCAAGGATTCCAGATAGGATTCGAGGGCTTTGCCGCCGGCGAAGCGCGCCATCAAATAATGGCGCGCGATCTGGCGGTCTGTTTCACGCGGAACTTTCGCCTCGACAACCAGCGGCGCGGTGCAGCCGTTCCAGACGAAATCGGCAAGGAGATAGCCGTCGCGGTAAATCGTGTGCAGATTGGGATCGGTCGTAAGATAGGAAAGATCGCGGTCTCCAGCGTACAAAGGATACCAAGCCTGGCGGACCCAAGCCTTTTGCAGAAACCAGGACAGTTCGAAGGAGCGGTAGACTTCGGCGCCAATCCTCATCTGGTCGTCCCACAGCACCACAGTACCTGGGGCGAGCGGTGCCATTCCTGCAAGCGCCTGTATTGTCGCGCGGTCCTTGGCCCAACGGGCCTGCCACATCAGGTAACTGTCGATGCCCACAAGAGCGAAGGCGAGAGTGAGCGTCGCCATTAGGGTGCCGCGCATCTCGCACAGAGAATCGGGAAGCGCCCGTATGGCTGCGATCAATAGCAAGGCCACGCCAAACCCACTTTGGATGAAATAGCGAGATCCAAGGCTGTTCACCGGGACACCCTTGGCGGCCGCGGCGTAGGGGAAAAGTGCCGCCAGCAGGAACAGGAGGCCAAAGCCCATGAGGATTGTCGTCCGGCGCCATTCGGCGTCGCCGGTTTGCCGCTTGATCGCATGGCTGACCAAGAGGGCGGGGATCAAGGCCATGAGAAAAAGGCTGTTGCCCAAAGCCGCCAGCAGATTGACCACCACCCCCTCATTGATCAAGTGCAGCAATGCCTTGCCGACGGTCAGGGGATTGAGCGACACCGCATTGTGAACCGTGAAAGGTGGAATCGGATTGAGAATGAATGACAGATGACGCAGGAAAAAAAAGATCGGCGGCAGCACGATCAGGAGTGTGTGCCGCCTTAAGAACGTTGTCGCGGACGCCCTTAGTCCATGAACGCCTGCTGGATGCGCGGTTTGCGTGAACAGCAGAACAACGAACGCATAATGGAAGACCAGCAGCGAATTGTGGAGAAAAGAAAGGGTAATCATAAAAAGGGAAGTGCTGTAGCGCCAAGGCGCTCTCGCCGGGCCCATGCTCGACCCAATCAGAATGTGCCAACCCGAAAAAAAGAGGGCGGTCGGAAAGAAATAAATCACCGTATTTGACATAACCGCGGAAGCATAAACCGGAAAGGTTATCGTGATTGCGGCCAAGCCAAGCGCCTCGTTGGGCAGAAGGTGCGCATAGCGGCGAGCGCCATCATGGACGATCAACCCGATCGTCATCAAAGACAGAACCTCGACCAATTTCAGAATCCACCCGGCTGAGCTCGAACCAACGAGCGGCGACATCAACCACAACCAGGGACGCAAGGCAACGCCGGCAAAGTTCCAAAGGAGGATGTCATAACGCCCCGCTTCGAAAAAATATTCGAAGTAGGTGGCATCAAGATAACGCCCGTCATTGATCAATATCCAGCCATGCGACAGAAGCGCAAGAAGGATAATCGAAACCCGGGCCGCCCAGTTGCCAGAAGGCGAAAAAGACGCATTCATAAGCCTGTATACGGATGGCGCGACGCCGAAGTCAACAGGAGGAGGGAATCGGCCCATTGCTGGTTTTCGCCGCACCCCCATGATATGGTCCGCCGCCTTGCCTCGGAGACGCTCTATGAACGTGCTTTTGGTCTACAAAGACACCATGATCGAGCGGTTGGCGGTCACCTATCTCAGCGCCGCTTTGAAGGCGGCGGGGCATAAGGTTCGCCTGGCGGTTCTGGGCCCCACCCCGGCCAAGGCCTTCCCCAAATTGGTCGGTGATTTTGCCCCGCGGGTCATTGGCTACAGCGCCATGACCGGCGAGCATACGGCGCTCCTTGAACTCAACCGAACCCTCAAGAGGTCGTTCGATTTCCTGGCGGTTTTGGGAGGACCGCACGCCACCTTCCGCCAGGACGTGCTGGGCGAGGAAGGTCTCGATGCCATCTGCGTGGGCGAGGGCGACAGCGTCTTTCCCGAATTCTGCCGCCGCGTCGAGGCGGGCGAAGCCTGGTGGCTCACCCTCACCTTCCACGCCAAGCATGATGGCAATATTTTCAAGAATCCGCTCGCCCCCTTTGTCGACATGACCGCACTGCCGGCGCCCGATCGCGCCATTCTTTTCGAGGCGCCCCCCAAGCTCACCGGACTGGGGATCAAGGCGTTCATCGCCGGGCGCGGCTGCCCCTATCGCTGCTCCTACTGCTTCAACGCCAAGTTCAACGAGGACTACAAAGGCCTGGGCAAAGTCATGCGCGCCCGCCAGCCCAGCCAAGTGGTTACCGAAATCGCCCAGGTTCGCGATCAGACCGGCGTCGAGCTGGTCGCTTTTTGGGACGACGTCTTTACCGTCAAGCCGAAGGGCTGGGTCGAGGATTTCTGCCGCCTCTACAAGGACCGGATCGGCCTTCCATTCTACTGCAATATGCGCGCCAATTCGGTCAACGAGGCGGTGGTCGAAGAATTGGCCAAGGCGGGCTTGAAATTTGTCTTCATGGGCGTCGAGTGTGGCAACGAGCGCATCGCCAATGAAATTCTGGAACGCAACCTGTCCAACGAAAAAGTGGTCGCGGCCGCACGGATCTTGCAAAAGCACCGGGTGGGCATTGCGACCCAAAATTTAATTGGCCTACCGGTACCCGATCCCTACCCGGTTGATTTGGAAACCTTGGACCTCAACATCATCATCAAGCCGACCTACGCCTGGTCATCGATCCTTTATCCCTATCCAGGCACCCCAATCGAGGCTTACGCGCGGTCGCACGGCTTCCTTGATGAGGATGCGGCCTATATCGAAACCAACAAGCGCACGACCATGCTCAATTTCAAGAGTCCGGTCGTAAGGCGCCGCATCGAGAATCTGCACAAGCTGTTCGGTCTGGTCGTCCGCTTTCCCAGGCTGCGGCCCTACGTCACCTTCCTTTGCGATCTGCCGCTGGGCGGGCTCTACCGCGTCTTCTATTACGTCTGGTACGGCTACAATCTCAAATTCCGCCTCAATCGCTCGCGCGCCGTCTGGAGGGAATTGCCCTATCTGTTAGGCATCTTCTGGCGGATGGTGGTGAAGAACTAGCTACCTTTGGTCAGCACATAAGAGGCAAAGCGATGCGGGCCGAAGACGCAGAAACGCTCGCGCTCGAAGCCGAAGCCGTTCAGGAAGGCGCGATAGCCCTCGGGCGAGCGAACAAAGCGGCCGCGATCGATCGACAGCAAGAAATTGCTCATCCACCACCCGGGCGTCGTCACCGGCTCGATCAAGAGCACCCGCCCGCTGGGCTTCATCACACGGCGCACTTCGCCAAGGCAATCGGCCACCACCGGGTCGGGCATGTGGTGCAGCACGCTGATGATGGTAACGAGATCGAAATGATCGTCGGGAAAATCGAGCTCCCGGCCGTCCATGGCCCGAAAATGTCCGGCCGGATATTTCCGTTGGGCGATCTCGGTATAGCCGGCATGCACATCGATTCCGGTATAGTCGTTGGTCGCCATGTCGAGGATGTGAGCGGCGCAATTGCCGGTCGAACAGCCGAGATCGAGGATGGTGCGTCCCGACCCCGCCAGATAGTCGGCGAACTCGGCCTTGACGTCGTCATAAGCGTTCAGACGCTGCTGCAGCTCGAACACCAGGGGCAGCGCCAGGGCGCGCTCGATCAGGCGGGCGAGCAGGCGACGCATCGCAATCACGATCCTTCCGGGAGGGCGAAAACGGCGGCACTCTAAAATTGGGGGTATGACCTGTCAACCCAGCCCGCACTTGACAGAGTCCCGCCCAAATCATACCTGTTCGTCATGATTGTCCAACCGAAGCCATCGTCTCAATGGCCCAAAACTCTTGCGCCGCTGACGACGGAGCAGATGCGAATTCGCGACGACTTTATGCATTATTGGCACGAGGTGCTTCCGAAACGCTTCGGCATTATCGAGCGGTTTAATCATCGGTTTCCCGTCCAAGCCGCGCCGAGTTGGCTGGGCTGTCGTACCCTGGAGATCGGGGCAGGATTGGGCGAGCATCTAGCTTACGAAAATCTCGTCCACCAGACCTACCACTGTGTTGAACTTCGATCGGATATGGCGTCGCGCATTTCCGAGCGCTTTCCCAATGTGGTCGCCCAGGTTGGCGATTGTCAGGAACGGCTCGATTACCCCGATCAAAGCTTTGATCGCGTGGTTGCGGTTCATGTTCTCGAGCACCTTCCGAACTTGCCCGCTGCCCTCGCGGAACTGCGGCGCCTTCTGACCCCAGAGGGAAATTTGGTTGTCGTTATTCCCTGCGATCCCGGGTTCGCATACAGTTTGGCGCGTCGAATGTCTGCTCAACGCCTGTTCGAAAGGCGCTACAATCAATCCTATGACTGGTTTATCCGGAGTGAACACATCAATTCCCCGAGCGAAATCATAACCGAACTTGAGCGTGATTTCCGTGTGATCAAGAGGCGGTTTTTTCCTTTGTTTATTCCGGTTGCTTCTCTCAATCTCTGTCAAGGTTTGGTTCTGAAGCGACGGCATGATCAGATCGACGCATGAAAATATTGTTCGTCATTGCCCATGTCTTCTACAACGAACCCCTCGGCGCGATGATCCTGTCGGGTGTTTGCCGCAAGGCTGGTCACACGACGCGCCTAGCGGTTCTCGATCAGAAGAACCTTCCCGCGGTTCTTAATTCATTTGATCCCGATCTTGTTGCCTACAGCACGATGTCGGCCGATCTTGGGGCCTTTGCCCAGGCGGATCGGATGGTTTCGTCGTGGACGAATAGCCTGGGACGGCGACCAGCCCGAATCATGGGTGGGCCTCATCCAACCTATTTCCCCCAAGTCCTGGATGACTTGGGTCTCAATGCGATTTGCATCGGTGACGGGGATAGGGCGATGATGCGGATTGTTGATGCGCTCGCGGCTGGCCGTACTCTTGACGGCATACCCAATATCCTGACGCCGTCGCATCGGTCTCCCGCAAAGGAAGTCATAGAGGACCTGGATTCGATTCCGTTTGCCGATCGCGCGCTGTTTTATGATGCGGCGCCGGACATGCTGCGCCAAGGCATTCGCTCCTTTCTTACCCAGAGGGGCTGCCCTTTCAAATGCACGTACTGCTTCAACCACGCCTTCAACACCATGTTCAAAGGCGAGGGACGCAAGCTGTTGCGCCGTCGATCGATCGACAATCTCTTCGAGGAGATCAAACAGGTCCAGGGCGCCTGGCCAACCCTACGGTATATCCGCTTCGCCGATGATGTCTTCGTAATCAAGAAAGACGAATGGCTGGAGGAATTTGCCGAGCGCTATCCGAAGGAGATCGGGATTCCCTTCTATTGTTTGATCCGCGCCAACAATCTAACCGAGGACATTGCCGAGCTTCTTTTCAAGTCCGGTTGCCGGTCCATCGCCATGTCGATCGAATCGGGAATCGACCATATTCGAAATTTGGTCCTCAAGCGCAACATGTCGGACGACCTCATGCTGGAATCGTTTCGACTGGCCCAGCGTTATGGACTCAACGCATTTGCCAACACCATCCTGGGACTGCCGGGCACAAGCCTCGACGACGATTTCCGCTCTTACCAATTCGCCAAACGCCTCAATCCCGCCGCCCCGACCTTCAGCATCTTCTGCCCCTACCCAGGAACCGAGTTGACCGATTACGCCCTCAAGAAGGGCGTCCTCGATCCCGCCATCAATTTCAGCGATGTCAATTATTGGACCACGTCGGTGCTTACCAATTACACGCCCGACGAAAAACACCAGATGTACCGATTGATGAAACTCGCGCCCATATTCTGCAAGCTTCCGAGTTCCTGGGACGGGTTCTTGAGATTGCTGATTCGATTGCCCCTGACACCCGTATATTCGGTGATTGGCACAATATTTCACGTCTATCTCCTTGGGGGAAAGATATTCCCCAAGGCGATCCCCCATAATCCCTTCAATCTCGTCAAGGAAATTTTGCGTTCGATCAGCTATATCCTCCACAAAGCCTGATCGGTTGACCCCCACCCCCCTTTGCCGCTAGCTTCCGCCCAGGATTCGCCGGGGGAATTGCGTGGCTCTGGGTCCATATCGCAGCATCTTCGTTACCGGGGGCGCCGGCTTCATCGGCTCCAACCTGATCGACCGGCTGCTGGCCTTGGGGCTGCGGGTTCGGGCCTACGACAATCTGTCGACCGGCTTTCCCCAATTCCTTGATGCCGCCCGGCCCCACCCGAACTTCGCCTTCAGCCAGGGCGATGTCCTCGACCTCGAAGGCCTGACCCAGGCGATGGCGGGGTCCGATTTCGTCTTCCATCTGGCGGCCAACGCCGATGTTCGTTTCGGCACCGAGCATCCCAGGCGCGATCTCGAACAGAACACCATCGCCACCTTCAACGTCTTGGAAGCGATGCGGGCCAACAATGTCAAGGGCATCGCCTTTTCCTCGACCGGCTCGATCTATGGCGAAGCGCCGGTGATACCCACGCCGGAAGATGCGCCCTTCCCGGTGCAGACCTCGCTCTACGGCGCCTCCAAACTGGCGGGCGAAGGCATGATCCAGGCCTATGCCGAGGGCTATGGGCTCAAGGGCTACATCTTTCGCTTCGTCTCGGTCTTGGGCGAGCGCTACACCCACGGCCATGTCTTCGATTTCATCAAGAAACTGCGCGCCGATCCCAGCCGTCTGCACATACTGGGCGACGGGCATCAGCGCAAATCCTACATGCATGTGGGCGATTGCGTCGACGCCATGCTGCTGGCGGTCAACAAGGCCCAGGCGCCGGTCAACATCTACAATCTCGGCGTCGATGGCTATATCGAGGTGATCGATTCGGCCAAGCTGATCTGCGCCGAAATGGGCGTGGCGCCGCGCTTCATTTTTGAAGGCGGTCGACGCGGCTGGATCGGCGACAATCCCTTCATCTGGCTAGCGCCCAAGAAGATCATGGATCTCGGCTGGCGGCCGAAACTGTCGATCGAGGACGGCGTGCGCCGCACCGTGGCCTGGATCGCCGCCAATCCCTGGGTGCTGGAGCGCCGGGCATGACGATCTGCGTGCATGGGCTTTGGCATCTGGGCGCCGTCACCGCCGCCTGCCTGGCCGATCTGGGGCATCGGGTGATCGGGCTCGATCCCGATGCGAAAACCGTCGCCGATCTTGCTATGGGCAAGCCGCCCTTGTTCGAGCCGGGCTTGGCCGAGCTGACTGCCAAGGGCTTGGCCTCGGGCAACCTATCCTTCACCACCGACGCCAAGGCGGCGCTGGCCCAGGCCGAACTGGTTTGGGTGACCTTCGACACCCCGGTCGATGATGAGGATCGGGCCGATGTCGAGCAGGTGACCCGCCAGATCGAGGCGATCTTCCCCTTTTTGGCCGAGGGCGCGGTTGTGTTGATCTCGTCGCAGCTACCGGTCGGCACCGCCAAGCGGCTGGAGGATTCCTTTCGCCGCCTGCGCCCCCAGGCCGGGGTTTCCTTTGCCGTCAGCCCCGAGAATCTGCGGCTGGGCAAGGCGATCGAAGCCTTCACGAAACCCGAGCGCATCGTCATCGGCCTGCGCGACGCACGAACCCGCCAAATCCTCGAACCGCTCCTCAAGCCCCTATCGGCCAATATGCTGTGGATGCGGGTGGAATCGGCCGAAATGGTCAAGCATGCGCTCAACGCCTTCCTGGCCGCCTCGGTCACCTTTATCAACGAGATCGCCAGTCTGGGCGAGGCGCTGGGCGCCGACGCCGGCGAGGTCGAGGGCGCGCTTCGCGCCGAGCCGCGGATCGGCGCCAAAGCCTATATCCGGCCCGGTTCCGCCTTTGCCGGCGGCACCTTGGCCCGCGACGTCGCCACGCTGGGCGAGCTTTCGGATCACTTGAAGATTCCCGCTCCGCTCATGAAGGCGATCCCCGAAAGCAACAACGCCCATCGCGGATGGCCTTTCCGGGCGCTGGCGCGCGCCCTGGGCGATCTGGCCGGCCGGCGGGTGGCGATCCTGGGTCTGGCCTACAAGCCCGGCACCGATGCGGTGCGCCGCTCGCTCGGCGTCGAACTGGCGCGTTCCCTGCTTGCGGCCAAGGCCGATCCGATCGCCTTCGATCCCAAAGTCACGCAAAGCCCGCTGCCGGGGTTGGTCCTGGCCGGCGATCTCGATCAGGCGCTCGAAGGGGCCAGCGCCCTGGTGATCGCCACCGGCTGGCCGGAATTTCAAGCGCTCGATGCCGGCCGGGTGCTGGCGCGGATGCGCAATCCCCTGGTGCTCGATCCCGACCGGCTGCTACCGTCGCTGGCCAAGGATTCCCGCATCCGCTATCGCACCATCGGAACGCCATCATGATTCTCAAGGACCGCATCGTTCTGGTGACCGGCGCCAATCAGGGGCTGGGCCTAGCCATCGCCCAGGCCTGTCTGGCGGAAGGCGCCTCGCTGATGCTGTGCGCGCGCGATGCGCTTAGGCTGAACGAGGCGGCCGGCCGGCTCAAGGCCAAGGCCGGACAGGGGCAGATCGTTCTGCATCATCCTTGCGACGTGTCGGTTCCGGCCGAGGTCGATCATCTGGTTGCCGAAACGCTTCAGGCCTTCGGCCATTTTGATGCGCTCGTCAACAACGCCGGGGTCTATGGCCCCTTGGGCACCATCGAGACCGTCGATTGGGACGATTGGTGCCAGGCGATCTCCATCAATCTGATGGGCACCGTTTATCCGTCGCGCGCCGTGCTGCCGCACATGAAGGCCCGCCGCCAAGGCAAGATCGTCAACATCTCGGGCGGCGGCGCCACCAATCCGCTGCCCGGCATCAGCGCCTACGCTGCCTCCAAGGCCGCGATGGTGCGCTTTTCCGAGACCCTGGCCCTGGAAGTGAAGGAATACGGCATCGACGTTAACGCGGTGGCGCCGGGCGCGCTCGACACCCGCCTGTTGGATCAGGTGATCGCCGCCGGACCGGAAAAGGTGGGCGCCGATTTCCACGCCCGCATGAAAAGGATTAAGGCCGAGGGTGGTACGCCGCTTTCGGTGGGCGCCTCCTGCGCCGCCTGGCTGGCCTCGCCCATGGCCGATGGCATCACCGGACGGCTGATCGCCGCCGTCTGGGACCCTTGGCGCGATCTGCCTGCGCACAAGGCTGACCTTGAAGGCTCCGACATCTACACGCTTCGGCGCATCGTACCCAAGGATCGCGGCCAGGATTGGGGGGAGAAGTAAGGTGCGGGTGGCGATCGTCGGCTGCGGTCTGATCGGCGCCAAGCGCGCCCGGGCGCTGGAGCCCGACGATCGCCTCGTCGTCGTCGCCGATACCGATCGAGACCGGGCGGCCAAACTGGCGGGCGAAACCGGCGCCCGCATCGCCGCCGACGCCGCCCAAGCGATCGGCGATCCCGAGACCGAAGCGGTGATCGTCGCCGTCACCCACGATCAGTTGGCGCCGATCGCGCTGGCCGCCATCCAGGCCGGCAAGCCGGTGCTGTTGGAAAAGCCGGGCGCCCGCCAGGCCGCCGAGCTTGATCCCCTGATCGCCGCCGCTCGAACCGCCAAGGTGACGGTCAAGGTCGGCTACAACCACCGCTTCCACCCCGCCTTCCAAAAGGCGCGCCAGTTGGTTGATTCCGGCGTTCTTGGCCCGCTTCTCTTTGTGCGCGGGCGTTACGGCCATGGCGGCCGACTGGGCTACGAGAAGGAATGGCGCTTCGACCCGGCCGTTTCGGGTGGCGGCGAATTGCTCGATCAGGGATCGCATCTGATCGACCTGGCCGGTTGGTTCCTGGGCGACTTCGCCACCGTCGAAGGCCATCTGGCGCGCTATTTCTGGAACGCGCCGGTCGAGGACAACGCCTTCGTTTCGCTGCGCACCGCCCAGGGCCAGACCGCTTGGCTGCAGGCCGGCTGGACGGAATGGAAGAACATCTTCTCCTTCGAGATCATGGGGCGCCTAGGCAAGCTTCAGATCGACGGGCTGGGCGGCAGCTACGGCACCGAGACCCTCACTTATTACCAAATGCTGCCCGAGATGGGCCCACCGAAGACCGAACGCTTTGAGTTCGCCCAGCCCGATTCCTCCTGGGCGGCCGAGTGGCAGGAATTCGCCCAGGCCGCCAAGGTTCGCCGCCAGCCCTCGGGTGGCCTTGAGGAGGCCCGACGCACCTTGGCGGTGATCGACCGATTGTACGAAAGGACCCGCGGCCCATGATCATCGTGCGCAGCCCGCTTCGCATCACCCTGGGCGGGGGAGGGACCGATCTGCCCTCCTACTACCGCGACCATGGCGGCTTTCTCATCGCGGCGGCCATCGACAAATATGTTTACATCACGCTGCACCAGACCTTCGTCGAGGATCTGATCGTCAAATACTCGAAGATGGAGCGGGTGAAGAACGCGGCCCAAATCGAGCATCCGATCGTGCGCGAGGCCTTCAATCTCGTCGGCATCGACGGGCGCTATCTCGAAATGACCAGCATGGCCGACATCCCGGCCGGCACCGGGCTGGGTTCGTCGGGCAGCTTCACCACCGCGCTTCTAAAGGCGCTTCTGACGCACCGCAAGAGCACGATCCAGACCGCCGAGTTGGCGGAGCTGGCCTGCAAGATCGAACTCGACATCCTGAAGGAGCCGATCGGCAAGCAGGACCAGTACGCGGCGGCTTTCGGCGGCGTCACCTGCTTCCGCTACAACACCAATGACGGGGTCGAAGCCTGGCCGCTGCCGGCCAGCCGCGAGACGCTTTACAATCTCGAAGACAATCTGGTCCTGTTTTTCACCGGCTTTTCCCGTTCGGCCTCGTCGATCCTGGTCGAACAGGATTCGAAAAGCCGCGCCGACGACAAGGGCATGATCGACAATCTGCATTACGTCAAGGATCTGGGCCTGCGCAGCCTGAAGGCTTTGGAGACCGGCGATCTCGACTTCTATGGTCGGCTCATGCACGAGCACTGGCTGCACAAGAAGAAGCGCTCACGCTCGATGAGCAATCCCGAAATCGACCGCTGGTACAATCTGGGCGTTGCCAACGGCGCCTTGGGCGGCAAGCTGGTCGGCGCCGGCGGCGGCGGCTTCCTCATGTTCTACGCCGACGACAAGACTCGTCTGCGCCACGCCATGATCGAGGCCGGGCTGGTCGAGGTCCGCTTCCGCTTCGATTTCGAAGGCACCAAGGTTGTCGTGCAATGAGCCACCCCTTGCCGCCGCTGGTGATCCTGGCCGGAGGCAAGGCGACCCGCCTGGGCGACTTGGCGAAAAACATTCCCAAATCGCTGCTGTCGGTGCGTGGCGAACCCTTTCTTGCCCACCAACTTCGCCGCGTCGCCGCCGAAGGCGTGCGCGAGGTCGTGCTGGCGATCGGCCATCTGGGCCAGGCGATCCGCGATTTCGCCGGCGATGGCGGGCGCTTCGGCCTCGCGCTCCGTTACTCCGACGAGGGCGACCAGCGGCTTGGCACCGGCGGCGCGCTGCTCAAGGCCTTCGACCAAGTGACGGCCGAGGCGGCGCTGGTGCTATATGGCGATTCCTATCTCGATTGTTCCTACCGTCCGGTCTGGGAGGCTTTTGCCGCCTCGGGCAAGAAGGCGCTGATGACGGTGTGGCGCAACGACAACCGGCTTGGCGCCTCGAACATCCGCTTTGAAGATGGTCGGATCGTCGCTTACGACAAGACAACCCGCGATCTCCGCTTCCGGCACATCGATTATGGCCTGTCCGTGCTGTCCCGTGCCGCCCTGGCGGGGCAAGCCGAGGCCTTTGATCTGGCCGATCGGTTTGCCCGGCTTCTGGACAAGGGCGATCTGGTCGGCTACGAGGTGGACCGCCGTTTTTTCGAAGTGGGTTCCTTTTCCGGCATCGCCGATCTCGAACGCCATCTCCATCCGGGAGGTCCGATGAGCGCCAGCGACTACACCACCGCCTATCTTGCCGAGGCGATCGCGATATTGAACACGATCGACGCCCAAGCGATCGACGCCATCGTCAACCACATCGCCGACATCCGCGCCAATGGCGGGCGGCTGTTCTTTCTGGGCGTAGGCGGCGGCGCCGGCAATTGCTCGCACGCCGTCAACGATTTCCGCAAGATCGCCGGGGTGGAATCCTATTCGCCCGCCGACAACGTATCGGAGCTGACGGCGCGCATCAACGACGATGGCTGGGATTCTTCCTTTGCCAATTGGCTGCTTGGCTCGCGGATCGGTCCCAAGGATGGGGTGTTCGTCTTCTCGGTCGGCGGCGGCAACGCCGAAAAGAAGGTGAGCATGAACATCGTCATGGCGCTCGAGGCGGCGCGCGCCGCCGGGGCGCGCATCCTGGGCGTGGTCGGGCGCGACGGCGGCACCACCGCCAAGCTGGCCGACGCCTGCGTGGTGGTGCCCACCGTCAATCCGATGACGATCACGCCTCACACCGAGGCCTTTCAGGCCGTGGTCTGGCATTTGGTGGTTACCCACCCGCGCCTCAAACACCGCGAAACCAAGTGGGAATCGGTGCGCTGACCGAAGGGCCTAGTGGTCTGACGCATTCATAGGATTCCCGACGGGATTGATCCGTGCGAATCTGGGCGGATGCGAACAGGTATCATGGTGAATGTTTCCGCCTTGGACCGCCGTCGATTGGAGGCGGTTGTTGGCGATCGCAACTCTC
>JACRPC010000044.1 GCA_016214125.1 Rhodospirillales bacterium | reverse complement strand
CCTCAAAAAGGCCGCCGAGCGAACTGTCGAAGCAACCTGGCGTCGCATCGGTTCCCTTCTCAACACATTCTCACCAAAGGAATGCGCCAACTACTTTAGAAACTCCGGGTATGCGTCAACCTAATCACAGAAGACTCTAGTTCCTCTCTGAGTCTCCCAGTATGAACGATCGGTTGGTTCTGCTAGCGGCTCATCATCATCAACAAGTCCAAATGTCAGCTCGTCAAGTATTTTTACAAATGTAAGAGCGTAATCGTCGCCGACTTTATATGCCGTCATTTTTAGAGCAATAAGTGGAATTGCGCCATTGAATAACTGGATAACATTTAGAAATCTTGTAGTAATATTTTCTGCGATAATGACAGCAGTGTGCTCATATTGAGGATATCTTTTTCGTTCAATATCCCAGTATTCTGTTGTGCGAATGATATGTCGTTCATCCGTTGCGCCAAGCTGTATTTCGACCTCGTATCGTTTTGGCGATTCTGGATCTTGAAGTAATAGGTCGAGACGCCCGGCATTGGGTTGGTTCCGTTCTTTGTCCTTAAGAATTAGATCGCCCAATTCGAGAATGGAAGGATCGTTTGCAATTTGGTCCTGAACCCATTTCTCGCTTAATGCTGGAGATTGTTTGATGCTGATTGACGGAAGTTTCATTGTGGAATTCTCCCCAGCGCCGTGTTTCGTTGATAATTCTTCGACTCAAAATAAAAACCGCAACCTCGCGCTTTTCCAACCGCAATCCATCCGCTCGCAATGATAGTGTTTAATGTTGCCTTGTCAATGTGCCGATGTGCGGTCAATACATTGAGGGCGGATGGGAGGGTGATCTGCGAGGTGCGACGGCACTTAAGGGACGCCAAACGGGCGTCTCTGCAAAGGGCAATATTTCAGCACTTGTCGAAAGATGAACCACCAAGACGCCAAGGCACCAAGTCCGAAGTTCGGTCAATGCGCCTTGATGTCTCCGTGCCTTGGTGGTTCAACGGCGCGGAGGCTCTATGCGGACATCAGCAATACGGATTTCCAGTCAAGGACGGCCATGCCGACCATGTCGCTTTGACAAGCCCCCGGCAACGAGGTACGCCAAGACATGCGCAAGGTGATCAAGAAAAAAGCCCTCGATCGCGGGTTGGTCGATTTCTCCGACATCGCGTCGGGCCGGCGGTTGCCGCCCATCCATCCAGGGGAAACTCTGCGCGACGAATTCCTGCATCCCCTGGGGATCAACGTCTACGAATTGGCCAATGCGCTGAAGATGCCACGCTCGCGCGCCAACGACATAGCAAGGGGCCGGCGCGCCATCAGCGCCGACAGCGCGCTTCGCCTGGCCCGCTATTTCGGCACCACGCCCGATTTCTGGCTCAATCTGCAAACGCGCTACGATCTGGAATGCGCCAAACGCAGCCTTGGCCGGACGATCCAGCGCGCGATCGTTCCCCGCGCCGCCTGATCAGCGCCCCGCTCACTCCGCGTACGGGTTCTTGCCCTTGCGCAGCGACAGCCTAATCGGCACGCCGGGCAGGTCGAAGACCTCGCGCAGGCTGTTCACCAGATAGCGGGAATAGGAGTCCGGCAGTTCCTCGGGCTTGCTGGCGAACAAGACGAAGCTGGGCGGGCGGGTCGAGACCTGGGCGGCGTAGCGCAGCTTCAGGCGCCGGCCGCGGATGGCCGGCGGCGGATGGCGGGCCGCCGCTTCTTCCAGCCAGCGATTGAGCTTGGCGGTGGGGACGCGCCGGTTCCAGGTTTCGTAGGCGGCCAGCACGGCGCCCATCATCTTATCGAGGCCCTGGCCGGTCTTGGCGGCGATCGGAATGGCGGCGATGCCCTTGGCCTGGGCCAGATTGGCCTCCAGCCGATCCTTCAAGCGGCGCATCGCCTGGGCGCGGTCTTCCGCGGTGTCCCATTTGTTGATCGCCAGCACCAGGGCGCGGCCCTCGTCGATCGCCATTTCGGCGATCGCCAGATCCTGCTTGTCGAGAATGGAATCCGGCTCCATCACCAAAAGCACCACCTGGCATTCGCGGATGGCGCGCCGGGAATCGGCGGCGGAAAGCTTCTCGAGCTTCTCGGACACCCGGGCGCGCCGGCGCAGCCCGGCGGTGTCGATCAGTTCCAGGGGATGGCCGCGCCAGCGCCAGGGAATGGTGATGGCGTCGCGGGTGATGCCGGCCTCGGGCCCCACCAATTGCCGCTCCTCGCCCAAGAGCTTGTTGACCAGCGTCGATTTGCCGACATTGGGCCGCCCGACAATGGCCAGCCGCAGGGGATGGTCGATGGCGTCCTGGGCGTCGTCGTCGCGGGCATAGGGCGAGAGCGCATCGTGCAGCAGCGCCAGCCCCTCGCCATGCTCGGCGGAAAGGGGCAGCGGCGTGCCCAGCCCGAGCGCGTGCGCCTCGGCCAGACCGGCTTCGGCGGCTCGGCTTTCGCATTTGTTGCCGATCAGGATCACCGGCTTCTGGCTTTTGCGCAGATGGCGGGCGAAATGCTCGTCCAAAGGGGTGAGGCCGGCGCGGGCGTCGATCAGGAACAGCACGGCGTCGGCCTTGGCGATCGCCTCGTCGGTCTGGCGGCGCATGCGGCCCCAAAGGCTGGCCCGATCGGCCTCTTCCAGGCCGGCGGTGTCGATGACGGTGAAGGAAAGATCGCCCAGCCGGGCCGGGCCGGCGCGGCGGTCGCGGGTCACGCCCGGCGTGTCGTCGACCAAGGCCAGCTTGCGGCCGACCAGCCGGTTGAACAGGGTCGATTTGCCGACATTGGGTCGGCCGACGAGGACGACGGTGAAGGACATTGTCTTAGTTACTACCGATCTGGATGGAAAGGAGTCTTATATTTGGCCCTCAATCGGCCCAAGCGCTCGCCTCCGCTCGCTTGGCTCTCGCCGTCCGCCGGCTTTGCCGGCCAACCCAACAACGGGCGGCGTGGCCGCGGTCGCGGCCGATCAACGGTAGGCGACGAGTTCGCCCGCCTCGGTGACGAAATAGAGCCCGCCATTGGCGATCGCCGGGGCGATCGACAGCCCGTCGGGCATTTTCTCGAAGCCCAGCACCTCGCCATTGTAGGGCGAGATCGCCACCGCCCAGCCATGGGTGCCGACGGCGACCAGACGGTCGCTGGCCAGCACCGGCCCGGCCCACAGCACCGTGCCTTTCTTCTTCTCCATGTTTTCCCAACGCTGCAAGGGCGTCACCCAATGGACGCGGCCGGTCTTGGCCTCAAGGCAGACCATCTCGATGTCGTTGGTGATGAGGTAAAGATAATCGCCGGCCACCCAGGGGCTTTGCAGGCCGCCGATCTCGGCTTCCCACAGCCGGCGGCCGGTGCGCAGATCGATCGCCACCGTCTGGTTGGAATTGCTGATGGCGAACACCCGGCCGCGATCGACGATCGGCCGGCCGCGAATGTCGGAGAGCGCCGAAACGGCGTCGGTGCGCCGGCCGGCGGCCAAGGAATCCGACCACAGCACGGCGCCGTTCTCGATGCGGATCGCCACCAATTCGCCCGACGAGTAGGGGGTGACGACGGTGCCGGCCGAAACCGCCGGGTTGGCGCCGCCCAGCACGCTGGCGGCTTCGGCGATGCCCTGATGGGTCCACAGCGTCCGGCCATCGTTGGCGTCGAGCGCCAAAGTCTGGTTCTCGACCGTCACAACCAGCACCCGGCCGGCGAAGACGGTGGGGGCGGCGCGCATCGGCGCCGCCAGGGTCTGCGTCCACAGGGTCTTGCCGCTGGCGGCCTCGAGCGCGTAGACGCGGGCAAAGCCGGTGGTGACGAAGAGGCGGCCGTTGTCGTAGGCGACGCCGCCCCCCATGTGGTCGTCGTCCTCGTCCTTGGGCGTCAGGTTCACCCGCCACAGGCGCTTGCCGCTCTTTTCCTCGAAGGCGCTGACGCGGGCCTCGGCATCCATGACGAACACCAGGCCGTCGGCGACCACCGGCTGGGCCATCAGCCTTCGGGTGTCGCTCGATCCGGCGCCGATATCGGAGCGCCAGGCGCGTTTCAAGCCGTCATTCAGAACCATGTGGTGCATGGCGTGGCTAGGATAGCCGCCGGCCTGCGGCCAGGCGTCGTTGTCCTCGGGCGCCGGGATGCGAATGTCGCGCGCGGTGATCGAAGGATCGGGGTTGAGCACCCGCTCATGCACCATCACCGAGACGCGCTTGCCGGCCAAGGGCTTCTTGTTCTCGCCCAACCAGACATCGCCCATGTCGTAAAGCGAATCGCAGGCGGCGAGCGGCCAAACGGCCAGGGCCAGTAGGAGGAGCGGCAGGCGGCGGGTCATCGGTGTCCTATCCCTTGCTGGCCGGACCGAGCGCGGCCAGAGCCTCGGCGGCGCGGGCGCGCAATCCCCGTGGCGCCTGGGCGTCGTCGGAAAGCTTGGCGTAGGCGTCGCGTGCCTTGGCGCGGTCGCCCTGGCGCAGCGCCAGAAGGGCCAGCACTTCCTGGGCGGAATGGCGCCAGGGGCTGTCGGCGGCGGCCAGAGGTGCAACGCGCCGCTCAAGCGCCGAGGGATCGGCGCTGTCCAAAGTAAGCAGGGCCGCCTGCAAGGTCGCGGCGGCGCGGTAGGCCTTGTCGGCGGAACCGTCGGCGGCCAGGGCGTCGAAGGCGGCGGCGGCCTCGGCGTTCTTGCCGTCCTTGGCAAGCAGGGCCGCTTGGCGCAGGTGGGCCAGAGCCGCATAGCCGCCGGTGGCGTCCTTGGCCATCGCCGCATAGGCCAAGCCGGCCTCGGCGGCCTTGCCGGTTTCGGCCAACAGGGTGGCGGCGGCAAAACGGCTGCCGTCCCTGGCGGCCTGCTGATCCTTCCAGGCGATCCAGGCCTCGCGCCCGGCCACCACCGCCACCAGGGCGACGGCGGCGCCGATCACCCAATTGCCGTAGCGCTTCCAAAGCGCAGCCATCTGTTCCTGACGCAGGTCTTCATCGACCTCGCGGATCAGGACGTCGGTGGCGGTGTCGTCGGTGGGCTTGTTCACGGGCCTTAAGTTCCTGCGAAAGCGGGGTTAACCGGGGCCGTACCATAGCCCGGGCCGGGGGCGAAGGCAATGATCCGGGCGCCCGAATTTAGCCGCTTGGACGCCACTTGATCGAGCAGCCCATGCTGGCGGTCTGCTGGAGAGGGCCCTGGCTGGTGCGGGCAATGGTCTGCATCGCCTGCACCAGCTCGCGCGGGGCGTCGGGCGGGGCCGGCTGGCGGCCCGAGGCGTCGAGCCGGCCGCGATACTGAAGCTCGAGCTTGGCGTTGAAGCCGAAGAAATCCGGGGTGCAGACGGCGTCGTAGGCCCGGGCGATCGCCTGGCTTTCGTCGATCACATAGGGGAAGGTGAAAGCGTGCCGGCGGGCGAATTCCTTCATCTTGTCGAAGGAATCCTCGGGGTATTGGACGGTGTCGTTGGCCATGATGGCGATGGCGCCCACCCCCTGGCCTTGAAGCTCGGCCACATCGCGCACCAGCCGGTCGATCACCGCCTGGACATAGGGGCAATGGTTGCATAGGAACATGACCAGCGTCGCCTTGGCGCCCTGAATGTCGGCCAGGCCGTAGGTCTTGCCGTCGATGCCGGGCAGGCGGAAATCGGGGGCTTTCCAGCCGAAATTGCAAAGTGGGGTCGAAACGGCCATCGATCTTCCTGGGGCAGGGGCGAGACCCCAAGGATAGCGCAAAGGGGCCGGGGATCGCACCGTTTACCTTTCGGTGACGAATCTGGGCCTACCCTGAAGGCCGAGAACAGGAAAGACAGGGTCGTGGCGCGAACCGACAACATGGCTGTGACGGAAATGCTTGGGCGTCCGGTGCGCGAGGACGTGCTGGCGGGCTTGCGCCGCGCCAGCGAGAAGACCGGCGTCAGCTTCGATTTCCTCCTGGCCGAGGCCAGCCGGGAAAGCGGGCTTGATCCCAAGGCCAAGGCGCGCACCACCTCGGCCGCCGGGCTTTTCCAATTCACCAACAGCACCTGGCTCGACGTCTTCCGCGAGCACGGGGCGAAATACGGCCAGGCCAAGCTGGCGCGCAAGATCTGCCGCGACGAGGATGGCCTGCCCATGGTCGCCGATCCCATGGCGCGCAAGGCGATTCTCGATCTGCGCAACGATCCGGAAATGGCGGCCCTGATGGCCGCCGAATACGCCAAGGCGAACGAAGACCGGCTGAACGGCCGGCTGGGGCGCGAGGTCGGCGCCACCGATGTCTATCTTGCCCACTTCCTGGGACCGAACGGCGCCACCCGCTTCCTCAAGGCCCAGGAGACGGCGCCCGGCAAGCCGGCGGCGCGCCTGATGCCGATCGCCGCCAAGCACAATCGCAGCGTCTTTTATGAGAACGGCAAGCCGGTGAGCGTGGCCGCCCTCTACGCCAAGGTCCAGGATTCGATTGACGGCACCATGCGAAGAATGGCCGAGGCCCGCCAACCGGCGCCCGCGCCCGCGCCCGTGCCCGTGCCGGCGCCGGTGGTCGCCTTGGCGCCGACCGCCCCCGCCGCCTTGGTCCCGCCGGCCAGCAAAGCGCCGACCGATCTGTTGCAGGAAGCGCGGACCGTTCTGGCCATGGCCGCGGTCGGCGAAACCGCGGGACCGCGCCTGGCCGAAGCCTTTTCGCCGCCCAGGCGCGAGTCCGAACCGCCGGTCGGGCTGGGTACGCCCAGGGTTTCCATGCCGATGCCGCCGGCGCCGGGCGGCGCCGTCGAACCCGAGGGAGCCAATCTGGGCGGGCTTCTGCGCCGGCTCAAGGACGCCTTGCTCGGCTAGCGCTGCCCTCTCGCCAAAGCGCTTAGGATCGGCTTATGATGGCCGAAATCGGGGGTTATGGGGATGCCGAAAGCCGTTATCAAGCCATCGTTGGAGGGAATCCGTCTGCTCTCGGGGCTGACGCACGCCGAGCGGGAAGCCATGGAGCAGGCCTGCGCCTGGAAGCGCCACCGCGCCCAGGAGCAAATCATCGACCGCCAGAGCGAATCGCGCGACATCTTCTTCGTCGTCAAGGGCAAGGTGCGGGTGGTGAACTACTCGCTCTCGGGGCGCGAGGTGACGCTGGGCGATGTCGGCGAGGGCGGCCATTTCGGCGAATTGGCGGCGCTGGATGGTGAACCGCGCTCGGCCAGCGTGATGGCGCTTGAGGATACGGTGGTCGCTTCGTTGTCGTCCGATCAGTTCCTCAAGGTGCTGCGCGACCATCCGGAAGTGACGCTGTTCATCCTTCAAAGTCTGTCGCGCATCGTGCGCCGCTCGACCGAGCGCATCATGGATCTGTCGACCCTGGGCGCCAACAACCGTGTCCATGCCGAACTCCTGCGCCTGGCCCGGGAATCGATGGCCGGTCCCAACAAGGCGATTCTAAAGCCCATTCCGGTCCACAGCGACATCGCCAGCCGGGTCAGCACCACCCGCGAGACGGTGGCCCGGGTGCTGAGCGAATTGTCGCGCGCCGACATCATCAAACGCGAAAAGGACGCCCTAATCATCAACGATGTCGATGCCCTTGAACTGATGGTCGAGGACGTGCGCGGCGAATAGCGTTCGGCCGGTTTCATTACATTCTGAAACCATTCTTTTCTTTACACTTTTCGTCCGATCGGCTCATCATACCTCCCGGGGTAGAGTTGATGCTGGACTCGTTCGCTTAAGGTGATAGTCATGCGCTGGGGGGAATTCTTCCCAAGGTCGGAATGTCAAACGTTTCCCGAAGCGCCGGCCAGGCCGGGCTGTCGATGAACCGGCGCTGGTATTCCTTGGGCGTGTTTGGCCGCATCCGCCTGCTGGCCTTGGCACCGGCGGCGCTGTTTGCGGCGCTCGGCCTGGTCCTGATCGTTTCCAATCTCGTCGATCACTGGCGGCTGTCGCGCTTCAGCGACTATCTGGTGGCCGACATCTATCTCGATCAGCTCGTTCACGCCTTGCAGTTTGAACGCGGTCAGTCGGTGTTGCGGACCGAGCAGCGCCAGAACCGCCAGGAATTTCCGCTGATCGAGTCCTTCCGCGCCGACACCGACGCCTTGCGCGGCCAGGCCTTCGAGGTGGCCGGGCGCGAGCGCGCCGAATTGGCCGCCCTCCTTGCCCAGGGGCGCAAGGATTTCGACCGCGACCTCGAACGGCTGCGCGGCGCCATCGATCAAGACCGATTGGCCAGCGAGCGCCTGTTCGACGATTACACGATGATCATCGAACGCCTGCTCGATCTGCAAAACGGCTTCATCATCCGTGCCGAAGAGGGATTGCCGGCCGGTTCGCAGGAGCTGCGCAACGTCACCAAGGCCCAGGCCATCCTGGCGCGGATGAAGGAGATGGCCGGCCGCGAACGGGGTTTGGCGGTGATCGCCTTTTCCCGCAACGGCTTCGGCGAGGCCAATGTGCTGCGCTTCGCCGACATCGTCGCTCAGCAGGGCTCGCTTTTGAGGGTGTTCGAAATCCTGGTTCCCCGCGAGGGCTTTTCGCTGTTCGAGATGGTGCGGGCCATCGATGCCCAGTACGGCATCGGCCCGATCCGCGACGCCCTGCTGGCCGGAGCGGGTGCCAAGGACAGCGCGCTCAATCCCGGTTCGTGGTTCCAATTGGCGACCCGCAAGGTCGACGCCATCAAGGGCCTGGAAGACCGGTTGCATGACCTGGCCCATTCCCTTGTCGACAAAAGGCGAAGCGATCTCAATTGGCAAAGCGCCGGCGGTCTTGCGATCATTCTGATCCTGTTGGCCTTGGGCCTGATGGCGGCGCGGCGGACCACGGCGGCGGTGTCGGCACCCTTGTCGCGCCTGGGGAAGTCCATCGAAAGCCTTAGGGCCGGCGACCGCCAAATCGGCATCGAGGATCAGGACCGCGACGACGAAATCGGCGCCATGGCCCGCGCCATCGAGCAGTTCCGCCTGGGTTTGGTGCGGGCCGACGAACTGGCGGAAAGCCAGGGGCGGACGCGGCACCTGCTTGCCCAGGCGCAGGAACGGCTGGTGGGCGCCATCGAAAGCATGAACGAGGGCTTCATCCTTTACGATGCCGAGGACCGCATCGTTTACGTCAACGCCCAGTGCCGGACGATGCTGGCCGGACTGGGCGAGTTGTTGCGGCCCGGTACCTACTTTGCCGATTTCATTCGCGCCGCCTTCCAAAATGGTCTGATGTCGCCAACGGTCGGGCCGCTCGAGGATTACCTGGCTCAGCGCACTGCCGCCCGCCTGCAGCCACGCTCGGAACGCGATGTGCCCTTGCGCGACGGCCGCTGGCTTAAGATCATCACCGGGCGAACGCCGGGCGGCGAGGTGGTGGGGATTCATCGCGACGTCACCGCCGATATTCGGCGCGAGGCCGCCCTGAAGGAAGGCGAGGCGCGCAAGACCGCCATGCTCGCCGCCGCTTTGGACGGCATCATCGTCATGGACACCGAAGGCCGGATCGTCGATTTCAACGCCAACGCCGAGACGATCTTCAGCAAGACGCGCCAAGCGGTGATCGGCCAGGAACTGGCCGACATGATCATACCGCCGCATCTGCGCGAGGCGCATCGCCAGGCCTTCCGCCGCCAATTGGCGACCGGCGAATCGCGCATTCTGGGCCGGCGGATCGAAGTGACCGCCTGGCGCAACGACCAGGAGTTTCCGGTCGAATTGGCGGTCAGCCGGTTCGAGGCCGATGGCCGGCCGATGTTCGTCGCCTATCTGCGCGACATTTCCGATCGCAAGACGGCCGAGGCGGCGATCCGCGA
This sequence comes from Rhodospirillales bacterium, assembly GCA_016214125.1. GTDB lineage: Bacteria > Pseudomonadota > Alphaproteobacteria > Rhodospirillales > WMHbin7 > JACRPC01. The sequence goes on along the minus strand of JACRPC010000044.1, from coordinate 112,672 downwards.
CAGCGAGGCGACGCTGCGCACGCTGATCAACGCCAACGCAGACGATTACATGGCCTTCTGGGGCCAAGGCGAGGAGCTTCGCATCGCCAACTTCTTTCCGCCCGCCGACGTGACGGCGATGGCGCGGCAGGTGGCGAAAAGCGGCAAGCCCCAGCGCTTCGAAGGTCGGATCGACGAGCAATGGTTCGATTTCAATTTCTACCCCGCCCTGGCCAGCGGCGGCGAGCAGATCGGCGTGGCGGTCTTTGCCCGCAACATCACGGCGCGCAAGCAAAGCGAGGAATCCTTGCGCAAGCTGTCGCAGGCGGTCGATCAAAGCCCGGCCGCGGTCATCATCACCGACCCTTTGGGCACCATCGAATACGTCAATCCGCGCTTCAGCGAGCTGACCGGCTATGCGCCCGAAGAGGTGATCGGCCGCAACCCGCGCATCCTGAAATCGGGCTATACCTCGAGCCGGCAATACGAGGAATTGTGGCAGACCATTACCGCCGGCGGCCAATGGCAGGGCGAATTCCATAACCGCAAGAAGGATGGGCAATTCTATTGGGCCGCCGCCACCCTATCGCCCATCAAGGAAAAGTCGGGCGTCATCACCCATTTCCTCGGCGTTTCCGAGGACATCACGGTGCGCAAGGAATATGAGGAACGTTTGCTGCGCCAGGCCAATTACGACGAGCTGACCGGCCTGCCCAACCGGCTGCTCGCCATCGATCGGCTCAATCAGGCGATCGCCCAGGCCAACCGCGACAACACCAATGTGGTGATCCTGATCGTCGATCTCGACGATTTCAAGAAGGTCAACGACACGTTGGGCCATCCGATCGGCGACAAGCTGATCCAGGAGGCGGGCGAGCGCATCCGCCATTGCGTGCGCGAGAACGACACTCTGGCGCGGCTGGGCGGCGACGAATTCCTGGTCGTTCTGCCCGGCCTGGCGGTGCCGGTGTTCGGCGAACTGGTGGCCCGCAAGATCTTGGAAATCTTCTCGCTGCCCTTCGCCATCGAGGGCCACGACATCTTCACCACCGCCAGCATCGGCGTCTCAGTCTATCCACGCGACGGCGAAACTTCGGCGGTTCTGTTGCGCAACGCCGACGCCGCCATGTACCGGGCGAAGGAATTGGGCCGTAACGCCTATCGCTACTTCACGCCGCAGATGAACCAGCAGGCCACCGAGCGCATGCGCATGGAGGCGCAACTGCGCTACGCGCTCGAACGCCAGGAACTTTTCCTGCACTACCAGCCGATCCTCGATCCGCGCACCGGCTTGGTGGCGGGGGGCGAGGCCCTGCTGCGCTGGCGCAATCCCGAGCTGGGTTTCGTGCCGCCCGACCGCTTCATTCCGCTGGCCGAGGAAACCGGCCTGATCGTCACCATCGGGGCCTGGGTGATCGAGGAGGCTTGTCGCCAGTGCCGGGAGTGGCGGCAGGCGACCGGGCGGCCTCTGTATGTGGCGGTCAACATTTCGTCCCGCCAGTTCCGGGGCTCCGATCTGCTGGCCATCGTCCGCCTGTCCTTGAACAGCGCCGGGCTGCCGCCCGACGGCCTCGAACTCGAAGTGACCGAGCGTCTGCTGATGCGCGACATCGACGAGACGCTGCTGATTCTGGGCGAGCTCAATCAGATGGGGGTGCGGCTGTCGATCGACGATTTCGGCACCGGCTATTCGAGCCTTTCCTATCTAAAACGCTTTCCCTTCGACACCTTGAAGATCGACAAGTCCTTCGTGCAGGGGATCGGGGTCGACAATGAGGATTCGGCGATCGTTGACGCGGTGGTCGCCATGGCCCGCGCCTTGGGACTGCAAGTGATCGCCGAAGGCGTCGAGACGGCGGGTCAGCGCGACTACCTGATCGGCCAGGGCGCCGAGTTCGTGCAAGGCTATCTGTTCTGCAAGCCGGTGGCGGCCAAGGATTTCCTGGCCTATCTGGAGCACGTGCCCGCGCCCTGATCGCTCGATCAGGACCGAAGCACCGACATCCGTGATTCTTTTTCGTCGCTTCTTGTGATCGGGGTCACAGCCCCCCAGATCGAGTCATGGCATCCTTTCGCCATCGTCGACGGGGTTCCGTTGGCGACGGACCACGAAGCCCAAGGAGTTCGGCCATGTCCACGTTGAAAGCGTTTGCAGTCGCCGTTCCCCTGGCCCTACTGGCGGTTCTGCTGACTGCCCCCGGGGAGCTGTGGCTTCTGATCCCGTACTAGATGCTGATTCTTCCTCTCTTCCCCAATCGCAAACTTCAAGGGCCGGCTTAACCGCCGGCCCTTTTTTCATGGGGAATCAAGGCTTGATACCCTTTTCGGCCTGGTAGTCGGCCAAGGCCTTCTCGAAGGCGGCGATCTCCTCGGGCGGCACCAGGGCGCCGCACTCATAGCAGGTGCCGGTCATTCGGTCGTACCAGCGGCAGCCGCATTCGTCGCAGGCCAGCTCGGGCGCCCCGGCGGGATTGGTGAAGATCATCGGCAGGCTCCCAAAAAGGCGAGGCCCAGCGTGTCCAGAAACTCCTCGAAGCCGCGCTCCTGCAGATCGGTCTTCGAGGTCATGATGTAAAGATTGAGATTACCCTTGCGTACCAAGCCCTTAAGCGCCCGCAAGGGATCGGATTCGCCCGCCAGATGGGCCAGGGCCTCGGCGTCGGCGGCAAAAAGCAGGTCGACTCCGGCCTTGGCGAAACCTTGGAACGGGAGAAGATGGGCACGGCCCAGCCCGCCTTCGGCCCGCCAGACCATCGCCGACCCCAACCCGCCCGGCAGATGTTCGCGCGCCACCAGACCGATGGCGGCGCCATCCTGCATGGGGGCGAAGGCGGCCGCCTCCCGATCGAGAACGGCCTGCCAGCCGGCGACGTCGGTGATCGCCGCCATCGATTAGATCTGACAGCCCAGCTTGAACCCGTCCTGGATGGCGATGGTGAGACTGCGGGGAATGAGCGAATCGCCGCAGCCATGCACCTCGTCGACCATCCATTCCAGCTCGTGGAACAGCTCCTGGTTGGACAGGCGCGGACCCGCCGCGATCACCGTGTCGGCGGGCAGGAACTGCTCGCCGCCCTTTTCGCTCACCACGGTGACGCCGCCGTCGCCGATCTTGGTCACCTTGGCGCTGGTGATGGTGGCGATCTTCAACTCCTCGACCCAGGAGGTGTGGCGCCATTTCCAAGACGGCGAGACATCGCCGCCGATCCGCTTCTCGCGCTCGACGATGGTGACCTCGGACCCGTCCTGGCGGGCCGATTCGGCCAAGGTCAGCCCGATCTTGCCGCCGCCCAGCACCACCACCCGCTTGCCGGGCTTCACCTTGAGCATGGCAACGTCGCGGGCATCGACGAGCAGGCCGTCCTGGGTCGGCTTCGGCCAGGCGCTCATGTCGATGCGGGCGCCGGTGGCGACCACGGCGGCGTCGAACTGATGCAGCGAACTGCGCATCATCTTGGGCGTCACCTCGGTGGACAGCTTGACGGTGATGCCCAGCTTGCGCGCCACCGTTTCGTAATAGCGGATGATGCTTTGCAGATCGTCGCGGTTGGCCAGATCGTGCATGGCGTAGCCCTTGAAGGCGCCGCCGATATGATCGCTCTTTTCGAAGACGGTGACGGTGTGGCCGCGCTTGGCGGCCGCGATCGCGCATTCCATGCCGGCCGGGCCGGCGCCGACGATCATCACCTTCTTCTTCACCGCCGGCGGCTTGATGTTGTATTCCGGCTCGACCTCGTGCCCCAGGGCCGGATTCATCGAGCAGGTGTAGGGCAGGTCGCGGAACAAGCGCGACAGGCAGTTGAGCTGGCCGACGCAGCGCTTGACCTCGTCCAGCCGGTCCTCGGCCGCCTTGATCACCAGCTCGGGATCGGCCAAGAGCGGCCGGCAGACCTCCCAGAAATCGAAATCGCCCTTGGCGATGCATTCGTTCGCCATCACCGGATCGGGCAGCCGCACGCCGAAGGTGATCAGGGTGTCGGGCAGCAGTTTCTTCGCTTTGGCGGCCAAGTAGTTCCAATGGCCGGGCGGAATGTCGCGCCCGATCGAGGATTCCGGGGCCTCCTGCCAGCCGATGGTGACGCTGATCATGTCGACGCCGCATTCGGCCGCCTGGGCCATGAGGTCGAAACACTCCTCCTCGGAACTGCCGCCCCACCGATCCATCAGCTCGACGGCGTTGAGCCGCACGATCACCGGCTTCTCGCCCATCACCGTCTTCAGTTCGCTGAGCAGTTCGCGCATGAAGCGGCCGCGGTTGCGGGTCGAGCCGCCATATTCGTCGGTGCGCTGGTTGGTGAAGCGCGAATTGAAGTTGGCCAGCAGGTAGCCCATGAAGCTGGTAACCTCGACCCCGTCATAGCCGGCCTGCAGCGAGAGCTTGGCGCCATGGACATGCTGGGCGATGGTGGCGCGGATCTGCTCCTTGGTCATTTCGCGCGGCGGGCGGAAATGCGGCAGGGTCTGCGGCACCACCGAGGGCTGAACGCAGTAGCCGAGATCGATGCCGCCATAGCGCCCCGCATGCAGCAACTGCTGGATGGCGATGGCGCCGTTGGCGTGGATGTCGTCGGCGATCTCGGCGAACTGGGGCAGGAACTTTTCGTCGTAGAGGGCGATCTGGCTGAAATAGGCTTTGCCCTCGCCCAGCGGATCGGTGTAGGCGCCCTGGTTGGTGATGATGCCACAGCCGGTGCGGTTGATCACCTTCATGCGGGCGATCTCGCGCGCCGTGATGTAGCCGTCCCGCGTGTTGAAGTTGGAGACGCAGCAGGCGCCGTATTTGATGCGGTTCTTGATCTCGAAGGGGCCAAGGCGGCCCTTCTGGAACAGATGCGGCAGCTTGGCTTCGCCGGGACGGGTCATACGGGTGTCTCCTTGTCTTCGAACGTCAGCGGGCGGTTTCAGTGGACAGCTTCTCGGCAATGATCTCGCGCAGGGTGCGGCGCAGGATCTTGCCGGCCGGGCTCAAGGGGAAGGCGTCGACGATCTCCATCCGCTCGGGCAGTTTGAACTTGGCGATCTGGCGTGTCATCAGGAAATCGACCAGCTCCTTGAAGGTGAGGGTTTCGCCCGGCCGGGGGATGACGAAGACGCAACCCTTCTCGCCGTAATCGGGATCGGGCATGGCGACCAGGCAGGCCGATTGCACCTTCTGGTGGGCGAGGATGTGGTTTTCCACCTCTTCGCAGCTAATCTTCTCGCCGCCGCGATTGATGAGGTCCTTCTTGCGGCCCTGGTAGAAGAGGTCGCGGCCCTGTTTGATGACCACGTCGCCCATGCGGTAATAGCCATCGGCGGTGAAGGCCTTGGCGTTGATATCGGGCGCGTTGTAATAACCGTTGATGGTGTAGGGGCCGCGCACCACCAACTCGCCCGGCTTGCCGTCGGGCACCTCCTGGTCGAAATCGTCGAGCACCTTGATCTCGTCGTCGTCGCAGCAAGGGCGGCCCGAGCTGTTCAGCACCAGATCCATCGAGGCGTCGAGCGGCACGTAGTTGAGCAGGCCCTCGGCGGTGCCAAAGGATTCCTGGTACTTGACCTTGAAACGCTCAATCAGGCGCTTGCGCAGTTCGGGGGCCAGCTTGGCGCCGCCCGCCGCGATCAGCTTCAAGGACGAGGTGTCGAAACGGTCGGGCACCTCGGAATTGAGATAGGCGGTGGCGAGCGGAATTGCCAGCGGCATGTAGGTGACCTTCTCCTTCTCGATCAAGGGGAAGGTGGTTTCGGCGTCGATCTTGGGGGCGATCACCACCCGGCCACCGAGATCGAGGACCGCTTGCACGCCCGGCGAAGCCAGGGTGAAGTTGTGCGCCAAGGGCAGCGCCACCAGCATGACGGATTCGGAATCGAGCCCGCCCATCTTGCCGGCCAGACGGCAATTCAGCACATAATCGTTGTGGGTGCGCGGAATGAGCTTGGGTAGGGCGGTGGTGCCGCCCGACAGCAGCATAAGGGCGACGTCGGCCGGATCGGGCCGGGCCGGCCATTGGAAGCCGGGCGGAATCGGCGTTTCGGCCAGCGCGCCGATCGATTTTTGGCCGGGGCCGGGCTCGCCGGCGACGAAGATGTGGGCCAGCGAAGGCGAGTAGCCCTTGATCTCATCGGCCATCGGCCGGTAATCGAAATCGCGCACCTTGTCGGGGATCAGATAGGCGGTGGCCTGGGCGTGCGCCACGAAATGGCGGATTTCGGTCTGGCGGTGCGCCGGCAGCGACATCACCGGAATGACGCCCACCTTCAAGAGGGCGAAATAGGCGTAAAAGAATTCAAGGCCGTTGCCGACCTGGAACACCACGCGCTCGCGCGGCCGAAGCCCGGCCAGCAGGAACTGGGCCGCCAGACGGTCGACGCGGGCGACGAGATCGGCGTAGGTGACGCGGGCCGATTCATAAACCAGGGCGATCTTGTCGGGCCGCCCCTGGGCGGCGTTGGCCAGCATTTCGTAAAGCGTAATGTCGGCCCAGTAGCCTTTGGCGCGATAGGCGCGGGCCCGATCCTCGGGCCAGGGAATGTAACCCGGCAGCATCATCCATCCTCCCTGATCGACGGGCGCGCTCTTAAGGGCGCAAACCCAAGCCTTCCGGGGGGCATTATAGTTGCGTTTGCAAACAATGCAACGGCCTTAGGGGCCGGGCAGGCGGGCATCTAGGGCCGGTTGAAATTGTCATACATGCCCTTCAAGCGGCGGCGCAGCAGGGCGGCGTCCTTGGTCGATATGGCCTTGAGGGCGGTGCGTTCGATCGCCTGGGCGATCGGCACCAGGCGGCGGGTGAGGTCGGCGCCTTCGCGGGTAAGTTCGACCCGGATGGCGCGGGCATCCTGACCGCTGCGCGCCCGGCTCACCAGCTTCTTGCGCTGCATGGTGCCGACGAGCCGGGAGAGGGTGGAAACCTCGATGCTGGTGAGACGGGCCAGATCGCTCAGCCGCTGGTCGCTGTTGTGGTTGAGCGCCGCCAGAACCCGCCACATGCCCAGGCTGATGCCGAACTCGGCCAGCCGGGCGCTGAACGATTCGCTCATCCGCACGCCGACACGGTTGATCAGATAGGGCAGATAATTGTCGAGGTCGAACACGGGGGCTTACGGATTCGGGTCGAACCACAGGGTCATCTGGTAGTCGATGGTGATTTCCTCGCCCTCGGCGATGTCGCGCAGCGCGTAGAGGTCGAGAAGCTGCTCGTCGATCCGGCGCTCGAAATCGGCGTTGGGGTTGGGGTTGTGGTTGCACAGGCTGGTGTAGCCGAGCGTCACCCCCGAGCGGCCCTTGCGTTTGTACAAATCCTCTTCGGTGGTGCCCTTTTCCCACATGAAGACGTAGGTGAAGAGGATGCTTTCGTCGGTGTGGGGGCGATCGCGCTCGGGCAGAACGAGGACCGGCGACCGTTCGATCAGCTCTCCCTTCTTGATCGGCTCCTGGGCGATGATGCCCCGTCCCTTGGGGCCGAAATCGACGATCTTCAGTTTCTTGCGCATGTCGCTGGTGGCCAGCATCGAACCCTTCTCCCCTGTTGGGCGCCCGTTTTGGTTGGCCGACTTTAGTAAGCTTGCCGGGCGACGGCAAGCGGACATTCGCCAATTTTCCTAATCGCGGTTGCGAATTTTGAGGGCCAGAATCGCCCCGGCCAGGCCGAGGGTGACGATGTTGGATAGGATCAGCGGCCAGGACCCCAGCCAGAGCCCATACACGAGCCACAACGCCACCCCCAAGGTGAAGGCGGTGAACATGGCGAGCGAGATGTCGCGGGTCTGGCCGCTTTTCCAGGCCTTGCGGACCTGGGGGACGAAGGCCAGGGTGGTGAGCGTGCCGGCCAACAGGCCCAAGAAATCGATCGGCTCCATCTCAATCGACCTTGAAATAGCCGGCGATCAGGCTGCGGGCCTCACGCTCGGCGGTGCCGTCCTCCCGACCGCCATGGGCGGCGTGCAGCGCCGGAGCCAGGCGAAGAAAGGTCTCCACGAAGTCGGGATCGAAATGGCGGCCGGCGTCGCGGCGCAGGACCGCCAGGGTGTCGTCGAGGCCGAGCGGTTCCTTGTAGGGGCGGCGCGAGGTGAGCGCGTCGAAGACATCGACGATGGCGAAGATGCGGGCGATCGCCGGAATCGCCGGGCCGTCGACGCCGCTCGGATAGCCGGTGCCGTCGTACTTCTCGTGATGGTGCCGGACCACGTCAGCGGCGTCCCGAAGCCAATCGGACTGGCGAACGATGTCGAGTCCGTGCTCGACATGGGTTTTCATGAGCGCGAATTCGCCGGCATCGAGCTTTCCGGGCTTGAGCAGAACGGCGTCGGGAATGGCGATCTTGCCGACATCGTGCAGGAACGCCCCTTTGATGAGTTCGCGGATCGCCGGCGCCCCAAGATCGATTGCCTCGGCTAGGCGGATGGCGTAGAGGGTGACCCGGAAATTGTGGGCGTGGGTGTCGCTGTCGCGTTTGGCGATCGCGCTGCCCAGCACCTCGAGCGACGCGATGTTGGCGGTGACCAGGCGCTGGGTGAGATCGAAAAGGCCGCGATTGAGACCAAGGATGATCGGGTAGAGCAGCGCCGCCGTCGCCAGCACCACCAGGATAGCGCCCAGGGCGGTGGTGCCGACCCGCAGGACCATGTCGCGCATTCGCGGGGCGGAAACCTCGTACACGCCTTCGAAATAGCCAAGCAGCGACCGGTCGGGCCCGGTGCCGCGCAAGGGCGTGAGCGCCTGGATGAACAGACGGCGCTTGAACAGGAATTTGTCGTACCAGGGGGAATCGCCGGTGGGAAATTGATGGGCGGAACGCTTGAGCGCCCGTTCCAGCCATTCCGCATCAGCGGGAACGGCTTCGGCCGCCTTGCGGGTTTGGGCGTCATAAAGTTCGGCGATCAGAAAATGGCCATCGGGCACATGCTGACGGCCGATCAGAAACGCCATCAGTTCGGCTTCCAGGACGGGATCGGGGCGGTCGGCGGAGACCGGCAGGCGCGCCGCGACCCGTTCGGCAAACAGGGCGGCTTCCTGCCGGACGGTGCCGACGATGGAATCGTCGGTCTGTTCGAGTTCTTCGTAGCCGGCCAAGAGGCCGACCGCCAGCGCGATAACCAGGGCACCACCAAACAGGCGCCGGATCAGTCGGGCGTGAAGGCCGGTGGTGGTGATCGGTGGGCGGTCATCAGGCGACATGGATGGTCGCCATCATCCCGGCATCGGCGTGGCCCAAGATGTGGCAATGGAACATCCAGGTGCCGGGATTGTCGGCGACAAAGGCCACCTTGCAGGACTCGCCGCCGCCGATCAGCACGGTGTCGAGCAGGCGGCCCACCGTTTGGCGGCTGTCGTGCTCGAGCACCAGGAAGGTGTGGCCGTGCAGATGCATCGGATGCGGCCAGACGGTGAGATTGCGGAAATCGAGCACGCAGGTGGAGCCGCGCTTCAAGCGAATCAGCGGCTCGTGCGGCATGTGCATGTTGGCGACGCCGTTGATCGCCCACATCTTGTTCATCATCAGCATCTCGGCCCGGCCCTTCTTTTCGCCGTCGACCAGAGCGTAGGAGAGCGAACCCAGGTCGCCGCCCTCAAGGCGGATCTCGTGCGTGACCGCGCCGGCGAGGTCGGGTTCCGGAACCGGATTGGGGTAAAGGGCGATGAGGTCGCCGAGCAGATTGTCGCGCACCGGCGGCGCGTAGCTGTAGACGATTTCGATCAGCTCGTAAGGCTGTTGCGGCTGGAAGCCGTCGACCACCGCGGTGCGGCTGCCCGGTTCGCCGGTCATATCGAGAATGATGTCGGCGCGCTGCGACGGCCCCAGCAGCACGGCACCGCCATCGGGATGGTAGGGCGGCACCGGCATGCCGTCGAGCGCGATCACCCGCGGTTTCAGATTCATGAAGCGCAGCGAGAAGATGCGCGCCTCGGCGGCGTTGATCAGGCGCAGGCGGATGCGTTCGTTCGCCCAGGCGACGAAGCGGCCCGCCACCAGGCCGTTGACGGTGACGGTGTTGCCGATCCGCCCGGCGCGCATGAAATCGCGCGGGTTGGCGAAATTGTCGCGGATCTGGGCGTTGGGACCAAGACGCCAATCGGCCAGCACCCAGGTGATGTCGCGATCGACTCGGATCGGATCGGGTTCCTCGACGATGAAGGGGCCATAGAGACCGCGCGACACCTGGACCAGGGAATGGGTGTGCGGGTGGTACCAGAAGGTGCCGGCATCGGGCGGCGTGAACTCATAGACAAAGCGGCCGCCCGGCGGAATCGGCGGTTGGGTGATGTGCGGCACCCCATCCATGGCGTTGGGGATGCGCAGCCCGTGCCAATGCACCGAGGTCTCCTCGTCCAGTTCGTTCTCGACGATGATCCGCACCGGCTTGCCCTGGGTGGCGTGGATGGCCGGACCCGGCGCCGTCCCGTTATAGGCCCAGATCGGCGTCTCGGGAAACGGTCCGGGCGCCAGACGAAGATTGCTCTTGGCCGCCTTCAGGCGGTATTCGCGCAACCCCTGGGCGCTTTGGGCAAAAGCCTGCGGCACCAGGCTCGCGGTGGCCAAGCCGGCGGTCGCCTGCAAGAAGGTGCGACGGGTGATGCTGGGCATGTGGGTTCCCCTCCGATCCGGATCACTCATAGGGCGCCCAACGCCTGGGCGGCGTCGAGCAGTCGCTTCTGGGCCTCTTCGAGCACGCGCGAGGCCTTCTCGTAATCGCCGTTCCCGGCCAAGCCAAGCGCCTGGCTGCGTTGGTTTTCGGCGTCGGCAATGAGGGATTGAGCGCGGCGGCGGGCTTCCGGGGCAAGGCGCTCGTCCTTCAGGCGTTGCTGGACCAGTCCGAACGTGCCGGCGTAGCGCTCGCTTTCGAAGCGGAACTCGTCGCGCGGCGTTTGGAAAGACTGGGTGTAGACGACGGTGTCGTTGTTGCGCAAATCGATGGTGGCGTTCTCGACCAGCACCAACGCGGTTTCCAGGGCGGCGTTGGCCTCGTCCCAGCGCTGGGTGGCGGCATGGGAATCGGCCTTGGCGAGCAGGTCGGCCAGACGCTGGCGGTCGAGCAGCCGTGCCGCCGCCGGACCCTTGGCGCGGGCCGCCTCGTCGAAGGAATCGCGGTAGGCGGCGATGCCGTCGGCGAGATCGCGGTAGCGGGCGCGGCGCGCATCGATGGGCGCCTGGCGCCACGAGGCCAGCACGGTGGCCTCGGACACCAGCCGCAAGGCCTCGCCGGCCTGCTGCTCGGCCTCGCCGATCTTGCCCTGGCGGCGCGCCACATCGGCCATGTCCTTGAGGGCGCGGGCCTTGGCGAGCTTGTCCTGGGCCTGGGGCGCGCCCTGCTGGTCGATTTGGGCGGCGGTGGGCGAGGCGAGCAGCCGGGCCAGGGCCTGCAGCTTCTGGCCCAACTCGACTTCGCCGGCCAGGCCCAGTCCGGCCAGCGCGAACACCGCCGATCCGGCCAGCGCTACCCGGGAGAGCCAGGCCGACTGGGGCATCACCTCAGAGCCCTCCTTGGTCCTTGCCGCCGGGTCCCAGGCCCCAGACGCGCTCGGCGTATTCGCGCACCGTGCGATCGGCCGAGAAATAGCCCATGCGGGCGACGGTGAGAACGGCCTGGCGGGTCCAGGCCTCGGGATCGGCGTAAAGCGCGTCGGCCTTGGCCTGGGCCGCCTGGTAGGCGGCGAAGTCGGCGAGCAGCAGGTAATGGTCGCCGCCGTGGGTGAGGGAATCGAAGATCGGGCGGAAGCGGTCGGGCTGATCGGGCGAGAAGAAGCCGGAGCCGATCTGGTCGAGCGCCAAGCGCAGTTCGGCGTCGGCCTGAAAATGATCCCAGGCGCGGTAGCCCTGGCGCCGCTTCGCCTGCACCTCGTCGGCAGTAAGCCCGAAGAGGAACATGTTTTCCGGCCCCACCGCCTTGGCGATCTCGATGGTGGCGCCGTCCCAGGTGCCGATGGTGAGCGCGCCGTTAAGAGCGAGCTTCATGTTGCCGGTGCCCGAGGCCTCGGTGCCGGCGGTGGAAATCTGCTCGGACAATTCGGCGGCCGGAATGATCAGCTCGGCGGTGGAGACGTTGTAATTGGGCACGAAGGCCAGGCGAAGGCGCCGACCCACCGCCGGGTCGGCGTTGATGGTGCGGGCGATGTCGTTGATCAGCTTGATGATCAATTTCGCCATGGCGTAGCCGGGCGCCGCCTTGCCGCCGATGATCACCGTGCGCGGCGGGATCGGCGCCTCGGGGTTGGCGCGGATGCGGTTGTAGCGCGCCACCACCGCCAGCACGTTGAGAAGCTGGCGCTTGTATTCGTGGATGCGCTTGACCATGACGTCGAAGAGCGAGAAGAGATCGACATCGACCCCCAGGCGCTGCTGGACGACGGTGGCCAGCCGTTCCTTGTTGGCGCGCTTCACCGCCCGGAAGGCCTCGCGGAATTCGCCGTCGTCGGCCAGGGGCTCGAGATCGCGCAGGCGCTCGAGATCGGTGATCCAGCCCTCGCCGATGCGGCTGGTGATCAGCCGGGCCAGACGCGGATTGGCCGACAGCAGCCAGCGCCTGGGCGTGATGCCGTTGGTGATGCCGATGATCTTGCCGGGCTCGACGCGATGGAAATCGGCGAAGATGGTCGATTTCATCAGTTCGGTGTGGATCTGCGCCACCCCGTTCACCCGGTGCGAACCGGCGAAGGCCAGATGGGCCATGCGCACCCGGCGCTCACCCATCTCGTCGATCAGGGACAGGCGGCGCAGGAGATCGGCGTCGTCGGGAAAGCGCTTGCGCACCCCCAAGAGGTACTCCTGGTTGATCTCGTAGATGATCTGGAGATGGCGCGGCAGCAGGCGTTCGAACAGCTCGACCGGCCAGGTTTCCAGCGCCTCGGGCAAGAGGGTGTGGTTGGTGTAGGCGAAGCAGCGCCGGGTGATGTTGAGCGCGCGGTCGAAATCGTAGTGATAGTCGTCGAGCAGAATGCGCATCAGCTCGGTGACCGCCAGCGCCGGATGGGTATCGTTCAGTTGCATGGCGACCCGGTCGGGCAGGGCGTCGAAGCCCTCATGGTGGCGGCGGTAGCGGGTGAGAATGTCTTGGAGCGAGGCGGAGACGAAGAAATATTCCTGCTTGAAGCGCAGCTCCTTGCCGCGCGCTGTGGAATCGCTGGGGTAAAGGACCTTGGAGAGGTTTTCCGATTCGGTCTTGTCCTTCACCGCCTCGATGTAATTGCCGGCGTTGAAGTAGCGCAGATTGAATTCGCGGGTCGATTTGGCCGACCAGAGGCGGAGATTGTTGACCGTCTTGCCGCCATAGCCCGGCACCGGCAGATCGTAGGCCATCGCCATCACTTCCTCGGCGTCGTGCCACTGATGGCGCCAGCGCCCGTCGGCGTCCTTGGCCTGGACAACCTTGCCGCCGAAGCGGACCGGGAAGATCACGCCCGGGCGCGGGAATTCCCATGGATTGCCGTAGCGCAGCCAGTTCTCGGGCGCTTCGACCTGATTGCCCTGCTCGATGTGTTGGGTGAACATGCCGTATTCGTAGCGAATGCCGTAGCCGAAGCCGGGCAGATCGAGGGTCGCCATCGAATCGAGCAGGCAGGCGGCGAGGCGACCCAGGCCGCCGGTGCCCAAGGCCGGTTCCACCTCCCAGCTTTCCAGTTCCGCCAGATCGTAGCCGTAATCGAGCACCGCCTCGCGCAAGGGCGCGTGCACGCCCATGTTGATCATGCCGTTGGCCAGCGTGCGGCCGATCAGGAATTCCATCGACAGGTAATAGACCCGCTTGACGTCCTGATCGTAATAGCCGCGCATGGTTTCCATCCAGCGCTCGATCATGCGGTCGCGCACCACATGCGCCGCCGACAGGTACCAGTCGCGCGAGGTCGAGTTGATGACGTCCTTGCCGACCGAATAGAGCAGGTGATCGGCCAAGCCCTGGCGAATCCAAAGGGCGATCTCTTCGGCCGTGCCCCCTTTGAGTTTGTTCATGCTCGCCCGCGTCCCGACTGTCCGAACACCAGTTTATCGGCCTTTTTCAATCCGGCAAGTCTTGGAAAATAAGGACAGACCCGAAGGCAAAGCGCCCGGGACCTATCGCCGCTTGGGCGATTTCCTGGGCGGGCTTACCGACGGATAGCCGCGATTGAGGAGATTGGCCACCACTCTCATTAGATCGTCGTCGAGCAATTGGTCAATGGCTTGCGGATGGCGCCGGCGCCAATTGGGATGCTGGTCGACGGTGCCCGGCAGATTCATCTGGTGGGCGAGCTTGGCGACGTCTTCAAGCTGAACCATGTGCAGCCGGCAGGGGGTGGCGCTCAAATAGCGGTGCGTGGCCAGAACCAGGCGGCCGCCTTGGGCGGCGGTGAGGGCGCCCTCGGTCGGAAACAGGGGATCGAGCACGCCGGCCCCCACCAGGGCCTCGACCAGGCGGCGACGGGCTTCGGCGCGCGCCTGGCGCTCCTCGCCCGCCATCTCGGGTCGGGGATAAAGACCCAGGCGTTCGCGCTCGTCGAGATCGGTTCCTTGCCACCAGCCCAAGAGCGGCGGCAGATCGTGGGTGCCGACCGAGACCAGGGCGGCGTCGGTGTAATCGCCGGGCGGCTTGAAGGCACCCTGGCCGTCGCGTTCGAAAACCAGCAGGCGGTAGGCGAAGATGCCGGTGTCGCGCAGCGTTTCGCGGAATCCGTCGGGCACGGTGCCCAGATCCTCGCCGACGACGAGGCATTGGTGGCGCTGGCTTTCCAGGGCCAGGATGGAAAAGAGATCGGCGCCGGGCATGCGGACATAGGCGCCTTGATCGGCGTCGTGGCCTTGCGGCACCCAATAGAGGCGGACCAATTGCATGGCGTGGTCGAGCCGCATCGCCCCGGCATGGCGCATGTTGGCGGCCACCGCCTCGGCAAATGGCGCGTAGCCTTTGACGGGCAGGGCCTGCGGATTGAAGGGCGCCAACCCCCAATCCTGGCCCTTGTGGTTCAGGGGATCGGGCGGCGCGCCGACGCCGACGCCGGACGCCAACACATCCTGGTTCGCCCAGGCGTCGGCGCCGTCATCGGCGATGGCGACGCCGAGATCGCGGTAAATCCCCACCGCCATGCCCAAGGCGCGGCACTGCTTGGCGGCGGCGCCCAACTGCTCGTCGGCCAGGAATTGCAGATACTGGAAGAAGTCGAGGCGCGCTGCCCGGTCGCGGGCGAACTGGCGCACCGCCGGCCCGTCCGGCTTGCGGAAGGGCGGCGGCCATTGCCGCCAATAGCCGAGATGCGGGCTTTCCGCCAGGAAGCGCTCGTGCAGCGCCTGGAAGAGGGCGAAGCGCGCCAAGGCTTGGCCGCCCTGGCGGACGAATTTGTGAAAGGCTTTACCGCGCGCCGTCGGGTTTGGCCCCAGATGGCGGCTCTGGAACGCCGCGAACAGGCCCTCGAAGATCGCCATCTTGGCGGCCGAATGGCCGAGGGGATCGATGAGGTCGAGGCCGCGCAACTCGGCCAGCTTGGGTTTGAGCTTCAGCGCCTCGGCCCTGACGGCGTCGAATTCGGGTGCCGCCTCGGGATCGATCGACAGAATGTCGAGGAACAGGCGCGAGGAGGGGGCATAAGGGCTTATGCGCGCCGGCTGGGCGGGAAAACGGGCGTGCAGCGGATTGATGCCGATGGCGCCGCCGCCCTTCTTGGCCACCAGGCGAGCCAATTCGGCAAGCGCCGTGTAATCGCCCGAGCCCCAATCGTGGGTGCGGCGCAGGGCATAGAGCTGGGTGGTGACGCCCCAGACCTTGCCGCCCGCTTCGATCGCCGGCGGCCAGTAGGCGCGATGGGGGGCGACGATCAGCGAGGCCGTTTCGTCGTGGCCGTCGAGAGTGAGGTGGTGGTAGCCGGTCGGCAAATCGCCGGGCAGGGGCAAGACAAGGCGGCGTCGGCGCTGGCCGTCGATCACCACCGCTTCCAATACCTCAAGATCGTCGGCGGCGACCTCGCCCGTCCAACGCTCGCCATCTTCGCGGACCAGCGTCCAGGACAGGCGTGTCGGCGCCTCGTCGGCGACCATGACCGGAAGGCTGGCTGGGCTTCCGTTCAGGCGGGCGACATGAACGTAGGGCAGTGCGCGCCGCCAAGGCCGGGATTCGAGGTCGCGCAGGGCCAGGGCGACGCCATCTTGGCGATCGACCTCGAAACCCATGGCGCGCAGGAAAACGCGTTTGGTGTCGGGAGGCACCACCCGCCAATTGCCGAAAAAATCCCACCAGCCGGGCTCGATGCCGGCGCGCTCGGCCAAGCGGTCGAGTTCGTCCATGTCAGCCTCCCCGTCCATGCTGGCGTTTCAAGACCGCCATCGCCCAGGCCTTGAGCGGATAGGACTGGTCGTTGGTGAAGGCTTCGCCGTGGCCAAGGCCGCCGGGCAGCGCCGTGTCGATCAGCAGTTCCCAGGCCTTGCCCTTGCGTTCGTGCGGCATTTGGTAATCGATCTGCTCGTGATGGGCGTTCATCAGGATCAGAAAGGTGTCGTCGGCCTTCGCCCGCCCGCCCTCGGGCGCCGCGTCGGCCAGGCAGACTTCGCCGCCCAGCACGAAGCCGAGCGACCGGGCAAAGGGCACCATCCAGTCGCCGGCGCCCATTTCGCGCCCCTCGGGCGTGATCCAGGCAATGTCGCGGATGCCGGCGCCCTCGATCGGTTGGCCCTTGAAGAAGCGCGGCCGGCGGAAGACCGGGTGCTCGGCGCGCAGGCGGATCAAGGCGCGGGTGAAGGTCAACATTTCCTCGTCGAGCGATTCCCAATCGATCCAGGACAGTTCGTTGTCCTGGCAGTAGGCGTTGTTGTTACCCTGCTGGCTGTGGCCCATCTCGTCGCCGGCCAGGATCATCGGCACGCCCTGCGACAGCACGAGCGTCGCCATCAGATTGCGCCGCTGCTGGGCGCGCAGGGTGTTGATCGAGGCGTTGGCGGTCGGGCCTTCGACCCCGCAATTCCAGGAATAGTTGGCGTCGGTGCCGTCGCGGTTGTCCTCGCCGTTGGCCTGATTGTGTTTGCGATCGTAAGCGGTGAGATCGGCCAGGGTGAAGCCGTCATGGGCGGTGACGAAATTGAGGCTGGCCCAGGGCCGCCTGCCGCCCCATTCGAACAGATCGGACGAGCCGGTGAGCCGCGAGGCGAGATCGCCGATCAGCCCGCCATCGCCGCGCCAGAAGCGCCGCACGGTGTCGCGGAAACGCCCGTTCCATTCCGACCAGCCGGGCGGAAAGCCGCCCAGCCGGTAGCCGTCGCCGCCCAGATCCCAGGGTTCGGAAATCCATTTCACCCGGGCCATCACCGGGTCCTGGCGCATGGCGTCGAGGAAGCCGGCGCCGGGATCGATGCCGTTGCCCTCGCGCGCCAGCGCCGAGGCGAGATCGAAGCGGAAGCCGTCGACATGCATGTCCTCGACCCAATAGCGCAGGCTGTCCATCACCATCTGGAGGACGCGCGGGTGGCGCAGATCGAGCGTGTTGCCGCAGCCGGAATAATTTTCGTAATGGCGGGCGTCGCCGGGCACCAGGCGGTAATAGGAGGCGTTGTCGATGCCCTTGAAGCTGAAGGTGGGGCCGAGATGGTTGCCTTCGGCGGTGTGGTTGTAGACGACGTCGAGGATCACCTCGATGCCGGCCTCATGCAGGCGCTGGACCATGCTCTTGAAATCGCCCAGCGGGTTTTCCTCGCAGTAGCGCGGCTCGGGGGCGAAGAAGCCGATCGGGTTGTAGCCCCAGTAATTCGGCAAGCCGCGCTGCGCCAGGCCGTGCTCGTCGATGAAGGCGAAGATCGGCAGAAGCTCGACGGCGGTGACGCCCAGATGGACCAGATATTCGATCACGCCCGGCTGCGCCAGGCCGAGGAAGCTGCCTTTGAAACGTCCGGGCACCCCCGGATGGCGTTTGGTGAATCCCTTGACGTGGAGTTCGTAGATGACGCTGGAGGCCATGGGAACCGACGGCGCGCGGTCGTCGCCCCAGGTGAAGGCGGTGTCCATCACCCGGGCCTTGGGCAGATAGCGGGCGTTGTCGCGCCGGTCCATCGTCTGGTCGCCATGCGGACCGCCGAAACGGTAGGCGTAATGGGTGTCGCTCCATTTGAAGTCGCCGGCCAGGGCCTTGGCGTAGGGGTCGATCAGGAGCTTGTAGGGATTGAAGCGATGCCCGTTGACCGGATCGTAGGCGCCGTCGACCCGATAGCCGTAAAGCTGGCCGGGGCGGACGTCGGGCAGATAGCCGTGCCAGACCTCGTCGGTGTATTCGGGCAGCGGAATCCGCTCGGTCTCGCGGTGGCCGTGATGGTCGAACAGGCACAGATCGACCCGGCTGGCGTGCGCCGAGAACAGCGCGAAATTGACGCCTTTGCCGTCCCAGGTGGCGCCCAGGGGATAGGGCCGGCCGGGACGAAGCGGCCGCCCGCTCACGCCGGCCGCCAGCGCAGGATGACGGTGCCCAGCGGCGGCAGGCGCAGCGCCAGCGATTGGTTCTGGCCGTGCCAGGCGATCGCTTCCGAATAAAGCCAGCCGGCGTTGCCGACGTTGGAGCCGCCATAGAATCCGGAATCGGTGTTGAGGCTTTCCTCCCAGATGCCGGCCTTGGGCACGCCCACCCGATAGCCCTCGCGCACCACCGGGGTGAAGTTGCAGACCACCAGCACCCGCTCGTTGCCGGCCTTGCCGGCGCGGGCATAGGACAGGACACTGTTGTCGCGGTCGTTGCAGTCGATCCAGGAAAAGCCGGCGCCCTCGCAATCGTGCTCGTGGAGCGCCGGGCATTCGCGGTAGAGCCGGTTCAGATCGCGCAGGCAGGACTGGACGCCCCGGTGCAAGGGATCGGCCAACAGGTGCCAATCGAGCGAGACGTCGTGGTCCCACTCCGTCTCTTGGCCGAATTCGCAGCCCATGAAAAGGAGCTTCTTGCCCGGCATGGTAAACATGAAGCCGAAATAGGCGCGCAGATTGGCGAAGCGCTGCCAGCGGTCGCCCGGCATGCGGCCCAAGAGCGATCCCTTGCCGTGCACGACTTCGTCGTGCGAAATCGGCAAGACGAAATTCTCGTGGAAGGCATAGAGCAGGCCGAAGGTGAGGTCGTCGTGATGGTAACGGCGATGGATGGGCTCCTTGCTCATGTAGCGGAGCGTGTCGTGCATCCAGCCCATGTTCCATTTGTAGCCGAAGCCCAGGCCGCCGAGATAGGTGGGCCGCGACACCATCGGCCAGGAGGTCGATTCCTCGGCCACCGTCATCACGCCCGGGTGTCCGCCATAGACCATTTCGTTCATCCGGCGCAGGAAATCGATGGCCTCGATGTTCTCCTTGCCACCGTAGCGGTTGGGCAGCCAGTCGCCCGGCTGGCGCGAATAATCGAGATAGAGCATCGAGGCCACCGCATCCACCCGCAGGCCGTCGATGTGGTACTTCTCCATCCAGAAAAGGGCGTTGGCCAAGAGGAAGTTCGACACCTCGTTGCGGCCGTAATTGTAGATCAACGTGTCCCAATCGCGGTGGCGGCCCTTGCGCGGGTCGGCGTGTTCGTAAAGATGGGTGCCGTCGAACCAAGCCAGGCCGTGGGCGTCACCGGGAAAGTGGCCGGCCACCCAGTCGATGATGACGCCGATGCCCAGCCGGTGCAGATGGTCGACGAAATAGCAGAAATCGTCGGGGGTGCCGTAGCGGCTGGTCGGCGCGAAGAGGCCGATCGGCTGATAGCCCCAGGAGCCGTCGAACGGATGCTCATGCACCGGCATCAGCTCGACATGGGTGAAGCCCAGGTCGCGGACATAGTCGCCCAACTCGTGCGCCAGTTCCCGGTAGGTGAGGCGGCGATTGCCCTCCTCGGGGCGCTTGCGCCAGGAGCCCAAATGGACTTCGTAGATCGACACCGGCTGATCGAGGGCGGCGGCCTGGGCGCGCGACGCCATCCAATCGCCGTCGCCCCAATGGTGGTCGCGCAACGGCCAAACCACCGAGGCCGACTTCGGCGGCGCCTCGGCGTAGAAGCCGAAGGGGTCGGATTTCTCGGCCAGCTTGCGGCCGTCGGGGCCGAGCAGTTCGTATTTGTAGACGTCGCCCTGGCCGACGCCGGGCAGGAAGATGTCCCAGATGCCGACGCCGGGATGAAGCCGCATCGGATGGACGCGTCCGTCCCAGTCGTTGAAATCGCCGATCACGCTCACCCGCTTGGCGTTGGGCGCCCAGACGGCGAAGGCGGTGCCGGCGACGCCGTCGACGACCTTGAGGTGGGCGCCCAGGATGTCGTAGGCCCGGGCGTGGGTGCCTTCGCCCAGAAGATGGAGATCAACCTCGCCCAACACCGGCCCGAAGCGGTAGGGGTCCTCGATCTCGCGCACCGCGCCGGCGGCGGTCTCGACGCGCAGGCGATAATCGATCGGCTTGGCGAAGCGCTTGGCGAACAGGCCGGCGGCGTGCAGGCGCTCAAGTTCGCCCACTTCCCGACCGCTTTGGCGGTCGAGCGCCACGACGCGCACCGCGCCCGGTCGAAAGACCCGCAGCGTGTGGCCGCTTCCTTCGCCATGCAGGCCGAGAAAGCCGAAGGGATCGGGGTGCTCGCCAAGGACCAGGCGTTCGATGGCGTGGGTAAAGCGGGCCGAAGGACTCATGGTCTGAAGTGTTTCCAATGCCGCTCCGCCAAGCAAGAGGAATCATGAAAAAAGAAGACTTTACCCGGCGGCCGGCTTTCCGCTAGCTTGGCCGCGGATATTGTTGATGGCCCGAAATTGAGGGATTTCCCGATGTCGCCGGTTGCGAAAACCCTAGGGACCTTGGTCCTCGCCCTGATCGTGGTGCTGCTTCATACCGCTCTGTTCGTCTTCCATCCGATGGCGCTCATGCAGGCAGCGCAGGTGCTGGGGCTCGTGCTTACCGCGGTCATGTTGCTGGTGGTGAGCCTCCTTGCCTACGGTGGGGGCGGAAAAGCCTAAGGGGCGTTCCCCGAAGCTCGACCCGAATCTCCAAATGACAAACGCCCCCAACCCGAGGCCGGGGGCGTTGGCGTCGAATGTCGAACCGGCGGGACTTAAGCCAGGCCGATCCAGGTCGCTTCGCGGCCTTTCTGGGTCGTGGTGGCGACGACACTCACCCGCTGGCCTTCGGCCAGACTGTCGATGCCGCAACGGCGCAGCACGCTTTTGTGGATGAAGATGTCCTTGCCGCCGTCATCGCCGGTGATGAAGCCGAAGCCCTTTTCGGCGGCGAACCACTTGACCGAGCCCGCCAGGGTCGCGCCGTCTTGCGGCGGCGGCGCAGCGCGCATCGGTGCCGCCGGCGCGCCCGAACTGTCGATCTCGATGATGCGCAGCACCTGCATGCCCTTCACGCCCTGACCGACTTCGCAGAGAATCTCCGCCTCCTCGGGCAGGATGTTGATGCCGAATTTCTGCAGCACCGAGACATGGATGAAGGCATCCGGCGAACCATCGACCGGCGCCACGAAACCGAACCCTTTATCGGGATTGAACCACTTGACCTTCGCTTTGATCTGGGACCCCTGCTGAGGGGGCCGAGATTTCCCGCCCATCGAACCGTAATTGGACACGTGCAACCGCCCTTTTCCATCAACACAAAACACCGCCGCCCGCATTGATGCAGGGAGCGAACCCCCACTTTTCGCATGTTTGAGGGAAAAAGACCAGCAATTTTACCGGGCTAGGACGCATTCCGATCCGGATTGGTCCGGACGTTGACAGAGCCTGGAGCGCGGACCAGAGTGGCGTTCGGCGAGCGGATCGGGATCACCATGAGCGATAAACCCTCCTTCAGCACGCGGCGCGGTTTTGTCGGAATCTCCAGTCTGGCGGTGTTGAGCCTCTATGGTTTGTGGGTGGGCCTGGGGGCCGGCCCCAATATTTTGCAAGGCCATTCCGACGAGGGCGAGGATAGCGACGGCGGCCACGGTGGCGGCCACGGGGGGCATGGTGGTGCTCCTCAGGGCCCGTCGCCCGAGGAATTCCGCCGCCAGGTCGAAGCCTTCGTCACCCGCTTCCGCCAGCCCGACGGCAGCGTTGCGCCCGGTTTCCTGGCCGGCGCCGGGGAAGCATCCGACGCGGGCCATGACCATTCCGCGACGCCGCGCGGCGACGCCGAGGACGATCACGCCAAGATGGGCCACACGGCCGACGAGCATGCCGCCCACGTCGCCCAGGGCGTTGCCGCCCAGCATCATCCGGCGGATGCCGACCATCCGCCGGCCTTCGCCAGCGAGGCGGCCGCCGAGGAAGGAACCGTCGATGTCTATCTGATGGCCTATCAATGGGGGTTCGAGCCTTCCTTCCTCCGCCTTGAGGCCGGTCAGCCCTACCGCTTCCGCATGATGGCGGTCGATTCCAGTCACGGCGCCGCCATTCAGCTTGGCTCGGGCAGCCTGATCACCCGGTTGCGCCAAGGCGTTCTGGTCGAGCGCGAGATCACCTTCACCCAGTCGGGCACCTTCATGATCTATTGCACGGTTTATTGCGGCGTGATGCACGACCGCATGGCCGGCAAGATCGTGGTGGGTTAGCCATGGCCGAGACGCGCAGCCTGTCCGTTGCCGTGACCGCGTTGGCCCCCGCCGATCGGCGGCTCTTGAAAATTCTCTTTGCCGGGGCCCTGGCGGCGCTCGGGCTTGGCCTGCTGATGGGCCTTTACACGGCGCTGGCGCGGGCGGGGTGGCTGGCGCCCGATCTGCCCACCGGCTATCGGGCGATGACCCTGCATGGGGTGACGGTCTTCTTCTACTGGCTCACCTTCGCCCAGCTTGGCATCTTGCTGGCGATCGCCGCCGCCGAATCCGGCGCGGCCCTGGCTGGGCGCGGTCTGGCCTGGACGGGAACGCTGTTCCTGTTTCTCGGCCTGGGCGCGAGTCTGGCCGGCACGCTGGGCGGCGCGCCGCTGCTCTATGACGGCTCGCCCGAGGTGGTGGGCGACGAGCGCGGCTGGGCCTTCGTCTTCGATCTTGGTTATCTGGCGCTGGCGCTGGGCCTGCTTCTGGTCGCCGGCTGCGCCATCCTTACCCTGTTCCGCGCCAAGCGAGCCCACGGGTCGGAATGGTCGTCGCTGGCTTTCGGCGCCGTCGCCTGGGCGGGGCTGCTGATGGTGAGCGCGGTGGCGCTTGCCAACGCTTTTCTGCCGCCCGCCCGCTGGGCCATGGGCTGGGGGGCCTTTCCCGCCGATCACGCCACGCTTTGGCATGTGCTGTTCCACAACATGCACTACCTGCCGCTGATGGCGATGGTGCTGGTCTGGTACGCGTTGATGCCGGAACTGGCCGGCACCGGATCGATCCTGGGCGCCCGCTTCTCGAAAATCGTCTTTGCGCTCTATCTGCTCTTCGTGCCGCCGACCTCGCTCTATCACATGTTCCTGGAGCCCGGGCTGAAGCCGATCATCCTGGTGCTGGGGTCGATGCTGTCGCTGTTCATCAGCGTCCCCACCGTGGCGGCCTTCCTGGTGATCGTCGTCTCCCTCGAGGCCCAGGCCCGCGCGCGGGGCGCCCGCGGCCCCTTGGGCTGGCTCACCAGGCTCGATTGGCGCGACCCGGCGATGCGGGCCATCGGTTGGTCGGTGATCAACCTCGCCTTGGGCGGCACCTTCGCCTTCGTGCTGATCCAGGAAAAGCTGGCCGGGCTTCTGTCCGACACCTTCTTCGTGCCCGGCTATTTCCATTTCCTCACCATCGGCGCGGTGTCGCTCACCCTTCTGGCCGCCCTGATGCGGTTGGTGCCGGCGCTGTGCGGCCGGCGCCTGCCCGCAATCCGGCTTCTTGGTCATCTGCCGGCTCTGATCACCCTGGGCTTGCTGGTGTTCGGCGGCGCCGGCATCGCGGCCGGTCTGGCCGGCATGCCGCGCCGGGTCCTTTCGGCCTCTTATGACGGGCTCGCCCCCGCCGGTTGGAACAGCCTGTCGGTTTGGATCGGCATCGGCGCGCTGCCGATGGCCTTGGGCTTGGCCGTCTATGTGGTGGCGCTGGCCGGCCCGCTCCTTGGTCTGGGCCAGACTCGCTCCGCCCTTCCCGAGGCGAAACTGGACGATCCCGGGCCGGCGCTGCTCCGGCCCGCCTGGAGCGGGCCGGCGGCGGTGGCTCTTCTCGTGCTCGCCATGTACGGCGCCACCTGGTTTGCCTTCGGATGGCTGCGCGCCCTGCCGGCGGTTGCCAGCGCCGGCGGCGGTCATTGAACGGAGGCGAGAATGAGCCTTGACGCCTTCCTTCTGGGTTTGATCGGCGCGGTGTGGGGCGTGCTGGCCCTGCTTTATGCCTATATGCCGGCTTTCCACATGCCGGGCAGCACCTTGGTCTGGGGCATGGGCGCGGTGCTGTTCCTAGGCTTGGCGGGATGGGCGCATTTCGCTCGCCGCTAGGCGACTGACCCGTTCAGGCGGCAAAATGATCGTGACCGTCGTGCCGAGGCCGGGATCGCTGGCGAGTTCCAAACGCCCGCCATGCAGTTCGACCAGACGGCGGCTCAAGGGAAGGCCTAGGCCGGCGCCGCGCAAGCTTTCCTGATGGGCGCCTTCGATCTGGCCGAAAATCTCAAAGGCCTTGGGGATGTCGGTGGCGGCAATGCCGATGCCGGTGTCGGCGACCGCGATCGCCATGCCGCCATCGGGTAAGAGGCCGGCGCGGATGGTGATCCTTCCACCCCGCGGCGTGAATTTAATGGCGTTGCCGATCAGATTGAGCAGGACCTGCTTCATGCGCAGCGGATCGACCTCGATCCAAGGGAGATCGTCCCTGCCGTCGACGACGATCAGGATGTCCTTGGCTTGGGCCGGCGCGCGCAGCAGGAGCCGGGCCTGGGCGATCAGGTCGCCGGGCGCCGCCGGTTCCAGGGCAAGATCGAGACGGCCGGCCTCGATTTTCGACATGTCGAGAACGTCGGAGACGAGATCGAGAAGATGCTGGCCGGACTGAAAAATGTTCTGCACATACTCCCGGTAACGCTCCGAACCCAGCGGGCCGAAGATCTCGCTCCGCATGACGTCGGCAAAGCCGATCACCGCGTTCAAGGGCGTGCGCAATTCGTGGCTCATATTGGCGAGAAACATGCTCTTCGCCTGGTTGGCGGCCTCGGCTTCGCGTTTGGCCATCTGCATCGCGTACTCGTTGGCGCGGCGGGCATCGAGATCGGCCTCGACCCTTTTTTCAAGCGGCTTCAGCACCGCGAAGCCGACCAAGATGATGAGGATGACTTCCAAGCCCTCGCCGATGACCGTGATCGCCAGCAGAAGATTGGCGCGCTGCCGGGTCTCACGCTCGACCGCATTGACCAAACGATCGCTTTCGTTCAACAGTTCGGCGGCACCGGACTGGATCAGGCGCAAGGACGGCGTGTTGGGCAGGATGCGGCTGGAGTCGAGCCCGGCCAGGATGTCGGCCTGATCCGCATAAGCCAGAAGCCGGTTGCGCAAGGCCCCGCCGACCGCGAGCCGATTGGTGACGTCCTGGGACAGCGGCAAGCCGACAAGCAGCGTTGCCAAGCCGTCGGCGGTGCTGCGGAAGAGGCCCGAGGCGACCGCCAATTCGCGTTGGCGTGTGTGGAATTCGGCGGGCGAGGTCGGTTGCCGCTGAATCTCGACGAGATCAAGGCTCTTCCAGGCAATCATTTGCGACAGGTAGCGCAGCCGGCCGGCCATGTTGATCGCAGTCGCCATATCTTCCTGGCCGCGCTGCAAGACGAGGACGGCGATGAAGGATATCAAGGATGCGGCGACGAGCACCGCCAGGACCAGGCGGTTGCGCGAACGGATCAACTGGACGATGTTTTCGGTCATTGGGCATTAGGTTAGCACATCCCCTTTTCGTACATTGACCTTGATCAACATAGGGACAATATCGGATGGTCCGAGCCCAAACGATTGACGGTTGGGGTAGGCGGTGCCACATTTCCCACGATTCGGGCATGGAGGGGCGCGAATGGCGGCTTTTTTGGAATTTCCGGCGCGTTTGGCCGGCTTGGCGATGCGGCCATTGCCGGCGGCGGCCTTGCGCCCGCTGTTGGAGCTTGGCTTGGCGCTGGTGGCTCGCCGCCATCCCCATTTGATCGACCGTTTGAAGGCCCTGGGGCCGGCCAAGGTGATCATCGAACCGGCCGATCTGCCGCATCGCTTTCTGCTTGGCTTGGCCGAGGATGGGGTGCGCCTCACCCTGGCGACGCCCGAGGACGAGGCGGTGGCCATTGTCCGCGGCTCGCTGGCCTCCCTGATCGACCTCATGGAGGGCCGGATCGACGGCGACACCTTGTTCTTCAACCGGGCGCTGACGGTGACCGGCGACACCACGATCATCGTGGCGCTGCGAAACATCTTCGACGGCGCCGATCTTGATTTGGTCGCCGACGTGCTGTCCTTTCTCGGTCCCTTCGCAAGGCCGGCCGGGCGGGCGATCGCCGCGCTCGACGATTTCGCCAAACGAGTCGAGCGCGAGATCAAGGCCTTTCACGATGCCCAGCATGGCCGCGATGTCGAGGCCGAGCAGGATCGGCTGAAAAGCGACGTCGCCGACCTCAAGGCCAGGTTGGCCCGTCTGGAATCGCGCCGTCCGGGGGCGGGGAGCCCGGCGTGAGGCCTTTGCCCTATCTCGAACTCGTTTGTCCGGCGGGGACCCCGGCCGCCTTCAAGGCGGCGATCGAGTCCGGCGCCGATACCGTCTATTGCGGATTCCGCGACGAGACCAACGCCCGTAACTTCCCGGGCCTCAATTTCGATCGCCGGGAAATGGGCGATGCCATCGCGCTTGCTCATCGGCATGAGCGCAAGGTGCTGATCGCCATCAACACCTTTCCCAAGGCCGGCCATCCGGGGCCCTGGCGCCAGGCGATCGACCAGGCGGCCGAATTGGGCGCCGACGCGGTCATTCTGGCCGATATCGGCCTGCTCGATTACGCCAAGCGCACCCATCCCGATCTGCGCTTGCATCTGTCGGTGCAGGCCGCCGCTTCCAACGCCGACGCCATCGCCTTTTACCGCGACCGCTTCGGCGTCAAGCGGGTGGTGCTGCCGCGCGTTCTTACCGTCGATGAGATCGGCCAATTAACCCGCGCCGTTGGCATCGAGACCGAAGTTTTCGCTTTTGGCGGTCTGTGCGTGATGGCCGAGGGGCGCTGCGCGCTCTCCTCCTATCTCACCGGCACCTCGCCCAACAGCCAGGGCGCTTGCGCCCCGGCCAGCCATGTGCGCTACGATGAAGAGGGCGATCAACTGGTCTCGCGCCTGGGCGGCGTCACCATCAACAGCTTCTCCAAGAGCGAGCCGGCCGGCTATCCGACGCCCTGCAAGGGCCGGTTCACCGCCGACGGCCAGACCTCGTACCTGTTCGAGGACCCGGTGAGTCTCAACACCCTCGACATCCTGCCCGCCCTGAAAGCGGCCGGCGTGACCGCCTTGAAGATCGAGGGCCGCCAGCGCGGCAAGGCCTATGTGACGCAGGTGGTCTCGACCTTCCGCGCCGCCATCGACGCCATCGCCCAGGGCATCGGGACCAATGCACCGGCGGCGGCCGCTCTGCGCGCCATCTCCGAAGGCGGGCGGGAAACCACCGGCGCCTATAAGAAGAGCTGGCGATGAGCAAAGCCGCTTTGTCGCTGGGGCCGCTCCTCTTCCACTGGACGGCCGAAACCCGGCGCGATTTCTATTTCCGCATTGCCGACGAGGCGGATGTCGCAACCGTCCATCTGGGCGAAGTGGTCTGCTCGAAGCGCGCGCCCTTCTTCGATCCCCATCTGCCCGAGGTGGCCGAGCGCTTGAGCCGCTCCGGCAAGGAGGTGGTGTTCTCGACTCTGGCGCTGGTCACCGGCGAGCGCGAGATGGCGATGGTGCGCGGCCTGGCCGAAATGGGCCATATGGTCGAGGCCAACGACGTGGCGGCCATTCAGGTGCTGGCGGGAAGGCCGCACGCCATCGGCCCCTTCATCAACCTGTTCAACGAAGACACGCTGCGGACCTTTGCCCGGTTGGGCGCGGTGCGCGCCGCCACCCATCCGGAACTGCCGGCCGACACCATCGCCAAACTGGCAAAGGCGCGCGGGGCGCTGGAGATCGAAGTCACCGTCTTCGGCCGCTTGGCCCTGTCGGTGTCGGCGCGCTGCTATCACGCCCGCGCCCACGGGCTGGCCAAGGATTCCTGCCAGTATGTCTGCGGCAACGACGCCGACGGCAAGCCGGTGGAAACCCTCGACCATCAGCCGATCCTGGCGGTCAACGGCACCCAGACGATGTCGCACGGCTATGTCAATCTGCTGGGCGAATTGGCGGCGTTGCGGGCGATGGGCGTCACCCGCTTTCGCCTCTCGCCCCAGGCGCTCGACATGGTGGCGGTGGCGGCGCTCTACCGCGAGGCGCTCGATGGCCGGATCGGGGCCGACGACGCGCAAGCAAAATTGCGATCTTTGGCGGGCCCCGTGCCCTTCATCGACGGCTACTATCAGGGCCGCGAGGGCCTAGCCTGGAGCGAGGCGGCCGAGTAGGGGTTGACCAACTTGACCAACACGCAGCCGCGACCTATATTTGGGGCCTGCGGAAGGCGTGTGATGTCGACAATTCTTAACCTCTACGACGCCAAGACCCATCTTTCCGAACTGGTCGAGCGGGCGGCCGAGGGCGAGGAAATCGTCATCGCCAAGGCCGGCAAGCCGCGCGCCCGCCTGGTTGCCTTGCCGGCGAAGGGAAAAGCGCGGCGCCCCGGCTGTTGGGTCGGCAAGGTGCGGATCGCCAAGGATTTCGATGCGCCCCTGCCCGAGGAGATTCTTGGCGCCTTCCGGGGCGATGGCGCGTGAATTTGTTGCTCGATACCCATGTTTTTCTGCGGTGGGCGATGGGAGGCGATCGGCTTCACCAAGCGGCGCGTGCCGCCATCTCCGATCCCGAACGCGAGGTTTATGTCAGCGCCGCCACGGTATGGGAACTGTCGATAAAGGCCCAATTGGGCAAGATCGAGATGCCCACCACGATCGAGGAGGCGCTTCGGCGCAGCGGATTTCTGGCCTTGCCGATCACCGTCCAACATGCGCAAACGGCGGGCGCTCTGCCCCGCCACCACACCGATCCGTTCGACCGCATGCTGGTTGCGCAAGCCATGTTGGAACGGATGATTTTGGTGACGCGCGATCCCACCCTGCGCGCCTACGGCGTGGCCATCCTCGACGGGTAAGAAAGGGATCGGGACGCTATTTTGCCTTCTTGTCCGGATCGTCTTGGTCGGCGGGCGATGAGGCCGCCGAAGGTGGCGATTTGCGCGGGCGGTTCTTGCTGTCGTCGGCGAAGCGGAAACGGCCGCGCAGAATGCAGCCCTTCATGCCGGGCTCGCAGGCGCGCCCGCCAACCTTGTCGCAGCTCCCTTGGCTTTCGTGCGGGCAGCCCCAGCCGCTCATGACACCTCCGATCCCGGCGATGATATTCCCCCTTCCGTCCTTCGGCAACGCAGGCCAAGATCGGATGGGTTTGGCATCGACGCGGAGGACTCATGGCCGAAACCATCACCATCGCGCCGCGTTTCAACGGTCCGCGCCAGTCGGGCAATGGCGGGTATGTCGGCGGCCTGCTGGCCGGGCTGGCCGGCCGCACCGTGGCCGTCACCTTTCGCAAGCCCTCGCCTTTGGCGACGCCGCTGGCGGTGGTGGAAAGTCCGGACGCGAAATTGGCGCTGATGGACGGCGACAGCCTGATCGCCGAGGCCCAGCCCTTCGTGTTGGCGCTCGACGTGCCCAAGGCGCCCGATCCAAAAACCTGCGAAGCGATCAGCGCCACCGGAGGCTGCGGCGAGGGCAGTCCCTTCGCCTGGTGCTTCGGCTGCGGGCGCTTCCATCCCGACGGTCTGCATGTGATGAGCGGCCCGGTGCCCGGCCCGGAAAAAATGGCCGCGGCCGCCTGGCGGCCGCGCTACGATCTTGGCGACGCCCGCAGCTTTCTGCCCAAGCCGTTTCTGTGGGCGGCGCTCGATTGCATCGGCGCCATCGCCCTGCGCAAGGACGATCGGCAAGCGGCCTTCCTCACCGGACGCATGGCGGCCAAGGTCGATGATTCGGTTTTGGCCGACCGGCTCTATCGGGTGATCGCCTGGGTGACCGGCGCCGAGGGCCGCAAGCGCTTCACCGGCGCCGCCCTGATCGACGAGAAGGAACGGGTGCGCGGGCTGGCCTTCACCACCTGGATCGAGGTCGATCCGGCCAAGGTGCCCACCTGACCGGGATCGGATGAACGCGCTCGCCCGCCTGCCCGAGGCCGACCTCGCCGACGATGGCGGACGCAAGCTCGATGCGCGCTTGTGGGTGACCGACGATCTGGTGGCGGCGGTGGCGGAGGCGGTCGCCGCCGAGTACGCCATTTTGCCGGCGGGTGGGCTCACCAGCGCCATCAACGCCTTCGGCTATGAGCGGGCGGCAATCGACGGGCGCTTTGCCGGCGTGGTGGCGATCCGCCCCAAGGCGGCGGCCGAGCCGGAACTGGTCGAGGCCCAGCGGCCGCTGGATGCCTTGAAGCCCCACCAAATCGCCATCGATTCGGCCAGCGCCACGGTGGCGATCGGCGCCGGGCTTACCTTCGAGCAGGCCAACGCTGTTCTCGAGCATGTGGTGGGGCCGGGCGTGCGGGTGCTGATCGATCTCACCAGCGTCGGCTCGGCCCTGGCCGGCGGGGTGCTCGCCACCGGCGGCATGGGGCCCTTGCGCCTGCGGCCCTCGGCCAGTTGCGTCGAAGTGGCGCTGGCGGAAGGCCAGACCCGACCGCGCCTGTTGCGCGGCCCGGCCGCGGCCGAGATCGAGGGCCTGCAAGGCTGGACCGGCATGGCCAGCGCGCTGCGCCTGCGCTATTTCGAGACTCCCGCCAACGAGTTCGGCCTGGTCCTGCCCGTGCACGGAACCGACGGCGATGGGCTGGCCGATTTCCTGGCGGCGCTGCATCCCTGGACGGCGCTTTCCTTGCCCGAGGAGGGTAGCCTGTTGGCCGGCCCGGTCGATGAAGGCACCATCGTCAACGGCATCGAACTGATCGGGCGCCAAGCGCTGGAGCGTTTCGCCGCCCAGGCCCCCGATTCCCTCAAGGCCAAGGCCGGCAATCTGATCCAGGCTTGCGATTACGCCAACGCCGATTGGCTGGCCGGCCTGACCGGCTGGTCGAACGGACCGGTCGACGAGGTGCTGGGTTTGCTGATGAATGCGGAGACCGGCACCATCGGCGGCGTGCCGATCGATTTTGGCGTCGGCTTCTCGTCGGGCGCCGAGATGGAATCCTTCCGCGCCATCCGCGAGGGCGCGCCCGACATCGCCCGCAGCCAGGCGCGGGTGAAGCGGCCGGGCAAGCTCAAGCCCTGGTCGATCTCGACCGACGTCAACATCGTCCTAGCGCCCGATGCGGCGGGAATAGCCCGGGTGCTGGCGGTCTATCAGGATTACCGCGACGCCGTCGGCCGGGTCTTTGCGGAAAGCGGAGCGGCGATCGAGTCCAGCCTGTCGGTCTATGGTCATTTGAGCCCGCACGGGCTCGATCCGCATCACCGCGTCATCCTGACCGCGCCCGAAGGCGGCGAGGACGGATTGGCCGAAGCGCGGGCGCAGATCGAGGGTTTGAAGAAGACACTGTTGTCGGGATTGGTCGGTGCCCTCGGTGCCCAGGACCGAATCACCGGCGGCGAAAAAGGCATGCCGTCGATTCTGGAATTGGTCAAGGCGGTGGGCGGTGCCGCCAATCTTCCCGCCAATCTGCGCTCCGAACTCGAGCGCGCCGGGCGCGTTCTGGCGCGGGCGCCGGCGAATTTTTCCTTCCGGGCGCCAATCCTTCCAAGATGATTCTGTCCAAGACGCCACGCCCGCTTATCGTATAATCGCCGCCATGGAAAACTCGGTGCTCGTCCAGTTGCGCCGCATCCCCCGCTTCGCCAAGGCGCGGGTGGAGGCCTTCCGCATCCACGCCCTGGAAGGCGGGCAACACAACACCCTGTTCCTGGTCGAGTATGACAGCGAGCGCTTCGTCTATCGCATGGGGCGGCGGATTCCCGATCATCCCAATCACTACGAGGACGAAGCGCACAACGCCCGCGCCGCCGCCCGCGTCGGCGTCGGGCCGGAAATTCTGCATTTCGATTACGACGATGGTTCCTTGCTGTACCGCTACATCGTCGGCCGCACCATGGACAACGATCGCTTCAAGGACCGCGAGGCGGTCAAGCGTGCCGGCCGGGCGCTGAAGATCCTGCATGGCGCGACGCCGTTTCGCTCGGGGCACACGCTTTACACGCGGCTCGACCGCAATCGCAAATCGATCGAGAACACGCCGGGCGGGCTTTTTGCGGCGGTGCCGCGTATCGAGAGGGCGGTGATGGCGCTGCGCCGATTTCTCGAGGCGGCGCCGGTGGCGCCCGCGCCCTGCCACAACGATCCCATTCCGGAGAACTACATCGATTGCGGCTCGCGCATCCAGATCGTCGATTGGCAATGCGCGGCGATGGCCGATCCGCATTGGGAATTGGGCGGGCTGGCGGCCCAGGCCGGATTCAAGGCCGAGCAGGATCAGGCCTTGATCGAAGCCTATTTCGAGCGGCCCGACGATCCCGGAGTGTCGCGCATGGCCCTCTACAAAGTCGTGGTCAGTTTCTATTGGACGATTCACCATCTGGCGCGTTTGGCGGCCGGTGAAGATGGCGAGCGGCGCGAAAAAGGTGCGATCGCCTGGTTTCGTCATTGCGAGCGCTTGTTGGGTGCTGCCGATCTGGGCGGGCATGTCGAGCGGGTGAAAAAGATGGCCCGTTAGGCTGCCCGCGTCATATTTTGCCATAATCGACGGATCAACAATCGCGCTTGCCAAGCGGAGGAAATGACCTATCGTAGCTCAAAATTCGGTGCGAGCGGGTTGAACTCGATAATGGTATCTCGGCAGACCGGCAAAATAAGAGCCACGATGGGCGAGCGGGAGTCGGCGGCCGCCGACTGGCGGGCCTATGATCGCCTGCACAATCTCGTTGCCCTGGTTCGGGAAAATCGCATCGTCTATCTCAATCAGATCGGTCTCAAGCTGCTTGGCCTTCGCGCCGATCAGGCGGTGGGCGCCGATCTCGGTCAGTTCTTCCACGCCGACTACCGCCATCTGATCGAGATGGGGCTGGAAATCTTCGTCGAGGAAGAAGGCCTGATTTCGACCAAGTTCCTGCGCCACGACCAGACCGAGGTCGATGTCGAACTGTGGGTCAGCCATGCCGATTCCGGCCCGCCGCCGCTCTATCTGATCGAGGCCCGCGACGTCTCGGCGCACCTGCGCGCCGCCCGGGCGCTTCACGATCGTGAAAAGCGCCTGGAGGGCATCCTCAACACGGTGGCCGACGGCATCATCACCATCAACAAGCAGGGCCTGATCGAATCCTTCAATCCGGCGGCCGAGAAGATCTTCGGCTTTACCGCGTCCGAGGTGCTGGGGAAGAGCCTGAAGACCATGATCCCCACGCCCTACACCGGACGGCTGGACGGCCATACCGAAGACGAGCTGGCGGGCGATTGGCTGCAGGCGCTGGAAGCCGAGATCGAGACCGTCGGCCAGCGCAAGGACGGCCAGGAAGTGCCGCTCGAAATGGCGGTGCGCGAGATGCGCCAGGGCGAGAAGGTGAGCTTCACCGGCATCGTCCGCGACATCACCAAACGCAAGGAAGCGGAACGGCTGATTCGCCAGATGGCGCATTACGACAACCTGACCGGCCTGCCCAACCGCTACCTCTTGGGCGACCGGCTGGAAAAGGCGCTGACGCGCGCCCGGCGCCACAAGAGCCTGCTGGCCCTGATGTTCGTCGATCTCGACCGCTTCAAGCCGATCAACGACGAGTTCGGCCACGCCGCCGGCGACCATGTGCTGCGCGAGGTGGGCGAAAGGCTGCGCCGCCATGTCCGCGCCATGGACACCGTCGCCCGGGTGGGCGGCGACGAATTCGTGGTGGTGCTGGAAGATCTGGCCGACAAGGCGGGTGCCAAACGGGTGGCCACCAAGATCATGGAATCCCTGAACACCGCCATCGATCTGGGCAGGGCCGCGCGCTCGATCGGCGCCAGCATCGGTCTGGCGCTCTATCCGCTCGACGCCCAGGATCTGGAAACTCTCACCGAATGCGCCGACAAGGCGATGTACGCCGCCAAGAACGCCGGAAGGGGCGTCATCCGGTTTTTCGGCGACGGCGCCCTATAACCCCGGATCGAAATCGATCGCCGGAAGCGTGAAGCGGAAGGCGGTGCCGATTTCCGATCCCGTTTCGTCGATCCACAGCCTTCCGCCATGGCGCTCGACGATCTTTTTGCAGATCGCCAGACCGATTCCGGACCCGCCGCCATAGGCCTCGCGCCCATGCAGGCGCTGGAAGATGCGGAAGACCCGCTCGCGCTGTTCGGGCGGAATGCCAATGCCGTTGTCGGCGATGGCGAATTCCCAGAAACTGTCCTTGCGCGCCGTGGTCAGCACGACCTTCAGCGGCCGCTCCGGCTCGCGGTACTTGATGGCGTTGCCGATCAGGTTCTGGAACAGGCGGGCCAACTCGTCGGCGTTGGCGCTGACCCAGGGCATCGTGGCGGCCAGGGCGAGCGTGACGCTGCTTTCCTCGATCGCCGGCCGAAGATGGGAAAGCGCGGTGTCCAGGGCTTCGCGGGAATCGACCGGCTGCGCCGGCTGATTCGCCTGGCCAACGCGGGAATAGTCGAGCAGATCGAGCACCAGGCGATCGAGCCGGGTGGCACCCTCACGGGCGAAGCGCAGATAATCGCGCTCTTCGGCATCGAGCCGGCCCGCCATGTGGCGCTCAAGAAGGGTGAGGAAGGAATTGATCATCCGCAACGGTTCGCGCAAATCGTGGCTGGCGACGTAGGCGAACTGCTCAAGCTCGGCGTTCGAGCGCCGCAGCGCCTCTTCCATCTGCTTGCGGTTGGAAATGTCGGACGCGATACCGCACAGGCCCTGCACGGCGCCATCGGGGCCGAGAATGGGAAACTTGACCACCATGTAGGTGTGGAGGCCGTCGGCGTGGTGGACGGCCTCCTCGCAGATCAGGGGTTGGCCCGATTGCATCACCTGGCGATCGTGGATAACAAAGCGGTCGGCCGTTTCGGGCGGGAAGACATCGTGGTCGGTCTTGCCGTAGACCTCGTCGCCGGTCTTGCCGGTGAGGATTTCCCAACTGTGGTTGACAAGCTCGAAGCGGCCCTGGGCGTCCTTGAGGAAGATGATGGCGCTGGAATGGGCGACGATGCCTTGCAGACGCCGCTCGCTTTCGCGCAGCCGCATTTCCGAGGTCTGGTGTTCGCGGGCGCGCGCCTTGGCGCTTTCGCTGGCGAAGACGATCAGACCGAGGCCAAGCAACCAGATGCCGCCATAGGAGTAGGCCAGCATGCGCACGGTTTGATCCTGCTGGCGGAGATAGGGCGCCAACGGCACGATGATTCCCACGCCGCCCCGGATATCGCCTTCCCGGTAGCCTTGATGGGCGTGGCATTTCAGGCATTCCGCATAGGTCACCATCGGCCGCATCAGGCGCAAATGCGGCTGGCCGTCGATGTCGGTGATCGCCGAAACCTCCTCGAGTCCGGTGGAGAAGGCATCGAGCGCCGCACGTTCCCATTCGTCGGCGGCGTTTTCCGGGCGAAGAGGGTTGGTGCTGGTGATGCGGCCCTTGACGCCATAAAGCTCGGCGAATTCCTCCATCATCTGGCGCAGCATGTAGGCTGGATTCATCAGAGTCAGGCGAACCCCGGACGGGGTCAGCACGTCGCGCTCGGGTATGTGTGCCATGTAGGGGCTGGCGGGCGTCCGCTCATCGACGGGCACGTAGACGCCACCATGGCGGGTGGCCCAGATGCGGAAGGCTTGGTCCTTGTTGAAATTGGCTCGGGCTTCGATCTTTGCCAATTCCATCATCTGGCCGCGCAGAGTGGCGATGCTCCAACCCAGCGATCCCAGAAGAACGATGCTCCAGGTCAAGGCGGCGATGACACCCCAGCCGCCGATCGTCGCCGAGGCCGTACGCCGGCTAAGACGGTCGATCACCGATGCGACTGGGGGCGATGCAGAATTCATGACCGCTTACGATGGGAACGCCAAATCGATCGCGTTAGAGTTTGACGGATTTTTCCGCAGCCAACAATCGCGGATTATGCGATGATTACAATTCGTTAAATTTGCCGTCGGGCAGGCCGCATGCGGCTCGTTGACGATGAATGGCGTTTGAGGGCGGCGTGCCGGCCAAAACGGGATCGCCGGGAACGCCAACGTCCCACAATGATACAAATGTATCGCACCGAAGCGCGGCGCCAGGGCCTCCTATGGCCGCCAGCGGGTATAATATATTGAATATCCTTAACGATTTTATCTGTTTACCCGACGGGTCGCTGGCACGAAGATTGATCCGTCACAGCCGAATTTAGGCTTAAGGGTTCATGGAAACGGACATGGCGAAGAAAATATTGAAAAGCGTCTGCCGAAGCTGCCATGGCGGTTGCGGCGCCCTCATGCATGTCGAGGATGGCGTGCTGGTCAAGGTCGAGGGCGATCCCAACTCGCCCCTGAACAAGGGCCGGCTCTGCCCGATCGGCGCCGTCACCCGCGATCTCGTCTATCACCCCGATCGCCTGCATTATCCGCGGCGCCGCAAGGGCCCGCGCGGATCGGGTCAGTGGGAACGCATCAGTTGGGATGCCGCGCTGGACGAGATCGCCCAGCGTCTGAATGCCATCCGCAAGGAATTCGGCCCCTGGTCGATCGCGCTCGGCACCGGCACGGGGCGGCACCATATCCGCTGGGTGTCGCGCTTCGGCCACGCCATGGGCACGCCCAACTGGTGCGAGCCCGGCTTTGCCCAATGCTTCCATCCCCGGGTCAACACCTGCGTCCAGACCATGGGCGATCTGCCGGTCTGCGATTTCACCGGCGAGGTGCCGGCCAAGGTGATTCTCTACTGGGGTCACAATCCGGTCCATTCCGGCCCGGACGGCGAAACCCGCTTCAACGTCCGCGATTCGCTGGCCGCCAATCCGAAGATCATCGTCGTCGATCCGCGCAAGACCGAACTGGCCGAGAAGGCCGATCTGTGGCTTCGGGTGCGCCCAGGCGCCGATGACGCGCTGGCGCTGGCGATGTTGAACGTCATCATCGGCGAGAAACTCTACGACCAGGCTTTCGTGGCGCGCTGGACGCACGGCTTCGACGCCCTGGCCGAGCGGGTCAAGACCATGACGCCGGAATGGGCCGAGCCGCTCACCTGGGTTTCGGCCGATCTCATCCGTGCCGCGGCTCGCCTCTACGCTCAGACCCGGCCGGGGATTCTGGAGTGGGGCTGCGCCATCGAGCACACGCCCAACTGCATCCAGACCGTGCGCGCCATCTCGATGCTGCCGGTGCTGACGGGCGACATCGACGTGCCGGGCGGCATGGTGTTCGGCATGCACGGCATCGGCCGTTTCCCCAGCCTGATCGAGAATCTGACGCCCGAGGCCAGCGCCAAGCGCCTGGGCGCCGACCGCTTCAAGATGCTGGGCGGCGAGGGGGCGGCGCTGCCGGCCGCCCATATTCCGACGCTGCTGGAGGCCATGCGCACCGGCAAGCCTTATCCGATCAAGGCGTTTTTGGTTTTCGGCAACAACACGCTCACCACCTACGCCAACTCCAGCCAGGTTCTCGAATCGCTGACCAAAGTCGATTTCATGGTCAACGCCGATCTGTTCATGACGCCGACCGCCGAACTGGCCGACATCGTGCTGCCCGCTGCCTCCTGGCCGGAACTCGACCAGATCGCCGGCCTGCCCACCATCGCCGGCAATGTCGTTTTGGGCCAGCAGAAGGTGGTGCGGGTCGGTGAATGCAAATCGGACGAGGAAATCTTCGTCGAGTTGGCGCGGCGCATGGACCTGCCGGTCGGCAAGGAATCGGTGATCGAGGTGCTCGATCAGCAGCTCAAGGAAGGGCTGGGCATCGATTTCGCCCAACTGACCGAGAAGGGCTTCGTCAAGGTGCCCTTCCGCTACCGCAAATACGAAACCGACGGCTTCAAAACGCCGACCGGCAAGATCGAGCTTTATTCCACCCGGCTGGAGGCGATGGGCTACGACCCGCTGCCCAATTATCAGGAGCCGCCGGAAAGCCCGCTGTCACGGCCCGATCTTGCCCAGGACTTTCCGCTGGTGTTGACCACCGGCGGGCGGATTCCCTTCTATTTCAATTCCGAGCATCGCCAGATCGCCAAGTTGCGCCGGGCCTATCGCGATCCCAAGGCGGAAATCCATCCCGAGACCGCCAAGCGTTTCGGCATTGGCGAGGGCGATTGGATGTGGATCGAGACCAGGCGGGGCAAGATGAAGCAGCGCGCCAAGCTGTCCGACGGCATCGATCCGCGCGTCGTCAACGCCGAGCATGGCTGGTGGTTCCCCGATCAGCCGGCGCCCGAATATGGCGTGTGGCAGTCCAACGCCAATCTGCTCACCGACAACGGCCCGCCCTACGATCCGGCGATGGGCACCTATCAGCTCCGCGCCCTGCTCTGCCGGGTGGGCAAGGTCTAGGCGCGCACCAGGCCGTCGTAATCGGCGAT
Organism: Rhodospirillales bacterium; assembly: GCA_016214125.1. Lineage (GTDB taxonomy): Bacteria > Pseudomonadota > Alphaproteobacteria > Rhodospirillales > WMHbin7 > JACRPC01. The sequence goes on along the minus strand of JACRPC010000044.1, from coordinate 74,226 downwards.
CATCGCCTCGCACAGCCGGCCCGGCTGGAACTGGTAGGGGCCGATCTCGCGCACCGGCGTCACTTCGGCCGCCGTGCCGGTGAGGAAGACTTCGGACGCCTTGGCCATCTCCTCGGGCAGGATGGCGCGCTCGATCACCTCGATGCCGCGCTTCTTCGCCAGACCGATCACCGTGCGCCGCGTGATGCCGTCCAAGAAGCAGTCGGGCGTCGGCGTGTGCAGCTTGCCGTCGATGGCGAGGAAGACGTTGGCGCCGGTGGCTTCCGCCACCTGGCCGCGCCAATCGAGCATCAGCGAATCCTCGTAGCCTTCGCCCTCGGCCCTGTGCTTGGAGAGCGTGCAGATCATGTAAAGGCCGGCGGCCTTGGAATTGGTGGGCGCGGTCTGCGGATGCGGCCGGCGCCACTCGGAAATCTGCAGGCGGATGCCGCGCAGCCGCGCCTCGGGCGAGAAATAGCTGGGCCAGGGCCAGGTGGCGATCGCCAGCCGGATCTTGGTGGCCTGGGCCGCCACGCCCATCATTTCGCTGCCGCGCCAGGCGACCGGGCGGACATAACCGTCGGTGATGTTGTTGGCCTTGACCACCGCGTTCGAGGCGGCGTCGATCTCCTCGACCGAATAGGGGAGGGTGTAGCCCAGGATCTTGCCCGATTCGATCAGGCGCTGGCTGTGCTCGCGCAGCTTGAAGATCGTGCCGCCATAGACCCGTTCGCCTTCGAAGACGCAGGAGGCATAATGCAAACCATGCGACAGCACATGCAGCTTGGCCTCGCGCCAGGGGATCAGCTCGCCGTCCATCCAGATTTGGCCGTCGCGGTCGTCGAAAGGCAGCACGCTCATGGAAAGGCTCTCCCGGGACAGATTGTTTCGTTCAGGGCTTGCCAGGAGTAACATTCGTCAGGCAATATGTCAACATGGCTGACATAAATTACCTTCGGCATTCCGAACGTCCCGACGCGGCCCTGACCGAGCCGGCCTTGCGCGAGGCGATCGAGCTGTTGTTCTTCGCCTACCGCGACTTTACCGGCGAGCCGGACGCGCTGCTGGCCCGGCATCGCTTCGGGCGCGCTCACCATCGGGTGATCTATTTCGTCGGCCGCCAACCGGGCATCACGGTGAGCGAACTTCTGGCGATCCTCAAGATCACTAAGCAAAGTCTGGCGCCGGTGCTGAAAGTCTTGGTCGCCCGCGGCTTCGTCGCCCAGGCGATGGGCGCCAAGGACCGTCGCCAGCGTCACCTGACCCTGACCGAGAAAGGCCAGGCCCTGGAGGAGCGCCTTTACCACATCCAATCGGCACGCATCGCTAGGGCCTATCGCCAGGCCGATCCGGCGGCGATCGCTGGCTTTCGCCGCGTCATGCGCGCCATCACCGACGATCCGCAGATGGGGCGGGGCGGACGATGAACGCCCTCGACACGCCGCACATCCTGGTGGTCGATGACGACGAAAGGCTGCGCAATCTGCTTCGGCGCTATCTGGCGGAAAACGGCTATCGGGTGAGCGTGGCCGCCGACGCCGCCGAGGCGCGCGACTCGCTGGCGGGGCTGGCCTTCGATCTCATGGTGCTCGACCGCATGATGCCCGGCGAAGATGGCCTTTCCCTGGCGCGCGCCCTGCGCAAGGCGGGCAACGCCATTCCCATATTGATGCTCACCGCGATGGGCGAGGCCGAGGCGCGGATCGCCGGCCTCGAGGGTGGCGCCGACGATTATCTGGTCAAGCCCTTCGAGCCGCGCGAACTGGTGCTGCGTGTTCAAAGCATCCTCAAACGCCAAGCGGCGATGCCGCCGGCCCAGCCACCGGTGGACATCCGCTTGGGCCGCTTCGTCTTCGATCCGGTCCGAGAAATCCTCTTGTGCGAGGGCGCGGTCCAACACCTGACCACCGCCGAGGTGACGCTGCTCAAGATTCTGGCGGCGGCGCTCAATCAGGTGCTGTCGCGCGAGGAACTGGCCCTGCGGGTGGGGGTGGCCGACAATCCGCGCACCGTTGACGTTCAGATCACCCGCCTGCGCAAGAAGATCGAGGACGATCCACGGCTGCCGCGCTACATCCAGACGGTGCGCGGCAAGGGCTATGCCCTGAGGCCCGATCCATGACCCCCGCCCTGTGGATGAAACGCATCCTGCCCAAGGGGCTGCTTGGCCGCTCGCTGCTCATCATCGTCATTCCGCTGGTTCTGGTGCAGATCGTGGCCATCGTCGTCTTCTACGAGCGCCATTGGAGCACCGTCACGCGCCGGCTGGCGCAGAATCTGGCCGGCGACGTCGCCACGGTGATCGAGTTCCTCAAGGCCTATCCGCGCCGGGAAGACCGCTATTGGATTCTCGATGTCGTCGACGACACCATGGGCCTGGTGGTCTCGTTGGGCGAGGGCGAGACTTTGCCGGCCACCCCACCGCCGCTTTCGGGTCGTACCCTCTTCGAGGACGATCTCGCCCAAGCGCTGGCCGAGCGCATTTCCTATCCCACCCAGTTCGACGCCAATCTCGACCGCTGGGTGGAAATTCGCATCCAATTGCCCGAGGGCGTTCTTCATGTTCTGGCCGCCACCAAGCGTCTTGCCAGTTCCACCACCTACATCTTCGTCATGTGGATGGCCGGCACGGCGCTTCTGGTCTTCGCGGTCGCCACCATTTTCATGCGCAACCAGGTGAAATCGGTGCGCCGGCTGGCCGGGGCGGTCGACGCCTTCGGCAAGGGCATCGACGTGCCCAATTTCAAGCCCGAGGGCGCGGCCGAGGTTCGCCAGGCGGCGACCGCCTTCACGCGCATGCGCGACCGAATCCAAAGCCTGATCGATCACCGCACCGCCATGCTGGCCGGCGTCTCCCACGATCTGCGCACGCCGTTGACCCGCATGAAGCTGCAATTGGCGATGATGGAGACGACCGAAGGGGTTGCCGAACTGCGCCACGATCTGGACGAGATGACCCGCATGATCGAGGGCTATCTGGCCTTTGCCCGCGGCGCCGGCGGCGAAAGCCCGGTGGCCACCGATCTCAACCGGCTGCTTGAGGAGGTGGTGGGGCGCTTCCGCAAAGAGGGCGGCACGGTCGATCTCCATTGCGAAGAAGGCATCACCCTGCCGCTTCGGATCGACGCTTTCCGGCGCTGTCTGAACAACCTGGTCGGCAACGCCCGGCGTTACGCCCGCAACGTCTGGGTGCGGGCCGGCCGGCGCGGGCCCGACGTCGAAATCCTGATCGACGACGACGGGCCGGGGATTCCGGCGGCGCAGCGCGAGGAGGTGTTCAAGCCCTTCCTGCGCCTGGAAAGCTCGCGCAATCCGAAGACCGGCGGCGTCGGGCTGGGCCTCACCATCGCCCGCGACATCGTGCGCGGCCATGGCGGCGACGTGGTCTTGGAAGACAGCCCGCTGGGCGGGCTCAGGGTGCGGCTGCGGATTCCGGTCTGACGATCAGGCGGCGTTCAGCCCGTCGGCGCTTTTCCGGCGCACCAGCCACAGCACCATGACGGCCAGCAGGGTCATCCACAGCTTCGCCACCACCTGGCCGGCCAGGAAATCGAAGCTGCCGAAAGCCAGCCAGAGGAAGAGCGCGCTATCGACCACCAGCCCCACCAGGTTGGAGGCGGCAACGGCGCCGATCATGTTCTTCTTGCGTAGCGGCGTGTAGACCAGATAATCGAGCATCTCGGAAATCAGAAAGGCGGCGCCGCTGGCGAAAGCGAATTGCGGCGAGAGCAGGGCGGAAAAGGCCGCGCCGCCCAGGATGGCGACGATGGTCCAGGCCCGGCCCAGCCGGTCCTGGACCAGATCGCGCAGCGTGAAGGCGAGGCCGGCGAAGAAGACGCCGGCCGGCGCCATCAGGCCGAAGCCGACGGGCACTGGCCCAAAAGCCTGGATGGCCCAGTTGGCGAGGTAGATCACCGCGATGTAGGCGACGAGATAGATCATGGTCGGTTCCTACTCCGCCGCGTCTTTCTTGGCGGCACCCTCGCCGGCGACGCCGGCGATCCGGCGCAGCATCTCGTAGCGGCGGCGCAGCTCGACTTCGGCGTCGGCCAACAGACCCGAATAGCGCTGCGGGTCCATCGCCTCGACCGAACGGAAGCGGGTCTCGTTCTTGACGAAGTCGGTGAGCGGAATCGAGGGCGGCGCGCTGTCAAGGGTCAGCGGTCCCTCGGCGGTGCCCAGCTTGCGCGGATCGTAGCGGTACAGCGGCCAATAGCCGGTCTGCACCGCCAGCTTCTGCTGATCGAGGCCGGCCGAGAGATCGTAGCCATGCGCGATGCAATGGCTGTAGGCGATGACGATCGACGGGCCTTCGTAGGCGGCGGCGTCGAGAATGGCGCGCACCGTCTGCTGATCCTTGGAGCCGAAGGCGATCGAGGCGACATAGACGTTGCCGTAGGAAATCGCCTGCATGCCGAGATCTTTCTTGGCCAGCGTCTTGCCGGCGGTGGCGAATTTGGCCGCCGCCGCCTTGGGCGTCGCCTTCGATTGCTGGCCGCCGGTGTTGGAATAGACCTCGGTGTCCATCACCAAGAGGTTGACGTTGCGGCCCGACGCCAGAACGTGGTCGAGCCCGCCATAGCCGATGTCGTAGGCCCAGCCGTCGCCGCCGATGATCCACACCATCTTCTCGACCAGATAGTCGGCCAAGAGGTCGAGCCGGCGCGCCTCGGGGCTGGTGATCCCGCGCAAGGCCTGACGCAGGGCTTGGACGCGGGCGCGCTGGTTGGCGATCGCCGCCTCATCGAGCTGCGGGCTGTGCAGGAGTTCGTTGACCAGCCGCTCGTCGAGCTTGGAGGCCAGGCCGCGCAGCAGAATCTTCGCCTGGTCGGCGTGGCGGTCGAGGGCCAGGCGGAAACCCAGGCCGAATTCGGCGTTGTCCTCGAACAGCGAGTTGGCCCAAGCCGGACCGCGGCCGTCGGCGTTGACGGTGTAGGGGGTGGTGGGCAGGTTGCCGCCATAGATCGACGAGCAGCCGGTGGCGTTGGCGATCATCGTCCGGTCGCCGAACAACTGGGTGATCAGTTTGATGTAGGGCGTTTCGCCGCAACCCAGGCAGGCGCCGGAGAATTCGAAGAGCGGCTGCAGGAACTGCGAGGCCTTGACCGTGTTGGGCTTGATCTGGGTGCGGTCGGCTTCCGGCAATTTCAAGAAGAAGGCGAAATTGGCGCGCTCGTCGGCCAGCAGGGGCGGCATCGGTGCCATGAAGAGGGCGCGCCGCTTGGGGTCGGCCTTGTCCTTGCCCGGGCAGACCTCGACGCAGAGCGTGCAGCCGGTGCAATCCTCGGGCGCCACCTGGAGGAAGTATTGGCTATCCTTGAATTCGGTGCCTTTGTAATTCATCGCCTTCATGGTCGGCGGCGCGCCGACGGCGGTGGCGTTGGGCGCCACCTTGACGCGGATCGCGGTATGCGGGCAGACCAGGGCGCATTTGTTGCACTGGATGCACAGCGAAGGCTCCCAGACCGGGATGTCTTCGGCCAGACCGCGCTTTTCGAAGCAGGCGGTGCCGACCGGCCAGGTGCCGTCGACCGGGAAGGCGCTCACCGGCAGCAAATCGCCCTTGTTGGCGAGCATGACGGCGGTGACGGCGCGCACGAAATCGGGCGCGTCGTCGGGCACGATGGGCGGAATGTCGCGTTCGGCGGTCACCAGCCCGTGCACCGGCACCTCTTCGAGATGGGCGAGCGTGGCGTCGACGGCGTCGAAATTCTTCTGCACCACGTCGGCGCCCTTGCGGCCGTAGGTCTTCTCGATCGCCTTCTTGATCTGGGCGATCGCCTCGTCGCGCGGCAACACGCCCGACAGGGCGAAGAAGCAGGTCTGCATGATCGAGTTGATGCGCCCGCCCATGCCGGTGTCGTGCGCCACCCGGTGCGCGTCGATGACGTGGACCTTGATGTCCTTGTCGATGATGGTCTGCTGCACCGAGCGCGGCAGTTGGTCCCAAATCGCGTTCTTGCCGTAGGGCGCGTTGAGCAGCAGCGTGCTCTTCGGCGCCGCGTAGCGCAGCACGTCGTACTTGTCGAGGAAGTTGAAATGGTGGCAGGCGATGAATTCGGCGTGGTGGATCAGGTAGGGCGATTGGATCGGATTGGGGCTGAAGCGCAGGTGCGAGATGGTGACGGCGCCCGACTTCTTCGAATCGTAAACGAAGTAGCCCTGGGCGTGCATGTCGGTGTTTTCGGCGATGATCTTGATCGAATTCTTGTTGGCGCCCACCGTGCCGTCGGCGCCCAGGCCGAAGAACACCGCGCGGGTGAGATTCTTGGCGTCGAATTCGAAATGCTCGTCGACCTTGAGCGACAGGTTGGTGACGTCGTCGTTGATGCCGACCGTGAAGTGCCGGCGCGGCTTTTTGGCGCCCAGCTCCTCGAAGACGGCGCGCACCATCGCCGGGGTGAATTCCTTCGACGACAGGCCGTAACGGCCGCCGATCACCATCGGAATCGACTTGATCAGGCCCAGGGCCTTGGCTTCGGCGAGCGCGGCGATGACATCGGTGTAAAGCGGTTCGCCCACCGCGCCCGGCTCCTTGCAACGATCGAGCACGGCGATGCGCTTGACCGAGGGCGGCAGGATGTTGGCGAAGGCCTCGACGGCGAAGGGACGATAGAGGCGAACCTTGATCACGCCCACCTTTTCGCCGTGGCCGACCAGCCACTTGGCGGTCTTGTGGACGGTTTCGACGCCCGAGCCCATGGCGATAACGATCTTTTCCGGCTCTTCATGGCCGTAATATTCGAACAGACGATAGGCGCGGCCGGTGAGGCCGGCGAAGCGGTCCATGACCTTCTGCACGGTTGCCGGCGCGGCGTTGTAGTAGGGGTTGCGCGCCTCCATCGCCTGGAAGAAGGTGTCGGGATTCTGGGCGGTGCCGCGCACCACCGGCGCATCGGGGGTGAGCGCCCGCTTGCGGTGCTCGGCCACCTTGTCCATGTCGATCATGGCGCGCAGCGTGTCGTCGGACAGATAGGAGATCTTCGCCACCTCGTGCGAGGTGCGGAAGCCGTCAAAGAAATGCAGGAAAGGCAGGCGGCATTCCAGCGTCGCGGCGTGGGCGATGGTGGCGAGATCGTGCGCCTCCTGCACCGAACCCGAGCAGAGCATCGCCACCCCGGTCTGGCGGGTGGCCATGACGTCGGAATGGTCGCCGAAGATCGACAGCGCGTGGGTGGCCACCGTGCGCGCCGAGACGTGCATGGTGAAGGCCGACAATTCGCCCGCCAACTTGTACATGTTGGGGATCATCAACAGCAGGCCCTGCGAGGCGGTGAAGGTGGTGGCCAAAGCCCCGGCCTGGACCGCGCCATGCACCGCGCCGGCGGCGCCGGCTTCGGACTGCATCTCGACCACGTCGGGGATGACGCCCCAGATGTTCCGCTGGTTCTGCGCCGACCATTCGTCGGCGAATTCGCCCATGGTCGAAGAGGGGGTGATCGGATAGATCGCTATCACTTCGCTCAGGCGATGGGCCACCGAGGCGCAGGCCTCGTTGCCATCCAAGGTGACCATCGTCGTCTGTTCGGCCATGACCGTTCCTGCTCCTGCTCAAAGACAAATGTGCGGCGCGAAAGCGCCGCTTCGGAAAGCGCGCAGATTAGGGGAAGCCCCCGGGCGGTGCAACTGTTTTTGAAACAATCCTGCGTTGACCATACGGGTATGTTAAGAAAATTACGCTGCGACGCAATATGAATTTTCGTTCAGTTGACGCATGACGGTCGCACATGGCGGGGTTTCGATCTTTGCAAAACCGGTCTATGCGGATTCTCTTATAATAACAGCATGGTGGTTCGGCCTCTTCAAGGGAATGGAGGGCTGCCATGACAACCAAGGTCACCGAAAAGACTGGGACGATCCCGGTCGAGACGGTGCGGAAGCCCGAGCGGGCGGCCGTGCCAACCCTGAAATCCGACTGGCTGTTCGATTGGCCGCGTGATTTCGATCGCATGTTCGATTCGTTCCTGGGCGGTCTGCCGCTGGCCTTCAGCCGGCCGACCTTCCCGATGGTCGAGATGACCCCGCGGATGGACGTCACCGAGACGGACACCGCCTATGAGGTCGCCGTCGAGCTTCCGGGCCTGGACGACAAGGACATCACCGTCACCGTCAAGGACGGTCTTCTCACCGTGGCCGGCGAGAAGAAGATCGAGCACGAGGACAAGACCCATCATGTGATGGAGCGGCGCTATGGTCGCTTCAGCCGGTCGATCCGTTTGCCGGACGGCGTTGACGAGGACAAGATCGAGGCCGGTTTCGCCAAGGGCGTGCTGACCGTGACCTTGCCGCGCGAGCCGCCGGCGAAAAAAGAGAGCAAGACCATCGAGGTGAAAGGCAAGAACTGAGCGTGCGTGTGTCAGTTCCAACGTGCGTTCTCTCTCGATCGTAAAGTAACGGGAAACGGCCCGGCCCCGCCAGTCGGGCCGTTTCTTTGTGGCGTCCGCGGGTGGGCAGGGGCATGATCGCCCCGATGCCGAAGGTCAGCTTCATCATTCCGGTCTACAACCAGGAGCGCTACGTCGCCCAGGCGATCGAGAGCGCGCTCGGCCAAACCCTGCACGATCTCGAAGTGCTGGCGATCGACGATTCCTCGACCGACGGCTCGCTTGCCATCTTACGCGCCATCGCCGACGAGCGGCTGCGCATCTTGCGCACGCCCGCCAATCTGGGTCCCGGCGGGGCACGCAATCTGGGCCTCGATGCGGCGCGGGGAACCTATCTGGCCTTCCTCGATTCCGACGATTTGGCCGAGCCCGACCGGGCGGCGCGGCAAGCGGCCCATCTCGATGCCCATCCCCTGCACGTTGTGGTGGGCTCGTCCTACACGGTGATCGACGAGGCCGGCGAGCCTCTGGGTGTCGAGCGGCCGGTGGCGGTAGGGCCCGCCGAGGTGCGTTGGAACGCCCTGTTCATGGCCTCGTTCCACCTCACAACCTGTCTGGTGCGGGCCGAGGCGGTGCGCCGGCACGGCCTGCGCTTTTCCGAAAACCTGCGGATCACCGAGGATGTGCGTTTCCTGTCGGCGCTGCTTCTGGCCGGCGACGGCGAAAACCTGACCCAGCCGCTCACCCGCTATCGTCGCCATCCGGGCATGACGTCGCGCCTGTTCGAGACCCAGGGCTGGAGCGCCTTCGACCGGGTGACGCAGGACAACATCCAGGCCCTGGGCGTGGCGTGCGATGCGGCGCTGGCGGTGCGGCTGCGCGACTGGCACATCGCCCAGTTGACCGGCACCGCGACGCCGCGCGATGCCATGGAAGAACTGGTCGCCAAGCTCTACGCAACCTTGAAGACGATCTTCACCGAGCGTTATGGAGAGCCGCCGCAAGCCGGTTGATCGGGGAGTCCCATACACCGGCCCGCTCCTGGCGATGGAGCGCCAAGCTCGGATACCAGGGGCAGCGATCGCCGGCCTCGCCCCAGCGCCAATCGCCGGCCATGGGCAGCACGACATGACCGACCCGTCCCAGCCCGCCCGCCAGATGGGCAAGCGCGGTGTCGGGCGTGATGACGGCGTCGAGATTGACGAGGATCGCCGCCGTTTCGCCGAAATCGGTAAGCGCCGGTGCCAGATCGACGATGCCGGAAGGCAGAAGGTGATCGGCCTCGATTTGCAGGGAATAGAAACGATAGCCGGGCAAGGCCAAGATCGGGACCAGATCGGAAAGCGCGAAGGATCGCCGGGCGTCGGCCCGATGGGCGGGATTGCCCTTCCAGGCAAAGCCAAGCGCGCGCCCGGGTCCGTGGAGCTTGTCCTGCCAATCGGCGGTGCGGGCCGGATCGGCGGCCAGATAGGGTGCGGGCGGAAGGGCGTCGGGTCTTGCTCCAGAGAGGCCGGCAAGATCGAGAAGCGCGACCTGGACGTCGGCTTGGGGCCAGGGCAAATCGAGATCCGCCAGCTCGATGCCGGCAAAGCTGGCTCGAAAGAGCGGCCGAAGCGCGGCGTGAACGGCGACAATCACCCGCCCGACGCGTTGCTGTACCCAGGGAAGGAAGCGGACAAACTGAATGGCGTCGCCCAGCCCTTGTTCGGCCCAGACCAAGAGCGTGGCCGAAGGCATCGGCTGGCCCTGCCATTCCGGCAGCGGCGGCGCTTCCATCGCGCCCGGCCGCTTGTGCCGCCAACGGAAATCCTCCCAGCCCTCGGTCCAGCCGCCCAGCCGAAGACGGGCATGGGCGCGGTTCCAGTGGGCGGTGACATGATCGGGATCGAGGGCCAGCGCTTGATCGAGCGTTGTCAGCGCCTGTTCGGTCCGCCCCCGATCGAGCAAGACCGAGCCCAGGCTGACGGCAATGGCGGCACGGTCGGGCGCCAGGGTCCAGGCTTCGGAAAGATGGATCTCGGCCTCCTCCGCGTGGCCGGCCTTTGAGCGCGCGTTGCCCAGCGAGAAGAGCCCCTGAGCCAGGTTGAGGATAAGGTCGCCATCGCCGGGCTTCAGCTCCAAGGCCCGGCGGTAGGCCTCGACCGCTTCGGCGCTCCACCCGTTCTTCAACAGGGCGTTGCCCAGATTGTTGACGATGTCCCAGCGTTGGGGTGCCTCCTTGGCGGCCCGCAAGATAAGCGCGATCGCCGTTTCCGCCCGACCGGCGGCCAGCGCCAGGAGTCCCAGTCGATGGTTCGCTTCGACATGCGAGGGATTCTGCTTCAGAAGCGCCGCATATTCGGCCTGGGCCTCCATCACCCGGCCGGCCCGTTCGTGCGCCAGGGCGGCGTCAATCGAATCGGTCATCGCGCCGTCCCGCCAGCCGTTCCCGCATTCGCGCCACCGGCTCCGACCAGTCGTTGGGGCGCGCTTGGCGGAACAGCGTCATCGAGGGATACCAGAAGCTGCGTTCGTCGCTCAAGCCCCAGCGCCAATCGGGCACGATGTTGATCGGCATCCAGACCGGCCGGCCCAATCCGCCGGCCAGGTGGGCGGGCGCCGAATCGGCGCTGATGACCAGATCGAGATTGGCAACGATGGCGGCGCTGGTGTCAAAATCGGTGCCGATCAGGGGATCGCTCTCGTCGCCGAGGTCGCGCGGCGGATTGCTCATCGAGTGCAGGTCGCGCCGGGCCGGACCGCGTTGCAGCGAAAAAAAGCGCAGGCCGGGAATCTCGAACAGCGGAAGAAGCGCCGCCAGCCCGAACGAGCGGCGCTGGTCGGCCTTGTGGCCGGGATCGCCCTGCCAAGCGATGCCCACTTTGACGCCTTCGCCCAAGAGATCGCGCCAAAGCGCGACCTTTTGCGGATCGGGTTTCAAATAGGGCGTCGACGCAACCGCGTGGCCCAGACGATGGGGAAGGCTGAGCAGCGGCGCCTGGCAATCGGCGTTTTCGGGGGGATTCCTCTGATCGACCACCCGGACCGACGGAAAGGAGCGACCGACAAGCTCGACCTGGCGGGAATCGCAGGCAAAGGTGACCTGGGCGGCCTTGGCGGCCAGCTTCGGCAGATAGCGGACGAATTGAAGGCTATCGCCATAACCTTGCTCGGCCAGGACCAGGATTGTCGCGCCGCGAAGATCGGAGCCGTCCCAGACCGGCATCCTTGGCAAGCGATACTGGCTTGCGAATTCCTTCATCTTCCAGCGCCACTCGGCCTCGGCGAAGCCCTCCGGCCAGCGGTCCTTGAGGAACAAGGTGGTGGCGCGGTTCCAGTGCGCTTCGGCAAAGTCGGCATCGCGGGCAATCGCCTGGACGAAGGCCTGGTCGGCTTCATCGATGCGTCCCAGTTCCTTCAAGGCGACGCCCCGGTTGTTGATATGGCGTGCATCGTCGGGCTTGGCCTTGTGGGCGCGCTCGTGCCATTCCAGGGCGCCGGCAAGATCGTTGGCGGCGAAGAGAAGATTGCCGATGTTGGCGGCGGCGGCGGCGCAGATTGGATCAAGCGCCAGGGCCTCGTCGAAACGCTGGCGGGCCAATTCGTTTTCGCCAAGCGCGGCGTGGGCGTTGCCCAATTCGACCCGGATCAGGGGATCGTCGGGCTCGAGAAGCATCGCCTGTTCGAGAGGCGCGACGGCTTCGCGCGCCCGCTCGGATTCGATCAGGATGCGGCCCAGGGCCAAGAGCGCCGGCACGTCATGCAGCTCGATTTCGAGAAGGCGGCGAAGCGCCTGGGCGGCCGGCAGGTGCTCACCCTGGCGGATAAGGGAGTCGGCCAGCAGCCGGTGCGCCTCGGCGCGGCTGGGATCGCCCAAGGCGGCCAGACGGAAATTGGTGGCGGCGTCGATGGGGCGGTCAAGCGCCAGCAGGGCTTGGCCGATCTTGATCCGCACCTCCCAATCCTGGGGATCGAGATCGACCGCGTTGCCGAAAAAATCGAAGGCCGCTTGCGGCTGGCCCAGGCTCATCGCCACCTCGCCCAGCAAGCGCCAAGCCGGCTTGGAGCGGGGATCGGCGCGCACAATGGTCCAGGCCGCCGCCTGGGCTTCCATCAGGCGGCCGGCGCGGTGGTGTTCGAGGGCCGCCGCGAGCGCCGGGGTCATGGGCCGATGCTAGCCGACGAGGGGCGCGACCGCTAGCCAGCGTCCGGGGCGGGCGAGCGAGCGAGCGGCGGCCTCGGCCTCGGATCGGGCGGCGAACAGGCCGAAACAGGTGGCGCCGCTGCCCGACATGCGGGCCAACAGACAGCCGCTTTGTGCGGCAATTTCGGCCTTGAGTTGGGCGATGTCCGGTATCAGGCGAAGGGCCGGCTCTTCGAGATCGTTGCGGCGAAGCGCCAACCCTTGGGCCAATTGGGCGGCGTCGGCGGGCGACCGATCGAAGCGCGCCGGCGCCGAGAAGGGACCCGAACGCGCCTTGAACACGGCCGGCGTCGCCAGCGGTTTGCCGGGATTGGCCAGCAGCAGCCAGGCGGTTGGCAGGGCGGGTGCTGGTTCAAGAATCTCGCCGATGCCGCCCATGAACACCGCCCGGCCAGCGAGGCAGACCGGCACATCGGCGCCCAAGCCGAGCGCGAGTTGGGCAAGTTCCCGGGGATCGGGGGCCAGAGTCCACAAGCGGACCAGGCCGCGCAGAGCGGCCGCGGCATCGGCCGATCCGCCGCCGATGCCCGAAGCGATCGGCAGCCTCTTGGTCAGGGTGATGCGGGCCTTGGGGGCGATTCCATGCGCTTGCGCCAGGGCGCGCGCCGCCCGCAAGACCAAATTGTCGGCCTCGCCGGTAAGGCCGCCGGCCATCGGACCCTCGACGGTCAAGACAAGGTCGTCGGCCGGCTCGAAGCGAAGCGAATCGCCGGCCTCGTCACCGCCGGCGAACACCGTCAGACTGTCCAGTTCGTGAAAGCCGTCGGCGCGCCGTCCGACCACATGCAGATAAAGATTGAGCTTGGCCGGCGCCCGTTCCTGGATCGCGCCGCTCATTGCGTCTTGGTGTCGGCCAAGCCGGAGGCAATCTTGGCGCGGATGCCGTCGACTTGATCGGGCTCCGGCTTCAGAACCAGGGCGCGTTCCCATTGGAAACGGGCTTCCAGCCGGCGGCCGACTTTCCAATAGGCGTCGCCCAGGTGATCGTTGATGACCGGATCGTCGGGCCGCAGCTCGACCGCGCGTTCCAGGTTCTTGACCGCACCCGGATAATCGCCCAGCCGGTAGAGCACCCAGCCCAGGCTGTCGATGATGTAGCCGTCGGTTGGCCGACGCTTGACCGCGGTCTCGATCATGGCCCGCGCGCGTTCGAGATGCAGCCCCATCTCGATCCAGCTATAACCCAGATAATTGAGGACGAAGGGCTGCTCGGGCTCCAGTTCGAGCGCCTTTAGGAAATCGGCCTCGGCCTTCGGCCATTGCTTGGTCCGCTCATAGGCGATGGCGCGGGCGTAGTAGAGGCCCCAATGGTGGGATTCGATCTTGGGGATGCGGGCGATGGCGCGCTCGTAGGCGCCGGCGGCCTCGGCAAAACGTTTGTCCGAGCGCAGCACGTCGCCCAGGCTGACCAGCGGATCGAAGCGGCTGGGTTCTTCCAAGGCGAGCTGTTCCAGAAGGGCGGCGGCCTCGTCGATCCGTTTCAGACGATTGAGGTTCTCGGCCATGCGGATGCGCATCGACCAGTTCAGGGGATCGCTTTTCGGAATGTCGACATAGACGCGGTTGGCGTCGTCGTAGCGGTTCATGTCTTCGAGGACGCCGCCGATCAGCACTTTGACCAGCGCGAAATCGGGCTGCAGCTCAAGGCCCAGCCGCGCCAGCAGGAGCGCGACGTCGTTCGATTTGGCTTGGCGCAACGAACCGGCGGCGCCGAAGAAGGCCTCCGCCATGCCCTCGATCGGGTTGTTGATGGGGCGTTGGCCGCCGGCGACGCGAGCCTCGGCCAGGATGGCATCCAAGAGCGGGCTGTCCGGATGCTCGTCACGATAGCGCCGATAGAGCTGAGACGCCTGATCGGCCTGACCGCGCCGGACGTAATAGGAGCCCAGCACCCGCACGGCTCGCAACGACAGGCCGCTTGGATTGTTTCGGACGCCTTCGTAGAAGCGGCCGGCCTCGTCCATCCGTCCGGCCAGATCGCTGATCAGCCCGGCGTGGAAATCATGCAGCACGGCAAAGGCGTTGGCTTCCCGCATCGGCTTCAGCGCCGCCAGCGCCTCGCTCGTCTTGTCCTGGGCGGCCAGGGTCCAGCCGAGCAGCAGGGGGACCATGAAGCTGCTGACGCCGCGCCGGGGCAGGGGCGTCAATTGGCGCTCGGCCGCCTTGGGGTCGCCGTCCTTCATGGCCTTCACCGCCAGCACGAAGGCGGCGGTGGCCGCTTCGCCGTCATAGGTGAGCAGCCGGGTGGCAAGATCGGTGGCGCGGTCCATGCGGCCTTCGGCCGCCATGAGGACGAAGGCGCGCTGAAGAAGCTCGACATTCTCCGGATCGCGCTCAAGCGCCTTGGAATAGTAATCGGCGGCGGCGCCGGTGTCGGAGAGGGCGTGGGCGTGGCGGGCCGCCAGATACTGGCCTGCGACCGAACTGCCGACCAAGGAAGGCGGGGCGATGTCCGAAGGCGGCGCGGCGGTTCGCGGAGCCGGGGCTTCGGCGCAGCCGGCGACGAGGGAGAGGCAAAAGAGGGGAATGAGGCGGCGCATCGCTCTACATATTGGGATAGTTCGGCCCGCCGCCACCCTCGGGCACCGACCAATCGATGTTCTGGGTCGGGTCCTTGATGTCGCAGGTCTTGCAGTGGACGCAGTTCTGGGCGTTGATCTGCAGGCGCGGATGGCCGCCCGCGCCGTCGCGGATGATTTCATAGACTCCGGCCGGGCAATAGCGCTGCTCGGGCGCGTCGTAGAGGGCAAGGTTGACGGCAATCGGTCGCTCGGGATCGCGCAGCCGAAGATGGATCGGCTGGTTTTCCTCGTGGTTGGTGTTCGAGATGAACACTGAGGCCAGCCGATCGAAGCTCACCTTGCCGTCGGGCTTGGGATAATCGATGCGCGGATGATCGGCGGCGCGGCCCGTCGCGCTGTGGTCGGGGCGGTGATGGAGCGTCCAGGGCGCTTTGCCGCGCAGCACATAGGCCTCGACGGCCGAATAGGCCAGCCCCACCCACAGACCCCAATGGAAACTGGGACGGATGTTGCGGATCTGGTTCAGCTCGGACCACACCCAGGATTGGCGCAGCGCCTGGGGGTAGGCGGTGATCTCGGCCGGATTGGCGCCGCCGGCAAGCGCCGCGTACACCGCTTCGGCCGCCAGCATGCCCGACTTCATCGCCGTGTGGCTGCCCTTGATCTTGGCGACGTTGAGGAAACCCGCCGTGTCGCCGATCAACAGGCCGCCCGGGAAGGTGAGCCTGGGAATCGCTTGCAGCCCGCCTTCCGACAGGGCGCGGGCGCCATAGGCGATGCGCCGGCCGCCCTCGAAGGTGGGGCGGATCGCCGGATGGGTCTTGAAGCGCTGGAATTCCTCGAAGGGCGACAGGTGCGGGTTGGCGTAATCGAGCCCGACCACGAAACCCACCGCCACCTGATTGTTCTCCAGGTGATAGAGGAAGGAACCGCCATAGGTCTTGGAATCGAGCGGCCAGCCGATCGAATGCAGGATCAGGCCGGGCCGATGCTTGGCCGGCTCGATCTCCCACAATTCCTTGATGCCGATGCCGTAGGTCTGCGGATCGACGCCCTCGCGCAGCCTGAAGCGCTCGAACAGGGTTTTGGTGAGCGAGCCGCGGCAGCCTTCGGCGAACAGGGTCTGCTTGGCCTTGAGCGCCACGCCGCGCGTGTAGGTGCCGGTCGGCTGGCCGTCGCGGCCAACGCCCATGTCGCCGGTCGCCACGCCCTCGACCCGGCCCTGGGAATCGTAGAGCACCTCGGCGCCGGCGAAGCCGGCATAGATCTCGACACCCAGACCTTCGGCCTGTTGGGCCAGCCAACGGCAGAGATTGCCGAGACTGACGATGTAATTGCCCTCATTGTGCATCGAAGGGGGCGTCGGCAGGCGGAAGGCCCGCGAGGCGGTCATGAACAAGAAGCGGTCGTCCTTGGCCGGGGTGAGAAGGGGCGCGCCCTTGTCTTTCCAGTCGGGGACGAGTTCGTTCAAGGCCCGCGGCTCGACAATGGCCCCCGACAGAATGTGGGCGCCCACTTCCGAACCTTTTTCGATGACGCAGACCGAAAGGTCGGTACCCTTCTCCTGGGCAAGCTGCTTCAAGCGGATCGCGGCGGCCAAACCCGAGGGGCCGGCGCCGACGATCAGGACGTCGAACTCCATCACCTCGCGTTCCATCGCTTCGCTCATCCGCTCCTCCGCCGGCTCGTCAAGACTGTCCTGTGGTCAAGATTTGGTATTGGAGGGGAATCGCCCCCCGGTCAAGACCTGTTTCCGCAGGCCCCGGGCGTGCTAGGTTCGGCCCATGCTGGAGAGTTTGAGCCCGGATCGCCTGCTGGCCTGGTATCTGGAGGCGGGCGTCGACGAATCGATTGGCGAAACGCCGATCGACCGCACCCGTCCGCCGGTCCGGACCGAAGCCGCGCCCCTTGCGCCGGCCCCGATTCCGGCGCTTTCGCCGCCCGAGGCCGTCACCCAGCCCCAAGCGAAGGCGCCCGAAAGGCCCCAGGCGGCGCGGACCGCGTCCGTTCTGGCCGCCGAGGCCAAGACTCTCGACGAGTTGAAGGCGGCCTATGGTCGATTGGAAGGGGTGGCGATCAAGGCCACGGCCACCCAGCTCGTCTTTGCCGACGGCAATCCCCAGGCGCGCCTGATGTGCATCGGCGAGGCGCCGGGCGCCGAGGAAGACCGCCAGGGTCTGCCCTTCGTCGGGCCGGCCGGCAAGCTGCTCGACAAGATGCTGGCCTCGATTGGGCTCGACCGCCAAACCGCCTACATCGCCAATCTGCTGCCCTGGCGCCCGCCCGGCAACCGGGCGCCGACCTCGGAAGAGGTCGCCCTTCTGCTGCCCTTCCTTGAGCGCCATATCGAACTGGTCGATCCCGAGGTGATCGTCCTTCTCGGCGGATCGGCCGCCCAGGCGGTGCTGGCCCGTTCCGAGGGAATCGGGCGGCTGCGCGGCCATTGGCATCCCTATTCCTCGCGCGGGCTGGCAAGGCCGGTGCAGGCGATGGCCACCTTCCATCCGGCCTATCTCCTTCGACAACCAGCACAAAAGCGCGAGGCTTGGCGGGACTGGCGCGAGATTCGCAAGCTTCTTTTCCCTAAGCCGTCCGAATAAAAGGAATTTATCGGCCTATCCACAACAATTTGCCGCAAATTTTTCCCTTCGGCTTGCCCAGGGTGGGGGGATCGGCTAAGAGTCCGCCCCATGACCGCGATCGACCGTATTGATCGGGCGTTCTCGGTGTGGTGGGTGGGGCGTCTTGTTCCCGGGCTTCTGGTCGGCGCGTTGCTGGCTGGGCTGGGGATGGGGACGGAGGTGGCAAGGGCCGCCGACGGGGATCCCGTTTCGACCATGCTGGGCGATGGAGCGGACTTCCGTACCGTTCGGACGGCCGCCGCCACCATCGGGCTCGACCGAGTAGGCCGAAACGTCGCTTTGCCCCTCGTCCTGGGCGAGGAGGACGTTGCGCGCTATCGCGCCGCCTTCCGCTTGCAGGCCGCCGGTCAATTCCAAGCCGCCGACAAGGAACTGGCCCGGATCAAGGACGGACTCTTGAAAGGTCATGTCCTGGCCCAGCGCTATTTGGCCCCCGGCGTCAAGCCCGGCGGCGCCGAACTCAAGGAGTGGATGGCGGCCCATGCCGACCATCCCGATGCGCCCACTCTTTATAAGATGGCGGCCGCCCGACTGGGCAAGAACGCCAAGGGCCTGAAGCGTCCGATCGAGCCGGGTTATCTGCGCGGCTTCTCCGACGGGTCGGGCATCGAGGACGAGGTCGGCCGCTGGCGGGTCTCCGAGCGCGTCTCGACCAAGACTCTTTCGTCGGCCGAGCGGGCCCAGGAAAAGACCCTTTCGACCAGTTTCCGCCGTCACCTGAAAACCAGCAAACTCAAGGCGGCCCACGATCTTTTGGCCGGCGAGAAGATGCGCCATCTTCTCGACCCCGTCACCTATGACGAGGCGCGCCTGGCGCTCGCCAACGCCTATTTCATTGAGGCCGAGGACGCCAAAGCCCTGGAGCTGGCCCAGGCGGCCGCCTCGCGCTCGGGCGATCAGGTGCCGGGCGCCTATTGGATCGCCGGCCTTGCCGCCTGGCGACAGGGCAAGATCGATGTCGCGCGCCGGAATTTCGAGGCCTTGGCCAATTCCGACGGCGCCGCCCAAACGCTGGTGGCCGCCGGCGCCTTCTGGGCCGGGCGGGCCAATCTGGCGGCCAAGCGTTTCGAACTGGTCGATTATTGGTTCACCATCGCATCCTCGCAGCCGCGCACCTTCTACGGCATCCTGGCCCAGCGCATGCGCGGCCAGACGGTGCGTTTCGAGTGGGACGAGGCGCCCTTCACCGATCTCGACGCCCAGATCCTTACCGCCACCGGCGGCGGCAAGCGGGCGCTTGGCCTGATCCAGGTTGGGCTGGTCGATAAGGCCGAGCGCGAATTGCGCAAATTGTACCTCACCGCCACCCCAGGCGTTGCCCGGGCGCTCCTGGCGGTGGCCAGCCGTACCGACATGCCGGGCCTTTCGATCCGGCTGGGCACCTTGATGAGCGAGCGCGACGGCCGCTTGCATGACGGCGCCCTATATCCGCTGCCCGAATGGACTCCCGAGGGCGGCTTTGCCGTCGATCGGGCGCTGCTCTTTGCCTTCATGCGCCAGGAATCGGGCTTCAATCCGGCGGCCAAGAGCCAGGCTGGGGCGCGCGGCCTGATGCAATTGATGCCGGCCACGGCGCGCTTCATGGGTGGCAAGGTCGATCCCCAGAAGCTTCACGAGCCGGCCTTCAACATGGCGCTCGGCCAGCGCTATCTGGCGCATCTGCTGAAGGACGACTCGGTCGAAGGCAACATCATCATGCTGGCCGCCGCCTACAATGGCGGTCCGGGCAAGGCGATGAAGTGGGAACGCCGCTCGGACCACCGCGACGACCCGCTTCTGCTTCTGGAAAGCATCCCCTCGCGCGAGACC
The DNA here is from genome assembly GCA_016214125.1 of Rhodospirillales bacterium. Classification (GTDB taxonomy): domain Bacteria; phylum Pseudomonadota; class Alphaproteobacteria; order Rhodospirillales; family WMHbin7; genus JACRPC01. The sequence continues at coordinate 54,767 of JACRPC010000044.1, read as the reverse complement.
CGCGCCTTCATCAAGCGCATCCTGGCCAATCTGTGGATCTATCGCGCAAGGTTGGGTCAGCCGATGCCCGAACTGGATGCCCTGGCCGCCGGCGACTGGCCGATCTACAAGCCGCTCGACGGCGAAGCGACGCTGGTCGAAGCGCGGCGTTAGGCGCGACCGCACGCCTTTCCGTATATCTCTTCCAAGCCCCGATCCCGGATTCCCAGTTTCTCCAATTCGCCGATGGTGCTGGCAAGGTAATCGACGGCGCTGCCGGTTTGACCTTGGCCCTGGGCCACCAGTTTGGCAGCTTTGGCGACGTCGAGCTTGCGGTATTGCGGATGGGTAGGGTTGGCGATGAAGGTCCAGACGGGTACGACGCGGCCGTCCTTCAGCCGAGCAGGCAGGGTGCGCGGATCGTAGGCGTTGGTGATCATCTCGCGGTCGATCAGGAGTTGGCGGGCTTCATCCTCGCGCCCCTTGGCGATGCGGAAGGCAACACCCCAGCACGAGCCGCCACGGTCGAGCCCCAGCACCAGACCTGGCTTTTCCGGGGTGCCCCGATAACGCTGGGACAGGATGCACAGCGCCCGGTGATAGCCGTGGATACGGGCCGGAGCGCTTTGATCGAAGGGAAAGTCGGGCCGCCACATGAGCGAGCCGTAACCGAAAACCCAGAACCGTTCGGCCATGACCGGTTCACCCCCTCGTCGCCAGCGCCACCCCGAAGGCGGTGACCGCAACGCCGAAGAGCGCCAGCACCGCCAGGGTCTCGCCGAACATCAGATAGGCGATGAAGGCGGTGGTCGGCGGCACGAGATAAAAGAGGCTGCCCAGTTTCGTGGCGGCGCCGAGCCGGATCAGGTGCATGAGCAGGCTCACCGCGCCCACCGACATGACCAGCACCAGCCAGGCCATGGCGATGATGAGATCCCAGCTCCAGGTGATGGCGCGGCTTTCTATCCCGAAGGACAGGATCGCCATCGGCACCGAGGCGGCGGCGAACTGGATCACCGTGCCGGTGCGCAGATCGACGCTGCCGCAATATTTCTTCTGGTAAAGGGTGGCGATCGAAATGCCGAAGACGGCGCCGATCGCCCAGGGCAGGCCTTCCCAGATCGGCATGCCGAAATTGATCTTTTCCGCCACCACCATGGTGACGCCCACGAATCCCAGCACCAAGCCGATCCATTGCCGCAGGCGTACCCGTTCGCTCAGCATGAAGACGGCCAGGAAGGCGGTGAGCAGCGGTTGCAGACCGGTGACCAGGGCCGATATGCCGGCCGGAAGGCCGGCGGCGATCGAGGCGAAGACGCCGCCCAGATAGAAGCCGTGCATCAGGATGCCGACCATGGCGATGTGCCCGATCTGCACCCAATCGCGGGGCCAGGGCGCCCGGCTGGCCAGCGAAAACGGCACCATGACCACGATGACCAGCAGAAAACGCACCAGAAGGAAGGTGAAGGGCTCGATATAGGGCATGCCCATCTTGGAACCGATGAAGCCGGTGCTCCACAGGAAGACGAACAGGGCCGGGACTAGATTTTCCAGTCGATATTGGCGCGCAACGGGGCTCATGACGGACCGCAGTCTAGCCGCCCGGTCATTCGTAGGCGAGTGTTCTTTCCAGGCTTGCGTGGGTAGGCCCACTATGGCAAGTTCGCGCCTCCGAAACGGAACCGGGCCGCCTTAGCTCAGAGGTAGAGCACACCCTTGGTAAGGGTGGGGTCGAGAGTTCAATTCTCTCAGGCGGCACCATTTTTCCCTTTGATCCCTTAAGGATGACCATCGGTATGGCGACCGCGCGCCAAAGCGGCGGCGCTTGTGGCGCTACTTCGTCGGCGCCCACATGATGGTGGCGGCGCCGGTTTCCTTGTAGCAAAGCTCGGTGATCAGGGCCGAGGAGACGCGCTGGGGCGTTTCGCCGTTGACGCTCAACAGCCCTTTTCGCGCCAGTCGCATGCCCGAGGCGGCGCAGACTCGGGGCGGCACGCCGCGGGCGATCACCACGGGTACCCCGTTCATCGACGCCAATTCCAGGGCCCCGCCGAATACGTGGGTGGGCGGCGGGTGGCCTTGCGCCGATTCGATGATCTGCTCGACGAATTTGAGGGTTTCCTTGGGGTCGTAGTCATCGGCGCTGCGGCTTTTCCATTCGATATAGGCGCCAATCAGGACCGCGAGGACCACCCCACCAGCCAAGCCCCAGAGAATCCGATTGACCAAGCGCGGGCTTCCCGTATCCGTCGCGGGATGGTGTGGGTGCGGATGTGGATGGGGGTGTGGCTGGGAATGCGGATGCGAATGGCTCAGGGCGATCTCTTGGGCGGCGCGCGGCAGGCGCCGTTTCTTGGCCTCCCGTAACACCCTGATGCACCCCCTTGCCAGATTGCGCATCGCTTCGGGAGTCGGCTGGGGCGGCGCCGCCGCCATCACCGCCTTGATTTTTTCTGCGAGTTCGTTGCGCAAGGGCTGCGATTCGGTCCGGCGCAGCAGCAAGGACAACGCCAACAGGGAAAGTTCCTCCAGCTTGTCGGGATGATGCATTTTCGGCAGCGCCCGGATGATTTCCAGGAAGAAGTCCTTGCTGTCCGCTGGGGCCGCTTGCTTCTCCATGAACGCAGACCACCTCGATCGATTCGATGTTATCCCCTTAAAATTCTGACAAAATCAGATTAAGATTTGGTTTCCGCAGCCGGGCTCAAGGATCGCGCCAGCAGGTGAAATTCCTGGGGATTGGGAGCGCTTGCCCGCCAGGCCAGAGCCAAAATGCGGGCCGGGGTGTCCTTAGCGAGCGGGCGGGCGACCAAATCGGTCCCGGAAAGGGCGCCGCCCTGAATGGCCAACTTCGGAAGCAAGGTGGCGCCCAGGCCGCTGGCCACCATCTGCACCAGGGTCGTCAAGCCGCTGGCGATGATGCCGCGATCAAGCCCCTGCGGCGCGCGGGCAAGCCGGCAGGCGGCAAGCGCGTGATCGCGCAGGCAATGGCCCTCTTCGAGCAAGATGAGATCGTCGGCCTGGCCGAGTTGGTCGGCGGTAAGGCTTTTTTGGCGAGCCAAGGGGTGATCGGGCCTAGCGACGAACAGGAAAGGGTCGCGCGCCAGTTCCAGGATCGAAAGCCCTTCGGTCGGATAAGGCAGGGCGATCAGCGCCGCCTCCAACTCGCCGGCCGTCACTTGCGCCAGCAGGTTGCGGGTCAAATCCTCGCGCAGGCGAAGCTTGAGCGCCGGATAGGTCTTGCGCAGGCGGGCAAGGGCGGCGGGCAGGAGGTACGGGGCGATGGTCGGAATCACCCCCAGCCGGCGGACGCCGGAAAGAGGCGCCTTCGCGGCCTTCGCCAGATCGGCCAGTTCTTCCGCCTGGACAAGCAGCGCCCGGCCGCGCGCCAGCACCGCCTCGCCCAAGGGCGTGAACAGAACGCCGCGCCGGCCGCGCTCGATCAGCCTGGCGCCCATCAGGCGCTCCAATTCGAGCAAGCCGGCGCTCAGGGCCGATTGGGTGGTGTGGCATGCCACCGCCGCCTTGGTGAAATGGCGGTGCTCGGCCAAGGCCGCGAGGTAGGAAAGCTGGCGCAAGGTGGGGAGTGCGTTCATCGAAATTTTCGATCACAGATATAAATATTATAAATTCGATTTATTAAAAGGCAAGGGTTAGGATTGCGCATCGCATCGGGTAATATTCATTGGGAGTACGGCCATGGCCCTTACCAAGACCTTGACGTTCGCCGCCTTGCATTTCTCCGTGGCGTTCGGCGTCGCCTACGCCCTTACCGGCAGCGTCGCCATCGGGGGGCTGGTGGCCCTGGTCGAACCGCTCGTCAACAGCTTCGCCTTCTATCTGCATGAACGTGTCTGGGCGACGATCGCCCAGGCGCCCCGGAACGAGTTGCTGTCCAACCCCGCCTGAAAAGGAGTTCGCCCATGCCCGCCACCATCGATATCGGCATCCCCGAAAAGAAACGCCAAGCCATCGGCCAGGGTCTCGCCCGCCTGTTGGCCGACAGCTACACCCTTTATCTCAAGACCCACAATTTCCATTGGAACGTCACCGGGCCGATGTTCCAGACCCTGCATCTGATGTTCGAGCAGCAGTATAATGAGCTCGCCTTAGCCGTTGATTTAATTGCGGAACGTATCCGTGCGCTTGGGCTGCCGGCCCCGGGCAGCTACGCCGATTTCGCCAAACTCACGGTGATCAAGGAAGCCAAGGGCGTGCCGGCGGCCAAGGCGATGATCGCCCAATTGGTCAAGGATCATGAATCGGTGGTGCGCACGGCGCGCTCGGTGTTCCCGCTGGTCGATCAGGCCCATGACGAGCCCAGCGCCGATCTCCTGACCCAGCGCATGCAGGTCCATGAAAAGACGGCCTGGATGCTGCGCAGCCTGCTTGACTGAGTTGGATGGCGGGCGGGGTGGCGGTCGCGATTGGTCGCCGGTAATCTGGACCGATGACCGCCGCCCCCACCGCCATTCCTCAAATCTTCGACCGCCAACTCGTGCGCCGGCGCCGCCAACGCGCCGCCCTGGCGATCGACGACCATGATTTCCTGTTCCGCGAGGCGGCCCTGCGCCTGTTGGATCGGCTCGACGATATCCGCCGCCCCTTCTTCCGGGCGCTTGATCTGGGGGCGCGCCATGGCCTGCTGGGCTCCCTTGGCGCAGGGCGCGGGGGCATCGCCTGGTTGGTGGCCTGCGATCCGTCGTCGGCCATGGCGAGGCGCCATTTGGCGCCCAGTCTGGTGGTGGATGAAGAAACACTACCCTTCGCCCCGGCCTCGTTCGACCTCATTCTGAGCAACCTCACCCTGCACGCCGTCAACGATCTGCCCGGGGTGCTCGTTCAGGGTCGCCAAACGTTGAGGCCGGGCGGGTTGTTCCTGGCATCGCTGCTGGGCGGCAAAAGCCTGACCGAATTGCGCGAGGTTCTTTTGGAAGCCGAAAGCGAGTTGGAGGGCGGCGCCAGCCCGCGCGTCGCGCCGATGGCCGAATTGGCCGAACTGAGCGGGCTTCTGCGCCGGGCCGGTTTTGTCGATCCGGTGGTGGATTCGGACCGGCTGACCGTGCGCTACGCCGAACCCTTGCGGCTGCTTGACGATCTGCGCGGAATGGGCGAAAGCAACGCCCTAGTCGCCCGGCGGCGCCGTTTTCTTCGCCGCACCACCTTGGCCCGCGCCCTGGCGCTTTATCGAGAGCGGTACGGCGATGCCGAGGGGCGGGTTCCCGCCACCTTCGAGATTTTCACCCTGACCGGCTGGGTAGGGGGTTGAGCGGATGGCCCCGAACCACCATTATTCTGAACTCTGATCGGATTGGACGGGTATGGACCGGGACCACGCGGAATCGACACGGGTGAAACTGCACGATGCGGCCGACTTCGAGGCCATGCGTCGGGCCGGGCGGTTGGCGGCCAGGGTGTTGGACGAAGTAACCCCGTTGGTCAAACCCGGCGTTACCACCGACACGCTCGATCGCTTCTGCCACGATCGGATCGTCGCCGCCGGGGGCAAGCCGGCGCCGCTCAACTACCGGGGCTTTCCGCGCTCGATCTGCACCTCGGTCAATCACGTCGTTTGCCACGGCATCCCCGGCGACAAGCGCCTGGAGAATGGCGACATCGTCAATGTCGATGTCACCGTCATCCTCGATGGTTGGCACGGCGATTCCAGCCGCATGTATCCGGTGGGCCAGGTCGGCGTGAAGGCACGGCGCCTGATCGACATCACCTACGAGGCGATGATGCGCGGCATCGAGGCGGTGAAACCGGGCGCCACGCTGGGCGATATCGGTCATGCCATCCAATCCTATGCCGAATCGCAACGCTGCTCGGTGGTGCGCGATTTCTGCGGCCACGGCTTGGGCCGTCTGTTCCACGAGCCGCCCAACGTCATGCATTACGGCAATCCCGGCGAGGGCATGGTGCTCAAGGAAGGCATGTTCTTCACCATCGAGCCGATGATCAACGCCGGGCGCTCGGAAACCAAGATCCTGGCCGACGGCTGGACGGCGGTGACCAAAGACAAATCGCTCTCCGCCCAGTTCGAGCATTCCCTGGCGGTGACGGCGACCGGATCGGAAATTTTCACCCTGTCGCCGGCTGGCCTCGACAAGCCGCCCTATGACTGACCTGTTCGATTCGTCCTCGGACAAGGCGACGAAGCCGAAGGCGATACCGAAGGCCAAACCCCATTACCACGGCCATCGCCAGCGTCTGCGCCAGCGCCTGCTGGAAGGTGGGGCCGAGGCGATGCCCGATTACGAAATCCTCGAACTGCTGCTCTGCCTGGCGATGCCCCAGCGCGACATGAAGCCTCTGGCCAAGGCCCTGATCGCCCGCTTCGGCTCGTTTGCCGGCGTGCTGGCGGCGGAAAGCGAGCGGCTCTTGGAGGTGCCGGGCCTGAAGGAAAGCGGGCTGGCCGCCCTCAGAACCGTGCGCGAGGCGGCGCGCCGGTTGGCCAAGGCCGAACTGGGCGCCCAGACCGTGATCGGCAATTGGGAGCGGCTGATCGATTACTGCCGGATCAGCCAGGGGCACGACAAGGCCGAGCGCTTCCGTATCCTTTTCCTCGATCGCAAGAACCACCTGATTGCCGACGAGGTGCAGCAGAAGGGCACCATCGATCACACGCCGCTTTATCCGCGCGAGGTGGTGAAACGCGCCCTCGATCTGGGGGCGGCGGCGCTGATCCTGGTTCACAACCATCCTTCGGGCGATGTTACGCCCTCCAAGGATGACGTTGCCATGACCCGGGCGGTCCATGAGGCGGCCGCCAAGCTGGGCATCCAACTGCACGATCACGTCATCATCTCGAAAAGCGGCGCCACCAGCTTCAAATCGCTGGGGTTGCTCTAGCCATGGGCGGCGGGCGCGCCCGGCTCCTGATGGCGCTCTTGGTGGCGGTCGTGCTGGTGCCGCTGGGCGTCTGGGCCTATCCCGACAACGCCAAAAGGCCCTCGACCGGCCCATCGACCGCCGGCCGGCTGCTGGTGGCGAGCCCGGCCATGCCCAGCAATTTCTTTTCCGAAACCGTGGTGCTGATGCTGCGCCACGATGCCGACGGCGCCTTTGGTCTGATCGTCAACCGACCCAGCGGCAAGGCCAAATTGGCCGATGCCTTGAAGCTGTTCGGGCGCGAGGCGGCCGAACTGCCCGATCCCCAGCCGGTCTTGGATGTCCATAATGGCGGTCCGGTCGAGCCAAGGCGCCTGTTTATGCTGCACAGCGCCGACATCGAGACGGAGTCCGCCCTGTCGGTCGATGGCCGTTTTGCCCTCTCGGCACCCGAGGCGCTGCTCGAAGCCATCGCCAAGGGGCAGGGGCCGCGGCAAAGGCTGTTGGTCTTCGGCTATTCCGGCTGGGGACCCAACCAGCTCGAGGGCGAAATCGCCCGGGGCGATTGGGTCGTCGTCGATGCCGATGACGAGGCCGTCTTCGGGCCGGCCAACGATCGGAAATGGAAACGCCTGATCGGCAAGCGAGGGATCGATCTGTAGCCCGGCCGCGTCGCGGGCTTGATTTTAAGGCCCGCTCGGGCTAGACCACCGCCAGCGCATGCTGCCTTGGCACGGTCCCCATCGTCTAGAGGCCTAGGACACCAGCCTTTCACGTTGGTAACACGGGTTCGAATCCCGTTGGGGACGCCACTCCCGAACAAAACTGGGAACTTTGGGTTCCGCGATGTCATCGGCGCGGGCGAGTCCCGCTCCGCAGCCGCGGACCGTTTATTTAGGCGTCTGAAATCATGGGGATAAGGGGGTGGCCTCGTCGCGCTCCAGCGCGTACCCGGTCGCTCGCACGGTGCGGATAAGGTCGGGTCCGCCATCGGCGTTCAGGGCTTGGCGGAGCCTTCGGACGTGAACATCGACCGTGCGCGCCTCGACATGGATGTCGCGGCCCCACACGGCGTCGAGGAGTTGTTCGCGGGAAAAGACCCGCCCAGGCCGCTCGATCAGCACCTTCAAGAGGCGGAATTCGGTAGGCCCCAGCTTCACGGTTCGGCCGGATCGCGTCACTTTGTGGGTCGCCAGGTCGAGGACGAGGTCCTCATAGACGAAGCGTTCGGCCGAACCGGCCGGCCGGGCACGGCGCAGAAGGGCGCGGACCCGCGCGATCAGTTCGGCGGGCGAGAAGGGCTTCACCATGTAGTCGTCGGCGCCGCTGTCGAGGCCGCGAACCCGGTCGGCTTCCTCGCCCCTTGCCGTCAGCATGATGACGGGAATGTCGCGGCTTTTCGGCCGATGCCGGATGTGGCGGCAGACATCGAGGCCCGACAGGCGCGGAAGCATCCAATCGAGCACGACCAGATCGGGCGGCTCTTCGGCCAGGGCGATCTTCGCGGTCTCGCCGTCGCCGGCCACATTGACGCGGAACCCTGCCTTGACCAGGTTGTAGCGCAGAACTTCGACCAGCGCCGCCTCGTCCTCGACCACCAGAACCAGCGGCTTCATCGGTCCCCCGGCGCCACCACGGTGGTGCTCGACGCATCGCCCTTCGGCCGCTCCTCGGTGGGCGGATGGCCCTCGACCAGATAGATCACCTTTTCGGCAATGCTGGTGGCGTGGTCGCCAATGCGCTCGATGTTCTTGGCGACGAACAGAAGATGGGTGCAGGGCGTGATGTTGCGCGGGTCCTCCATCATGTAGGTGAGAAGCTCGCGGAACAGGCTGGTGTGCAGGGCATCGACCTCGACGTCGCGCTGGCGCACATGGCGGGCGCCGGCCGGATCGCGGGCGAGGTAGGAATCGAGGACGGTCTTGATCATCTCCTGGACCAGGCGCGCCATGCGCGCCACGGCCGCGGCGCTGCCGATCGGCGGCGATTGGGCGAGCGCCGTGGTGCGCTTGGCGATGTTCTTGGCGTAATCGCCGATGCGCTCGAGAATGCTGGCCGTCTTTAAGGCGACGATGACCGCCCGCAAGTCCTTGGCCATCGGCTGGCGCCGGGCCAGCAATTGCACGGCGAAGGCGTCGATCTGATCCTCGGCGGCGTCGAGCCGACGGTCGGTGGCCACCACGCGGTCGGCCAGGGCTTGGTCGCGCTTCACCAGGGCCTCGACCGCCTGCGCCAACTGCGATTCCGCCAGCCCGCCCATCTCGGCGATCCGCCGATCGAGCTGCTCCAGCTCGGCGTCGAAGGATTTGACGATGTGATCTTGGGTCATGATGCGATCCTTGCTCAGCCGAAGCGGCCAGTGATGTAGCCCAGCGTCCGCTCATCCTTGGGAGTCGTAAAGATCTGGTCGGTCGATCCGACTTCGACCAGCGAACCCAAATGGAAAAAGGCGGTGCGCTGAGACACTCGGGCCGCTTGTTGCATGTTATGGGTGACGATGACGATCGTGTAGTTGGAACGCAACTCGTCGATCAATTCCTCGATGCGCGCCGTGGCAATGGGGTCGAGCGCCGAGCAGGGCTCGTCCATCAGGATCACCTCGGGCTCGATGGCGATGGCGCGGGCGATGCACAGGCGCTGCTGCTGGCCGCCGGAAAGCCCGGTGCCTGGCTCGGCCAGGCGATCCTTGACTTCCTCCCACAGGCCGGCGCGCTCCAGGCTGGTGCGGACGATGCGGTCGAGCGCCGGGCGCGATTCGGCCAGGCCGTGGATGCGCGGCCCATAGGCGACGTTGTCGTAAATCGATTTCGGGAAGGGGTTGGGTTTCTGGAAGACCATGCCGACGCGGGCGCGCAGATGCACCACATCCATGGCCGGGCTGAGAATGTCTTCGCCGTCGATGGTGAGCGTGCCTTCGACCCGGCAGCCGGCAATGGTGTCGTTCATGCGGTTGAAGCAGCGCAGGAAGGTCGACTTGCCGCACCCCGAAGGGCCGATGAGAGCGGTCACTTCGTTGGCGTGGATGTCGAGCGTCACGCCGTGCAGCGCCCGCTTGGGGCCGTAATGAACGTCGACGGCGCGGGCCGCCATCTTGATCGGGGTATCGGGGGTGGGTGCGGGTTTCAAGGGTCTACCATTTCCGTTCGAATTTGCGCCTGAGCACAACGGCCAGGCCGTTCATCAGGGCAAGAACCACCAAGAGAATTAGGATCGCCGCCGCCGTCTTCTCGACGAAGGCGCGCTCGGGGCTGTCCGCCCAAAGATAGATCTGCACCGGCAGCACGGTCGCCGGATCGGTGAAACCGCCGGGCACGTCGACGATGAAGGCCACCATGCCGATCATCAAGAGCGGCGCCGTCTCGCCCAGGGCCCGCGCCATGCCGATGATGGCGCCGGTCAGCATGCCCGGCAGAGCCAAAGGCAGCACATGATGGAACACCACCTGGATCGGCGAGGCACCGACGCCTTGGGCCGCCTCGCGGATCGAGGGCGGCACCCCGGCCAGGGCCGAACGCGCGGCGATGACGATGGTGGGCAGCGTCATCAGGCCCAACACCAAGCCGCCCACCAGGGGCGCCGAGCGCGGCAGACCGAACAGGCCGAGAAACACCGCCAGGCCGAGAAGGCCGAAGACGATCGACGGCACGGCAGCCAGATTGTTGATGTTGACCTCGATCAGGTGGGTCCAGAGATTGCGGGGCGCGAATTCCTCGAGATAGACCGCTGCCGCAACGCCAAGCGGAAAGGCGAAGAGGAAGGTCACAATCAGGGTCAGGACGGAGCCCATGAACGCTCCCAGGATGCCGGCGCTTTCCGGCTGGCGGGAATCCCCCGAGGTGAAGAAGGCGGTGTTGAATCGGGTTTCGATGCGGCCGCGGGCAATCAGCGCGTCCACCCAGTCGAGCTCCAGGTTGGACATTTGCCGTTCGGATTCCGGGGTGCGGCGATCGATGCTGCCCTTGACCGCCAGATCGACCCGATCCGAGGTCGGCAGCCAGACCGGCACCGTGGTTCCCCGCCATTGCGGGTTGGCGAGAAGGCTTTGGCGCACCAGGCCGGCGGCGCTCTCGCTTGCCAGCCCGGCCAGCTTGCGCCGCTCGCTTCGGCCGCTGACTTCGGGAAATTCCCGTTGGAGCGCTTGGCGAATCAGCGCACCGAAGTCGGCGTCGGGCTCGTCGAGGGCCGCCGGATCGAAGGCGAGATCAAGGCGCAGATGCGCCTGGGTGAAGGCCGAAAAGCCGTTGAGGCCGATGCTGGCCAGCAGAACGAACAGGCTGGCGACGGCGAAAAGGATGGCGGCCATGCCGAAACGGCGAAAGCGGCGTTCGGCCCGGTAGCGCCGGGCGAGGCCGGCTCGCACCCGATCGGACGCGCGGAGGGTGGAGGGCGCCCTATTCATATTGCTCCCGGTAAGCTTGGACGACCCGCAGGGCAAGGATGTTGAGCCCAAGCGTGATGACGAACAGAGTCAGGCCGAGGGCGAAGGCCGCCAAGGTCTTGGGGCTGTCGAATTCCTGGTCGCCGATCAGCACGCTGACGATCTGCACGGTCACGGTCGTCACCGCTTGAAACGGATTGAGGGTGAGATTGGCGGCCAAACCGGCGGCCATGACGACGATCATGGTCTCGCCGATGGCGCGCGAGATGGCCAGCATCAGGCTGGCGACGATGCCCGGCAGCGCCGCCGGCAACACGACCCGGCGAATGGTTTCCGATTGCGTCGACCCCAGGCCCAACGCGCCTTCGCGCAAAGCGTTGGGCACGGCGCGGATGACGTCGTCGGAGAGCGACGAGACGAAGGGAATGATCATCACCCCCATCACCAAACCGGCGGCAAGCGCGCTTTCGCTGGCCACGCCATAGCCGAACCGCTCGCCCAGGGCGCGCAGGCCGGGGCCAATGGTGATGGCCGCGAAGAAGCCGTAAACGACGGTCGGAATGCCGGCCAGGATTTCCAACAGCGGCTTCACCGTGTCGCGCAGTCGGGGGGCGGCGTATTCCGACAAGTAGATGGCGACGAAAAGGCCGACGGGGGCGGCCACCAGCATGGCGATCGCCGAGATGAGCAGCGTGCCGACAAAGAGCGGCACGGCGCCGAAATGGCCCGAGGAGCCGACCTGATCGGCGCGGAGCGCGGTTTGCGGGCTCCAATCGAGGCCGAAAAGAAATTCGGCAATCGGCACGCGTTCAAAGAAGCGCACGGATTCGACCAGAAGCGAAAGCACGATGCCGAGGGTGACCAGGATCGCCAGGGCCGAGCTGGCGATCAGCGCGGCTCGGATGACGCGTTCCACCTGCGGACGGGCGCGAAAGCCGGGGCTAAGTCGGCGATAGGCCCAAGTCAATCCCCCCGCCGCCACCGCCAGGCCAAGGCCGAAGCGGGCCAGCCAGCCGATCGATTCCAATTCGGCCAAATGCTGGGCGGCCGCCACGATCGCCGGTGCGGGGTCCTGGGCCAATTGGCCTCCCTGGGCCAGGAGGCGGATGTCGCCCAACACAAGGCCGAGACGGCCGGGGTCAAGGGCCCGGATGTCGGCCGGCAAGGCCGAGAGGACGAACGATTTCAGCAGATGCGGCTCGATCCAGAGCCAAAGCAAGACGACGGCGAGCGCCGGCAAACCGCACCAAAGCGCCACATAGACGCCGTGATAGACGGGGCGGGAATGCAGCCGCCTTGGATGTCCGTGCGCCTGGCGTCTGACGGCCGTCCGCCCCAGGACAAAGCCCAGGGCGGTGAGCAGGACCAAGACGGCGAACAGCGGCAGGTTCGGCATCGGTCGATTATTTCACGTTGGCGGCCAGCTCGCGAGCCTCCTTGGCAAGCTTGGTTCGCTGCTCCTTGGGCAGGGGGATCAGACCCTTGGCCGCCAGATAGCCGTCCTCGCCCCAGCTTTTCTCCGAGGTGAACTCGGCGACGAATTCCTTAAGACCGGGGATCGAGGCCGCGTGCGCCTTCTTGACGTAAAAGAAGATCGGCCGTGCCACCGGATAGGTGCCGGCGGCGATGGCCTCGAAGGTGGGCGAAACGCCGTCGATGCGCGCGCCCTGGATCTTGTCGGCGTTCTGGTCGAGGAAGCTGAAACCGAAGATGCCGAAGGCGGTCGGCGTGGCCTCCAGTTTGCGCACGATCAGAATGTCGTTTTCACCCGCCTCGACGAAGGCGCCGTCTTCGCGCACGCCCTGGCAGATTGCCTTGTGGCGGGAGGGATCGCTCTTTTCCAGATCCTTGACCCATTTGAATTGGCCGCAGCCCGACTCCATCACCAGCTCGACGAAGGCGTCGCGGGTGCCGGAGGTGGGCGGGGGGCCCAGCACCTCGATCTTGCTGGCCGGCAGCGTGGAATCGATGCTGCTCCAGATCGTGTGCGGATTGGGCTTGAGCGATCCGTCGTCGCCCGGCACCTGCTTGGCTAGGGCCAGATAGAGTTGCTTGCGGGTAATGGCCATCGGCTTGGCCGATTTGTTGTTGGCCAGCACGATGCCGTCGAAGCCGATCTTGACCTCGGTGATGGCACCAACGCCGTTCTTGGCGCAAGCCTCGATCTCGGACGGTTTGATGGCGCGCGAGGCGTTGGCAATGTCGGGATGCGACGCGCCCACGCCGGCGCAGAAAAGCTTGAGGCCGCCGCCGGTGCCGGTGCTTTCCACCACCGGGGTCTTGAACTTGCCCTGCTTGCCGAACTGTTCGGCCACCTGGGTGGAGAAGGGATAGACCGTCGACGAGCCGACGATACGGATCTGGTCGCGGGCCTGGGCGGTACCGGCCAGGGTCAGGGCGGCCAGGGTTGCCGCGAGCAGGATGGACTTCGACATGTTCGACTCCGGGTTGATCGCAATAGGACGAACCGTAAGGCGATTCGGGGTCGGCATTGTGACGGTTCGGTTACGGTTTTATGACAAAGGCAAGTGAACGGTGACCGTGGTTCCCTGCCCCAACGTGCTGGCGATCTCAAGCCTTCCGCGATGGCGGTTGACGATGTGCTTGACGATCGCCAGACCCAAGCCGGTGCCGCCCAGATTGCGCGAGCGCGCCTTATCGACGCGATAGAAACGCTCGGTCAGGCGCGGCAGATCTTGGGGCGGGATGCCCTCGCCGGCATTTGCCACCGAGAGGGTGATCTGGGATGGATCGGGTCCAGCCGCCAGCCTAACGGCGATCGCGGTTCCGGATTCCCCATATTTGATGGCGTTGTCGATCAGGTTTTGCACCAATTGGGTGAGTTGGTCGGCATCGCCTGGAATGTCGGCCAGACCGGCGGCGATATCCAGCGCGAGGCGCATGCCTTGTTCGGCCGCCCGTGGCGCCAGAAGCTCGGTGCATTGGCGGGCCAGAGCCGCCAGATCGACCCGTCCCCGCGGCGGCACATGCTCGTCGACCTCGATGCGCGACAGCGACAGCAAATCGCCGATCAGGCGGCGCATCCGATCGGCTTCGCGCTGCATGATCGCCAGGAAATGCTCGCGCGCCTCGGCATCGTCGCGCGCCGAATCGCTCAAGGTTTCGATGATGCCGATGATGGCGGCCAAGGGCGAGCGCAATTCGTGGCTCACATTGGCGACGAAATCGGCCCGCATCCGCTCGGCCTGACGGATGCGGGTGACATCCTGCAAGACCAGGATCGTCGGCGCCGCCGGATCGGCGGTGGCGGCGACATGCAGATCGAAGACGCGCTCAACCGGCGTCGTCCAGGCCAGCGTGGCGCTTTGGGCCGGCTGCCCGGCAAGAACGGCGTTGACGGCCTCCACGGCCTTAGGATCGCGCAGGACCAGGGCCAAGGGGCGCCCCGGCAAACCCGAACCGAGAAGGTCCTGGGCCCGGCGGTTGGCTCGCGCAACCCGCCCGGCACGGTCGATCACCAGAACCGGATCGGGTAGGCCGTCGAGCCAAACGAAGGAACTTTGCGGCGCGGTCGGGTACGAAGAAGAATCCGTCATGCCCTAACTTTGCCTCATCAAGAGCGATCGGTATAGGCCCGAGCCATGGATCGAAACAGGCCGATTGCTCATCCTTGCCCCTCAATCGGGCATCGATCGCCCGGTTCCCACCGTCATCGCCTGGGTCATCCCTGGGGTCCGGTTGTAACGGGAGCGTCTTGCAAGCCTTGCCGGCGCTTGGTCGCGCCCTTATCCTCGGCCCCACCGAGGAGCGGTTCGTGGATATTTTTTCTCTTGCGCTCGCCCAATGCCGCAGCGCCATCGACGGTCAGGGCGGGCTGATCGCCAGCCTGTTTCTGGCCGGCTTGGCGGGCGGGCTTTCCCATTGCGCCGCCATGTGCGGGCCGTTCGTGCTTTCGCAGGTGGGGGCGCGCCTCGAAGCCTGCCCGGCCGAACGGATGAGCGAGGCGACGCGGATTTGGGGCGCCGCCCTGCTGCCCTATCATCTAGGGCGCGCCACCACCTACACCGCTTTGGGCGCGCTGGCCGGCGGTTTGGCCGGACAGGCGGGTCAGGCCATGAACAGCGTCCAGCCGCTGGCGGCGGGATTGTTGGCGCTGGCATCGCTTCTTTTTCTCGCCTACGCCTTGCCCGGCCTGGGCTGGAAGCCCGCCTTGGACGGCGTGATCGGCCCGCGCCTGGCCGGGTGGGCGAAGCCGCTGTTCGCGCTGCCCACCGGCGGTCGCGGCTATGGGTTGGGTCTGCTCTTGGGCTTTCTGCCTTGCGGTTTGGTCTATGGCGGGGTGGCGGCGGCGGCGGGCAGCGGCGATGCTTGGGCGGGCGGCCTGGCGCTTGGCGCCTTCGCGGCCGGCACGGTACCGGGGCTCGTCGCGGTGGGCTTCGTCGGCCATGTGGCGGCTGGGCGTTGGCAAAGCTTCGCGCGCCGCGTCGCGCCGCTTCTTCTGGTGCTCAACGCCATCATTCTAATGATTCTGGCGATCAAAGCCTGGCGTTAATGCGGGTCGGCCGAGCCGGCCTTTCGGCCGGGTCCTGGTTCGGGGGGGGTAGGCTCGTCGTCGAACAAGATGCGGTGCGCGGCGCCGTCGAGATCGTCGAATTGGCCCGAGCGCAGCGCCCACAGAAACGCCACCAGCCCGGCTAGGCCGAGCAGAAGGGCGATGGGAATGAGCACTAGAAGATTGGTCACCAGGGTCTCCCGGGTCGACGCACACCGGGCCGGCTCACGACCGAGCCGTTCCGGCCAAGCGCAGCGCGTTCACGATAACTAGCAAAGACGAGGACGACATGGCAATTGCGGCGACGAGGGGCGTAACAAACCCACCCACCGCCAAAGGCACCGCCAGCATATTGTAGACCAGCGCCAGACCGAGATTTTGCCGGATCAGCCGGTCGGCTTGGCGGGCCACATCGAGCGCTTCCAGGACCGGTTCCAGCCGCTCTCCTTGAAAAATCACGTCGGCCGCGGTCTGGCTGGCATCGACCGCGGTGGCCGGCGAAAGCGAAACGTCGGCGCCGGCCAGGGCCGGGGCATCGTTCAACCCGTCGCCGATCATCAGCGTGTGCTTGCCTTGGGCCTTGAGCTCGGCCAGACGGGCGGCCTTGTCGGCGGGGCTCTGTTCGGCCCGCCAGAGGGCAATGCCGGCCTCGCGGGCCGCCTCGGCCACCGTTTCCGGCCGGTCGCCCGACAGAACTTCCACCGCCAGCCCCCGCTGGGTGAGCCCGGCTGCCGTGGGGGCAGCATCGGGGCGCAAGGGATCGGCAAAGGCGAAGCGCGTCGGAGCCCGGCCAGGACCGGCCAGCCACATTTCGGGGCCCAGGGCATCGGACGCCGATTGATCGGGGGCGGCCCAGGCCCGCCGTCCCAGCCGCCAATCCTGCCAGGCCAGGCCTTGGCCGGGGAGTTCGGTCACCCCCGTAAGGGGCGCAACATGGGGAGCGGCCCGCACCAGGGCGCGGGCCAGCGGATGGCGGCTCGATTGGGCGAGGCGGGCCGCCTGGGCCAGATCGTCCGGCGTCCAATCTCCGGGCTTCAGGTCCGGCCGGCCGAGCGTGAGGGTGCCGGTCTTGTCCAAGACCGCGTGATCGGCCCGGGCCAGACGCTCCAGAGCGGTGGGCGACTTGACCAAGATGCCGCGTCCGAGAAGCCGGCCGCAGGCGATCACCTGCACCGCCGGCACCGCCAGGGCGAGCGCGCAGGGGCAGGTGACGATCAGCACCGCGACCGCGTTCAAGAGCGCCAGGCGCCAATCGAGCCCACCCAGGACCACCCAGCCCAGAAAGGTAAGGAGCGCGGCGCTGTGCACCACCGGCGCGTAGAGCCGCGCCACCCGATCGGCCAGCGCGGTGAAGCGGGCGCGGCCTTGCTCGGCCGCTTCCATCAGGCGGACGATTTCCGCCAACAAGGTGTTGTCCGCCGTGGCGGTGGCGCGCAGCCAAAGCGGCGCCGACAAATTGAGGGTGCCGGCGAAGACCGGATCGTCCGGCCCGACGGCGCGGGGCGTGCTTTCGCCGGTGACCAGGCTGGTGTCGAGATCGGAATGGCCATCGGTGACCACGCCATCGACACCGATCCGTTCGCCCATGGCCACCAGCACCCGAGCCTCGGGGGGAACCTGGTCGGGCGGGCATAGGCGAAGGCGGCCGTCGGCCTCGATCACCGTCACCGGGCGGGCGGCCAAGGCCAGCAGATGCTCGGCGGCGCCGCGCGCCCGGCCGCGTGCCCGGCCGTCGAGATAGCGGCCAATGAGCAGAAAGAAGAGCAGCGTGATCGCCGAATCAAAATAGGCGTGCGGTCCGCCCCGCATGGTTTCGGCCAGACTCATGAGGGCGGTGAGCAGAACGCCGATGCTGATCGGCACGTCCATGTTGGTCCGGCCCGCCCGAAGGGCGGAGAAGGCGGAACGGAAGAAGGGCCGCCCGGCATAGGCGATGGCCGGAAGGGCGATGAGTGCCGACAGCCAATGCATCAGGCCGCGCGTCGCCTCCCCCATACCCTGCTCGTGGCCAGCCCAGACCGAGACCGAAAGCAGCATGACGTTGCCGGCGGCGAAGCCCGCCACCGCCATCGCCTTCAGAAGGTCTCGTTCATCCCTGGCCTGAGCTTGCGCCAGGCGCTGGGGATCGTAGGGAACCAGGCGGTAGCCAAGCGCGGCAACGGTGCCGACCAGCGTTTCGGCGTCGGTTTCGCCGGGCCGCCAGGCGAGCACCAGCCGCCGGGTCGTCATGTTGAGCCGGGCCGCGACGACGCCCGCCTGATGGGCCAGCACCGATTCGATCAGCCAGACGCAGGCGGCGCAATGCAACCCCTCGACCATGAGATGAAGAACCCGGGTGCCGTCGGCTCGTGGTTGGGCGTAGGCGGCGAAATCGCGCTGCTGAAAGGCGTCGGTCTCGGGCTTGAGCAAAGGCAGGTTGGGATCGAGGGTGCGGCGGCGGTAATACTCGTCGAGCCCCAGACCGTGAACGAGGTCAAAAGCCGCCCGGCAGCCGGAACAGCAAAACCCGTCGCCTGCCTCGGAGCCAAGCGGGCCACCGCAATGCCGGCAGGCTTTCATGTCAGGGAATCTGGATGCGCCGGCTGGTCTGGTGCCGGACGTCGCCCTTCCGCGCGATGACCTGGAATTCCCAAAGGCCGGGCAGGTCGGGCGCGACCCTTGCTTCGTAGCGTCCATCGCCCAGGCCGCTCATCGCAAAACTCCGGTCGTGGCCCGATTGGGTGGGGCGGATCAGCCGGCCTTCAACCGCCAGCGCGTCAATCGGCTTGCCTTCGCGGTCGGCGAAACGGGCACCCAACCGGATGCCGCGCCCGTCCGCCGGCTCGACGATCGTCTCGACCGTCCAGCCGCGTTCGGCCTGGGCGCGGGCCTCGTCGATGGCGCGGTTGTAGGCCAGACCCTTTTCGTAAGCGCGTTCGGTTTCCAGGCCGGTGAAGGTGGTGGTGGCGAACCAGATCATGATGCCGTTCACCAGCACCACCACGGCAAAGCCGCCAACGAAGATCCAGGGATACCACCAGCCGCGCGGACGAACCGAGGCGTTCATCGCTCAGCGCTCCGGTCCGGCGAAAATGTCGCGCGCGCGGGCCTCTTCGCCGGTTTGGGGATCGGTGATTCGAAGCGTGATCGGCGCCGAGCCCTTGGGCACCCGATCGGCAGGAAGGGTGAGGAAGAGGCGGAACTCGCCCACCCGATCGGCTCCCACCACGAGCTTGGCCCGAGCGCCTTCGGCCTCCTGGCCGACGATCGTCACCTGGCTCGGCGCGATGCCCTCGACGGCAAATTCGAGCCGGCGTTCCTGGCGCAGCATGTTGAGGGTCTTCAGCGTGTAGCTGTTGCGCACCGAGCCGTCGGAAAGCCTTACGAACAGCGGGCTGCGTTCGTGGATGACGTTCAAACCCAATCGGTCGCGGGTGGCGAGGGAGGCGATCATGACGCCGCCCACCGCCGCCAGCACCAGGGCGTAGATGAAGGTGCGCGGACGCAGGAAGCGGGTCTTGCCGGGCCTCTTGGCGGCGCGTGCCGCCTGGGCGGCAATCGAATCGTAGCGGATCAAGCCCCGGGGCAGCTTGAAGCGGTCCATCACGGCGTTGCAGGCATCGACGCAGAGCCCGCAATTGATGCATTCAAGCTGCGAGCCCTTGCGGATGTCGATGCCGGTCGGGCAAACCTGGACGCAGGCACGGCAATCGACGCAATGGCCGCGGCCCGCGAAATCGGTTTGGCCCTTGGCCACCGGCGCCCGGGGTTCGCCCCGCCAGGCCTCGTAGGTGATGATGAGCGAATCCTCGTCCAGCATCGCGCCCTGGAAACGGGCGTAAGGGCACATGTAGATGCAGGCCTGTTCGCGGGCCCAGCCGGCCATGATGTAGGTGGTGAAGGTGAAGAGGAAGAAGAAGGTGGTGGTCCAGGGGCCGGCGCTGAAGGTCGCTAATTCGCCGATCACCGTGGGCGCGTCGTTGAAATACATCACCCAGGCGCCGCCGGTGAAAAATCCGATCAGGATGAAGGTCAGGTGCTTGACGATCTTCTTGCCGAGCTTGGCGACGGTCCAGGGCGCCCGGTCGAGCTGCATGCGCGCCGTACGATCGCCCTCGATCTTGGCCTCGACCCAAAGGAAAAGATCGGTCCACACGGTTTGGAAGCAGGCGAAGCCGCACCAGACCCGGCCGAACAGCGAGGTGGCGGCAAAGAGCACGATCGCCGCCACGATCAGAATGCCGGTGAGGTAGTAAACCTCTTGCGGCCAAATCTCGATGAAGAAGAAATAGGCACGCCTGGCGGGCATGTCGATCAGGATCGCCTGGTCGGGCGCTCCCGGCCCGCGATCCCAGCGCAGGAAGGGGGCCAGGTAATAGATGCCCAGCAGCACGAAGAGGGTGATCCATTTAAACCGCCGAAAGGTGCCGGACACCAGACGCGGATAGGGCTTGACGTAGCGGGCGTAGAGCCCGTCGGCGAAACCGGCTTTCTTCGGCGGCTGGGCGGAACTGGTCATCGCTCCTCGGCTCGTTAAGGGCGTCGAGAGCTTGGCGGCTTCCTCGGGATCGGGAAGGCGGCGGGGCGAGAGGTCCGTCATCGGCATTGGCCCTTCAGCATTCGATCCCGATTATTATATTAGTATATCCTTAACTAACGGAACAAACGAATTCGACGAAAGAACGGAGACCGCCGGGCCTCAAAGGCCGGGCGGTCCCGTCGAAAAATACGCTTACTCGCCGCCGCCCAGCTTGTGGACGTAAATGGCCAACTGCTTGATGGTCGCGGCGTCGAGACGGCCACTCCAGGCCGGCATGACGCCGTGCTTGGGGGTAGCGATCTGGGCTACGATCTGGGCTTTGTCGCCCGAATAGAGCCAAAGTGCGTTGTCGAGGCGCGGCGCCCCCAGATCGCGGTTGCCCTCGCCCTTTTCGCCATGGCAGGCGACGCAATTCTCGGCGAACAGCTTGGCGCCCGGCATCGTCTCGGCCGCCTTGCGGGAGGCCAGCGCGACCAGATAGTCGGCCAGGGCGTCGATCTCGGGCGCCTTCAGGCTGTCGGAGAATTTGGGCATTTCCGAAATCCGGGTCTGGGAATCCTCGGCCCGCACGCCATGGGCGATGGTCTGCTCGATGGCCGCGAGCGAGCCGCCCCAGATCCATTCGTCGTCGCCCAAGGCCGGGTAGCCCGGCGCCCCGGCGCCGCCGGCACCGTGGCAGGGCTGGCAGTTCTCGCCGAAGGCCGATTTGCCGCCGGCCATGGCGTAGCGCAGCAGGTCCGGATTCTTCTCGATTTCCGCCGCCGAGAGGTCCTTGATCTTGGCCAGCCAAGCCTGACGGTCGGCGGCGACCATTTTCATTTCGGCCGCCAGTTCGGCGCGCGAACTGTAGTTCCATAGGCCCTTGGTGTGGCCGGACAGCGTCGGCCAAGCGGGATAGACGATCCAATAGCCCACCGACCAGACGATGGTGGCCCAAAAGATATAGACCCACCAGCGAGGCAGGGGCGTGTTCAGTTCCTTGATGCCGTCCCATTCGTGGCCGGTGGTCATCTGACCCGAGATCGGATCTCTTTCGACGTTCGCCATGGTCAGCGCTCCTTACTCAATCGTTCTTGAGCGGGATCGAGGCGTGCGCCTCGAGCCGCTTGCGGTTCTTCGGCCAGAAGGCCCAGACGACGATCGCCACGAACAGTCCGAACATCCAGACCGTCCACAGCGAGCGCGCGTTGGCGATGAGGTCGTCCATGGTCCGTCCCTCCTTCTAGCGATGCGCCAATTCGGGTTTGAACTTCTGGAAATCGACCAGCGTGCCCAGCATCTGGAGATAGGCGATCATGGCGTCCATCTCGGAGACGCGGTCGGGCTGGCCGTCGAAATCGCCGATCTTGGCCTTGGGGTAACGGGCCTCGACCGGCTTGGCCGCGTCGCCGCCCTTGGCCTGGGCTTCCAGGTCGGCCTTGGCGTTGGCGATCTGCTCGTCGGAATAGGGCACGCCCACCACGCGCAACGCCTTCAGATGGTCGGTGATGTCGTCATACGCCAAGGGCCGCATCAGATGCTTGTAGCCCGGCATGATCGATTGCTTGACCACGTCGCGCGGATTGATCAGATGCGCCTTATGCCATTCGTTCGAATATTTGCCGCCGGCGCGGGCCAGATCGGGACCGGTGCGCTTCGAGCCCCACTGGAAGGGATGATCGTAAACGCTTTCCGCCGCCAGGCTGTAATGGCCGTAGCGCTCGACCTCGTCGCGGAAGGGCCGGATCATCTGGCTGTGGCAGTTGTAGCAGCCCTCGCGGAGGTAAAGATTGCGCCCCGCCAGCTCCAGCGGCGAATAGGGCCGCATGCCTTGCACCTTCTCGATGGTGCTTTCCAGCGTGAACAGGGGAACGATCTCGACCAGGCCGCCGATCGCCACCGTGATGACGATGCCGACGATGAGGACCAGCGTGTTGGTCTCGAAAATCTTGTGACTGAACATGCGGGTCCTCCTTAGGCGCGGGCCGTGGCGGGGGCGGCGGTGTCGTAGGGGACTTCGTCCCGCACGTCGCCCTTGATGGTCCGCCAGAAGTTGTAGGCCATGATCAGGGCACCCAGCAGGAACAGGATGCCGCCGAAGGCGCGGATCACGTAGTAGGGATGCATGGCCGCCACCGTCTCGATGAACGAGTATTGGAGGAAGCCCAGCGAATCGTAAGACCGCCACATCAGGCCCTGCATGATGCCCGATATCCACATCGCCGTGATGTAGAGGACGATGCCGATGGTGGCGATCCAGAAATGGTAGCTTACCAGCCGCATCGAATAGAGCTGGCGGCGTCCCCACAGCACCGGCACCAGATAGTAAAGGGCGCCGAAGGAGACGAAGGCCACCCAGCCCAAGGCGCCGGAATGAACGTGGCCGATGGTCCAGTCGGTGTAGTGCGAAAGCGAATTCACCGCCTTGACCGACATCGCCGGGCCTTCGAAGGTGCTCATGCCGTAGAAGCCGATCGAGGCCACCAGGAAGCGGATCACCGGATCGGTGCGCAGCTTGTCCCAGGCGCCCGACAGCGTCATCAGGCCGTTGATCATGCCGCCCCAGGACGGCATCCACAGCATGACCGAGAAGGTCATGCCCAGGGTCTGCGCCCAGTCGGGCAGGGCCGTGTAGTGCAGATGGTGCGGGCCGGCCCAGATGTAGAGGAAGATCAGCGCCCAGAAATGGACGATCGATAGCCGGTAGGAATAGACCGGCCGCTCGGCCCGCTTGGGCACGTAGTAATACATGATGCCCAGGAATCCGGCGGTGAGGAAGAAGCCGACCGCGTTGTGGCCGTACCACCACTGGGTCATGGCGTCTTGAACGCCGGCGTTGACGTTGTAGCTCTTCATGCCCAGGAACGACACCGGCAGCGCGATGTTGTTGCCCAGATGCAGGAGCGCGATGGTGACGATCATCGCCAGGAAGAACCAGTTGGCGACGTAGATGTGCGGTTCCTGGCGCTTGTAGAGCGTGCCGACGAAGGCGACCAGATAGACCACCCAGATGACCGTGAGGTAAAGGTCGAGGATCCATTCCGGTTCGGCGTATTCCTTGCCCTGGGTGTGGCCCAGCACGTAGGACAAGGCCGCCAGCACGATGAAAATCTGGAAGTTCCAGAAGACGAACCCACCCAGATAGGGCCCGCCGAACAATTCGGCGCGGCCGGTCCGCTGGACCACATGCAGCGAGGTGGCGAACAGCACGTTGCCGCCGAAGGCGAAGATCACCGCCGAGGTGTGGACGGGGCGCAGCCGCCCGAAGCTCGTCCATTCGAGATCGAGATTGAAGGCTGGGAAGGCTAGCTGCAAAGCGATGATCACCCCCATCAGGAAGCCGACGACGCCCCAGAAGGTGGCGGCCAGCACGAACTTGCGCAGCACGTCGTCTTGATAGGGAATGGCCGAAGCGGGGGAGGATGGGCTCATGCGATACTCCTGATCTCGACCGGAGCCGGTTCCGGATGGTCCCTGGCTCCTTAAGGTTCGCCGTCACTCTGGCCCGAATTCGATATATTGACAATGGTCAATGGTCGGACCTGCGGGCTAATTTGCCGCAGATGCGAAGGTGTCCGCATTGATTCATATCAAATAAACATGATTTAACGGTATAATTGATGCTTGCCAATTATTTTATATTTTTCAAAGTCTTTCATGATATCAAGGTCGGTGATTTGCATGAAATCGAATTTCGGTCGCGCGCCCTTATCGATGCTTATGCCGCACTTGCAATAAGATGTTCCGGCGACCTGCGCCGGTGCGCGGTTTCGAAGCGAAGGGTTATCCTCGCTCGGACGGGGCCCAAGGCTTGCAACGCCCAGCCCGATCGGATCAAATGGCTTTCGGCGACAACCCGCTCGGGATGGGGATTGGCAGGCCAATCTCCCTCCCGACGAACGCAAGATCGGTTCATGATTCCCTGCTTTCGCCTCCTGATCGGTCTTGTTCTGATGGTTTTGGCCGCCAGCGCATGGGCGAAGGAGCTACCGCTCTTCAATTCCCGGGAAATTCATTCGCCTGATTCCTCGGCCTTCAAGAAATGGCTGGAGGCGATGGAACGCACCCGGCGCGAAGCGGGCCAGACCAAGCGCTCCTGCGTCGAGATCGGGATGAATCGCTGCAACGCCGCCACCTGGCAGGCTTTGGTTGAACCGCTGCAGGGGCGAAAGGCGGCGGACGTTCTGAAGACGGTCAATCAATTTTTCAACAAATATCCCTACATACTCGACGGTGTGAATTGGGGCATCGAGGATTATTGGGAAAGCCCGGGCGAATTCCTCTCCAAGTCGGGCGATTGCGAGGACTACGCCATCATCAAATACATGACGTTGAAAAGGCTGGGGCTCGATCCGGCGGCGATGCGCATCGTGGCCGTCAACGACACCAATCTGGGAACCGGCCACGCCGTCCTGGCCGTCTATCTCGATGAGCGTATTTTCATTCTCGACAACCAAATCAACGACGTTATCGAATCAACCAAAATACTTCATTACGACCCAGTTTATTCTATTAACGAGGAAGGGTGGTGGCTGCATCGTCGTTAGCGTGCGATTAATCTCGGCCGTACATAACAAATTGAAATATTGGCCCTTTCCAGCGCAGCATCCGATTTTGTCAGAATATCAGTGTAAATATTTTCTGATTTTGACGTTAGTCAATTGCATTTGCTCTAAAAATTCATACCTATAGCTCAGTCTTAGCGTGACTAGAGCTCCGTTTTCGTTTTATAATTAGAGCGTAGGGTTTGATAGGGTTCGTTAGTTGAATGCCCCGCGCTGACAAGGGGCAGGTTCGAGTGCTCGAGAGGGAGCCGCTGGCAGTCGGTGCCAACGGTATCTCGGTGTGTTGAGCAAAAATGTCTGAAGAACGCGAAATTCTGCTCGCCCAAGACATCGCGGTGACGCCGCCCGCGCCCGAGAAGGGTAAGGATGCGCCCGTGAGCGCCAATGGTGCTCCAGCCTCGACGGCTCCAACAACGGCGCCGACAGCGTCGCCTCGAGAGTCGGGCGATGCGGCGGCGGCCAATGGAAGCCAAACCCCAACCCCTGACGCCGCGATCGGCGCCCAAGCGCCCGCGAACGGAAACGGCAAGGTCGAAGGCGCGGGAACGGTCAATCAAGGCGCGGTGGTCAAAGACGGCTTGGTAACCACGATCGGCGGCACGCCGGAAACCACGAGCGCCGCCCCAACGGTTTCCACCTTCTCGACCGCGAACGGCGCCTCCGGTTCAAGTTCAAGTTCGGGTTCGACCAGCAGCCCGGCCAGCGGTTCGGGCGGCGGCTTTGGGCGTTTCCTCCTTTCGGAGACCGGCAATTTCGCTGCGGCGGCCGTTGCCCCGACGCCGGCGCCCTTCGGTAGCGTGGGGGCGTTGGGCGGAACGGCCTTGGGTTCGATTGCCGCATCGCGTTCCTTTGGCGCCTTGAACGCCAGTCCTCCAGCGGCGGCGCGCGGCTTGGGCACCAACACGACGACGCCTATTGTGGAAACGATTGCCGCCAATAATGCGCCATCGGCGCCCCTCTTCCAGACCGGCGGCACGATTGCCGAGAACGCGACCAACGGAACTTTGGTCGGGCAGGTTCGCGCCCAGGATCCGGAGGGTGCGGCCGTCCGTTACCGCCTTATTGATGACGCGGGCGGACGCTACGCCATCAACCCGACGACCGGCGCCGTTTTGGTCGCCAATGGTTCGTTGATCAATTACGAGGCAGGCACCCAGCACAATGTGACCGTGGAAGCGAGTGATGGTCAGAACACAAGCCGCGCCACGCTTGCTATAGCGGTCGGCAACGTCAACGAGACGCCAAGCGCGCCCAGCCTGAGCAGCGGCGGCAGCGTGAACGAGAACGCCGCCAACGGCACGGTGGTGGCGCAGGTGGCGGCGAGCGATCCGGACGCCGGAGCGACGATCACCTATAGCCTGGTCGACGATGCAGGCGGACGCTTCACCATCAACCCGACGACCGGTGCCATTACGGTCGCCAACGGTTCGTTGCTTAATTACGAGAGCGCGGCCAGCCACAACGTCACAGTTCGGGCCAGCGACGGCAGCCTGAGTGCGCAAAGCACGCTCGCCATCGCCGTTGTCGATTCGAACGATCCGGTGGTGATCGGCGGCGCCCAGGCCGGCCAGACGAGTCTCGACACCTCGACCCTTACGCCGTTTGCCAATGTCACTTTCGCCAACCCCGAGGCGAGCCAATCGGTGACGGTGACGGTCACGCTCGATTCCGCGTCCAAGGGCACGCTGTCGGGCGGCGGCTTCGCCAGCCTGGGCGGCGGGGTCTATTCCTACACCGGCACGGCCGCCGACGCTCAGACCGCCATTCGGGCGCTGGTCTTCAACCCGACCGACAATCTGGCGGCGCTGGGCGGCACCTCGACCACAACCTTTACCATCGCCGCCAATGACGGAACGACGGTGAGCGACGCCACCACCACGGTG
Source organism: Rhodospirillales bacterium (assembly GCA_016214125.1). Lineage (GTDB taxonomy): Bacteria > Pseudomonadota > Alphaproteobacteria > Rhodospirillales > WMHbin7 > JACRPC01. The sequence continues at coordinate 28,120 of JACRPC010000044.1, read as the reverse complement.
ATCGCCACGCGGGCCACCGGGACCGCCGGCAACGATACGGTGACGATGCCGATCATGGTCGGTTCGGGTACCGTCGATCTCTTGGCGGGCACCGATGTGCTGACCCTGGCGGCGGGCGGCAACACGGTGACGGTGCAGAACATCGAGACTGTTACCGGCAACACCGGCAACGATGCGGTGACCTTGGCGGCGGCGCAGGCGGCGGGCACCATCAATCTGGCGGCGGGCGCCGATAGTCTGACGCTGGCGGCCGGCACCAACACCCTTACGGTCTCGAACGTCGAGAGCGTCGTTGGCAACAGCGGCGCCGACACCATCACCTTTGGCGCCGCCATTACCGGGGCCAGCGTCGATTTGGGCGCCGGCACCGATGCGCTCACCCTGGCGGCGGGCACCAACACGGTGACGGTGCAAGACATCGAAACCGTCACCGGCAACACCGGCAACGATGCGGTGACGCTGGCGGCGGCGCAAAGCGCCGGTACCTTCAATCTTAGCACCGGCCTTGATACCCTCACCCTGGCGGCAGGCACCAACACCCTGACCGCCTCGGGCGTCGAAACGGTGATCGGCAACAGCGGCGCCGACACCCTTACCTTCAGCGCAGCGATCACCGGTGCCAATGTCAATCTTGGCGCGGATGTCGATCGTCTCAACGTCACCGGGACGACATCGACCGCGCTGACCGGCGTGGAGACCCTGGGCGGCTCGGCGGCCGCTGATGCGGTGACTCTCACCAACGCCCAGACGGGTTTGACGGTCGATCTGGGAGCTGGTACGGACAGCCTGGCCCTGGCGGTTGGCGCCAACACAGTGACGGTGCAGAATATCGAGACCGTCACCGGCAACACCGGCAACGATGCGGTGACGCTGGCGGCGGCGCAAAGCGCCGGCACCTTCAATCTTGGCACCGGCCTTGATACCCTCACCCTGGCGGCGGGCACTAACACCCTGAACGCCTCGGGCGTCGAGACGGTGATCGGCAACAGCGGCGCCGACACCATCACCTTCAGCGCGGGGATCACCGGCGCCAATGTCGATCTCGGTGCCGGCACCGATCGGCTCAACATCACCGGGACGACATCGACTGCGCTGACCGGCGTGGAAACCCTGGGCGGCTCGGCGGCCGCCGACGCGGTGACGCTCACCAACGCCCAAAGCGGCCTGTCCATCGATCTGGGTGCGGGTGCCGATGCGCTGACCCTGGCGGTGGGCGGCAACACGGTGACCATCGTCAACACCGAAACGATTACCGGCGGGGCCAACAATGATGCGGTGACGCTGGGTGCGGCGCAGGCGGCGGGCACCATCAATTTGGCGGCGGGCGTCGATCAGCTTAATCTGGCGGCCGGCACCAACACCCTTACGGTCTCGAACGTCGAGAGCGTCGTTGGCAACACCGGCGCCGACACCATCACCTTCGGCGCGGCCATCGCCGGCGCCAGCGTCGATCTGGGTGCCGGTGTCGATCGCCTCAATGTTTTCACCGGCACAACGAGCGCCGCCTTGACCGGTGTGGAGACCCTGGGTGGTTCGACCGGCAACGACGCGGTGACACTCACCAACGCCCAAAGCGGCCTGGCGGTCGATTTGGGAGCTGGCGTGGCCGATGCGCTGACCCTGGCGGCCGGCGGCAACACGGTGACGATCGTCAACACCGAGACGGTCACCGGTGGCGCCGACGGCGACGTGGTGACGCTGGGGGCCGCGCAGGCGGCGGGCACCATCAATTTGGCGGCGGGCACCGATCAGCTTAACCTCGCGGCCGGCGTCAATACGCTGACCGTCTCGAACGTCGAAACGCTGGTCGGCAACACCGGCAACGACACCGTCACCTTCGGCGCGGCCATTACCGGCGCGAATGTCGATCTTGGGGCGGGTGTCGATCGGCTCAATGTGGCGGCGGGCACGACGAGCGTCGCCTTGACCGGCGTCGAGACCCTGGGCGGCTCGACCGGCAACGACGCCGTGACGCTGAACACCAGCCATTCGGGTTTGGTGGTCGATCTGGGCGCCGGGACGCTCGACAGTCTGACGCTGGCCGCTGGCGGCAATACGCTAACGGTGGCGAATGTCGAAACCTTGGTCGGCAACAGCGGCGCCGACACCATCACCTACAGCGCGGCCATCACCGGGGCGAATATCAATCTTGGCGCGGATATTGATCGCGTCAATCTGTTCGGCACCAGCACCGCTGCCTTGACCGGCGTGGAAACGCTGGGTGGCTCGACCGGCAACGATGTGGTGACGCTTACCAACGCGCAAAGCGGCCTGGCGGTCGATCTTGGCGTCGGCGTGGCCGACGCGCTCACCCTGGCGGCCGGCGGCAACACGGTGACGGTGCAGAATATCGAGACCGTTACCGGCAACACCGGCAACGATGCGGTGACGCTGGCGGCCACTCAGAGCGCCGGCACCTTCAATCTTGGCACCGGCCTTGACACCCTCACTTTGGCGGCGGGCGCCAACACCCTGACGGCGACTGCCGTCGAGACGGTGATCGGCAACACCGGCAACGACACCATCAGTTTCGGGGCGGCGATCACGGGCGCCAATGTCGATCTCGGTGCCGGCACCGATCGCCTCAATGTGGCGGCGGGCACGACGAGCGCCGCCTTGACCGGTGTGGAGACGCTGGGCGGCTCGACCGGCAATGACGCGGTGACGCTCACCAACGCCCAAAGCGGCCTGTCGGTCGATTTGGGGGCTGGAGCGGCCGACGCGCTGACCCTGGCGGCCGGCGGCAACACGGTGACCATCGTCAACACCGAGACGATTACCGGTGGCGCCAACAACGACGCGGTGACGCTGGGGGCCGCGCAGGCGGCGGGCACCATCAATTTGGCCGGCGGGGTCGATACGCTTGCTCTGGCGGCCGGCGCCAACACGCTGACCGTTTCCAACGTCGAAACGCTCACCGGCAACACCGGCAACGACACCATCACCTTCGGCGCGGTGATTGCGGGCGCCAGCGTCGATCTGGGCGCCGGCATCGATGCGCTCACCTTGGCGGCCGGCACCAACACGATCACCGCCACCAACATCGAGACGATCACCGGCGGCACCGGCAATGACAGCGTGACGCTGGGCGCCGCTCAAACCTCGGGTTTGATCAATCTGGGTGCGGGAACGCTCGACAGTTTGACCTTGGCGGCGGGCGTGAACACGCTGACCGTTTCGGGCGTCGAGACGGTGATCGGCAACAGCGGTGCCGACACGATCACTTACAATGCCGCCATTACCGGGGCCAACATCAATCTTGGCGCCGATGTCGATCGCGTCAATCTGTTCGGCACCAGCACCGCCGCGCTTTCCGGCGTGGAAACGCTGGGCGGCTCGAGCGGCGCCGACGCGGTGACGCTCACCAACGTTCAAACCGGTCTGGTGGTCGATCTCGGTGCCGGGGCCGACGCGCTGACCCTGGCCGCCGGCACCAACGCGATCACCGCCCTCAACGTCGAAACGATCACCGGCGGCACCGGCAACGACAGCGTTACCCTGGCGGCGGCGCAGACGACGGGCGTCATCAATCTCGGCACCGGCACCGACAGTCTCGCTCTGGCGGCCGGCACCAACACGCTCACCGTTTCCAACGTCGAAACGATCACCGGCAACAGCGGCGCCGACACCATCACCCTGGGCACCGCTTTGGTGGCCACCAATTTGATCGATCTCGGCGGCGGGCTCGATCGCTTGGTCCTGGCGAACGCCGCCCATTCGCTGACCTTGTCGGGCATCAGCAACATCGAGACGATCGCCACCACCGGCAACAACGCCACCACGCTCACCTTGATCGACGGCAATGTGGGCGCCGGCGCCTCGCTCCTCATTGACGGCAGCAGCCTGACGACCGGTGTCCTGACCGTCAACGCGGCGGCCGAGACCGACGGCACGGTGAGCCTGCTCGGTGGCGGGGGCGCCGATTCGCTTATCGGCGGCACCGGCGACGACCTCGTGACCGGTGGCGGCGGCAACGACCGTCTAACCGGCGGCGCGGGCGCCGATATCTTCGATTACAACGCCCTGACCGATCGCGGCACCGGCACCGAGGTGGTGACCGATTTCAACAAGGCGCAGGGCGATGTGCTCAATCTGCACGATCTGCTGACCGGCTTGGCGGGCTATGACGGCACCAACGCCTTCACGGGCGGCTATCTGCAGTTCACCGGCTCGGGCGGCAACACGCTGGTCCAGGTCGACAGCGACGGCGCCGCCGGCGCCGGTGCCACCTATCAGACGGTGGTCACATTGAACAGCGTCACCCTGCTGCAGACCGACACCAGCAACTACGTGGCCTAAATCGGGTCAGTGTTCGCGCAGTGCCGATTCGCGGGCTTTGCGGATCGGTTTCAGCAGATAGTCGAGGATCGATTTCTTGCCCGTCAACACCTGCACGGTTGTCACCATGCCGGGAATGATCGGCAGGGGCGACGATTCCTCGCCCAGATAGGTCTTGTCGGTGCGCAGCTCGATCTTGAAGAAGCTTTCGCCTTCCTGTTCGACCGTATCGGCCGAGATGCGCACCAGCCGGCCCTTGAGCCCGCCATAGACGCTGTAATCGTAGGCGGTAAATTTGATCAGCGCCTCCTGTTCCGGGCGCACGAAGGCGATGTCGCCGGGCTTGATCAGCGCCTCGATCAGCAATTGGTCGTCGAGCGGCACGATCTCGATCAGATCCATGCCGGGCGCGATGACGCCGCCCAGGGTGCGAATCTTGATCTGCTGCACCGTGCCGCGCACCGGCGAGCGCACTTCGGTTCGCGTCACCCGATCCTTGATGGCGCTGGCGACTTCCTGCAAGCCGGCCATCTCCGAGCGCTTTTGGGTCAGCTCGCGCCGCGCTTCGGACAGAAAAGCGTTCTGGCGCTCCTGAATCTTGTTGCGGCTTTCGGCGATCGCCGATTCGGCACGCGGCATCGCCAGGCGCGTTGCTTCAAGGTCGCGCCGGAGGTCGTTGACCTGGCGTTCCAGGCGCACGACCTCGATCTTCGAGACGGCGCCCGAATTCAGAAGCGGCGCGGTCATTTCGTATTCGCGCTGAACCAGGCCGTGGCTGCGCGTCAGGCCGGCCAGACGCTCGCGCAATTCCGTTGCCTCCTGCTGGCGTTGGCTGAGCTGGTGGCGCAGCACCGCAAGCTCGGACTCAAGCGCGACGGCGCGGGCCAGGCGCAACTGGCGTTCGCCTTCCGCGAAATCGGGCCGCTCGGTCGTCACCTCGGAGGGGAACACCGGTTCCTGGCCGTCGATCTCGGCCGCCAGCCGCGTGGTGGCGGCCATCAGGCTTAGGTACTTGGCGCGGTTCTCGCCGTAGCTGGCGGTCACCGCGGTGTCGTCAAGGCGCAGCAGCACCTGCTCGGCCTTGACGATGTCGCCCTCGTTGACCAGGATTTCGCGCACAATGCCGCCTTCCAGATTTTGCACCACCTGCAATTTGCGCGAGGGAATCACCCGCCCGGTGCCGTTGGTGACTTCGTCCAGTTGCGAAAATCCCGCCCAGACGAGAAAGATCAGAATGGCGGCACCCATGCCGCCCAGCACCAGACTGGCCAGGCGCGGCGGCACCTGGCGGGAATCTTCCTCGCCCGGATGAAGTTCGGTGCCGGACCAATTGTCGGTGTAGCTGGCGGGATGACGGCGCATCGATCCTTCTCCTTCACCCGATGCCGCGAATCTTGCCGTCGGCTAGGGCGGCAACGACGGCGTCGCGCGGCCCATCGGCGACGATCTTGCCGCCATCCATGACGATGAGGCGATCGACGAAATCGAGCAGCGAGGCGCGATGGGTGATCAGGATCAGCGTCCGGCCGGCCAGCACCGATCCCATGCGTTCGCGGAACCGCGCTTCCGAGGTGCTGTCGAAGCCGCTGGTCGGCTCGTCGAGGATCAGGATCGGCGGCTCGCCGATGACGGCCCGGGCGATCGCCACCGCTTGGCGTTGGCCGCCCGACAGACGCTCGCCGCGTTCTCCCACCATCAGCTCGTAGCCCTGCGGGTGGCGGGCGACGAAATCCTCGACCCCGCCCAACCAGGCGGCCTTGAGCACCTTTTCATCGTCGGCATCGGGGATGCGCAAGGCGATGTTCTCCCGCACCGTGCCCAAAAACAACAGCACATCTTGCGGCACATAGCCGATGGCGCGGCGCAAATCGGCCGGATCGATCTGGCGGACATCGATGCCGTCGACCAGCACCGCTCCCTCCTTGGGCTGGTAGAGATTGAGGATCAGGCGAGCGATCGTGCTCTTGCCCGAACCGATGCGGCCGATCAGCCCCACCCGCTCGCCTGGGCGAATCTGAAAGGAGACGCTGTTCAGGCTGTCGATCATCGAGCCCGGATAACCGAACTGAACGTTGCGGAATTCGATGGCGCCGTTCTCGATCCGGCGGTGCAGAACCCGTTTGCCCCATTCGTGCTCGCCCGGCATGGCCATGACGCCGTCGAGCGCCTTCAGGGCGGCCCGCGATTGGGTGTAGCGGGTCAAGAGACTGGCGACTTGGGTGAGCGGCGCCAAGGCGCGGCCGGCCAGCATGCTGGCGGCGACCAGGGCGCCCATCGACAGCGCGCCGTCCTCGATGCGGTAGACGCCGGCCACGATGATGCCGATCGCCGCCAATTGCTGGACGGCGATCGAGATGTTGACCGCGAGGCCGGAGAGGAAACGCGATTCCAGGCCGACGCCCGCCACCGTGCCGACCAACACTTCCCAGGCGCGCTGCATGCGGCTGGCGCATTCCAGGCTCTTGATGGTTTCCAGGCCGGCGACCGCCTCGATCAACAGGCCATGCTTCTGCGCCATCGACCGCTGCGCCTGGGCGTAGACGCGTTGCAAGGGCACTTCCACCAGCCAGCCGGCGCCGATGACCAGGGGAATCGCCAACAGGGGGACGATCACCAACCCGCCGGCCAAGAAGGCGATCAAGGCGAGAAACAGAAAGGTGAAAGGCAGATCGACGATCACCGCCAAGGTGGCGGCGGCAAAGAAATCGCGTAGGGTGTCGAATTCGCGCATGGTGGCGGCGAAAGCACCGCTGGAAACCGGGCGCGACGCCAGTTGAATGTCGAGCACGCGGGCGAAGATGTGCTTGGACAGCAGAATTTCCGCCCGCTGGCCGGCCAGATCGATCAGGTAGCCGCGCAGCGTCCGCAGGCCGAAATCGAAGGCGAGCGCCAGGCCGACGCCGATCGCCAGCACCCACAAGGTCTCGAAGGCGGCGTTGGGCACCACGCGGTCGTAGACGTTCATGGTGAACAGCGGCAGGGCCAGCGCAAAGAAATTGATCATCACCGCGGCCATCAGGGCCTGGTAGTAGATCGGCGCGTAACGGGCCATGCTGCGCCAGAACCAGGAGCCGCTCGGCGGCGCGTCGTCGCCATCGCTATCCGTGGCATGGCGCGGCTGCGGGCGGACCAGAATCGCCTGGCCGAGATAGCTGTCGGCCAGCGCCGACGAATCGATGGTGTTGGGAAGGCCTTCCAATTCGGGCGACTGGATTTCCAGCCGGCCCGGCTCGGGCCGGCCGATCAGCACGCAGGCCCGCCGGCCTTTAAGGAGCAGCACGGCGGGCAGGGAGGCCTCGTCGATGGCGTCAAGGGGGCGGGGCACCAGGCGCGAAGCGAGGCCAGCGCGCGCCGCGGCGCGCACGAACAAGGCCGGGGTGAGTCGGCCCTCGACGAGCGGCAGTCCCGACAACAGGGATTCGCCGGTGATCGGGCGATCGAAGCGGCGCGAAATCAGCAGCAGGCAGGCGAGCAGGGGATCGGCCGGCAGATGCCGGCTGGCATCCATTTCGGCCGAGGTCCATTCGGCGGTGCCGGTGGTCATGGGCTACTCCGTGTTCCGCGCTTCATCGGGCAGGGGCACGTCGAGCGTCGGCAGAAGCGCGCCGATGGCCGCCAGCAGGCGATAATAGCCGAACGCTTCGGCGTGACGCGCCGCCAGCAGCATGACGCGGGCGTTGTAGAGCTCGTTTTCGCTGTCGAGAAGATCGAGCAGGGTTCGTTCGCCCAGCGAGAATTGATCGAGATAGGCTTGGCGCACCTCGGTCGAGGATTTCACATAATCCTCGAGATCGAGCAGGCGTTCCTGGGTCGCTTGCAGGGCATGCCAGGTCTTGCGCACATCCTCCTCGACGGCGAGTCGCACCTGCAAGCTCTTTTGGATCGATTCTGAGATGCGCTCGGTTTCGGCGCGCACCCGGGCGAGGTCGGCGCCGCCTTTGTAGAAGTTGTAGCGAAAGACCAGCATCGCCAGGGTTTCGTTGTTGATGCCCTTGACGCCGTCGAGATTGCGAGCGCGCCCGACATTGACCTCGGCGCTGATTTTCGGCCACCAATTCGATTCGGCCTCGCGCTTCACCGCCTGGTTGGCGCGGATGTTGGCCTGGGCGGCCGAGAGCAGCGGATTGGCGGCCAGTGCCTTGCTTTCGGCATCGGCGAGGTTTTGGGGCATCAGGTCGTCGGGGGTGGCCACCGGGTCGAGCTCGTCGGGTGGCGCCTCGCCGACCGCCTTGGTGTATTGAACCTCGACCTCCTTCAGGCGCTGGCGGGTGGCGACCAGGGTGCTGTGGGCCAGCGCGTAGCGTCCCTGGGCCTGCAGTGTGTCGGCCCGCCGACCGCGCCCGGCCTGCTCGCGCTGACGCATCTGAATGAGGATACGGTTGTGTTCGTCGAGATTCTCCTGGCCGAGCTTCAGCACCTCGCGCTGGCGCAGCACTTCGAGATAGGCCTCGATCGCCCCGAGGGCCACCGTGTCGGCGACCGAACGCACCGTGTGCGCCGAGGCGGCGATGACCTGTTTTTGCCGATCATAGCGGCTGGTGCCGCTGAAGCCCTCGAACAGGGTCTGTGCCAGCGTCAGGCTGCCCTCGCTGCGCCACTGCTCGACATTGGCCTCTTCCCGGCGGCCGGTGCGGCCGCGTGTCGACGCGTTGTTGCTGATTTCCGAGCCCGACCCGGCCTTGAAATCGAGGGTCGGCAGAAAATTGGCGATCGCCTGACCCAGATCGGCCCGGGCGGCGCGATTTTGGCTTTTTGCGGCGGCCAGTTCGGGGTGGTTGGTCACGGCCTTGCGGACAACACCCGGCAAGGACTCCCCGGCCTTGCCCGCCATGGGAATCAGCACCAGCCCGAAAACACCAACGCACCCCCACGCGAATCGTCGACCCATTCCCCGCACTACCAACGGTCAATTGGATATTTTTATATTGTTTTTCAATCTGGTAATTCCCAGCAAGAGCCGCCCGCAAGTAACCCGAAATTATAGCACCTTTTTATGGAAAGAGTGGAACCCCGTTGATCGGGCGTTCTCTTTTGATCGCAATGCTGCCAAGATGGGGGATATAGGGAAAACAAGGACTTTGACGGCATCGCGCGCATGATCGCGAAATCGACCCAAGCCAAACATCTGGACGTCACCGAGGCGGAATTCCGCGAGGGCGAACAAAAGATCGCTCGGACCTCGATGGTGATTGGTCTCATCATCGGCTTGGTCGCCTTGGCCGGCGTGGCGGGAACGGTTCTTTTCGTCAAGCAAGAGCGCCAGCGCGATTTGATCGCCTGGCAGGCGCGCCTGGGCTTGGTCGCCGACGGGCGGGCGGCTGCCATTGCCGATTGGGTCGAGGCCAGCCACAAAGTGCTGCGCGGCCTAGCCGACAACGCGTCCTTGCAAATCTATATGACCGAGGTGATTCGCGCCCTGGCCGGCGCGGCCGGCCGTCCGACCGATGAAATCGGGCAGTTGGGATATCTGCGCAATCTCCTCACCGCGCTGGCCGAACGCAACAGCTTCACCTCGACCCAGGCGGCGGTGGCCGCCAACATCGAACGCCCCGGCGGTGCCGGCTTGGCGTTGGCCGATCTCTCCGGACGCATCTTGGTGTCCAGCCCGGGCTTTCCGGCTCTGACGGCACCCTTGCGCGCCGCTCTGCTGCAAGCGGCGGATGGCAAGCCCGGCCTGGCCGACCTGCATCAGCTTGGCGACGGCATTCCAACCATCGGCTTCGCCCGTCCGGTCTATGCCATCCAGGAAAGCAAGGACAGCGCCCGGCCGATCGGCGTCATTCTGGGCGTCAAGTTGGTCGGCGCCGACCTGTTCGATCGCCTGAAGCAACCGGGCGAGGTGAGCAGCAGCGCCGAAACCTATCTGGTCCGGCGTGCCGATCAGCAGATCGAATATCTTTCGCCTTTGGCCGATGGCAGCCGACCCTTGCAAAAATCGCTGGCCTTGGCGACTCCCGATCTGGCCGATGCGGTCGCCTTGCAGAAACCGGGCGAGTTCGCGCTGGCGCGCGACTATACGGGCGCCGACGTGCTGGTGGTGTCGCGTGCCATCGGGGCCACGCCCTGGGTGCTGGTGCGCAAGATCGACCGCAAGGAGGCCCTGGCCGACACCGAATCCCGCCTGACCACGATGCTCACCGTCTTCCTGCTGATCATCGCCGGCACCGCCGTCGGCGTCGTCGCATTGTGGCGGCACGGCAGTTCGGTTCGCTCGGCGCGCGCCGCCGGCCAGTACCGCAAGACCGCCCTGCATCTCGAACAGGTGATGAGCTTCCTCAAGGTGATGAGCGACAGTCAGCCGACCCAGATCCTGGCCGTCGATTCCGACCTGCACATCACCTTCGCCAACGCCGCCGCCGCCCGGTTGGCGGCGATGCCGGCCGAGGACCTGCTGGGCAAGAGCCTGTCGAGCGTTTGGGGGCCGGTTCAGGCCGAGCCGGTGATCGAGACCTTGGAGCATGTTCTTCAGAACGGCGAGCCGGCGCGCGATCTCTATCGGCTTGATGTCGGCGGCGGGATGCGCACCTATCAGGGCGAACACATTCCCCTGGCCGTCGGTCCGTCGCGCAACGGCATCCTGATCGTGCTCTCCGACATCACCGAACTGCTGTTCGAGCGCGAGCGCGGCGAGACCCGCCTCAAGCAACTGATTGACCTCTTGCTCAACGTCATCGACCGGCGCGACCACCACACCGCCTTCCATTCCCAGCGCGTCGCCTCGCTCGGGCGCGCCATCGCCAAGGAAATGGAACTGCCCACCAAAGACCTCGAAACCATCGAGATGGCGGGGCGCTTGATGAATCTGGGCAAGATGTTCATTCCCTTGGAGCTCTTGACCAAGGTGGGCGATCTGAGCGCCGAAGAGCGCCGCGTCTTGCACGAAAGCAACCTGATCAGCGCCGATCTTCTCGAACGGGTCGATCTGGAAAAGGGCGTCGTCGAGACCATTCGCCATTTGGGCGAGAATTATGACGGCAGCGGCACCTTGGGCCTCTCCGGCGAGGCGATCGCCATGACGGCGCGGGTGTTGTCGGTCGCCAACGCCTTCGTCGCCATGACCAGCCCGCGCGCCTATCGCAATCCCAAGGATGCCAACCAGGCCTGCCAGGAGATGATGGGGCTGATCGACAAGCGTTTCGACAAACGGCCGGTGGTGTCGCTCCTTAACCTGATCGTCAATCGCGACGGGGCGGGGAAATGGGGGCGGCCCTCGGAACCGGCGGATGGTACCTATCCCAGCGTGCCGGTTCCTTAAGGCACATCCAGAGTTCGGAAGTCGAGGGTCGCTTGGAAAGGCGCCTTGGCCCGCATCTCGGGCGTGAGTTTCAGGGGCTGCGCCACCCGAAGCGCGACATAGAGGCTTTCCATCAGCCCGCGCCGGGGATCGGCGCGCGGCAGCCCCTCATAATCGGCGATGGCCTTGTCCGGCCGATAGGGACTCGAGGCCTCGAAGGGCGGGCCCAGTGTCCCGTCGGCCAGCACATCGACGCGAAGACGGACCACGCCTTGAATGCCCCAGACCGAAAGCGGTCGGCCCTGGACGGCAAGAATTTGGCTTAACAGAAAATCGCGCTCGCTTTGGGTGGCGACGCCCATCTCAGGCGCGGTCGGCCCCATCGGCCCCAGGCTGAGGCCAAGTTCGCCCTTGCGCTCGGGGCCGGGCGTGTTGGGTATGGCCTGGATTTGCGGCGCCTTTTCCGCTGTGCGCTCAGGCCCCGAGCCGCCGGGCGTTGATTGTTTGGCGATCCGTCCCGGCGTCAATAGGGGCTTGGGCGGTGGCGGTGGCGCGGGCGGGGCCTCGGACGAATCCGGCGGGCGTTGCGGCGAAGGGGTGCGGGCGGGCGGCGGTTTCGGCGGCTCGGGGGTCTTTTCCTCCGGGGATTCCAGCACCACGATATCGACCATCAGGGGCGGAAGCTCGGGCCTCGGGCGGAAGCGGGGAAAACGATCGCCCCAAATGGCGAAGATCAGGCACAGATGCAGGATCATCGACAGCAGCAGCGCCGCTCCCGACATGGTTTCCCGCCATCCTTGCAAGCCTTTCAGCATGCGCGGCACTTTATCGCCATAAAGGGAAGGGTGGAAGAGACGTGGCGCTTGCATCGCGGCCTCGCGCTCGTCAGCATAGCCGGCGCAATTTCCAAAGAGAGGTCCGCGATGAGCTTTCCCCGACCCCAGCCGCGCAAGCTGATCCACAGCCGCGACATCCAGGCCTTGGGCTATGAGCGCGAGGATGGGCTTTGGGACATCGATGCCACGATGACTGATGCCAAAACCTACTCGTTCGACAATGTCGATCGCGGTGGCATTCGGGCGGGCGAACCGATCCACGGCATGCGGGTGCGGGTGACGGTGACGGCCGAGTTGGAGATCACGGCGATCGCGGTGGCGGTCGAGGCTTCGCCCTTCCATTACTGCAACCGGATCGAGCCGGCCTACGATCAATTGATCGGCCAGCGCATCGGCCAAGGCTGGCACCAGGCGGTGCGCACCGCCCTGGGCAAGACCCAGGGTTGCACCCATCTGACCGATCTGCTGCTCGGTCCCATTCCGGCCTGCGCCTACCAGACAGTTGCGGTGGCGAGGCGCGGACGCGAAAAGCCAAAGGCCGAGGGCGCCAAGCCGGCGCTTCTGGATACCTGCCACGCGCTGGCCGCCACCAGTCCGGTGGTCAAGCGCCATTGGCCGGATTTCTACACCGGGGCGTGAGCGGACCGGTTGATTCCCATCTTGCCTTGATCGCCTTCCCGCGTTAGGCAATAGGGGACGACACGCACAAAAAAATCGAGACCTGGAGGACGCATGAACGCCGCCGATGTCATTCTCGATCCCGCGCTCAAGGAAGGACGCGGCAGCCAATTGGCGGTGATCGCCGGCGCCTGGACGCTCACCTACGATGCTTTGGAAAAGCGCGTCAACCGTTTCGCCCATGCGGTGCGGGCGGCTGGGGTCAAGCGCGGCCAGCCGGTTCTGCTGCTGATGAAAGACACGCCCGATCTGGTCTGTGCCTATCTCGGCATCATGCGCTCGGGCGCCGTTTCCTGCTCGCTCAACACCCGCCTGGTCGGCGCCGACATCGCCTACATCATGCAAGACAGCGGTGCGCCCCTGATCCTGGTCGATCGCGATTTCCTGCCCCTGGTCGAATCGCTCAAGGGTCAGGTCAATCCCTTCCCCCGCGTCGAGGTGCGCGACGGGCCGGGCGAGGGTTTCGCCGCCTTCCTGGCCGGCCAGCCGGAAACGCGCCAGTCGGCCGACATGCGGCCCGACGAGCTTTGCCTGCTCTCCTACACCTCGGGTACCACCGGCAAGCCCAAGGGCGTCGAGCACATGCATGGCAGCATCGAGCCCGGCGAGCGCCATACCCGCTGGATGTCGGTCAAGGGCGGCGATCGGGTGTTCTCGACCTCGAAGCTCTTTTTCACCTACGCCATCGCCTGCGGGATGATGGGCACGCTGATGGTGGGGGCCACGATGATCCTCAACGAGGATTGGCCCGATGCGGCGATCGTGGCGGCCATCGTCGAACGCGAGAAGCCCGACATCGTCTACAGCGTGCCTTCGATGTACCAGCGCATCCTGAGCGAAGGCATCGCCGGTAAGGACTGCTTCAAGAAGGTGCGCGCCTATGTCTCGGCCGGCGAGCGCCTGCCCGAGGGCGTGTGCCGCAATTGGATGGACGCCACCGGCAGTCTCCTTCTCGAGGGCATCGGCACCACCGAGGTGCTGTTCCTCTTCATCACCACCACGCCCACCGCCCTCAAGCCCGGCTTTTGCGGCAAGCCGGTGCCCTGGGTGAAGGTGAAGATCACCGACGGCGAGGGCAACGCCATCGGCGCCCCCAACGAGTCGGGCACGCTTTGGGTGCAGATGCCGTCGGTCTTCAAGGGCTATCGCAACAAGCCCGAGCTGACCGCCGCCGTCTTCAAGGACGGCTGGTGGCGCACCGGCGACGTCTTTGCCTTCGACGAGGATGGCTGGTGGTACACGCCGGGCCGCGCCGACGACATGCTGAAGATTTCTGGCCAGTGGGTGAGCCCGACCGAGGTCGAGGAAGTGGCGATGACGGTGCCGGGCATTCTGGAGGCCGCCGCGGTCGGTGCGCCCAACAAGGATGGCTTGATCCGGCTCACCCTGTTCGCGGTCGCCGACCCGGGCGAGCCCTTGGAGGCCCTCGAGCAGCGGGTGGTCGAAACGCTGCGCCAAAATCTCGCCATCTACAAATGCCCGCGCCATGTGCGGTTCATCGAGGCGATGCCGCGCACGCCGACCGGCAAGATGCAGCGCTTCAAGCTGCGCGAGCGCCTGGTGGCCGAGGCGGCATCCTCTTAGGCGTTTGTAATAGAAACTAAATATCGATATTCAAGCCTGCCGGTTGACAGGCGGGCGCGGGTCCGTACACTCCGATTGTCCGACAATAGGACCGCCCGCCACCCCAGCCGCCGAGGAGCCCGTCGATGAGCGCCGCCCCGATCAAAACCTGGACCGAACGCAACGGCACGCTTTTGCGCACCCGTCTGGCCACGCCCAAAGGCAACATCGTCGACATCGCCATGATCGAGGCCTTGGACGAGGTCTTCACCAAGAACGTCGCCAGCCCCGATCTGCGCGCCGTCATCCTCGATCACGAGGGACCGCATTTCGGCTTCGGCGCCTCGATCCCCGAACATCTGCCGGGCCTGGTCGAGACGCTGGTGCCCAAGCTGCACCGGGCGATCAAGAAGATGCTGCGCTGTCCGGTACCCTTGATCGCGCTGGTGCGCGGCCAGTGCGTCGGCGGCAGCCTGGAACTGGCGCTGACCGCAAATCTGATCTTCGCCGGCACCGACGCGCTGTTCGGCCAACCCGAAGTCAAGCTGGGCACCATGGCGCCGGTGGGAAGCTGCATCCTGCCCGAGCGCATGGGCCGCGCCCAGGCCGAGGATTTGCTGCTCTCGGGCCGCAGCGTTTCGGCGCTCACCGCCCAGGAATACGGGTTGGTGAACGACGTCTCCGACGATCCGGAAGCCGCCGCTCTGGCTTATTTTGACCGCTATTTCGCCACCATGAGTGCCACCGGGGTGCGCTTCGCCACCCGCGCCGTGCGCCACGCCATGCTGACCCGCGTCGAGGCCGAACTCGACATCGTCGAGGCGATCTATCTCAAGGAATTGATGGCGACCCCCGATCCGGTCGAGGGCCTGAACGCCTTCATGGAGAAGCGCAAGCCGGTCTGGTCGAGCAAGGTCTAACTCGCCGCCGGGTAGTCGATATAGCCCTCGGGGCCCTGGGTGTAGAAGGTGGCCCGGTTGGGCGGCGTGAGCGCCAGATCGCGCCTTAGCCTTTCGGCCAGATCCGGATTGGAAATGTAATTCCGTCCGAAGGCGATCAAATCGGCCTCGCCGGCACCAAGCACCGCCTGGGCGCGGGCGCGATCATAGCCGCCCACCACGATCAACGGCCTCGACAGACGGGCGCGGGCCCATTGGCGGACCGGCGGCAGCGCCTCGGTCACCTTGGCCTCGCGGTCGCCCGACACTTCCGGCTCGATCAGATGGACATAGGCGACGCCGGCCTTGTCGAGACCGTCGATCAAGGCCTCGATCAGCCCCTTGGGATCGCTGTGCGTGATGTCATTATAGGTGCCAAAGGGCGATAGCCGCACGCCGACGCGCCCAATCGGGATCGCCTGCTTGATGGCGTCCAGCACATCCCAAAGAAAGCGCAGGCGATTGGCCATCGACCCGCCATAACGGTCGGTGCGAAGATTGACGGCGTCGCAGAAGAACTGATCGAACAGATAGCCGTTGGCGCCGTGAATCTCGATACCATCGAAGCCCGCTTTGAGCGCGTTGGCGGCGGCCTGTGCAAAATCGGCGATGGTGCGGGCGATGTCGTCGGCGCTCATCGCCTTGGGCTCGGGGAAGGGCAGCATGCCGGAATCGGTGAAGATCTTGCCCTTGGCGGCAATCGCCGAAGGGCCCACCGGTTCCAATCCATACGGATTGCCCTTGGCGTGGCCGATGCGCCCAGTATGCCAGATTTGGCTGAAGATGCGGCCTCCCTTGGCGTGGACGGCGTCGGTCACCGTTTTCCAGGCGGCGATCTGCTCGGGCGTGTAAAGGCCTGGCGTGCGCGGATAGCCCTGGGATTCGCGATTGACGCCGTTGGGCTCGCTGACGATCAGGCCGGCGCCGGCGCGCTGGGCGTAATACTGGGCGGCGAAGCGGCTGGGCAGGCCGCCCGGCTCGGCGCGGCTGCGGGTCATCGGCGCCATCGCCACCCGATTGGGCAGAACCAGATCGCCGAGCGCGAAGGGATCGAACAGCGAAGCGCTCATAGGCATTTACGGATGTAGGGTTTGTTGATTTCCCACAGCTCGTCGAGAATCTTCACCGCCGCGTCGGTCGAATTGACCACCGGATCGATCAGGAGCGCTTGCAGCGCTAGTTCCTTCGAGGCGTGCACGGCGGCCTCGACCGCCATTTGCTGAACGCCGGCCTGCACGGTCAGGAGCTTGGCGATCGGCTCGGGCAGCGGGCCCAGCGACACCGGATGGATGCCGGCGGCGTCGGCGACGATCGGCACCTCGACCGCCAGATCGGCGGGCAGGTTGGGGATGGCGCCGCGATTGTAGACCACGCCCGATTCGATGAACTGGCGTTTGTTGTGCAGAATGGCCGCCAGCGCCACCACGCCGCGTTCGCCCGAGGGCTTCTGCCAATCGGGGGGCAGGGGACGCTTCTCGGCGATCACCTCGTCGATCTCGGTCACCAGCCCCTGGCGGCCGCGGGCGTCGCCATCGAAATCGTAGCCATGCTCGCCCGCCTCGTAGCCATAGGGCAAATATTCGCCCATATGATCGTCGCTGCAGGAAACCCAGCGGTCGAAGGAGCGGAACATGCGCCGGGTGAGCGGGGCGAAGTCCTTGTCGTAGGCCGGCTCCTTGGCGCGCAGTTCGGGATAGAGATCGCGGCCGGTGGCGCGCTCGCGCACCTCCATCAGCCATTGGAAATGGTTGAGCCCGGCGCCCCAGACCTCGACCTCCTCGCCCGGACGACCCAAGATGCGCGCCACATCGTGCTGGGCCATGAAGATGCCGTGGCACAGTCCCAGGCACGGCACCTTGGTGTATTTGCCAAGCGCCAGGATGATCCGGCTTTCCGGGTTCGAGTAGTTGATGAACAGGGCCTTGGGGCAGATCTCGGCCATGTCGCGGGCGATGTCGAACACCAGGGGCAGGGTGCGCAGCGTGAAGAACAGGCCGCCCGGCCCGCCATTCTCGCCCAGCGTGTGGCGGATGCCGTATTTCTTCGGCACCTCGAAATCCTGCCGCCACAGGCGGAAGCGGTCGATGGCGGTGGCGTTGACCACGAAGCCGGCGCCGTCCAACGCCCGTTGGCGGTCGGTGCTGCTTTCAATAATCATGCCGGCGCCCATGCGGCCGTTGACGAAGCGGGCCAGCTTGGTCATCCGCTCCAAGGCCTCGGCGTTGGTGTCGACCAGCATCAGCGTGCTGCCGGCCAGATCGCGCCGGCTGAACAGATCGCGGTACATGCTGATCCCGAACTGCATCGAGCCGGCGCCGACGAAGACGATCTTGGTGGTGTTGGCCATGCGAACCTCGTTTTCTGCCCCGAAAAGAATAGCACAGACTTGACGGTTTTGCCGCCGTCTCTAGAGTGAACGGATGAGCGCGAAAGACAAGAATTTCGTCTGGGGAGTTTCCACCTCGGCCTATCAGATCGAGGGCGCGGTGGCCCAAGATGGGCGCGGTCCCTCGATCTGGGATTTGCGCGGCAAGATTCCGGGCAAGATCGGCGACGGCAGCAACGGCGAGGTCGCCTGCGACCATTACCACCGCTGGCAAGAAGACCTGGCCCTGGCGAAGAAGCTGGGCGTGTCCGCCTACCGCTTCTCCATTGCCTGGCCGCGCCTTCTGCCCGAGGGGCGGGGTGCGCCCAACCAAAAGGGCCTCGATTTCTACGACCGGCTGATCGACGCCCAGTTGGCGATGGCGATCGAACCCTGGCTTTGCCTTTACCACTGGGATTTGCCGCAAGCGCTGCACGACCGGGGCGGCTGGACCAACCGCGATTGCGCCGGCTGGTTCGCCGATTTCGCCGCCTTGGCCGCCAAACGCTATGGCGACCGCGTCAAGCGCTTCATCACCTTCAACGAATTCTCGGTCTTCACCCTGTTCGGCTACGCCATCGATTGGGCGGCGCCCGGCATCACCGACCGCCAGGCCCATCTGAAGGCCATCCATCACGTCAATCTGGCGCATGGGGCGGGCGTCGATGTGCTGCGCGCTCTGGTGCCCAAGGTCTCGATCGGCGCCATCCACAACCGCCAGATCGTGCTTCCCGAAGGCGACAAGGAGGAGAACCGCGAGGCGGCCGCGCTTCTCGACGAGCATTGGAACCTGGCCTTTCCCGATCCGCAGATTTTGGGCCATTATCCGCCGCGCCTCGCCCAGGCGATCGAACCCTATGTCCAGGCGGGCGATCTGGCCCGCATCTGCCGGCCGATCGATTGGTTCGGCCTTAACCATTACGGGCCGATCTTCGCCAGGCGCGATCCTGATCCCAAATCGACCTGGGGCTTCGGCTGGGGCGACGCGCCGCCCGATTCGCCCACCCATGGCGTCGGCTGGGCGGTCTTCCCCGATGCCTTTCGCGCCGAGCTGGTCGAGATCGCCCGGCGCTACAAACTGCCGATCTACATCACCGAAAATGGCTGCGGCGGCGGCGACGACGCGCCCGACCGGCAGGGCCGGGTGAAGGATGCGCACCGCATCCGCTATCTCACGCTTTACAACAAGGCGATGCGCCAGGCGATGAAAGAGGGCGCCGATGTGCGCGGCTATTTCCTCTGGTCGCTTCTCGATGCCTTCGAATGGGGATCGGGCTTGGGGCCGCGCTTCGGCCTGGTCCATGTCGATTTCAAAACTCTGAAGCGCACGCCCAAAGATTCCTTCGCTTGGTACGCCAAGCTGATTCAGAACGACCGCCGGCAATCAAAGCGGCGTTGATCGTGGATCAACGCCAAAACGATTCAAATCTTGAACTGTTCGTCGGTTCCCTTGGCGAACAGCTCCTCGACCGACAGCTTGCGCACCGACAGCCCTTGTTCGAAGGAATGGCGCAGGGCGGCCTCCAGGGTCTTGCGGCTTTTCTCGAGGCCGTAGGGCCACCAATCGGCACCCATCAGGGCGCGGGTTTCCTCGACCTCCTGGGCGAGCCAGGGCAGCGCCACCGGCAAGGCCGCCACCTCGTCCAATTGATGGAGCGCCCGATCCTTGGCGGCCCCGAAAGCCTTGCAAAGGCTGGCCGGCAGCCAGGGATTCTTCTCGATCAAGCTCTGGCGCACCGCCACCACATGCATGATGGGGAAGACGCCGGTCTTGGCGAAATAGGCGCGCTCGACCGCGCGGAAATCGGCGAACAGCCGGACGATCTTGGGCTCCTTGCGGAAGATCGAGGGGGCGCGCGGGCAGATGAGGGCGTCGATCCGCCCATCGAGCAGCATGGCCGACAGCGTGTCCTCGGGGCCGATGGTCTGGATATCGACCCCGGGCGGCGGCGCGACGGCGATTTTTTCCTTGCGCCCAGGCGATTCGACGCCGCCCAGCCGCCAGTGGATGTCCTTGGGCTGTACGCCGTATTCGTCGGCGAGAAGGCCGCGCACCCACAGGCAGGCGGTGAGCTGGTATTCGGGCATCCCCACTTTGCGGCCGATCAGATCGGCCGGCTTGCGGATGTTGCGATCGGCATGCACATAGATGGCCGAGTGGCGAAAGGCGCGCGACAGAAAGACGGGCAGGGCAAGGTAGGGAAGCGCGCCGCGCGACAGCCCGATCATGTAGGAGCTGAAGGATAGCTCGCAGACATCGAATTCCTGGTTGGTGACGGCGCGAAAGAAAATCTCCTCGACCGGCAGGGCGAGGAGATTGGCGTCAACGCCCTCGATGGCGATGGTGCCGTCGAACAGGGCCCGAACCCGATCGGATTCCGATAGCGCGACGGTCAGCGGCAGGCGGTTCATGCGATTTCCCCCATGGTCTTCGACCGATCATAGGGGGAGGAAGCGGGATTCGGCTAGGCCTTCGGATGCCAGGCGGGACGGCCGGCCGGCCGGCGGCGGGTAACTTGCTGCTGGTCCTCCCAGCCCATCGGGCCGCTGGCCCGCTTGCGCCCCGAGCCAGACCCATTGTCTTTGAATTCGGCGTAGGGGCTGACGAAATGGGTCTTGGCCGGAGGCGCGCTGCGCCAACCTTTGAAAGGGGGCCACTGGTGGAACAAGCCGTTCTTCATCTCGCGCTCCGGGGTTTTGGTTTGCTCGTCGTCTTGGCCCCCATCCTGCTCAAGGAACACGATGGGGACAGTGACGCGCATCACCCCGAGCCTGTGACCCCCGTCACAGGGGTGAATAGCCTCTATTTTCTGAGGATTCGGCTACCGGCGTAGCGGGCCTGGCCGCCCAATTCTTCCTCGATGCGGATGAGCTGGTTGTATTTCGCCAGCCGATCCGAACGCGACAGCGACCCGGTCTTGATCTGGCCGCAATTGGTGGCGACGGCCAGATCGGCGATGGTGGAATCCTCGGTCTCGCCCGAACGGTGCGACAGCACGGCGGTGTAGCCCGCCTTGTGCGCCATCTCGACGGCCTCCAGCGTCTCCGAAAGCGTGCCGATCTGGTTGACCTTGACCAGGATCGAATTGGCGATGTCCTTGGCAATGCCCTGGGCCAGGCGCTCGGGATTGGTGACGAACAGATCGTCGCCCACCAATTGTACCTTGTTGCCCAATTCCTGGGTCAGCAGCTTCCAGCCCGCCCAGTCATCCTCGGCGCAGCCATCCTCGATCGAGATGATCGGATAATCGGCCGCCAGCTTGGCGTAGAACTTGACCAGACCCTTGGCGTCGAAGGTCTTCTTCGCGCCTTCCATCACATACTTGCCGCCCTTATAGAATTCCGACGACGCGCAATCGAGCGCCAGCATGACGTCTTTGCCGGGCTTGAAGCCGGCCTCGCCGATCGCCTTCATGATGAAGTCGAGCGCCGCCTCGGCGCTTTTCAGATTGGGGGCGAATCCGCCCTCGTCGCCGACATTGGTGTTCTGGCCGGCCGCCTTCAGGCCCTTTTTCAGGGCGTGGAAGACCTCGGCGCCCATGCGGATGGCGTCGGCGCAGGTGGGGGCGCCCACCGGCATGATCATGAATTCCTGGATGTCGATCGGGTTGTCGGCATGGGCGCCGCCATTGATGATGTTCATCATCGGCACCGGCAGAGTGTGGGCGAAGGCGCCGCCGACATAGCGGTAAAGCGGCAGCCCGGCCTCCTCGGCGGCGGCCTTGGCCACGGCGAGCGAGACGCCCAGAATGGCGTTGGCGCCCAGGCGCTTCTTGTTCTTGGTGCCGTCAAGCTCGATCAAAGTCCGGTCGAGCGCCAATTGCTCTTCGGCGTCGAAACCGGCCAGCGCGTCGAAGATTTCGCCGTTCACCGCCTCCACGGCCTTGCGCACGCCCTTGCCCAGATAGCGTTTCTTGTCGCCGTCGCGCAATTCGACCGCCTCATGGACGCCGGTCGAGGCGCCCGAGGGCACGGCGGCCCGGCCCATGACGCCGCTTTCCAAGATCACGTCGACCTCGACGGTCGGATTGCCGCGCGAATCGAGAATCTCGCGGGCGTGGATGTCGATGATGGCGGTCATGGGGAAACCCTTTTTCGCTGTGGAATTGGCTGGAAGGATTAGCGCCGTTGGAGAGCCGATGCAAGGGCCGCCCATGAGCAATCGATTGTTCATTGGGCATGTAATGCAACTATTGCAAAATGCCGAGACAGTGTCCTAAGATTTTGGGAGGCGGTGTTGTTGAGGCTGTGGGGAATGCAATCATTTGGGGGAGGGCGAAGATGACGACGCGTGGCCGAACAAAGCAAATCGCTCTAGCATGCGCGCTTCTCGCGCTTTCGGCTTGCTCCGGCATTAATCTTCCCGATGCGCGCAACTTGGCGCAGGCGGGTCACAATTCCTCCGCGGCAATGGCGGAGGAATTGGAAAAGCGTCGGGCTGGGATGATTCTCTGGTGGGATCGCGATCTCGTCATACAGACATTCAACAACCCATCCGGAGAAATTGATAAGGACATCCGTGTTCGAAGCCTTAGAGTTGCCAAATTGATTTCGGCACGGCGTAAGATGTTGGAGGAGTTGAGCAAGGCGTATATCGGGTTTGGCAACCTCGCCGCCTATGATGCCTCCAACGAGGCCGAGGAAGGATTGAAGGGTTTTATCGGTGGCGCTAACGGCTTCATCGCCGCCGTCGGCGAGGTGAGCGGAGCCAAGCTTGAGCCAATTGATTCGGCCGTGGGGTCTGCCTTGGGCGTTGGTTTTGGCCTTTTAGCCGAAGAAGCACTCAAACGAAAAGTCAAACAGGCCAGTTCGATTCTTAGGCACGGGCTGGATCGGACGGCAGCGGCGCTGGAGAAAGAAAAGGCCATTATGGCGAGCCTTGACGAGTCTATTGTTAAAACAGAGGAGAATGTCCGAAACACGCTTCTCAATCTTGGACTTGCGACTTATCAAGAGCCTCTCGATGAATTGCTTAAGGCTGTCCAGGTTCCAGGGCTTCGCTCCATCAAGGACCCGGATAAGGCCATCAACGATCAGAGCGCCGCCATGCGTGGAAAAATTAAGTCGGCCTTCGGAAAATACATGATGACCAAGGCGGAAGATCGCGCCCACGTCGGCAGCGAACGGTACGAGGCGCAAATCGGTGCCCTCAGGGATTTGATCGCCGAACATCAGAAGTTGGAAGACGGGCAGCCGATTTCGATGGCGCGTTTATGGGACATGCTAGCCAGGCTGCAGCCGCTCGCCGCAGCTTATCAGGACCGCCGCTGATAAGGGAGGAACAGGATGTCAACGGAAAAAGAGAGACTCGATGAAATTGAGAGAAATTGGCGCCAGGTCCGAGACAATTACCTCGCGGATATGGCGGCGACAACATCCGAATCGGAGGCAAACGCGGTTCAGCGCAATTATAATAGTGCCCAAAATGCTTATCTTGACGCGGTAGAGCGAGACCTCACTAAGAACAGTGCAGAAATCGAAGAGGTATATCGTGAATTGGTTGGTGCAAATAGGGGCGTCGAAAAGCTAAGGGAGACGCAAGAGAAGCTTGCCGAGATTCTTTCAGTTATGCGAAAGGCGACGGTGGCGGCAGCAAAACTTGTTGTGCTGGCGGCCTAAGGGCCAATTAACCCGAGGGCCAATTAACCCGCCTTCGCCACTCGGTCGAATTCGAGCAGGCAGGCCAGAAGGGCCGGCATGTCCTTGAGGGCGATCATGTTGGGGCCGTCCGAGGGTGCCTGGTCGGGATCGGGGTGGCATTCGAGGAACAGGCCGGCCACCCCCACCGCCACCGCCGCCCGGGCCAGCACCGGGACCATCGTGCGGTCGCCGCCCGAGGCGGTTCCCTGGCCGCCCGGCGCCTGCACGGCGTGGGTGGCGTCGAAGATCACCGGCCAGCCGGTGCGGGCCATGATCGGCAGGCTGCGCATGTCGGCCACCAGCGCGTTGTAGCCGAAACTCGAGCCGCGTTCGGTGAGCAAGATGCGTTCGTTGCCGGTGCTCGCCACCTTCTGGGCGACGTTGCCGATGTCCCAGGGTGCCAGGAACTGGCCCTTCTTGATGTTGACGGCGCGGCCCGTGCGGCCCGCCGCCAGCAGCAGATCGGTTTGGCGGCAAAGGAAGGCCGGTATCTGCAACACGTCGGCCACGTCGGCGACCGGGCCCACCTGGGCTTCGTCGTGAATGTCGGTCAGCACCGGGCAGCCGAACTTGGCCCGGATGTCGGCCAGCACGGGCAGCGCCGCGTCCATGCCGATGCCGCGCTGGCCCGAAAGGCTGGTGCGGTTGGCTTTGTCGAATGAGGTCTTGAAGATGAAGGGCAGGGCAAGCTTCTTGGTGATCGCCACCAGGGCCTCGGCGCATTCGAGCGCGTGCGACGGACTTTCCATCTGGCAGGGTCCGGCGATCAGCGCCAAGGGCCGATCGTTGGCGAAGGTGACGGGGCCGATGGTGACGGCGCGGGGGGCGGTCATGCTCACACCAACCGGCTTTGCTCGATGGCGGCCTTGACGAAGGCGGTAAACAGCGGATGCGGCTCGAAGGGCCGGCTTTTCAGTTCGGGATGGAACTGGACGCCCACGAACCAGGGATGGTCGGCAAGTTCGACGATCTCGGGCAGCAAGCCATCCGGGGAAAGGCCCGAGAAGGACAGCCCGGCCTTTTCAAGCTGCGGACGGTAGTTGAGGTTGACCTCGTAACGGTGGCGGTGGCGTTCGCGGATGCGGACGGCGCGGCCATAGGCTTCCCAGGCCTTGGAGCCGGGCTTCAGGTCGCAATCGAAGGCGCCCAGCCGCATGGTGCCGCCCAGATCGCCGCCGGCACGCCGTGTTTCCAACTGATTGCCCTTCATCCATTCGGTCATCAGCCCGACCACCGGATCGGCGGCGGGACCGAATTCGGTCGAGCTGGCCTGGGTCAGCCCGGCCAGATTGCGCGCCGCCTCGATGACCGCCATCTGCATGCCGAAGCAGATGCCGAAATAGGGTATCCGGCGCTCGCGGGCGAAGCGCACGGCAGCGATCTTGCCCTCGGTGCCGCGTTCGCCGAAGCCGCCGGGAACCAGAATGGCGTGGACGTCTTCCAGGTGTTGGATGGCGTCGGGGCGCTCGAAGATTTCGCTGTCCAGCCAGTTGAGGTTGACCTTGACGTTGTTGGCGATGCCGCCATGCGCCAGCGCCTCGGCCAGCGACTTGTAGGCGTCGAGAAGGTTGGTGTATTTGCCGACGATGGCGATGGTCACTTCGCCTTCGGGCTGGCGGATGCGCTGCATGATCGAGCGCCAGCGCGACAGATCGGGGCTCTTGCCGTCATCGAGCCCGAAATGCTGGAGCACGACCCGGTCCATGCCCTCGGCGTGATAGGCAAGCGGCACCTGATAGATGGAATCGACGTCAAGCGCCGGGATCACCGCCTCGGGCCGCACGTTGCAGAACAGGGCGATCTTGCGCTTCTCGCCGGCCGGAATCTCGCGGTCGGCGCGGCAGAGCAGCATGTCGGGCTGAATACCGACGCTCAGCAATTCCTTGACCGAGTGCTGGGTGGGTTTGGTCTTCAACTCGCCGGCGGTGGGGATGTAAGGCAGCAGGGTCAGATGCACGAACATCGAGCGTTCGCGCCCCAATTCGTTGCCCAATTGGCGGATCGCCTCGAGGAAAGGCAGGCCCTCGATGTCGCCCACCGTGCCGCCGATCTCGCAGAGCATGAAATCGGCGTCGCCGGGCTCGCCGAGCACGAATTCCTTGATGGCGTCGGTGACGTGCGGGATCACTTGGACGGTGGCGCCCAGATAGTCGCCGCGCCGTTCTTTCTGGATGACGTTGGAATAGATGCGTCCGGTGGTGATGTTGTCGCTCTGGCGCGAGGAAACGCCGGTGAAGCGCTCGTAATGGCCAAGGTCGAGATCGGTCTCGGCGCCGTCGTCGGTGACATAGACCTCGCCATGCTGATAGGGACTCATCGTCCCCGGATCGACATTGAGATAGGGGTCGAGCTTGCGCAGCCGCACCGTGAAGCCGCGCGCCTGCAACAGCGCGCCCAGGGCGGCCGAGGCCAGGCCCTTGCCCAGCGACGACACCACCCCCCCGGTGATGAAGATGAAGCGCGTCATGCCTTCCTCTCCATCGCCGGCCCCCTTCCCATCAGCGGGCGATGGGGGCGGCGGGTTCGGCGGGCGCCGCCGGTTGGGCGGGTGCGGGCGCCGGTGCCGACTGGGTGGGGGAAGCGGGGGTATCGAGGATCGAGCGCGGCTTGTCGCGGTTGTTGGCGATCAGGGCCAGCGCTAGGCTGGTGATGAAGAACAGGGTCGCCAGAATGGCGGTGGTGCGGGTCAGCAGGTTGCCCGCCGCGCGGCCGCTCATGAAGCCGCCGCCGCCGCCCATGCCCAGAACGCCGCCC
The DNA here is from genome assembly GCA_016214125.1 of Rhodospirillales bacterium. Lineage (GTDB taxonomy): Bacteria > Pseudomonadota > Alphaproteobacteria > Rhodospirillales > WMHbin7 > JACRPC01. Next base: position 1,834 of record JACRPC010000044.1, on the reverse strand, counting down.
TCGCTCTTTTGCAGCATGATGACGCCGATCATGGCAAGCGCCAACAGCAGGTGGATGACCAACAGAACGGTGACCATGGCAGACTCCGGGCGGGGGCTTAGGCTGGCGCCGTTTTAGCCCCACAAGGCGGTTTTGGCTAGGGAAAATTGAGGCCGGTCAGGGCGCGGCCTTGGCAATGGCCAGGAAGTCCGCGGCCTTCAGGCTGGCGCCGCCGATCAGACCGCCATCGACATCGGCCAGGGCCAGCAATTCCAGGGCGTTGGAGGGCTTCATCGAGCCGCCGTAAAGGATGCGCAGATCGGGACCCAGACCCGATTCCTTGCGCACCAGGGCGTGAACCTCGGCCACTTCCGGGGTGGTGGGGGTGCGGCCGGTGCCGATCGCCCATACCGGCTCGTAGGCGATGACCGCGTTGGCGGCCGTCGCCCCCTCGGGGATCGAGCCCTTGAGCTGGCTGCGGACCACGGCCAGGGTCTTGCCGGAATCCCGCTCGGCCTCGGTCTCGCCGATGCAGATGATGGGGATCAGGCCGGCGGCCAAGGCCGCCTTGGCCTTGGCGTTCACCTGGGCGTCGGTCTCGCCATGGTCGGTGCGGCGCTCGGAATGGCCGACGATGACATAGCGGCAGCCGACATCGGCCAGCATGGCGGCGGCGACGTCGCCGGTATGGGCGCCCGAGACCTTGGCGTGGCAATCCTGGGCGCCCAGCGCGACGCCCGAACCGGCCAGGGCGGCGCCGATCTCCGAGATCAGAGTGAAGGGCGGGCAGACCAGCAGATCGGCCTTGGCGGCCACCGCCTTGGCGCCGGCCATCACCTCCCGGGTGAGCGCCAAGCCATCGGCGCGCTGGCCGTTCATTTTCCAGTTTCCGGCGATCAGCTTCCTGCGCATGGCGAATCCCTTCCCGTTGGCGTGCGGGCTGAGATTTACCATGGCCGCCGGGCGGATTCTAGCCGATCATCGCGGTGTTGGCCTTGAGCTTCTCTTGGCGCTCGGCCCGCTTCTTCAGCATCAGGCTGCGGTCGGGTCCGAAATAGCGGCCGTTGCGCACGAAGGGCACCTGATCTTGGATGACCCGTTCGATGCGCTGGGTGAGGCTCTTGGCGGTGATCGGCTTGGCGATGAAATCATGCACCCCCGCCGAGAGGGCTTCGACCAGGGTCTTTTGCGTGGTGTGGCCAGTCACCAGCAGGATCGGCAGGTACGGGTTGGAGCTGTCCGAGGCGGTGCGGATCATGCGGCAAAGCTCGATGCCGTCGAGCGGCACCATGACGAAGTCGATCAGGGCGACATCGACCGGCTGAACCTTGAGCAGGGACAGCGCCTGCGCCCCGTCGCCCGCCTGCAAGATGCGTCCGGTGCCGGCGCCCTTGAGCACGGAAAGGCAGATCTGGCGGAAATACATATGGTCGTCGACCACCAGGACGGTCAGCGACGACCAATCAAGCGGCGTTTCGGGCGCCGTCACGACACGTACCATGTGAGGGCGTGCAGAACCAGTTCGGGGTCGAGCCGCTGGGTGAAGTCGGGCTCGACGAAGGCCATGCGCACCAGCCCCTCGCGGTCGATGACATAGGTCGCCGGGATGGGAAGTTCGGCTTCCTGGGTGCCGTGCCGCGCCTTGAGATCAAGCCCCAGCGCCCGATAGGTCGTGTCCCGGCGCGTGGTGTAGGGGCGTTGGTGTACTCGCTCACTCCGGCGTTGCTTGGCCGGTTGGTCAAGCGGCCACGGCGGGCAGCTTGATGAAGGGATCATGGCTTATTGGGGCGATGGTTTCCAGGGTCATGTAGCGGGCGCGTTGCACGGCCCACTCATCGTTCTGTTCCAGCAAGAT
>JACRPC010000040.1 GCA_016214125.1 Rhodospirillales bacterium | reverse complement strand
CGAAAACACCGACCGGATGATTGGCTATGCCAGCAACGACACCCTCACTGGGCTGGGCGGTGACGATACCCTATGGGGCACCGACGGCAATGATGTTCTTGATGGCGGCGATGGTAACGACGTGCTGCTTGGCGAGTGGGGCGCCGACACGCTCACCGGCGGCGCGGGCGCCGATGTGCTGAATGGCGGCAGCGAGGCCGATGTCTATCGCTACACCGCTTCTGCCGATTCCACCACCACGGCGACCGACACCATCCAGGGCTTCGTTACCGGCGTCGACCGGATCGAATTTGCCGGCATGGCGGGCATTCAATTGCGTTCGACGCCCTATACCTACGCGGGCAGCGTGGCCGCCACGGTCGCCAACATTCAGTTCGATGACGGCGCCGCCAACAAGGCGGTGTTCTTCAGCAACGGCACCGATGGCTGGCTCTACATCAGCGGCCCTGGCACCGGCACCAATTTCAACGGAACGCTCATTACCCTCGCCGGCGTCATTGCCATGCCGGCCGTGGCCGATCTCACCGGGGTGGTCGTCGAGCCGACCAACCTTACCCTCACCGGCACGGCGGGCAACGACACGCTCACCGGCGGCGCCGGCAACGACACCCTGGATGGCGGCGCCGGTGATGACAAACTCATCGGCGGCGGCGGCAACAATCTCTTCCTCGCCTCGGGTGGCAACGACACGATCATCGCCGGGAGCGGCACGGATACGCTGGAGATCGGTGCCGCCTTCCATGTGATGAACGCCGAGCTTCAGGATGCCGACGGCGATTCGGCGGTCGATGATTTGCGGCTCACCCTTGATCAAAGCGGCGTCGCCAGCACCATCACGGTGCTCGACCATTTGACCAATCCGCTTGAGTATCTGCGCGTCGATGTCGATGGGGTGACGGGCTTCGAAACGCTTCGCGTTGCCACCAGTTTCGACGCTTCGGCCTCGACCGAACGGATGGCGATGGCCGGCACGGCCGGCGGCGATCTGATCGTCGGCAGCGCCTATGACGACGTTGTTTTCGGCTCCGGCGGCAACGATTCGATCCAGGGTGGTGGCGGTAACGACTATCTGTTTGGCGGCGAGGGCACCGACAGCATCGGCGGCGGCACCGGCAACGACACGGTCGTTGGGGGCGGAAGCGGGGATTGGCTGGAGGGCGGGACGGGCATCGACACCGCCGATTATTCCGAGGGCGCGACCTCCGGCATCCTGGTCGATTTGGCCGTTGAAGCGGCCTTCGACGACGGTCAGGGAGCGGGCGACAGCCTTGTCAATTTCGAGGCCGTCATCGGCACCGACTATGCCGACACCATCGTCGGCTCGGCGTTGAACGAAACCCTGCTCGGTCTGGGCGGCAACGACACCCTGGTTGGCGGCGCCGGCAACGATGCTTTGGATGGCGGCACCGGCCTGGATACGCTGGATTATTCGCAGGCCGGCTCGGGCGTGTCGGTCAATCTCGGCACCGGAATCGCGTCCGACGGCAATGGCGGCACCGACGGCGTGGTGGACTTTGAAAAGGTGATCGGCAGCGATTACAACGACGTCCTGGTCGGCTCGGTCGGCAACGACGCCTTCATCGGCGGCTTGGGCGCCGACAATCTCACCGGCGGCGCCGGCAACGATACCTTCATTTATCAGTCGCTGGCGGAATCCGATCCCGGCCCCAACGATCAGATCAACGATTTCGATATCGCGACCGATCACATCGACTTGAGTGCGATCCCGGAGATCTCCCTTGGCTATTTGTATAAAGGTAGCGACGGCTTCGATGGCGGCGCATTCTTTGAAGTCGCCTTCGACGACGGCACGGACTGCCTGCAGGTCGATACGAATGGCGATACCGTGAAAGAGATGGAAATCGTCGTCACCGGAGCCGACAGTTCCACCATCGACGGCGGCATCATCCACTAGGCGGCTGCCGCCCTTATTGCCAATCGTTTGAAATTGATAAAGAATATACGGCTTTAACGCAAACGTTGGTCCAAGACTGGGAGCGATGGACGAATTTCTCGCCCGCTTGAAACGTCAACCGGGGCTGGCCGGAAGGCTGGTGCTGGCGACGTTGCTTGCCAATCTGCTGGCCTTGGCGCAACCGCTGTTCACCATCCAGGTTCTCAATCGCTATGTCGCCCACGGCGTCGATTCGACGCTGGCCACGCTCACCATCGGGGTAGTCATCGCCATCGGCGCCGAATATCTGTTCCGGCAGTTGCGCAACGGGCTGTCGAAACGGATCAACGATCCGGTCAACGAGGAGATCACCCTGGCCGGCCTGGCGGTGCTCGCCCAGGCCAAGCTGCAGGCGCTGGAATCGATCCCGGCCGGACGACGGCGCGAACTGGTGGGCAGCGCCGCCGAGATCGAAGGCGCCTTCAACGCCTCCAATCTCAGCGCGCTCTTGGATCTGCCCTTCTCGCTCATCTTCATCATCGTCCTCTTCCTGCTCAGTCCGGTCTTGGGGCTGGTGACGCTGGCCTTCATCGCCGCCCTGTTCCTGTTCGGCCTTCGCCAGACGGCGGCGGTGCGCACCGCCAACGCCGAATTGAAGACGGCGTCCGGCCGCGCTCATCCGCTCTTGGAAACCGCGATTCGCGAGGCCGACACCGTTCACGTCTTCAACGCCCAGGCCTTCATGAGGCGTGCCTGGTTCGAAGCCTCCCACGCCGCGATGATCCTTAGGGGCCAGGTGGCCGATCGGCAAGCGACCGTGCAAGGCGTAAGCCAGACCGGCACCGCCCTTTTGAACGTCGCCATCTACGCCGTCGGCGCCCTTCTGGTGGTGGCCGGCAAGCTCGATGTCGGCATGATGATCGGTGCCAGCATTCTTTCGTCGCGCGCGTTGCAGCCCACCACCCGCTTCGCCCAGATCGGCGGTGCGCTGGCGCGGGCCAAGCAGGCGCTGCGCCAGCTCGAGGAATTCGCCCGCCTGCCGCTCGAGGCCGAGCGCGGCACGGCGAAGACGAATTTTTCTGGCCGGGTCGAGCTGCGCGACGTCGCCTTCTTCTATCCCGGCGCCAGCGGGCCCCTGTTCGAGCATCTGTCGCTGGTGCTCGAGCCCGGCGCCGTCTACATCGTGTCGGGCAACAGCGGCACCGGCAAGACGACGCTGATGCGCCTGTTCACCGGCCTGCTTGAGCCGGTGCGCGGCCAGGTGCTGGTCGATGGCATCGATCTGCGCCAGGTGGCGCCGACCTGGTGGCGCAGCCAGATCGTCTATCTGCCGCAGGAGCCGACCTTCCTCAACGCCAGCATCGCCGACAATTTGAAGGTCGCCAATCCGGGGGCCGACATGGCGCGCCTCAACGCCGTCATCGCCCAGGCCGGCCTGCGCCGTTTTCTCGACGAAAGCCCCAAGGGCTTCGAAACCCCGGTGATCGATAACGGCCGCCAATTGGCGGTGGGGGTGCGCCGCGCGCTGGCCCTGGCGCGCGCCCTGATGAGCGACGGCCGCCTGGTGCTGATCGACGAGATGTTCGACGGCTTCGACGGCGAGGGCCGTGCCGCCATTTCGGCCGCCGTCAACCGGCTGGCGCAGGAGCAGCGCACGGTGCTGATCACGTCGCACCGCGCCAATTCGATGGAAGGCATCCGGGCGCTGATCGATCTCAACCAGAAGCCCGAGCCGCGCATCGTCCAGGCGGTGGCCAAGAGCGGCGCCGCCCTTAATCTCGACGGTCTGGGCGAGCGTCGCGGAGCCGAGCGAGCCGCCAATGGCTGAGCCCAATTTGCCGGTGCCGATCGAGCCCGAGACGCCGGTGCCGGAATCGGCGGCCACGCCGGCCGGGCGAATGTGGAAGCGGGTGGTTTCATGCGCCAAAGCGGTCGAATTGGGGCGATATTGGAGTGCGTTGGGCGCCGCCGCGCTGCGGATCGAGAAAGGCCGGCTGAAGCTGGGGGCCCTGATGGGGGTTGCCGTCCCAACGCCCGCCTTGGCGTCCGATCCTCCGGCGCCAGGCGCCCTCCCCGTTCTCGCCCGCCTTGGCCGGCGCCCGGAAGGATTGGAGCGGGCCGACGCGACGGATCGCCTGGGCGCCTTTTTCTTCTGGCTGCTGGTGGGATTGGTCGCGGCGGCGCTGGCGTGGCTCAATCTGGCGACGCTCGACATCGTCAGCATGACCCAGGGCGAGATCATCCCCTCGACCCAAGTGAAGACCATCCAGCATCTGGAAGGCGGCATCGTTCTGGAAATTCCGGTGCGCGAAGGCCAGCCGGTCGAGAAAGGCCAGGAACTGGTGGTGTTGGAAAGCACGGTGAGCGGCGCCGACGTCGCCGAACTCGACGTGCGACTGACCTCGCTCAGCATCGACATCAAACGGCTGGAGGCCGAGGTGCGCGGGGCGGCCGAGCTGCGCATCGACGAGGCCACGAAGCGCAAGGCGCCCGAAGTCGTGCAGCAGGCGATCGATCGCTTCCGTGGCCGACGCCAGACCCAAGAGAGCCGGATCGCCAGCCAGCAGCAGCTAATCTCGCAGCGGCAAAGCGAAATCCGCGAAATCCAGGCTCGGACGGCACGCAACCGCGAGACCCTGCAATTGCAGGAAGAGCATGTCCGCATCAGCGAGCAGCTTCTGAAAGATCAACTCACCAGCCGCGTCGACCACCTCACCCAGTTGAAGGCTCTGGCCGAGGTCAAAGGGGCGATCGAGCAGGACACCGCCAGCCTGGCGCGGGTGCGCGCCGCTTTGGAGGAAGCGTTGTCCCAGCTCACCACCATCCGCAGTGCCTACACCGACGAGGTGCGCAGCGACCTCAACGCCACCCAACTCGAATACACCGAATTGCTGGAGCGGCAGAAGAAATTCGACGACAGCCTAAGGCGCACCGTGCTGCGCTCGCCGGTTGCCGGCATCATCAAGACCCTTTACGTCACCACGGTGGGCGGCGTCATCCGCTCGGGCGACAAGGTGGTCGACATCGTGCCGGGCGAAGATCGCTTGATCGTCGAATCGCGCCTGCCCACCACCGACATCGGCTATGTTCAGGTCGGCCAGTCGGCGGTGATCAAGCTCACCTCGGCCGATGCGGCGCGCTTCGGCCAGATCGAAGGCCGGGTGGTCAATGTCAGCCCCGACGCCATGCTGTCGCCCGACGGCGCGCCCTATTACAAGGTGCGGATCGAAACCGAACGCGCCTTTTTCGAGCGCGGCCGCTGGAAGTATTATCTCTTCCCCGGCATGCGGGTGATGGCCAACATCCGCACCGGCGAGCGCACGGTGATGCAATATCTGATCGATCCCTACGTTGCCGGCCTGGGCAACGCGCTGCAGGAACGGTGACCGCTTTCGGACGGGATCGAGGGTGGCGTCGCCCTGTGCGGGCCGTTCGCCCTCTCGCCGGTGGGGGCGCGCCCCCCGGGGCGCTCGTCTCAGCGTTCTTTGCACACGCCGCGGTTTACCCCTTGGGCGCGGAATCCCCGCCGCCATGGCACTGGGTTTGGCAGGCGAAGCAGTAATAGTAATTACCGGTCATGAAGTTCTGCCACAGCTCGCGCAGCGCCACGCCTTCGATCGCCGCCTTGGCCGGGGCCTGGCGATCGAACAGGCCGGCCATCAAGCCTTGGAAGGCGCGAAAGCCGTAGCGGAAGATGTGATCGCCGCATTTTTTCTTGTCGATGGCGCCTTCGGCGCCCAACGCGCCGGGCGGGCAGGCGGTCAGGCAATTGCCGCAATGATCGCAGACATCCTCGGCCAGGGGGCCGTCGGGGGCAAGCGCCGCCTGGGTCACCACGCCGCACAGCCGCACCGCCGAGCCCCAATCCCGCGTCACCAGGAGCCCGTTCTCGCCCTTCGAGCCCAGCCCGGCCCAATAGGCGGCCCGGCGCCAATCGACGGCGCCGCGCATGCCTTTTTTGGGCGGCGCCATGTCGAGCGGAATGAAGGCCGGCACGGCGATGGCGGCATGACCGACCGCGTCGAGAAAACGCGCCACCGCGTGCGCCGCCCGCGCCGCCTCGTCATAGGTGTGGATGGTGTCGAACTGGCGGGCCTCGTTGTCGGCCGAACGAAGCGCCACCCGATTGTGGCCGGTCGCCACCACCACCAGGCGGCGGGCGCCGGGCAGCAAGGTGGCGATCGCCGGCGCCTGATCGGGCAGATGGGCGGCATCGGCGATGCCCACCAGATGCGCGCCCATCTGGCGCGCCACCATCTTCACCTGATCTTCCAGCTTGTTCATCCCGCCTCCGACCGCCTGGCGCCTATCCTAGAGCGGCTTTTGGCCATCCGACCAGAGGGAAGGTTCGGACACGGGCGCCAAAGGCTCACGCCCGCCCGATCGCCCGCCACATCGCCACCGCCTGGGCGGTCTCGGCGACATCGTGAACGCGCAGGATCGAGGCGCCCCTTTCCAACCCCGCCAGGGCGGCGGCGAGCGAGCCCGGCAGGCGTGCGGCAGTGGGCGGATCGCCGCCCATCAGATGGGCAATGAAGCTTTTGCGCGACACGCCCAGCACCACCGGCACACCCAAATCGGCCAAGCGATCGAGATGGGCGATCAGCGCCAGATTGTGGTCGAGCGTCTTGCCGAAGCCGATGCCGGGATCGATCGCCAGACGCTCGCGGGCGATGCCGTCGGCCGCGCATTGCGCCAGCCGCGCCGCCAGAAAATCGCGGACTTCGGCCACCACGTCCCCATAGGTGGGCTTGGCCTGCATGGTGGCCGGCTCGCCCTGCATGTGCATGAGGATGGCGAAGGCGCCGCTTTCGGCCACCAGACGGCGCGCCAAAGGATCGGCCAGCGCGGTGACGTCGTTGACAAGCATGGCGCCGGCCGCCAGCGCGGCTTCCATCACCAAAGGCCGGCGAGAATCGATGGAGAGGGGAACGCCCAGGGGCTTGAGCGCCCGGATGATCGGCAGCACGCGGGCCCGCTCGTCCTCGGCGGAAACCGGCTGGGCGCCGGGCCGGGTCGATTCGCCGCCGATGTCGAGAAGGTCGGCGCCGGCCCTTGCGAGCGCGCGGCCATGGGCGATGGCCCGTTCCGGGTCAAAGTGGCGGCCGCCATCGTGGAAGCTGTCGGGGGTGACGTTCACCACCCCCATCAGGCGCGGCCGGTCGAGCGCCAGCCCCGCGAAGGAGGCGGGCCGGCCGACCATCAGCCGCCGGGCAGCGGTTCCGGGCCTGGCTCCAGACCCGGGCGCTTGGCGCTCTTGCCGGAACTGGGCACCGAGGCGCGCCGGCCGCCCTCGCTGGGCTTCTGGTCGTCGGGGTTGGGACGCACCACCGCCTCGCCGCGCAGGAGCGCCTTGACCTCCTCGCCGGTCAGCGTTTCGTACTCCAACAGCGCCTTGGCGAGTTTGTGCAGATCGTCCAGATGTTCGCGCAAGATGGTGCGCGCCTTGGCCTCGGCCTCCTCGATGATGCGGCGCACCTCTTCGTCGATCAACTGGGCGGTGGCCTCGGAGACGTTCTGGGTCTGGGTGACCGAGTGGCCGAGAAAGATTTCCTGTTCGTTGGCGTTGTAGCGGATCGGCCCCAGCTTGTCGCTCATCCCGTATTCGGTGACCATGCCGCGCGCCATGCGGGTGGCCTGCATGATGTCGTTGCTGGCGCCGGTGGTGATGCGCTCGGGACCGAAGACGATCTCCTCGGCGATGCGGCCGCCGAAGGTCATGGCGATGCGCGATTCGATCTCGTTCTTGGCGAAGCCGTAGCGGTCGCGCTCCGGCAGGCTCATGGTGACGCCCAAGGCCCGGCCGCGCGGGATGATCGTCACCTTGTGCAGAGGATCGCATTCGCCGACCAGGATGTTGACCAGCGCGTGGCCGGCCTCGTGATAGGCGGTGAGTTCCTTTTCCTTGTCGGTCATCACCATCGAGCGGCGCTCGGCGCCCATCATCACCTTGTCCTTGGCGTCTTCCATCTCGCGCATGGTGACGACGCGCTTGCCACGCCTTGCCGCCAGGAGCGCCGCCTCGTTGACCAGATTGGCCAGATCGGCGCCCGAGAAGCCGGGCGTGCCGCGCGCGATCACCCGGGGATCGACGTCGGGCCCCAAGGGCACCTTGCGCATGTGAACGGACAGGATCTTCTCGCGCCCGACGATGTCGGGGTTGGGCACCACCACCTGGCGGTCGAACCGGCCGGGGCGCAAAAGCGCCGGATCGAGCACGTCGGGCCGGTTGGTGGCCGCGATCAGGATGACGCCCTCGTTCGATTCGAAGCCGTCCATCTCGACCAGCAATTGGTTGAGCGTCTGCTCGCGCTCGTCGTTGCCGCCGCCCAGGCCGGCGCCCCGGTGGCGGCCGACGGCGTCGATCTCGTCGATGAAGATGATGCAGGGCGCGTTCTTCTTGCCTTGCTCGAACATGTCGCGCACCCGGCTGGCGCCGACGCCCACGAACATCTCGACGAAATCGGAACCCGAGATGGTGAAGAAGGGCACGTTGGCCTCGCCGGCGATGGCGCGCGCCAGCAGCGTCTTGCCGGTGCCGGGCGGGCCGACCAAGAGCACGCCCTTGGGGATCTTGCCGCCCAGGCGGGTGAATTTCTGCGGGTCTTTGAGGAAGTCGACGACTTCCTCGAGTTCCTGCTTGGCCTCGTCGATGCCGGCGACGTCTTCGAAGGTGACGCGGCCGGTTTTCTCCGACAACAGGCGGGCGCGCGACTTGCCGAAGCCCATCGCCTTGCCGCTGCCGGCCTGCATCTGGCGCATGAAGAACACCCAGACGCCGATCAAAAGCAGCATCGGGAACCAGGAAATCACCACCCCCCAGAAGGTGGGGGCGTTGTCATCGGCCGGCATGGCGGTGATCCGCACCCCGTTGTCGCGCAGGCGGGTCACGAGCTGCGGATCGTCGGGCGCGAAGGTGGTGAAGGCGCGGCCATCGGCCATCCGGCCGCTGATCGATTTGCCTTGGATGATCACCTCGCGCACCTGATGCGCCTCGACCTCGGCCATGAAGTCGGAAAAAGCCAGCGACGCCAAGCCGCTGCGCTGGGTGGGAGACTGGAAGATGTTGAACAGCGCCACCAGAAGCAGCGCGATGATGACCCAGAGGGCCAGATTCTTGCTGAAGTTCACCCGATCCGCCTTTGGCCTGACGCCTTGCGTTGCATCCCTTTAGACATAGTGCCGGTCCGGCCGGACACAAGATGGAATCCCGACCCGGTCAACCGGCGCCTTGGTCGCCAGGCGATTTGCACAATCGCCTTCGGCCCGGCGTTCCGTTTATACCCCAAGAGCGGGACTTCCGAAACACCTTCCGGATCGAAGAGGGCTGGCAGTCCGGGCCGCGCCGGAGCCGGGATGCCCCGATTCTTGAGGTTCGGATGCGCCCCCATCAAGCCGGGCGCCTCCTTGCCCAAAAAGCCCAGGCGCAAACCCGGCGCGTGTGGGTTTGCGATGGCGAGGACGAACCCGCCCACCCGCATCCGGCGTTGGCCAGCCTTGATCGGTTGCGTGTCGGTCTTGGCCTCGGCCACCAGACGATCGCCGGCCAACCGACAACCATGCAGCGTGGCGTTGGCCCCTTGGGCGAAGGCGCGCTGGAAGCGTTCGAGCGCGTCAAGGCCGGGCGGATGCTCCTTTCCGCCCACCAGCATGAGAAGCCTGGCCAAAGCGCGCCGGCCGATCGGCGCCGGCGCCTTGGTCAGCCGGGCGCGGTCGAGCGTGGCGAATCCGGCCGGATGCAAACAAACCGCCGCGGCCAGCAGGCGATCGACCTTGGCCTCGATGGCCATCCGGGCTTTGCCATGCCGCGCCGCCTGACCGGCCAGGGCGCCGGCATCGATCGCCCGATCGGCCATCCCCAGGCGCACCCGCACGCGTTCGAACGCGGGATCGTCGTTGCTGGGATCGGCGATCCAGGCCTGGCCCAGGGCCTTAAGAAACACTTCGAGTTGGGCCTTGGGAACGTCGAGCAGCGGGCGCAGAAGCCGCGCCTCGTCGTGCTCGATCAGCGCCGCCATGCCGGCCAGCCCATCGGGGCCGCTGCCCTTGGCCTTGCGCATCACCACCGTTTCCGCCTGATCCTCACGCTGGTGGCCGACCAAGAGATGCAGGATGCCCGCCCGCCGGCAGGCCTCGAACAGCAAGCGGTAGCGGGCTTGGCGCGCCGCCTCCTGGCGCCCGCCGGCCGGCTTGTCGCCTTGCCAAACCAAAATGCGATGCCCGATGCCGCGCGCCGCAAGCCAGCGCCCGACCCGACGGGCTTCGGCGGTTGATTCCGGACGCAGGCGGTGGTCGACAATGAGCGCCAACACCGACCCGCCCTTTGCCCGCGCCCAGCGATCGGCCAAGAGGCAGAGCGCCAGACTGTCGGCGCCGCCCGAAACCGCCACCGCCAGACGGGGCTTCGATTCGAACGGTCCCAAACGCTCCAAACGCCCGGCGAAGGCGGCCGGAATCACGTGCAGCCCAGGCGCTGGCGTTCGGCGCTGGCCCGACGCTTGACCGAATCGGCGGTGTTGGGGAAATCCTTGGCCAGCCGGGCGAAAGTGGTGCAGGCCTCTTTCTTCTGGCCCATCCCCGACAGCGACAGGCCAAGCTTCAAGAGATTGTCGGCCGCCTTGGGGCTTTTCGGATATTTCTGATAACCCTCAGCGAAGACCACGGCCGCCTTTTGATGATCGCCGCGCACGTAATAGGTCTCGCCCAGCCAATATTGGGCGTTGCCGGCCAGCTCGTGCTGGGGATTGGCGGCGACGAAGCCCTGGAAGGCCTTTTCCGCCCCCTCGAAATCGTTGGCGCGCAGAAGACCCAAGGCCTGGTCGTACTGATCCTGCGGATTGGCCGGTCCGGGCGCCGCCGAAACCGGCGCCGGCGGCTTCAAGGTAACGGCGGGGGATGGCCTTGCCGGTGCCGCCCGGTCGGCGGGGGTTTCGAGCGGCGGCGGCGCCAGAACGCCCGGCGGCGGGCGCAGCACGATCTTGTCGCCGCCTGCCTCGGTCGAGGCCGATCCGGCGGCCGGAAGCGTGACCTGATTCGGGCCCGGCGCCTGGGTTTGCGGCTGGCCGGCGCCGGTTTGCGCCTTCTGCTCGATCTCGGTGAAGCGCAGTTCGATATCCTTTTGCATCCGTTCCAAGCGGGTGGCGGTCTGGCTGGCCAGGAAATTCTGTTCCTCGATCTTGCCGGTCAGATTGCGCATCTCGTTTTCCAAGGCGTTCAGGCGCTGCTGGAGCGCCACCGCGACGTTGGAATCGAGGCTGGCGTCGGCCGCCGTGCCGGGAACCGTCGAGGGCGCCTGGCCGCGATAGACCTGGCGCTGCAAGACGGACAGATCGCGCTCGAGGCGATCGATCTTGTCGAGGAGCGGGCGCAAATCGCTTTGCGCCCCGGCCGGCGGTGTCGCCCAGGCCAACAGCAGGAGGGCGATGGAAAAGGCGCGAATCAGGCTCGACATGATCGACCTCGCAACGAAAATCCGACGGCAATGAGGCCGGGTCTAACCGGCAATGTTGGCAAAAGCATGGCGCCCGACCCGAAGACGGGCGGGCGCCGGGATGTCAAACAAACCCAAGAGGGCGATTCAAACGCCGAACGCCCAGCCCCGTCTTCGGCATACCGAAGACAGGACCAGGCGTTCCGGATCAGGGCGTAGGTCGCCGACCTTAGTTGGTCGGGACGGACACGCCGCGACGGTTCTGGGCCCAGGCGGCTTCGTTCGAGCCGATGGCCGCCGGACGCTCCTTGCCGTAGGAAATGGTCTTGATGCGGGCCGTGGCCACGCCCTTGGCGACCAGATATTCCTTCACGGCGTTGGCGCGACGCTCGCCCAGCGCAATGTTGTACTCGCGGGTGCCGCGTTCGTCGCAGTGGCCTTCGACGGTGATCTTCCACTGCGGATACCGCTTGAACCAATCGACCTGACGGTCAAGCTGGGCGCGAGCCTCGGGCTTGACTTCGTACTTGTCGAAATCGAAGTAAACGCGGTCGCCCACATTCTTCACGAACTCGTCGACCGAGCCCGGAGCGACCATCGGAATGGTCGAGGGCGCCGCCGGCGCTGCCGGAGCGGCGGCCTGGCCCGTGCCGCTGGTGGCGGCCTTCTGGTCGGCATCGGAGCTGCACGCGGCCAGGAAAGCGACAGCCGCGAAAACGCTCAGAACACGCATCTTCATTTTTCTACCCCTCACCGGAATCTGGATCGGTTGATGATTGTAACAAAGGAACCGGGGCTCCGGCTCAAGCCGGATCCCGCCCCAAGGAATTGACGCCGACGACACGGAATTGTCAACCCAAAACCCCCTGGGAACGCCCACTATACGCAGCCTAACCCCAGGAATCAAGGGGGATGTTGCGCTGCACCTAAAAGAATTCCGGGGATTGTTTAGGGAATCAGCGGCGACCAGGCAGGGTCCGAAGCTTCCTGTGGTGTGACCACTTGACGCTCGTTATAGCCGGTGAGGTCGATCGAATAGAGTTTGACCGTGCCGCCCTGGCCCCGCGAATCGTTGGGCGTCTGGCGGAAGAACATCAACACCCGCCCATTGGGCGCCCAGGTCGGGCCCTCGACCAGATAACCTTCGGTCAGCATGCGTTCGCCCGAGCCGTCGGGCCGCATGACGCCGATGTAGAACTGGCCGCTTTTCAGGCGGGTAAAGGCGATGAGATCGCCCCGGGGCGACCAGACCGGCGTGCCGTAGCGCCCATCGCCGAAGGAGATCCGCTTCACATTGCCGCCGTCGGCGTTCATCACATAAAGCTGCTGGGTGCCGCCGCGATCGGAATTGAAGGTGATCTGGTTGCCGTCGGGCGAATAGCAAGGCGAGGTGTCGATCGAGGGATGATCGGTCAGGCGGGTGGTTCTCTTGGTCCGCAGATCCATTTCGTAGATGTCGGAATTGCCGTCGCGCGCCATGCTCATGATCACCCGGTTGCCGTCGGGCGAGAAGCGCGGCGCAAAGGTCATGCCGGGGAAATCGCCCACCACCTCGCGCCGGCCGGTGTCGATGTTGAAGATGTAGACCCTGGGCACGTTGCGGTAATAGGACATGTAGGTAATCTCGCGCATGTTGGGCGCGAAGCGCGGCGTCAGCACCAGATCGGCGCCGTCGGTGAGAAATTTATGATTCTCGCCGTCCTGATCCATGATCGACAGGCGCTTGATGCGCCGTGTCGCCGGGCCGCTTTCGGCAATGTAGACGATCTGGGTGTCGAAATAGCCCGATTCGCCGGTGAGCCGCTTGTAGATGGCGTCGGCGACGATGTGCGCCACCCGGCGCCAATTGGCGGGCGAGGTGAAATAGGCCTGGCCCACCATCTGGCTTTCGGCAAAGACGTCCCACAGACGGAATTCGGTGCGCAGCCGCCCGTCGGTCATCAGTTCGACCCGGCCCTGGACCAGGGCCTGGGCGTTGATCTGGCGCCAATCGCCGAAGCGCGGCTGGGCCTGCAGCGATTGCGCCGACTGGATGAAGGCCTTGGGATCGATCGGCTTGAAGAGCCCCGAGCGCTCGAGATCGGCCGAGATCACCCGGGCGATGTCGCGCCCGGTCTGGCCCTCTTGCGGGTTGGCGCCCACGAATTCGGTGATGGCGATCGGCAGCGGCTGGACGTTGCCGCGCGTGATGTCGATCCGCACCTCGGCCGCCACCGGGCCGGCGAACAGGATCAATGCCAAGAGCAAAGCCAGACGAATCATGCCCAATTCCCTATCGGTTCTCGTGCGCCCACGCAAGGCCCGTCCAGGACACCGGTCAACTGTGGCGATTTTGTGATCGCCCGGTGGGGCCGGGGCTCGCCCAGGGCCGAATCGGGGTCGGCTGCCCGACAAGACCCTGGTCAAGCCGGCCGGCAGGGCGCTAGAATATGACCAGTTTCATGACCAATCGAGGCCGGCATGGTCACCGTCAATCTGGCGCAGGCGAAGGCGCATTTGAGCGAACTGCTCGACAAGGTCGAGGCGGGCGAGGATTTGGTGATCACCCGCCATGGGCGGCCGGTTGCCCACGTCGTTGCCGCCAGCCGGCCCAAACAGCCGCTGGCCCTGAAGAGCCTGGCCGCCTTCCGGGCGACCATGCCCCGGTTGCGCCGTCCGTCGGCCGAGCTGTTGCGCGAGACCCGCGACGAAAGCCGCTAACGGGCCTGCGCGCATGATCTATTTCGATACCAGCTTCCTGGTGCCGCTCCTTCTTCCCGAGGCGACGAGCGACAAGGTCGCCCGCTTCCTGCGCGCTCTTCCCGCCCCGGAGCTGACGATCAGCCATTGGGTGCGGGTCGAATTCTCCTCGCTGCTCGGCCGCGAGGTCCGCATGGGCGGCCTGGCCCCGGCGATGGCCGCCCGGGCCGACGCCCAATTCGAGGCGATGATCGCCAAGAGTTTCGTCATCCTGCTGCCCGACGGGGCCGATTTCGACCGGGCGAAGGAATTCCTGGGGCGGCCGGAAACCGGGCTTCGCGCCGGCGACGCCCTCCATCTGGCGATCGCCGCCAACCACCGGGCCAAAGCGGTTTACAGCCTCGATACCACCCTGATCAAAGCCGGGCGGATTCTGGGCCTGCCGGTGAGCGCCGGGATTCGCCCGAGCTAGCGGGTTACGGAAAAAGTCTCGGCGCACGGTTCGCATGCTTCGTGACGGCCTCCTGGCGGAGGCCTCCTCAGCATGAGGTGTCGGGAAGATTCAATCCCAACCTCATCCTGAGCCGCGAGCTTGCTCGCGTGTCGAAGGATGGGCCGCCCCAACAGACCTTGTCCGCCGCCCTCATCGCCCCTTGCCGGAATAGCCCATCATCTCGCGCGGGTCGAAGCGGAAAACGAAGCGTTCGTCGGTGCGCAGCTTGCCGGGTTGGATGGGCAGGGGCACGCTGAGCAAAAGCGCCCGCCTTGCGCTGTCGGCGAAGCTGCGCCAGACCGGATCGGACGGGTTCTCGTTCTCGATGCGAAGATCGTAGAAGCTACCGTCGGGGCGCAAGATGAAGCTCACCTCGACGATCACCGGTTCGCGCGCCCCCACCGGCGGATTCCAATTGCGCTGGATGTGACGCCTAATCGCGTCTTCCTCGCTCATGGTGAATTTCTCGTTGAGGTTGCTCAAGGGCGAGCCGGCCTTGGCCGCCGCCTGCTGCTGGGGCTGCGGCTTGGATTCGGCCGGGGCGGGCGCGATCTTCTTCAGCATCTTGTCGAAATCGTCGGCGGGCGGCACGGGCTTCTTCAGCTTCTCGACGCTTTTCAAGACGTTGGCGAAATCGTCGGGCGGCGGCTCGGGCCGGGGCTTGGGCTTGACCTCGGACAGGGGCGAGGGCTTGGGTTCGGGCTTCGGCTCGGGCTTCGGCTCGTCGGGCTTCGCCTTCGGCTTGGGAGCCGGAATCGGTTCGGGCACCGGCACGGCGGCGGGCGCCGGCTCGGGCGGCTTGGGCGGCGGCGGCACCGGCTTGGGCGGTTCGGGTTTCGGCGGCTCGGGCGGCGGCGGCGGCGAGGGTTTGGGCGGCTCAGGCGCCGGGGGCGGCGTCTGCTCCTTGGGCTGCTCGACCGGGGCGGGCGGCGGATTGGTCTTGTCGCCGACCACCGCCACTTCGATGATGATCGGCCGCTCGACCTCGGGCGGCGTGAACATCAATTTGGGCAGGCCGAACCAGGCGACGAGAACCACCGCCACATGCAAGATCCCCGACAGGAGGGCCGCCCGCTTCATCGCCTATTTCCGGCCCTTGCCCTTGCCCTGCTGCTCCTTGGGCAGTTCGGCCACCAGGGCGACCTTGGAGAAGCCGGCGGCGTTGATCACCCCCATCACCTCCATGACGCGACCGTAGCTGATGCCCTTGTCGCCGCGCACGAAGATGCGCTGGTCGGGCTTGGCCCGGGTGATCGCCTGCAGGCGCGGCACCAGGGCCTCCTGCTCGATCTGGGTTTCCTGAAGCCATATCTTGCCGTTGGCGTCGACCGAGACGGTCAAGGGCTCGTCCTCGCCGGTGATCGGCGCCGCCGTGGTCTTGGGCAGATCGACCTGGACGCCGACGGTGAGCAGGGGCGCCGTCACCATGAAGATGACCAACAGCACCAGCATGACATCGACCATCGGGGTGACGTTGATCTCGCTCATCGCCCGGTGCGGCCGCCTTCCGCTGCCCCGCCGGCTGCCCTGAAGGGAAGCGGCCATCAGAACTTCTCCTCGATCTGGCGCGACAAGATGGCGCCGAACTCGCCCACGAAGGCGTCGAGCCGCTTGGCGTAGCGGTCGAGGTCGTTGGTGATCTTGTTGTAGGCGACCACCGCCGGAATCGCCGCCACCAGGCCCAAGGCGGTGGCGAACAAGGCCTCGGCGATGCCGGGCGCCACCACGGCCAGCGAGGTGTTCTTGGTCATGGCGATCGACTGGAAGCTGTTCATGATGCCCCAGACGGTGCCGAAAAGGCCGATGAAGGGCGCCGTCGAGCCGACCGAGGCCAGGAACGACATGTGGCGCTCGAGCCGTTCCATCTCGCGCCCCAGGGTGACTTGCATCACCCGATCGATCCGCCTGGGCAGGCTGTCGCGGGTCTGTTCGCGGTCGGCCAGACCCTTGGCGGCCGAGCGGCGCCATTCGCGCATGGCGGCGGCAAAGAGCGCGCTCATCGGGTCAAGCGGCCGGGCCCCGATGCGGTCGTAAAGCTCGTCGAGCGAGCCGCCCGACCAGAAGGCTTCCTCGAACTGTTCGGCCTGGCCAAACAGTCGGCGCAGGCGGAAGACCTTGTCGAAGATGATCGCCCAGCTCCAGAACGAGGCCATGGCCAAAATGCCCATGACCAGCTTGACGATCATGTCGGCGCGTATGAACAGCGCCCACATCGACAAGTCCGGCCCGGCGGCGTTGGCGCCCAGCGCCACGGCTTGTACGGTGTTCGGGTCCATCGAAACTAACCTCCTTGCAAGAACGGTTTCAGGCGGGCGCGCAACGCGGCCGGAATGCGGGCCGGGCGCAGCCGGGAATCGAGACAGGCGAGCCGGATGTCGATGCGGACCAGGGGGGCATCGTCGCGCAGCACGGTCTGGACGAGATCAAGGCTGGCGGCACCCAGCCCGCTCAACTGGCTTTCGATCGACAGCAAATCGTCGAGCCGGGCGGGTTTCACGTAATCGGCGGCGCAGCGGCGCACCGCGAAGGCCAGGCCCTCGCCCTCGACCAGCGCCTGATGGGGATGGCCGAGTTCGCGCAGCCATTCGGTCCGCGCCCGCTCGGCGAATTTCAGATAGTTGGCGTAATAGACGATGCCGGCGGCGTCGGTGTCTTCGTAATAAATCCGGACCGGAAAGCGGTGCGGCTCAGACATCGCCGTCCTCCGCCAGTTCGGCCAACAGATCGAGCTGGGCCAGCGCCGCCTTGGGCGGCTCGAGCCCCAGATGGGCGTAGCCGGCCCTCGCCAGCATGCGCCCGCGCGGCGTGCGGCTTAGGAAGCCTTGCTGAAGCAGATAGGGCTCGATCACCTCTTCCAGCGTGTCGCGCTGCTCGGACAGGGCGGCGGCCAAGGTCTCCACCCCCACCGGCCCGCCGCCATAATTGTCGGCGATCAGGCGAAGATAGCGCCGATCCATGGCATCCAGCCCCCGCCCGTCGACATCGAGCCGGGTGAGCGCCGCGTCGGCCGCCTTGGCGTCGACCGCCTTGGCGCCCGCCACCTGGGCGAAATCGCGCACCCGGCGCAAAAGCCGCCCGGCCACCCGGGGCGTGCCGCGGGCCCGCCTGGCGATTTCCGCCGCGCCTTCGGGGGTGAGCGCGAAACCCAACAGGGCGGCGCCGCGCGCCACGATCTTCTCCAATTCGGCCGGCTCGTAGAATTGCAGGCGGAGCGGGATGCCGAAGCGCTCGCGCAAGGGCGTGGTCAGGAGCCCCGAGCGCGTGGTGGCGCCGACCAGGGTGAAGGGCGGCAGATCGATGCGCAGCGAACGCGCCGCCGGTCCCTCGCCGATGATGAGGTCGAGCTGGAAATCCTCCATCGCCGGATAGAGGATCTCCTCGATCGCCGGATTGAGGCGGTGGATTTCGTCGATGAACAGCACGTCGCGCGGCTCGAGATTGGTGAGCAGCGCCGCCAGATCGCCCGCCTTGGCGATCACCGGCCCCGAGGTGGCGCGGAACCCCACCCCCAATTCGCGGGCGACGATTTGCGCCAAGGTGGTCTTGCCCAGGCCGGGCGGCCCGAACAGCAGCACGTGATCGAGCGCCTCGGCGCGCGCCCGGGCTGCCTCGATGAACACGGTGAGATTGGCGCAGACCGCCTTCTGGCCGATGAAATCGCCCAGGCGCTGCGGCCGCAGGTGAATCTCGGCCTGATCGGTTTCGGCCTTGTCCGGGGCCACCAGGCGCTTGCCGCTCATTGGGACAGATCCTTGAGCGCGGCCCTGACCAGCGCGTCAACCTTGGCGCCCGGCCCCTGATCGAGCGCGGCGCGGGAGACGGCGGCGAAGGCCTCGGAGCGGCCATAGCCGAGATTGACCAGCGCCGACAGCGCATCGGTCGAGGCGCCGCCGCCCGCCGGGACCGCCACCGCCGCCGGACCCGAACGCACCGCCGCCCCAAGCGCGATGCCGCCCACCTTGTCCTTCAGTTCGGAAACGATGCGCGCCGCCAATTTCGGCCCCACCCCCGACGCCCGGCCGACCGCCGCCTTGTCCTGGGCGGCGATCGCCTGGGCCAACTCGTCAGGCCCCAGGATGGAGAGCACCGCCAGCGCGGTCTTCGCCCCCACCCCTTGGACGCCGATCAGCAGGCGAAACCAATCGCGCTCGGCCACCTCGAGGAAGGCGTAGAGATGGGGGCCGTCGTCGCGCCACTGGGTTTCGATCACCAGCGCCACCGGCTGGCCCGGACCGGGCAAGCGGCCAAGCAGCCGGGCCGAGCCTTGCACCGCATAGCCGACGCCGCCGACATCGATCACCGCCCCTTCGGCCGAGGCGGACTCGACCAATCCCTTGAGCTTGGCGATCATGAGGCGGCCTTGGCGCGGGCCTGGGCCATGTGCGCCCGGCTGGTGCGGTGATGGGCGTGGCAGATCGCCACCGCCAGGGCGTCGGCGGCATCCTCGCTGACCGTCAGGCAGCCGGGCAGCAGCATGCGCACCATGACGCCCACTTGATTTTTTTCGGCCCGCCCCGCCCCCACCACCGCCTTCTTCACCACATTGTTGGCGTAGGCGGCGACCGACAGTCCCGCCAAAGCGGGCGCCAGCAGCACGACGCCGCGCGCCTGGCCGAGTTTCAAGGTCGAGGCCGGGTTGCGGTTGACGAAGGTTTCCTCGACCGCCGCCTCCTCGGGCGCATGCCGGGCGATCACCGCCTGCACGCCCTGGAAAAGATCGGCCAGCCGATCGGCCAGATCGTCCTCGGCATCGGAATGGATGACGCCGTCGGCGATATGGCGCAGCCGGTTGCCCAGGCTCTCGACCACCCCCCAGCCGGTGTGGCGCAATCCGGGATCGAGGCCCAAGATACGCATCTAGCCGCCGAACCGCTGCATGACGTCGTCGGCCATCTCGAAATTGGCCGCCACGCGCTGCACATCGTCATGGTCGTCGAGCGTCTCCAGAAGCTTGAACAGGCTTTGCGCCGCCTCGCCCTCGACCTGGGTGGTGCTTTTCGGATTCCAATCGAGCCTTGCGCTTTCCGGCGGACCGAAGCGCGCTTCCAGGCTTTCGCGCACCTGATTGAGATCGTCGGGCAGGCAGGTGACGGTATGGCCGCCCTCGTCGCTTTCGACATTGTCGGCCCCGGCCTCGAGCGCCGCTTCGAACATGGCGTCGGCGCCGACGGTCTGGGCCGGATAATGGATCGCGCCCACCCGGTCGAACAGGAAACTCACCGAATTGGTCTCGCCCAGGGCGCCGCCGCTTTTGGTAAAAGCGGCGCGAATATCGGAAACCGTGCGGTTGCGGTTGTCGGTCAGCGCCTCGACGATCAAGGCCACGCCGCCCGGCCCGTAACCCTCGTAGCGGACCTCGTCGAAATTGGAATCGGCGCCGGCGCCGGCGCCCCGCTTGATCGCCCGCTCGATGGTGTCGCGCGGCATGTTGGCGACCCGGGCCGCCTGAACCGCCGCCCGAAGGCGCGGATTGGCCGCCGGGTCGGGCAGGCCGTTTTTCGCCGAAACGGTGATCTCGCGGATCAGCTTGGTGAAGGCCCTGGCCTTCTTGGCATCCTGGGCACCTTTGCGGTGCATGATGTTCTTGAATTGGGAATGACCGGCCATGCGCAGAAGGTATCCCTAGAGCTTGGGGTTGAAGCGTTGGAATATACCATGATTGGTGGGAGGCGCGCACCTTCCAATGGCACCCCGCTTGGCCTTCACCTTTGACAGGACTCTGTGGCAAGAATCGGGCGAAAGATGCCGCACTCACTCAAAGCTCTGATCTTCGATCTTGACGGCACCTTGGCGGAGACCGAGGAGGTCCACCGCCAGGCCTTCAACGACGCCTTCGCCGAGGCCGGCCTGGATTGGCATTGGGATCGGGAAATCTATCGTGGGCTGCTGGCGGTGGCGGGCGGGCGCGAACGCTTGGCCGCCTTTGCCCCCGAGGTCGCGGCCGATCTTCTCGACCGGCTGCACCAAGCCAAAAGCCGCCATTTTCAAAAGCGCTTGCGGGAAGGGAAGCTGACGCTTCGTCCCGGCGTAGCCGCCTTGTTCGCCCAGGCGCGCGCCAAGGCTATTCGCCTGGCCGTCGCCACCTCGTCGCGCCGGGAAAGCGCGCTGGCCGTTTTGGCGCCGCATGCTCCCCTGATGCCGCTCGACGCCCTGATCACCGGCGAGGAGGTCGGCCGCAAGAAGCCCGACCCGGAGATTTACCGCCTGGCTCTCACGCGCCTCTGTCTGGAGCCCGGCGAGGCCCTGGCGATCGAGGATTCCGACCTTGGCTTGGCCTCCGCCCGGGCCGCCGGGCTGGCGGTTCTGGTCACGCCGGGTCTTTACACCCTGGGCCAGGATTTCACCGGCGCCCTGGCGGTCCGGCCCAGCCTGGAAGGCCTTGATCTCGACGCCCTGTGGATGTTGCGATCCCTCAACATTTTGCGGTCTTAACCAATCCTTCACACAATACCTGCTGACAACCCCCTGAAAACCGCGTAGGATTCTTAAGTGCGACACGCCATCGTTCCCTCGTTTGGTTGAGGTGCGAATCGCGAATGAGTAAGGGTCTCGGGTTTTTCCACAGCCCACCTTTGGATGCCGCAAGTCCGGTCAATCCCCGTCGCACACTGGAAGGCCCCCGCTCGTCGGGGGCTTTTGCGTTCATGGTTCCTCAAATCAGGAGTTCGGCATGGCCAAGCGGAATGCGCGCGCCCAGCACCCCGACGTGAAAATCCACGCCCTGTTCGCCGCCGGCAACGAGCGTCCCGGCTGGTCGCCCGTCGAGGAAACCCGCGACCAAAGCTATGTGCGGCGCGTGCGGCCCAAAAGCGAGGGCCAGCAGGCCCTGCTCGACGCCATCGATTCCCATAACCTGACCCTGGCCTTGGGCCCGGCCGGCACCGGCAAGACCTATCTGGCGATCTCGAAGGCGGTGGAGGCCCTGGAAAACAACCAAGTGGCCCGCATCATCCTGTCGCGCCCGGCGGTCGAGGCCGGCGAAAATCTGGGCTATCTGCCGGGCGATCTGCAGGAAAAGCTTTCGCCCTATCTGCGGCCCCTCTACGACGCGCTGGGCGACCGCCTTGGCGGCAAGCGCCTGAAGGCGCTGTTCGCCGACGGCTCGATCGAGATCGCTCCGGTGGCCTTCATGCGCGGGCGCACCCTCAACAATTCCTTCATCGTCATCGACGAGGCGCAGAACTGCACCTACACCCAGATCAAAATGCTGCTGACAAGGCTGGGCTGGCATTCGACCATGGTGCTGACCGGCGACCCCGACCAGACCGACCTTCTGCCCGGCCTGTCGGGCCTGTCCGACATCGCCAATCGGCTGGACGCGCTTGGCCAAGTGGCGGTGGTGCGGCTGGGCGAACGCGACATCGTCCGCCACCCCCTGGTGGCCAGCATGCTGGCGGTGCTGTAGGAAGGGACGCGCCGGCGAGACGCGCTCAAGTCCCGGTCACAACCCCACCACCTTCTTCAGAAGGTCGTCGATGCGGGTTTGCCAGCCCGGACCGCTGGCCCGAAAGCGCCGCACCACCTCGCGCGTGAGCCGGATGGTGATGCGCTCCTTGGTCACCGCCGCCGGCGGACGGCCCAAGCGGGGCTCGGGTTTCATCCGCTTCCATTCGGCGGCGCCGGGTTCATAGGTGTCGGGATCGCCGGCGATGCCCTTGGCGATGGCCGCCTCCTCCTTGGCCGAAGGAAGGATGGTTCCGCGTTTAAGCCTCGGCATAGCGCCTGATCTCCTTACCGTTCGCCTCGCCCCGATTAAGCGACCGCATCTAGCACTACTTTGGCACTTTTTCATGGGGATGCTCCCGGAGGCGGTATTTGCAGCGGAAACATCGGATGGGGCGTTTTGGCGTGAGTGCCTCGGTGATGGCGCGCCGAACGGCGGGCAGGGTGGGGTGAGGCGGGCCGTG
>JACRPC010000041.1 GCA_016214125.1 Rhodospirillales bacterium | reverse complement strand
CCTGCAACAGCAGCGCACGAAGCAGCTTCTCCGGCGGAACCGACGGGCGGCCGACCTTGGCGTACAGCCCCTCGAACTCGTGCGACAGCACCTCCAACGCCTCGTCGCAGATGGCCCGGATCGGACGCAGGGGATGCGTCAAAGGAACCCGAGCTTCGCAGCTCACATACGAAAACAGCCCTTCCGTCCGAACATCGCCGCCGCGCATCGCGCCCCCCCTTGAATGCCGCCGGTGAATCGAATCACGACGGCGCCCCAGAGGGAAGGGTTTTTCCGCAGCCTGCTAGGCGACTTTATGGCGAATGCGATGCAGGCGCCGGTCGCGCTTGAGCCGGTTGCTGTCCTCTTCGAGGCGGACCCGCCGCTCCTGGGCTTCCTTCTGCATTTGATCGATCGCCTTCTCGCCCAGGCGCAGGGTGCGATGGCCGCGCAGCCAAGCAAAGACGATCATCGCCAGGCCGACTGCGGTTAACGTGAGGGTGGGGGGAAGGCGGAGAAGTTCGAACAGCGTCTGGTCGAACGCCGACCAGCCGGAGGACGGCCGCCCGCTGCCCGCCGCCTCGATCACATCCCAGATCGAAACGCCGATCCAGTGACCTTCGTCGATCGAACGGACGGTCTGGTACCAAAGGGCACCCAAACCCGCCACCACAAACACGATCCCGATCCGCACCATGGTCGCCTCCCTCAAAGGCCGTTATCCATGCTGCCCACGATGCCTAAACGCGCTTGGCTTGGAAGTGATTGAAATCACGACTAAGGAGTGATCCTTATCACAGGCCGATCTTTCACCGATCTGTCGGAATTTTACAGGTGAAAGCCGTAATCACTTGTGGCAGATTGCCCCTATTCGCTTGACCACCGTCATGCGCGAGAGGGGTTCTATGTCGGCAATGCCGGGGGAAAAGGCCGTAATCGATCGCGAACGGCTAAATGATCTAATTTCAATCTTGAATCGCCAAGGCTACACGGTCATCGGCCCGACGATGGGCGAGGGCGCCATCCTTTATGACGTCGTCACCGGGATCGGCGATTTGCCGGCCGGCTGGGGCGACGAGGAAGAGGGTGGGCGCTATCGGCCGGTGCGGCGCTCCGATCAGGCCCTGTTCGGCTATTCCAAGCCGGCGCAGGGTTTGAAGGGCCATCTGCATCCGGCGCGCCAGCGGCTCTTTGCCGCCGAGCGCGCGGGTAACGGCTTTCGGGTCTTGAAGGACGAGGGCAAGGCGCCGCGCTACGCCTTTTTGGGCGCCCGGGCCTGCGAATTGGCGGCGATGCGGGTGCAGGACAAAGTCTTCGACAACGGCGCCTACCGTGATCCGCACTATTTCGCCAAGCGCGACGACGCCTTCATCGCCCTGGTGACCTGCGCCCAGGCGGGCGGCACCTGCTTCTGCGCCTCGATGAACAGCGGGCCCGACGCGACCGAGGGTTTTGATCTCAAGCTGGCGGAATTGGGCTCGACCTTCCTGATCGAGGCGGGCTCGGAGCGCGGCGCCGCAATCCTCGCCCAATTGAGCCCGCGCCCGGCCACCGACGCCGACCGACAGGCCGGCGTGGCGCAGATCGCCAAGGCCCGCCAGCAAAGCCGCTCGATGGTCGAGGGGGTGGGGCCGATGATGGCCGCCCGCCTTGAACATCCGCATTGGGACGAGGTCGCCAAGCGCTGCATGACCTGCGGCAATTGCACGATGGTCTGCCCCACCTGCTTCTGCACCACGGTCGAGGATGTCACCGATCTGGCCGGCAACAACGCCGAACGCTGGCGCAAATGGGATTCCTGCTTCTCGGTCGACTATTCCTACATTCATGGCGGCGCGGTGCGCAGCCAGGGCGCGGCGCGCTACCGTCAATGGATCACGCACAAGCTGTCGCATTGGGTAAGCCAGTTCGGCGTCTCCGGCTGTGTCGGCTGCGGCCGTTGCATCACCTGGTGCCCGGTGGGCATCGACATCACCGCCGAAGCCAAGGCGCTTGGCGGCTGATCGCGGCAAGAGAGGATTTCATGGTTCAAATCGAAAATCTCGGGCGCATTCTCGAAGAGCATCCCTTCGCCCAGGGGCTCGATCCCCAGCTCAAGGAGCTGATGGTCGGCTGCGCCGCCAACGAGCGCTTCGACGCCGGCCAATACCTGTTCCGCGAAGGCCAGGACGCCAAGAAATTCTACCTCATCCGCTCGGGAAGCGTGGCGGTCGAAATCTATTCGGCCGGCCGGCCGCCGATCGTGGTCGAATCGCTGCATGATGGCGACGTGCTGGGCTGGTCGTGGCTGATGCCGCCCAACAAATGGACCTTCGACGCTCGCGCGGTGACGCTCACCCGGGCGCTGTCCTTCGACGCCACCTGCCTGACGCGCAAGATGGAAAGCGACCATGCCCTGGGCTACGAGGTGCTGCGCCGCTTCGTGCCGGTGATGGCGCACCGCCTGCACGCGGCGCGCATGCAGATGCTCGATCTCTACGGTCCGGCCAAGAAAGGCAAGTGATGGGCGCGCTTCCGATGGACCCGATGCAGCCGCGTCCCTTCCGCATCGAGAAGGTGCGCAAGGAGCTGGCCGACACCTTCACACTTGAACTGGTGCCGGAAGAGGGGGGCGAGTTCCGCTTCGCCGCCGGCCAGTTCAACATGCTCTATGTGATGGGCGTGGGCGAGGTGCCGATCAGCATCTCAGGCGATCCGGGCGACGGCGCCCGGCTCATCCATACCACCCGGGCGGTCGGCGCCGTCACCGCCGCGATGGGCAATCTCAAGGTCGGCGAGGCGCTGGGCGTGCGCGGCCCTTACGGCAATCCCTGGCCGGTCGAGGCCGCCTATGGCTCCGATCTGGTGATCATGGCGGGCGGCGTCGGGCTGGCGCCCTTGCGTCCCGCCATCTATCAGGCGCTGGCCAACCGCGAGCGCTTCGGCAAGCTGGTGATCCTCTATGGTGCCCGCTCGCCTTCCGAGATTCTGTATCCGAAGGAACTGGAAAAGTGGCGCGGCCGCTTCGACACCGAGGTGCAGGTGACGGTCGATCGCGCCGCCGAACACTGGTCGGGCAATGTCGGTGTGGTGACCAAGCTGGTGAAACGGGCCAGCTTCGATCCGTTGCACACCGTGGCCTTCGTCTGCGGCCCCGAGATCATGATGCGTTACGGCGTCCAGACGCTCACCGGCGCCGGCATCGATCCCTCCAACATCTTCGTTTCGATGGAACGCAACATGAAGTGCGGCGTCGGCTTCTGCGGCCATTGCCAATGGGGCACCAACTTCGTTTGCAAGGACGGTCCGGTCTTCCCCTTCGACCAGATCGCCGACATCTTCTCGATCCGGGAGCTTTGACCATGGCGCGCACGCGGCCCCGCTTGGGCGTCTTCAAATTTTCCTCCTGCGACGGCTGCCAGCTTTCGCTGCTCGATTGCGAGCTGGAACTCCTGGCGGTGACCGAGGCCGTCGAGATCGCCTATTTCCTCGAGGCGACCCGCAAGGATATGAAGGGTCCGTTCGACATCACGCTGGTCGAAGGGTCGGTGACCACGCCGCACGAAGCCGAACTGATCCACAAGGTCCGCAAGAGCACCGGCACCTTGATCACCATCGGCGCCTGCGCCACCTCGGGCGGTATTCAGGCGTTGAAGAATTTCAAGGACGTCAAGGACTTCATCGACAAGGTGTACGCCCATCCTGAATACATCGAGACCCTGGCCACCGCGACGCCGATCGCCGACCACGTCACCGTCGATTTCGAACTGCGCGGCTGTCCGATCAACAAGCATCAGCTTCTCGAAGTGATCAACGCCACCTTGAACGGCCGCAAGCCGGTGGTGCCCAAACATTCGGAATGCATCGAATGCAAAAGCCGCGGCACTGTCTGCGTCATGGTCGCCAAGGGCGAGGCCTGTCTGGGCCCGGTCACCCAGGCCGGCTGCGGCGGCCTGTGCCCGGCCAGCCATCGCGGTTGCTTCGGCTGCTTCGGTCCGATGGAAACGCCCAACACGGCGGCGCTGTCCGAGCGGTTGAAGGCGTTGGGCAGCGCGCCGCGCGACATCCACCGGCTGTTCCAGACCTTCAACGCCAACGCCCCGGCCTTCCGCCAGCAGGCCGAGAGCCTGGAGGACCGCGTATGAGCGCCACCGCCAACCGCATCATCAAGGTCGACGCCCTGGCGCGCGTCGAAGGCGAAGGCTCGCTCTATGTCAAGGTCAAGGGCGACGAGATCAAGGAGGTCAAGTTCGGCATCTTCGAGCCGCCGCGCTTCTTCGAGGCCTTCCTGGTCGGCCGTTCCTACGCCGAAGTGCCCGACATCACCGCCCGCATCTGCGGCATCTGCCCGATCGCCTACGAGATGGGGGCGATCCAGGCGATGGAGAACGCCTTCGGCATCACCGTGCCCCAACCGATCCGCGCCCTGCGCCGCCTGATCTATTGCGGCGAATGGATCGAGAGCCACGCGCTTCACGTTTACATGCTGCACGCCCCCGATTTTCTCGGCCTGCCCGACGCCATCCAACTGGCCAAGGCCAACCGGCCGCTGGTGGAAAAGGCGCTGCGGCTGAAGAAGATCGGCAACGATATTCTGGAAGTCATCGGCGGCGGACGCGCCATCCATCCGGTCAACATGCGGGTTGGTGGGTTCTACCGCACGCCGCGCAAGAAGGAAGTGCAGGCCCTGATTCCCGATCTGGAATGGGCGATCGAGGCCAGCCTGGAGACCATCCAGGTGGTGGGCGGATTTTCGTTCCCGGCGCTCGAGCAGGACTACACCTTCGTGGCGCTCCGTCACGAGAACGAATACGCCATCCATGAGGGTCGGCTGATCTCCAACCGGGGCATGAACATTGGGCTTGAGCAGTTCCTCGATCACTTCGACGAGGAACATGTCAAACATTCGAACGCCCTGCATGGTTTCATGAAAGAGGGCAAGGCGCCCTACAAGACCGGGCCCCTGGCGCGCTACAACCTCAATTACGACAAGCTGTCCGAACGCGCCCGGCAGGCGGCGAAGGCGGTGGGGCTGGGCGCCAAGGTCACCAACCCGTTCAAGAGCATCGTCGTGCGCGCGGTCGAGATCCTGCAAGTCTGCGAGGACGCGCTGGCGATTTGCCGGAGCTACCAGGAACCGAGCGAGCCGTATGGCGCGGTGCCGGTGAAGGCCGGGGTGGGGTATGGCTGCACCGAGGCGCCGCGCGGCATCTGCTTCCATCGCTACGAGATCGAGGCCGATGGCTCGGTAAAAACGGCGCGCATCATGCCGCCCACCGCCCAGAACCAGAAGATCATCGAATCCGATCTGTGGAAGGTGGTGGCGGCCAACCTCAATCTGCCCGACGAGGATTTGAAGTGGCGCTGCGAACAGGCGATTCGCAATTACGATCCGTGCATCTCCTGCGCCACCCATTTTCTCAAGCTGACGATTGAGCGCGACTAAACGGCTCATCCTTGGCATCGGCCATCCGCTGCGCCAGGACGATCGCGCCGGTTTGGCGGTAGCCGAACGGCTGGCCGCCGATCCGCCGACGGGCTTTGCCATCGTCACCCATCACGGCGAGGGCGCCGGCCTGATCGAGTTGTGGCAAGAAGCGGAGCAGGCCATCGTCGTCGATGCCGTCGCCTCGGGCGGTGTGCCCGGCACCCTGCATGTGATCGACGGCGCCGCCGGACCCTTGCCATCGGCGCTGATCGCCCATTCCAGTCACGCTTTCGGTCTGGCTCAAGCGATCGAGATGGCGCGCGCCCTGGAACGTCTGCCGGCGCGTTTCGACATTTTGGGCATCGAGGGCCAAGCCTTCGGCCATGGCGAAATCATGTCCCCGGCCGTCCAGGACGGGGTCGGCCGGGCCGAGGCGGTGATCCGGCGCGAATTGGCGGCACCGGTCTTCGATCGCTCCCGCCTTCAGGCGATGCTGGGGCCGGACTCGGCCGAGATTGCCCGCCTCATCGCGCTGTTCCGCGGCAGCGCCGCGGCGTTGGTCGAGTCTTTGCTCGCCACCCGGACGCCGCCGTCCGATTTCGAAGGCCATGCCCATCGCTTGGCCGGAGCGGCGTTGAACGCCGGCGCCGGCGAATTGGCGGGTTTGGCGCGCCGCCTAATGGAGACTCCATCCACCGACCGAAAGATGGCGGCGGTGCGTCTTCAGGCGGCTTGGCGCCGACTCGAAGCCGCCCTTGTGGAGCCGCCGGGCGGGGAGTAAAAGATTCCCGGGGGAAGTCCGTTGAGGAGTGGATCGTGTCCGACGATCTCACCGTGCGCGATATTGTCAATTCCAATCTGGTGACCTGCGCGCCCGCGACGCCGATCGCCGAGGCGGCGGCCAACATGCAGAAGGCCGGCTGCGGCTCCGTTCTGGTCATGGATGGCGATCGGATGGTCGGCATCTGGACCGAGCATGACGCCCTCTCGCTTGATCTCGACGATCCCCGGGTGGTGGAAACGCCAGTCGGGCAGGTGATGAGTTCGCCGGTGCGCACCGTCGGTCCCGAAATCACCGTCTCGGAGACCGGCCGGCGGATGAAGGCCGAGAATTTGCGCCATCTGGCGGTGGTCGATGCCCAAGGGGCGCTGCTCGGCATGGTGAGCCAGACCGATGTCGTGCGGCATTTCGGGGTCGAACATTATCTTTTGATGCGCGACGTCAAATCGGCGCTGCCGCGTACCGTGCTGGCGGTTTCGGAATCGCTGTCCTTCCAGGCGGCGATCCGCCAGATGCACGAGAAGCGGGTCGATGCCGCCGTGGTGCGGAACGCCCAAAATGTGCCCGACGGCATCATCACCGAGCGCGATCTGGTGCGCCGCATCGCCCTGCGCAACACCGAGGGCACGGTGCGCGACGTCGCCAGCCGCCCCCTGCACACGATTTCCGAGAACACGCCGCTCTTGCACGCCCGCGATCTTCTCGATGCGCGCGGCTTTCGCCATCTGGGCGTCATCGGCCAGGGGGGCGCGCTGATCGGCCTGCTTTCGATGTCCGATATCCTCACCAGTTTGGAAATCGAATATGTGCGACGCCTGGAAGAGGCGCTCCGCCAGCGCGACCAGGCCCTTCAGGATTCGCGGCGTCACCTCTTGCTGGCGCATCGGGTGATCGAGGCCTCGCTCGACGGCATCATCATCACCGATGCCCAGGGTTATATCGAAGCGGTCAACCCGGCCTTCACCCGCGTCACCGGCTACACGCCGGCGGAGGTGATCGGCCGCAAGCCCAGTCTCCTCAGTTCCGGCCGGCACGATGCCACCTTCTACCGGTCGCTCTGGGATTCGCTCAACGCCAACGGCCATTGGCAGGGCGAGATCTGGAACCGACGCAAGAACGGGGTGGTTTTTCCCGAATGGCTGACCATCACCCGCATCGACAATGAGGGCGATCCCGGCGCGGTCAAGTATGCGGGCATCTTCAGCGACATCACCGAGCGCAAGCGGACCGAGGAGCGCATCCGCAACCTCGCCTATTTCGACGTGCTCACCGGCTTGCCCAACCGGCGCCTGTTCAACGACCGCCTGGCGGTGGCGATCAACATGGCAAGGCGGCACCAGCAGCATCTGGCGGTGATGTTCCTCGATCTCGATCTCTTCAAGCGCATCAACGATTCGCTCGGGCATTCGGTGGGCGATCAGGTGCTGGTCGAGATGGCCGCCCGCCTCAAGGCCTGCGTGCGCGACAGCGACACGGTCGCCCGCATGGGCGGCGACGAATTCACCATCTTGCAAGCCGAGATCGAGGGCGCCGAGGATTCGGCCCGCCTGGCAAGGCGGATCATCGAGTCGGTCACCCAGCCCTTCCTGATCGAGGGCCGCGAGCTTTATCTCACCACCAGCATCGGCATCAGCGTCTATCCGGAAGACGGCGATCAGACGGAGGTGCTGGTCAAGAACGCCGACACCGCCATGTACCGGGCCAAGGATCTGGGACGCAACAGCTACCAGCTTTACACGCCGGCCATGAACGCCCAATCCTTCGAGCGGCTGGCGATGGAAGGGGCGCTCCGCAAGGCGATCGAGCGCCAGGAATTCCGGCTCAACTACCAGGTCAAGATCAATCTGCAAACCGGCCAGATCGGCGGCGCCGAGGCCTTGATTCGCTGGCATCACCCCGATCTCGGCCTGGTCTCGCCGGCCGATTTCATTCCCCTGGCCGAGGATACCGGCCTGATCGTGCCGATCGGCGATTGGGTGCTGAAAGCCGCCTGCGCCCAGAACGCCGCCTGGCAGCGCCAGGGCCTGCCTTCCATCCGGATCGCCGTCAACATCTCGCCGCACCAATTCCGCCAGCCCGATCTGGTGGGCAAGGTGCGCGCCATCTTGAACGAAACCGGCTTGGTGCCGCGCTATCTCGAACTCGAAGTGACCGAAACGGTGCTGATGGAGCATATGGACATCGCCGCCCATATGTTGAACGAACTGCGCGAGTTGGGCGTTCACACCTCGATCGACGATTTCGGCACCGGCTATTCCAGCTTGGCTTACTTGAAGCGCATTCCCATCGATTCCTTGAAGATTGACGCCAGCTTCATGCGCGACGTCGCCACCGACGAGGGCGACGCCGAGATCGTGTCGGCCATCATCGCGCTCGCCCACAATCTTCGGCTCAACGTGGTGGCGGAGGGGGTCGAGACCAAGGAGCAGATCGCCTTTCTGCAAGAGCGCGGCTGCGACGAAATCCAGGGTTTCTTGGTCAGCCGCCCCTTGACCGCCGAGAATTTCTCCAGCCTGTTCGCGCAGGATCTTTTTGGGGCCTCCTTGCGACCGGCGCCGATGAAGAGGGGCTGATTTCGGCGTTTTTCCGTGTTACCCTTATCGCTATGAAAACGGCTCCGTATCGTTTGACGCTCCTCGGCTTGGCCGCGCTTTTGCTCGTCGCGGCTTGCGGCGGCCCCTCGATCCAACCCAGCGCCCGCGCCGAGGGCGAAGGGGGCGCCATCACCCCCACCTTCGGCCAGTTCGCCGACATTCCGGTGCCCGCCGGCGCCAGCATGGACCTCGACCGCACCCTGATCCTGGGCGGCGGCGACAGTTGGATGGGGCGGCTCTCCTATTCGACCCGCCAATCGGTGGGCGAGATGTTCGATTTCCATAAGGCCGAGATGAACCGCTTCGGCTGGCAGGAACTGGCCAGTCTGCGTTCGGCAACCAGCGTGCTCACCTACCAGCGGGGCGAAAGGGTGGCGACCATCCAAATTCGCTCGGGCACCCTTCTGGGGGCGGTGGTCGATTTCACCGTTGCCCCGCAAGGTGCGGGCAATCGCAGCGCGACCGGCGGTTTCGCGCCGGCTCCAGCGGCGGCGCCCTCGGCGCCCATCACCTCAAGCCCGCTGCCGCCGCCCAGGCGTTGATCGGCCCCTCAATCGCCGGGCGCGCGTCTCCGCAAGCGCGTCAATCCATGGTCGCCGCATCGCAATATTGGCGACGGGCTTTCAGCGTCTTGCACAGATCGGCGGCCGCTTTGGCGCTGGCCAAAGGCCCGGCCTTCAGGCGCCAATAGGTTCCTTTGCCCTTGAGATCGACGCGGCTCACCTGCATCGAGAGCTTGGCCAGTTCCGGATTCTTGGCGCGGATGCCCGGCCAATCCTTGTCGGCCTGTTCGCGGCTCTTGAACGAGGCCAGATGCACGGCCGGTCGGCCCTTGCCGCCCTTGGTGGCGGCGCCCTTGCCTTTGGCGGCGGGTGCGGTGGTGCCGCTGGCTTTTTGCGATCCGGCCCCGGCCAGCGCGGTGGGTGCCCCGGCCATGGAAGGGGCGGGGCTCGCCCCGGCCAGGGTCTGGCTGGCCTTTTCCAACGCGTCGCGCTCGCGCATCTGTTCGTCGGCGGTGATCAGATTGAAGCCGCGCAGCCGTTCGATCCGACCGGCGGCGGCCGCCGCATCGAGCAGACTCTTCGGGGCCTGAATGGCCATCGCGCGGTTGCGCGGTTGCGCGGGCAGCAGCGATTCCAGAATGATGGTCCGCTCGGCGGCCTGTTCGGCGGCGCTGATCGTGCGCCCCTCATAGGCGCGGGCCAGGGCGCGCAGCCGGTCGACGATCTGTTCGGGCGCCGGCACCGGACGATCGAGCCCGGTAGCAGGGGGCGGGGTCGCCGACAAGGGCAAGAGCGCCCCCAGATTGGCCGAACGCCGGGTGCGGTATTCCTCTTCGGTGATCAGGCCCTCTTCGGCCAAGCGGCGGAGAATGAGAAAACGCTGGGCGGCGTTGTTGTCGGCCGCCGAGTTGAGCACCAGCGGGCCGGCAATACCGCCGTCGCCCATGCCCATCGGCAGACCGGCGGCCATGGCCGCCTGGGGCGAGATCGGCATCGGCGCCGGGGCTTGTGTCATCGGGGCAGGGGCTTGATTGCCGCGCAGGGCAGGCAGCGGGCGTGATGGGGTGAGGCCGGCGAGATTCTGTTCCGCCACTTCGCCCAGGCTGCGCGGAATCAGGCGCTGATTGCCGCCCAAGGTGGTGACCAGGTTGGGGCGCAGCGCCACCAGATCCTCGTAAAGCTGGCGGGCCTTTTGCGGTCGATCGGTGTTCTGGAAGAGGAGGGCGCCGGCCAAAAGCGCATAGGGATCGCGCGGATTGCGCCGCAGCGCCTGATTGACGCTCACTTCGGCGCGGCTGTAATCGCCCTTCGTCAAAGCGGCCAAGGCGGTTTCGGCGGGATCGACGCCGCCCGTGGGATCGAGCAGGGCGCTGGGCGAAACCGGTGTCGGCGCTTCCGGGTCCCACAACATGGCGCAGCCGCCGGTCCATAATACCAGCGCCATGGCGACCACAAACCGACCTGCCGCGCCCGGGAACGCCGCCCCCTTTCCTGCTTCCATCCCCATACACCAGATTTTGTGTCGAACAACCATAGCTTATACCATGCCTTGGCGCAAGACTCCCGAAATAATCGATCCCGAACCTTCACGGGACAAGGGGAGGGGGCATCGGCTAAAGTTTCCGCCGAGAAGGGGACCTTAACCGAATGTCGGCGATATCTTTGGCGTTGCGGGTCGATCCGGCCCATGCGGGGCGTTTGGAACGAGCGCTTCGCGGCCATCCGGCGTTTCAGGAACGCCGTCGGCCGGTCGCCTTTAGCGAAAGCTGGTGCGACACGCCCAACTTCGATTTGGCCGAGAAGGGGCGTTATCACCGTGGTGCTCCGGAAGGCTTGACGGATCACGATCGCCGACGTCTCGGCAAATCGGCCAAGAAAGTGGCGGAGCAAATCGTCTTTCGCGGCCGGCGCACCGTCTATCTTCTGGGCGGACGACATTGGACCGCCGAGGTCAGCCTCGATCAAGGCGTGGCCCAAATGGGGCGACGCCAGCGCGATCGGGCACGCGCGACGATCCGAATGACCAAGGGCCGTTGGTCGGCGGGCGGTCGCCTGATACAGAATCTTCTCGAAGCGGTTCCCGCCCGTTTCGAATTCCAGGAAGGGGCGCATCTGACCGATTGGGCGCGCGGTAGGCCGGCGGGGGCGCGAAAGGCTAGCGCGATTGCGCTTAAGGAAGGGGCCACGTTGGGCCAAGCCTTCCAGTCGATCCTGGCCAGCATCCTCGATCATTTGGCGGTCAATGCCGAGGGCTTGAAAGGGCGCGATACCCTCGAACCCATCCATCAGGTTCGCGTTGCCTTGCGCCGGTTGCGCTCGGCCCTGGCTCTGTTCGCGCCGCTCTTTGCCGAACCCCTGCGCCAGACGCTCTCGGAGCGCGCCAAGGCCCTGGCCTCGGCGCTGGGGCCGGTGCGCGATCACGATGTTTTCGCCGCCGACATTTTGGGGCCGGTGCGCCAAGCCTTTACCGCGGAATCGACGCTGGATCTCTTGGCCGCCCATCTCAAGCGTCAGCGCCAGACGGCGCTCACGACGGCACGGGCGGCGATCGCCGCTCCCGCCTTCAACGCGCTCTTGATCGATCTGTTCGTCGAGGCGGCCGATCTTGCCGACCATCCGCCCGCCGGCGCCCCGACGCTGGCGGATTTTGCGCGCCAGCGCCTGGAAACGCGCTGGCGCAAGCTCATCAAGGAACGCCGGCCGCTTTCCGCGTTAAGCGGAGCAGCGCGCCATCGGCAGCGCATCCGCGCCAAGAAGCTGCGCTACGCCATGGAGTTCCTGATCGATCTCTATCCTGGCAAGCGGGCGCGCAAGACGCGGGCGCGTCTGGAGGCCCTGCTCGATGCCTTGGGCCAATTGAACGACATCGAGGCGGCACGGGCGCGGCTGGCGGAGGTCGACGAGGCGAAGGTTCCGGCTGCGCACCGACACGCGATCGGCTTGATCGCCGGCTGGCACGCCGCCCGCGAGCGGCGTTTGCTCGAGCAGGCGGAAGGGCCTTGGCGAGCTTTCCGGCACGCCAAGAAATTCTGGCTTTAATCGCCGTTCCGCCCGGTGCCCAGAAGATCACTTAAATTGAGTGCGATGAAGAAGCCGCGCGCCCGCAGCGGATCGTCGCCGCCGGCGGTGGGGATCATCTGGCCGGAAACCAGTCGCGCTGCCGGGCCGTCATGCCCGTCCTCGGGCGTCAGGATCAGCCAGACCGGAACCGCCTTGCGCCGCGCCCGGTCGATCGCTTCGCCGTCGCTGTAGAGCTGCTCGTCTTCTTTCGATTGCACGGTGACCTCGCCTTTGCGGGCGCGCTCGTAGAAGGCAGCCGCTTGGGTGAGGAGCGGGCGGATGATGGCGGCCAGGCGGATCAGACTTCCCACCGGCGGACGCATCGCCTGGTGCAGGCGGGCCAGGATGATGGCCAGTTCGGCTTCCGCCTTCGAATAATGGCGATAGGCGCCGCTGCCCGCCCGGTCGGTGCCGGCGAGCGTCTTGAGCACGCCCGAATCGGTCCAAAGCTGCAGCGAACGCGGCTTCGCCCCGGCTAGGCGTCCAAGATCGGCGAGGGTAAGGCCAGTCGCTTTTCGTTTCATCGGGGACAAGGCATGGACGCGGATTTTCCGAAGGATGGTGGATTGGCGCGGCGGCGGTTGCGGCAAACCACGCCGCCAATCTTCATCAAGGATTTCATCAAGATGGGGTTGGCGTCAAACAAAAAACGCTTTTTGAATTAACATGGGCATTTCACTCGAAACCAACGGCTTGGAGCGCCTTCAATCCTCCAGAGCCAATGGTGGCCTAAATCGGCCTAAATTTAATATATTTATATACTTTTAATTACAAATCTATTAGGTGAATATGGCGATCCCCGTAATAACACAACCCAACCTGTGGTTAAAAGTAAAATAATTACCCATTCAGGCCTATTAAATAGGACTGAATCAAAAAGAAAGCGAAAATAACGGTCTATTTCGATCGCGATTTGCGACCGCCCGCCTTGCGTCCCAAGCCGATCTTCTTGGCGAAAGCCGAACGCTGGGCGGCATAGTTGGGTGCGACCATCGGATAATCGGCCGGAAGCCCCCATTTGACGCGATATTCATCCGGAGTAAGCCCGTAAGTGGTGCGCAAATGGCGCTTCAGCATTTTCAGCTTCTTGCCATCCTCCAGACAAATCACATAGTCAGGAAAGACCGAGCGTTTTGGATTGACGGCTGGCTTGGCGGATGGCGATTCGGGCGCCGCAGCGCCGTCGAGCCCGCTCAAGGTCCGGAAAATCGTTTGGATCAAGTCGCCAATCTGGTTGGGCGCCAAGCTGTTATGCCCGACATAGGCGGTGGCGATGTCGGCGGCCATCTTGAGCAGCGCGCCGCGTTGACCTTTGCCGTCGTTATTGTCGCTCATGTCTGTCTTCTTTGCTGATGTTACTGATCGTCCAACGACAATGCCGATCGGATAGATTTCTGTCAATTATTTTCGATTTCCAGAAGAATAATGAGTATTACGAATTTTCGGCCTTAGCGAGTAATCGACAGTTTCGAAAACGCCTATTGCAGGCCCTATTAAGGACGATGACGCCAAGATTGGCATGATCGATTGTTTAGCGGGGGGGAAATAGTTCGCCCAGTCGGGCCCCTGGCGGATTTCGCGGGCCGGGCCGGCGGTTCGTCTTGCACCGGTTGCCCGATGCCGGGATTCCAGCCGCCACAGGGTTAGTGGCTTATTGGCAAGCCTTGCCGAGATATGGTAGAGGATCGCCGAGCCCCGACCGCAACTCTCCGGCCGATTCGTCCCATGTCCCCAGACCCGATTGCGATTGCCTCCGACCATGGCGGCTTCGAGCTGAAAGCGCTCCTCAAGGAGGAGTTGGCGGCGCGCGGCCATGCGGTGATCGATTTGGGTTCGAACGACCGCGACTCGGTCGATTATCCCGATTACGCCCAAGCCTTGGCGCAGGCGATCGGCGCCGGCAAGGCCAGGCGCGGCATTCTTATCTGCGGCACCGGCATCGGCATGTCGATCGCCGCCAACCGCCACCCCTTCCTGCGCGCCGCCTTGGTGCATGATGCCTTCACCGCCCGCATGGCGCGCGCCCATAACGACGCCAACGTATTGGTTTTGGGCGGGCGCACCATCGGCCCCGAAATCGCCAAGGACTGCCTGGCCGTTTTTCTCGACACCGCCTTCGAAGGCGGCGGCCGCCACGCCAGGCGGGTCGAGAAACTGTCGCGCCTTCCCGCCTCTTCATGACCGTCTCTTGTTTCAAGGATCATCGATGACCCGCGCATTGGGATTTTTCACCGCCAACCTGGCCGAAGCCGATCCCGAGATCGCCAAGGCGATCAGCCAGGAACTGCACCGCCAGCAGGACCAGATCGAGATGATCGCCTCCGAGAACATCGTCTCCAAGGCGGTGCTGGAGGCGCAAGGGTCGGTGCTCACCAACAAATACGCCGAAGGCTATCCCGGCAAGCGCTATTACGGCGGCTGCGAGTATGTCGATATCCCCGAGCAGCTTGCCATCGATCGCGCCTGCCGCCTGTTCGATTGCGCCTACGCCAACGTCCAACCCCATTCGGGCTCGCAGGCCAATCAGGGCGTGCTGCTCGCCTTGGCCCAGCCGGGCGATGCCCTTTTGGGCATGGGCTTGGCTTCGGGCGGCCATCTTACCCATGGCGCGGCACCCAACCTGTCGGGCAAATGGTTCAAGGCCGTCCAGTACGGCGTGCGGCGCGAGGACGCCCGCATCGATTTCGACGAGGTCGAGCGTCTGGCCCACGAGCACAAGCCGCGCGTCATCATCGCCGGCGGCTCGGCCTATCCGCGAATCATCGATTTTGCCCGCTTCCGCGCCATCGCCGATTCGGTGGGCGCCTATCTGATGGTCGACATGGCGCATTTCGCCGGGCTGGTGGCGGGTGGCGTGCATCCAAGCCCGCTGCCGCATGCCCACATCGTCACCACCACCACCCATAAGACGCTCCGCGGTCCGCGCGGCGGCATGATCTTGTCCAACGACGCCGAGATCGGCAAGAAGATCAATTCGGCGATGTTCCCCGGCCTGCAGGGCGGTCCGCTCATGCATGTGATCGCCGCCAAGGCGGTGGCCTTCGGCGAGGCCCTTCGCCCCGAATTCAAGGCCTACGCCAAGGCGGTGGCCGAGAACGCCCGCATTCTGGCCGCCACCTTGGTCAGGCGTGGGGTGGATATCGTGTCCGGCGGCACCGACACCCATCTGATGTTGGTCGATCTGCGGCCCAAGACGCTCACCGGCAAGGCGGCGGAAGCCAGCCTGGAGCGCGCCGGCATCACCTGCAACAAGAACGGCATCCCCTTCGATCCCGAGAAGCCGACCATCACCTCGGGCGTTCGGCTGGGCACACCGGCGGCGACCACGCGTGGCCTGGGGGCGGCGGACTTCGAGCATCTGGGCGGGTTGATCGGCGACGTCCTGGACGGTCTGGCCCGCCATCCCGACGACAATTCGGCGGCCGAAAAGGCCGTGCGGACCAAAATCGGCGAGCTTTGCCGGAAATTTCCGATATATTAGACGCGGGCTTAAGGGGGAGACGAGGGCATGCGCTGTCCGTTCTGCGGTCACGAAGACACTCAGGTCAAGGATTCCCGTCCGACCGAGGACAATTCCGCCATCCGCCGGCGCCGGTTCTGCACGGCCTGCGGCTCGCGCTTCACCACCTTCGAGCGGGTGCAGTTGCGCGAACTGACCGTGGTGAAGAAGAACGGCCAGCGGGCGCCGTTCGACCGCGACAAGCTGGCGCGCTCGATCGCCATCGCGGTTCGCAAGCGCCCGGTCGATCCCGAGCGGGTTGAGCGGATCGTCAATTCCATCCAGCGCCGCTTGGAAAGCTCGGGCGAGTCGGAAATCTCCTCGACCATGATCGGCGAGTTGGTGATGGAAGCCCTGGCCAGCCTCGATCCGGTGGCCTATGTCCGCTTCGCCTCGGTCTACAAGAATTTCCGCGAGGCCAAGGATTTCGAGGATTTCGTGGGCAGCCTGGGAAGCGGTCCGGGTGGCCGTCCCCTCGAATAGCGTCGATACCGGTCATATGCGGGCCGCGCTGGGTCTGGCCCGGCGCGGACTGGGCCGCGTCTGGCCCAATCCCGCGGTGGGCTGCATCCTGGTCAAGGACGACAAGGTGGTTGGGCGCGGCTGGACCCAGCCGGGCGGCCGACCCCATGCCGAGACCGAGGCCCTGGGCCGGGCCGGCGGCTTGGCCGGCGGCGCCACCGCCTATGTGACGCTCGAGCCCTGCGCCCATCACGGCAAGACGCCGCCCTGCGCCAAGGCCCTGGCCGAGGCCAAGGTGGCGCGGGTGGTCGCCGCGATCGAGGACCCCGATCCCCGGGTCTCCGGCCGCGGATTCGACCTTTTGCGCGCGGCGGGCATCGCGGTCGAGGTGGGCCTGCTGGCGGGTGACTCCGAAGAGATCAACGCCGGCTTCTTTCGCCGCGCCATCGCCGGCCGTCCGCTCGTCACCTTGAAGCTCGCCACCTCGCAAGACGGGCGGATCGCCACCCACAAGGGCGAAAGCCGCTGGATCACCGGCCCGGTCGCCCGCGCCGAGGTGCATCGGCTGCGCGCCGAACACGACGCGGTCATGATCGGCATCGGCACCGCGATGGCCGACGACCCCGAATTGTCCGTCCGCCTGCCCGGCTTCGAGCAGCGCCAGCCGGTCCGCATCGTCGTCGATGGCCGGCTGCGTCTGTCGCTCACGTCCAAGCTCGTTCGCCAGGCCGGCACCCATCCACTGTGGCTGATCACCCGCAAGGGCGCAGAGGCCTCGCGGCGCAAGGTGTTTGAATCTTGCGGGGTCGAGATCATCGAGATCGCGCCCGACGCCGAGGGCAATGTCGATCACGGTCTGGCGATGGCGGCCCTGGGCGAACGCGGCTTGACGCGGGTGCTGGTCGAGGGCGGCGCCCATCTGGCGGCCGCGCTCTTGCGCCATGGGCTGATCGACCGCGTCGCCTGGTTCCGGGCGCCGATGCTGATCGGCGGCGACGGCGTGCCGGCCCTGGTCGCCTTCGGGGTCGATCGGCTGAGCGAGGCGATCGGGCTGGAGAGGCTGGCGGCGGGACCGATCGAGTCCGATATGATGGAAATCTTCACCGTAACCAAGGGACGCTAATTCGTATGTTCACCGGCATCGTCACCGATTTGGGCAAGGTCCGCTCCGTCACCCGCCAGCCGGGCGGTGAGGTTCGCTTCGAGATCGCCACCGCCTATCCGGCCGAAGCGATCCCGATCGGCGCCTCGGTGGCCCATAACGGCGTCTGCCTCACCGTGGTCGAGCGGGGGCCGGGCTGGTTCGCGGTCTTCGCCTCGCTGGAGACCCTCGACAAGACGACGCTGGGCAGTTGGAAGGCCGGCGCGCCGGTCAATCTCGAGCGGCCCTTGAAGGTGGGCGACGAGCTGGGCGGCCATATCGTTTCCGGCCATGTCGACGGGGTGGGGACGGTGGACTCGATTCGCCCCGAGGGCGAATCGAAACGCTTTCTCATCGCCGTGCCCGAGAGCTTGCGGAAATTCATCGCCCCCAAGGGATCGGTGGCGGTCGATGGCGTCTCGCTCACCGTCAACGAGGTCGAGGGGGCGCGCTTCGGCGTCAACATCATCCCCCACACCCTGGCGGTCACCACCTTCGGGCATTATCGACCGGGGGATCGCGTCAACCTGGAAATCGACATGCTGGCGCGCTATGTTGCTCGCCTTCTGGACAAGGATTGAGCCCCGTGCCGCTTAGCGCCCATCTGTCGCCGATCGAAGCCATCATCGAAGACGCCCGCCAA
This sequence comes from Rhodospirillales bacterium, assembly GCA_016214125.1. Classification (GTDB taxonomy): domain Bacteria; phylum Pseudomonadota; class Alphaproteobacteria; order Rhodospirillales; family WMHbin7; genus JACRPC01. Next base: position 113,927 of record JACRPC010000041.1, on the reverse strand, counting down.
GGGCGGATGGTGGTGCTGGTCGATGACGAAGACCGCGAGAACGAGGGCGATCTGGTGATCCCGGCCGCCCACGCCACGCCCGAGGCGGTCAATTTCATGGCGAAGCACGGGCGCGGCTTGGTCTGCCTGTCGCTCACCCGCGAGCGGATCGAGGCCCTGGAATTGCCCTTCATGTCGCGCCAGAACGGCACCCGGCACCAAACCGCCTTCACCGTCTCGATCGAGGCCCGCGAGGGCGTCACCACCGGCATTTCGGCGGCCGATCGGGCGCGCACCATCGCGGTGGCGATCGATCCCGAGCGCTCGAAATACGACATCGTCACGCCCGGCCATGTCTTCCCCTTGATGGCGCGCGACGGCGGCGTGCTGGTGCGGGCCGGCCATACCGAGGCCGCGGTCGACATCGCCCGCCTGGCCGGGCTCAACCCCTCGGGCGTGATCTGCGAGATCATGAACGACGACGGCACCATGGCCCGTCTGCCGGAATTGATCGCCTTCGCCAAGACGCATGAGATCAAGATTGCCACCATTGCCGATCTGATCGCCTACCGCCGCCGTTACGACAAGATCGTGAGCCGGTCGATCGAGACCACCTTCGATTCGGTCTATGGCGGCGCCTGGAAGATGCTGATCTACGTCAACACCGTCTCCTATGCCGAGCATGTCGCGCTGGTGAAGGGCGATCTGGCGGCGCCCGGCGGCGGACCGCCCCTGGTGCGCGTCCATGCGCTTAATATCCTGAACGACGTTCTGGGCGACCGGGAAAGCGGGCGGGGCGGCGAGCTGCATGCCGCCATGCGCCTGATCGCCCGCGAGGGCCGGGGCGCGGTGGTGCTGATCCGCGAACCGATGCCCACTTCCCTGTCCGACCGGATTCGCTCGCGCGACGGGGTGGCGCCGTCGCGCGAATTGCGCGATTATGGCGTTGGTGCCCAGATTTTGCTCGACCTTGGAATCAAGGATATGATCCTGTTGTCGAACTCCCGGCGCACGATCGTCGGCTTGGCCGATGGCTACGGCCTGAGCGTGGTCGAACGTCGCCCGATTCCGCTCGAGAAGGAGGACTAATGGCCGGCTTGCGCATCCTGATCATCGAAGCCCGCTTCTACGATGAGATCACCGATCATCTCATTCGCGGCGTGGTGGGCGAATTGGCCGCCGTCGGCGCCGGCTACAAGCGGGTGATCGTGCCCGGCATCTTCGAGATCCCGGCCGCCATCCGCTACGCCATCCGCGCCATGGAACTGCGCGCCACCGACGAACGCTATGGCGGCTATGTCGCGATCGGCTGCGCCCTGCGGGGCGAGACCGACCATTACGACAACATCTGCCGATCCACCTTCCAGGCTCTGCAGGATTTGGCCATCCAATATACGCTGGCTTTGGGTAACGGCATCCTCACCTGTCACGACGAGGATCAGGCCTTGGAGCGGGCGTCGGTTGAGGGCCGCAATTTCGGCAGTCAGGCGGCGCGCGCCTGCTTGCGGATGATCGAAATCAAGCGCGAATTGTCGCTGATCCCGAAATGACTCCGTCCCCGACGGAGCGCAAGACCCGGGGGCGAAAATCCAGCAACCGGCGCAAGCGGCCGCGTGGCAGTCCCCAGGCGCGAGCGGCGGCAAGGCTGGCCGCCGTGCAGGCCCTCTATCAGATGGACATCGCGGAAACGCCGATCGCCGACGCCCTGGCGCAATATCTGAGCGGCCCGATTCCCTTGGACGATGCCGGCAAGCGCCTGGGCGACATCGATCCCGATTTCTTCGCTGATCTGCTGCGCGGCGTCGAAGGGCATCGCGCGGAATTGGACGCGATGATCCAAGGCGCTCTGAGCCCCGAATGGCCTTTCGAGCGGCTGGAGGCCCTGCATCGGGCGCTGCTGCGGGCCGCGCTGTACGAACTTTGGCGCCGCGCCGACGTGCCCGCCCGGGTGGCGATGAACGAATATGTCGATCTCGCCCATGCCTTTTACGCCGGCCCCGAGCCGGCGATGATCAACGCCCTTCTCGAAACTTTGGCCAAGCGCCTGCGCGAGGCGGAATTCGATGGCGGAGCCGGGTGAGTTCGAACTGATCGCGCGGCTGTTTGCGCCGCTTGCCAAGGGCCAGCCGGGCGCCCTGGGGCTTACCGACGACGTCGCCCTGATCGATCTGCCGCCCGGCCGCAGCCTGGCGATCACTACCGACGCCCTGGTGGCCGGTGTCCATTTCCGCCCCGAAGACCCGCCGGACCGCATCGCCCAGAAGGCGGTCCGGGTCAATCTGTCGGATCTGGCGGCCAAGGGCGCCCGCCCGATCGGCCTTCTGCAAGCCGTCGCCTTTCCGATCGGCATCGGTTTCGCGTGGATCGAGGCCTATGCGAAGGGGCTGGGCCAGGATCTCGATCGATTCAACGTGCCTCTGATTGGCGGCGACACGGTGGTCACGCCCGGTCCCTTCACCGTCACCATCACCGCGCTGGGCGAGATCGAAACCGGGCGGGCCCTGCTTCGTTCGGGAGCCCGAAAGGGCGATCGCATCTGGGTTTCCGGCACCCTGGGCGACGCCGCCCTTGGCCTGATGGTCCTCAAAGGGGGGCTGGCGCAACTGGACGCCGAATCGAAAGCCCATCTGGTGGCGCGCTATCAACTGCCCACGCCGCGCTTGGAATTGGGCCGCGCGCTTCGCGGGTTGGCCAACGCGGCGATGGATATCTCCGATGGGTTGGTGGGCGATTTGGCCCATATCGGCGCAACCAGCCGATTGGGGGCGGTGATCGAGCAAGATTCCTTGCCGTTAAGCCCGGCCTCTCGGGCCGCCCTTTCGGCCGATCGGCGCCTGATCGATCAGGTGTTGGGCGGCGGCGACGATTACGAGCTTCTCTTCACCGCCGATCCCGATGCCGATCCAGCTTTCAAGGCCCTATCCGGGCGCCTTGGCCTTCCCTTGACCGCCATCGGAAGGATGGTGGAAGGTGAGGGGGTGAGGGTGGTCGATGCGGCGGGCGACCCGGTTGCCGTAACGATGACCGGGTACCGGCATCTCTAGAGGGGGTTCGATGAAAAAGGTCGTCTTGCTGGTCTTGATCCTGTTCATGCTGATCGGCGGCGCCGTCGGCGCCATGGTGGTGTTCGGGATTGGCCCCTTCAAGCCGGCCGACCAAGTGGCCAAGATTCCCGAACCGCCCAAGCCGGTCTTCGTCGACATGGAGTCGATTTCCATCCCGATCTTCCTCACCGACAAGGCGCCCAAGCAGCTCTACATGACCTTGCGTTTCGAGGTCGACATGGATAAGCGCAAGATTTTACAAGAGAAAATGCCGAGGGTGCGCGACTTGATCCTGCGCGACCTGCACGCCTTCATGCCCGATCACATGCGGAATCGGAAGTCGGCCGATCTCGTGGTCGTCAAGCAAAGGATGATGGCGGCGACCGAAAAGGTAATTGGCCCCGGAATCGCCCGTAACATCCTGATCTCCGAGGTCTTCGAGCGCTAAGACGGCTTGACCGAAGACAAATTAGCTTAACCTAATATTTCTGACGTCCCGCCCGTTCGGGCGGGGCTGTTTGCTGCACCGCAAAAAAATTGAAAAGCCCTGTTGCCTAAGGCTTTTCCTTCTGGCATGGTGCGGTCCCATTCGAGGGGGGGTCTGCAAACACCCTACCCGGAATTCTTCCAAAGAATGGGATCCATCATCATGTCCTCCGTACATCTTCTCGTGATCGCCTGCGGCGTTCTGGCGCTGCTCTATGGCGCCTACGCCTCGAAGTCGGTTTTGGCCGCCTCGGCCGGCACCGAACGCATGCAGCAGATCGCCGCCGCGATTCAAGAGGGCGCCGGCGCCTATCTCAACCGCCAATACCGCACCATCGCCATGGTCGGCGTGGTGATCGCCATTCTGCTCGCCATCCGGCTGGGCGTGCATGTCGCGCTGGGCTTCGTGATCGGCGCGGTGCTTTCCGGCGCCGCCGGCTATATCGGCATGAACGTGTCGGTCCGCGCCAATGTGCGCACCGCCGACGCGGCCCGCACCGGCGGCCTGCAGCCGGCGCTGGACATCGCCTTCAAATCGGGCGCCATCACCGGCCTGTTGGTGGTTGGTCTGGGCCTGTTGGGCGTGTCGATCTACTACTTCATTCTCGTGGGCTGGAAGGACGCCGGCTCCGAGACCGGGCTGCGCGCCATTCTCGAGGCCCTGGTGGCCCTGTCCTTCGGCGCCTCGCTGATCTCGATCTTCGCCCGACTGGGCGGCGGCATCTTCACCAAGGGCGCCGACGTCGGCGCCGATCTGGTGGGCAAGGTCGAAGCCGGCATCCCCGAGGATGATCCCCGCAATCCGGCCGTGATCGCCGACAACGTGGGCGACAATGTTGGCGACTGCGCCGGCATGGCCGCCGATCTGTTCGAGACCTACGCGGTCACCATCGTCGGCACCATGCTGCTGGGCGCCATCTTCTTTACCGGCGACACCCAGAAGGCGATGATGCTGCTGCCGCTGGTTATCTGCGGCGTTTGCATTCCGGCCTCGGTGGTCGGCACCTTCTTCGTCAAGCTGAGCGCCGACAACAACATCATGAAAGCCCTCTACAAGGGCCTAGTGGTGACGGGCGTCATCTCGGCGGTTCTGGTCGCCGTGGTGATCTCGATGATGTTCGGCGGCTTCGGCGCCACCATCAAGACCACGGGCGGCCTCGCCTTCACCGGCATGAGCCTGTTCGTCTGCGCCATCGTCGGCCTGGTGGTGACCGGCCTGATCGTCTGGATCACCGAATACTACACCGGCACCGCCTATCGTCCGGTCAAGAGCGTGGCGCTCGCCTCGACCACCGGCCACGGCACCAACGTGATTCAGGGTCTGGCGGTGTCGATGGAAGCCTGCGCGCTGCCGGTTCTGGTGATCTCGGCCGGCATCATCATCACCTACAAGGTGGCCGGCCTCTACGGCATCTCGATCGCGGCGACCACCATGCTGGCCCTGGCCGGCATGATCGTGGCGCTTGACGCCTACGGTCCGGTGACCGACAACGCCGGCGGCATCGCCGAGATGAGCGAGATGCCCAAGGACGTGCGCAAGATCACCGACGCCTTGGACGCGGTCGGCAACACCACCAAGGCGGTAACCAAGGGCTACGCCATCGGCTCGGCCGGTCTGGCGGCGCTCGTGCTGTTCGCGGCCTACACCGAAGACCTGCACCACTACTTCCCCAAGCTGAACGTCCAGTTCAGCCTGCAGGACCCGTTCGTGGTGATCGGCCTGTTCCTGGGCGGCCTGCTTCCCTATCTGTTTGGCTCGATGGGCATGATGGCGGTCGGCCGCGCCGCCGGTTCGGTGGTGGTGGAAGTCCGTCGTCAGTTCAAGGAAATCCCCGGCATCATGGAAGGCAAGGCCAAGCCCGATTACGGCCGCGCCGTCGACATGCTCACCAAGGCCGCCATCAAGGAGATGATCCTCCCCTCGATGCTGCCGGTGCTGTCGCCGATCGTCGTCTACTTCGTGGTGATGGCGATTGCCGGCCAGGAAGCGGCCTTCACCACCTTGGGCGCGCTGCTTCTGGGCACCATCGTTACCGGCCTGTTCGTCGCCATCTCGATGACCTCAGGCGGCGGCGCCTGGGACAACGCCAAGAAGTACATCGAAGACGGCCACCATGGCGGCAAGGGCTCCGACGCCCATAAGGCCGCGGTGACCGGCGACACGGTCGGCGATCCCTACAAGGACACCGCCGGTCCGGCGGTCAACCCGATGATCAAGATCATCAACATCGTCGCCATTCTGCTCTTGGCGATGGTAGCGGCCTAAGCGCTTCGGCGTTTCGCAAGGAAAACCCCGGATCGGCGACGATCCGGGGTTTTTCTTTGGCCGGGGTTTTTTCTTTGGGGATGAGCCGATCAACTGACCGGCAGGGCGGCCTCGTTCTCGCGCGCCAGATCGAGAAGGCGCAGGAAAATGTCGGTTTCCTGGGCGCCGGCCAGGGCAAAGACCCCGTCGAACAGATAGCTGGGTACGCCGCTCACCCCCAGCCGGTGTGCCCTTGTGTTGTCGGCATGGATGGTGGCGACGTCCTCGTCGCTTTTCAGATAGGCGCATAGGCCGTTGGATTCGATGCCCAGGCTCTCGCCGATCGCCACCAGAACGTCGAGGGCGCCGATGTCCCGACCCTTAACGAAATAGGCGTCGAACACCGCCTCGACGGCCGCCGCGTCGTGGCCGAAGCGGCCCGCATAGCGGATCAGTCGATGCGAGGCCACCGAATCGGGGGCGCGGTCGATCTTGTCGAAGGCAAAGGGGATGTCCTCGGCCTGACCGGCGGCGATGATGGCGCCAAACATCTGCTGCACCCGATGGCCGCCGCCGAATTTGCGCTCCAGATAGGCGCGTCGCTCGATGCCGCCTTCCGGCATGTCGGGATTGAGCAAGAAGGGCTGCCAGCGCAGCGCAACCTTGAGCTCGGGGCGGCTGGATAGGGCGCGCTCCAGGCGGCGCTTGCCGACATAGCACCAGGGGCAGACGGTGTCGAAAACCACATCGATGCGCATGCGCCCATCCTATCAGGTTTCGGTTGGCGCGGGAGCCGCCTTTCGCTATATCTATTCATATATAACGAGGGACGAAGATGGGAAGAGGCGCCGCCGGAATTTTCGTTGCAGGTTTGGCGGTCCTTGGCGGAGGCGCCGAGGCGGCCGAACTGCGGGTTGCCGCCGCCGCCAATCTCCAGCCGGCGCTTAGCGAAATCGCCGCCCTTTATCGGGTCCGCACCGGAACCGAACCGTCGATCAGCTACGGCAGTTCCGGCAACCTCGCCCGCCAGATCGAACAGGGAGCGCCGCACCGCCTGTTCCTGTCGGCCGACGAGGAGACGGCTCGGATCCTGGTCGCCAAGGGGCGCACCCGCGACGAAGGGGCCGTCTATGCCCGGGGACTGTCGATCCTCTTCGTACCCACAGGCTCGGCCACGACGCTCGACCTTGGCCTGCTCAAAGCCGATTTCGAGGCCGGCCGGCTGGCCAGGCTGGCAATCGCCAATCCCGATTACGCGCCCTACGGGCGCCAGGCGGTCAAGGTCCTGGAAGCCCTGGGGCTGTGGCCGGCGATCCGGCCCAAGCTGGTCTTGGGCGAAAGCGTCGCCCAGACGGCCCATTTCGCGCTCACCGGCTCGGTTGATGCGGCGATCCTCCCCGCCGCATTCGTCGGGGCGCTCAAGGACAAGGGGCGGATTGGGCTCATCGCCGATCGTTATGCGGCGCCGCTTGCCCAGCGCATGGTGGTCATCCGACCGGTCGATCCGCAGGCGTCAGCCTTCCACGATTTCATCCTCTCGGCCGAGGCGCAGGCGATCTTCGCCCGTCACGGCTATGCACCGCCCTGAAAGGCCGCGGACATGGATTGGGCAGCGCTTCGTCTTTCGCTCGAACTGGCCGGCTGGACCTCGGTCCTGCTCCTGCCGCCGGCCATTCTGCTGGCGCGCTGGCTCTCCTTGCCCGGCGTGCGCGGCCGCGCGGTGATCGAAATGCTGGTGGCGCTGCCCCTGGTGCTGCCGCCCTCGGTGCTCGGCTATTATCTCTTGGGCCAATTCGGGGCGGCGGCGCCTTTGGGGCGCCTGTGGCAAGGCGTGTTCGGCCATCCCCTGGCCTTTTCCTTCGAGGGGCTGTTGATCGCCTCGTTGCTCGTCAACATTCCCTTCGCGGTGCAGCCGATCTTGCGCGCCTTCGAGGGCATTCCCCGCGAGGTGCGTGAGGCCGCCTGGTGTTCGGGCCTGTCGCGTCTGGCCGCCTTTCGGCGCATCGAGTTGCCTTTGGCGCGGTCCGGGGTCACCGCGGCCTTCGCCCTGGTCTTCGCCCACACGCTGGGCGAGTTCGGCGTCGTCCTCATGGTGGGCGGCAACATCAGCGGCGCCACCCGCACCTTGTCGATCGCCATCTACGACCGCGTCCAGGCCTTTGACGATTCCGGGGCAGGCGCGATGGCGGCGCTTCTGCTGGTGGTTTCGGTGGCGGTGATGGCGCTGGTCTATCTCGTCACCGGGCGGGGAGGCCGCCGTGGCTGAGCGCGATCTGTCGGTTCGTCTGATCCAGGAGCGGCCGATCCCGCTCGATGTGACGTTCGATTGCGGGCCCGGCGAGTTGCTGGCCCTGGTGGGGCCGTCGGGCAGCGGCAAATCGACCATCCTGCGCGCCATCGCCGGGCTGAACCATCCGCAGCGGGGCCGGGTGATCTGCGCCGGCCGGACCTGGCTCGATACCCAAGCGAACCGCATCGAGCCGGTGCAGGCGCGCTCGGTGGGGGTGGTGTTCCAGAGCTACGCCCTGTTTCCGCATCTCAGCGTCGCCGGCAACATCATGGCGGCGATGAGCCATCGCCCGCGCCTTGACCGCGAGCGCCGCGTCGAGGCGCTGCTCGATCTCGTCCATCTGTCGGGTTTTCAGGATCGGCTGCCGGGGGAACTTTCCGGCGGCCAGCAGCAACGGGTCGCCCTGGCCCGCGCCTTGGCCCGCGAGCCCGATGTTCTCTTGCTCGACGAACCCTTCGCCGCCGTCGATCAGATGACGCGGCGACGCCTGCGCCGCGAATTGGCGCAGTTGCACCGCCAATTGCGGATGCCGGTGGTGCTGGTGACGCACGATCTCGACGAGGCGGTGATGCTGGCCGACCGGATGGCGATTCTGTATCGCGGCCGCACCTTGCAAACCGCGCCGCCGGCCGAAATCCTGGCGCGCCCGGCCAGCCCGCTTGTGGCCCGCCAGGTCGGCCACACCAATCTGTTCGAGGCCCACATTCTCGATCTCGATTCCACCGCCACCCGCCTGGTCTGGCAAGGCCGGGTGCTGGAGGCCCGGCCGCAGCCCGGCTTCGTGAAGGGCCAGAAGGTGCATTGGCTGATCCCGGCGGCCGATGTGCTGCTGCACAGCCGCTTCAAGCCCTCGAAGGGCGAGAAGGAGAATCCGATCGAGGGCGTGGTGCGCGACCGTCTGCCGCTGGGCGAGACCGAGACGGTGACCCTGGCGGTCGAGAGTGGCGAGACGCTGGCGATGACGCTCACCCGCCACGCCGCGGCGCGCAACGATTTGAAGCCGGGCGACCGGGTGACGGTGTCGCTCCTGGGCCAGGCCATCCATGTCATGGCCTGGGAGGGCGCCGCGCCCGAGGCGCCGCCCTAACGCCGCCCTAATTGATGTTGGTATGGGCGCGCGCCAGCAGCGAGGCGACGGTGTCGTTTTGCTGGGCGATGGCGCTGCCGATTTCCACCCACACCCGCACCGGCTGATAGACCTCCGGCACCGCGAAATCGGTGTAGGTGAGGACGCTGGCGATGCGGTGCATCACCACTTCGGCCTCCTCGATCGGGGTGTCGGGCAGCACCAGGCAGAATTCGCTGGTGTCGGTGCGCGAGACGAGGTCCTCGACCCGCAGCAGGCCGTTGATCCAATTGCCCAACTGCGACATCAGCATGCCGGCGGCCTCGTCGCCGAACTGCTGGGCGATGCCGGGCACGTTGGGAATGTTGACGAACACCACCGACAGGTGGCGGTTACCGGCCTTGGCGAAATCGAGCCGGCTTTCGACATAGGAATGGAAGAAGGGCGCGCCATAGGTGGCGGTATGGGCGTCGGCGGTCGGCTGGGCCAGGGTCTTCAAGAGCGCCTCGCGGATCTTCCAGCGCAGGCGCTGGCGGCGCACCAGGATTTGGGTGCCCAGTTGCAGCCGGTCGGCATCGATCGGCTTGGGGATGACGCGGCTGGCGCCGCGCCGATAGGCCTCGATGCCGTCGCCCATATCCTCGGGCCGCATCGCCAGCACCACCGGCAGATTAAACAGGCGCGAATTGTTACGCACCTGCGAACAGAAGCCCAGATAGTCGGCCGGCTTGCCGCGCACATCAAGGAGCGCGGCGTCGAAATTGCGCTGGGTAAGCAGGCTTTCCGCTTCGTACAGGCTTTCGGTGATGATGAGGTCGGCCGGCGAAAGCGCGTCGCGGTAATCGAGCTTTTCCTGGGCCGAGCCGGCGCACACGACGAGCAGGGATTGCTTGTCGAGATTGACCGCGGTCTCCACCCGTTCCGGCACCATCAGGCCGAAGCTGGTCGCCACCTGGGCGCGGCGCAAGAGTTCGGTGTGCATGGTCGACAGGCGCAGCAGCGGCTTCAGCCGAGCGGTCAGCATGTCGGTGTTGAAGGGGGCGATGATGAGGTCGTCCAAGCCCTGGGCGAGCACGGCGCGGGCCATCGCCGAATCGAAGCGCTCGGCCAAAAGGCAGATCGGAATGTCGCAGGTTTCCGGATAGGCTTTGACCTGGCGGGCCAGTTCGAGGATGTCGCCGCCCTCGATCGCCCGGTCGACGACCAGGATATCGGGGTGATCGGCGCGGGCGCGGTCGATGATGGCGGCCAATCCGGGCTCGTGATGGCCGCGCAGCCCGTTCTTGCCCAGCGCGGCGATCAGCGCCTCGCCGCTCTTTTTATCGGCTCCAGCGAGAAGAAAGGTGCCAAGATGGGTCATGGTGCCGCGCCCTCGTGCGTTCCGGTTGGCCTTGCGGGTCGAGTAACCTTGATTACAATAACCACCCGCTGGCTCCAAGCGGTCGATTGCGCCGGGAGCCAAACCCGATTATAGAGCGCTTACCCCTTTGGTACAGATCAATTCTTGGGAAATTTCCAATGGTGCATAAGACCCGGTCGATCCTGGCCGTGCTGATCGTCCTGGCCGGCGGCCTGGCAACCTGGTGGTATTTTTCCGGTCCGTCCTTGGTCTCGACGGTTGGCGGTCCCGGCAAGGGCGCCAGTCCGGCGCCGGCCGCACCGCCGGCCCCGGCTTCGCCGGGCGGTCCGCAGGCCGGCCCGCCCAAGGGACCGCCGGTTGAGGCGGTCACGGTGGCGACCGGGCAAATCCTGCGCGAAGTCACCGCCGTCGGCACCCTGATGTCGAATGAGTCGGTGATGATCCGTCCCGAACTTGCCGGACGCATCGTCCGCCTGTCCTTCGAGGAAGGGCAGAAGGTCAAGAAGGGCCAGGTGCTGGTCAAGCTAGACGATTCCAGCTATGTCGCCGAGCTTGAGCAGGCCCGCGCCAGCCTGGAATTGAGCCGCGCCAACAACGATCGGGCGGTAAAGCTCTACGCCCAGGGGGCCGGCACCGAGCGCGCCAAGGACGAGGGCGTTTCCAAGCTTCGGGTCGATCAGGCCCGGCTCGAACAGGCCAAGACCAATCTGGAGAAAACGGTGATGGTGGCGCCGTTCGATGGGGTGGTGGGCTTGCGCAAGGTCAGCGTCGGCGCCTATGTCACGCCGGGGCTCGACATCGTCAATCTGGAAAGCATCGATCCCATCAAGGTCGAGTTTCAGGTGCCGGAAATGGCGCTGTCCACCCTGTCGGACGGTCAGAAGCTGAACGTCACCGCCGACGCCTTTCCCGGCCGCACTTTCCAGGGCGAGGTTTACGCCATCGATCCCAAGATCGATCCCAACGGCCGCTCGGTGGCGGTGCGGGCACGATTGCCCAACGAGGGAGCGATCCTGCGCCCGGGCCTGTTCGTTCGGGTCGGGCTGGTGGTTTCACGATCCGACGACGCGCTCCTGGCACCCGAGGAGGCTTTGATTTCCAGGGGCTCCCAGCTTCTGATCTACAAGGTGGTCGAGGGCAAGGTGGTGGCGGCGCCGGTTCGCACCGGCCTGCGCCGCGAGGGGAAGGTGGAAATCCTCGAAGGCCTGAAGGCGGGCGACCAGGTGATCACCGCCGGGCACATGAAGGTGCGCGAGGGGGCGCCGGTCAGTGTCATGCCACCGGGCGGCCCGCCCGCCAATTCGCCCGCCAATCCGCCCAAGCCGGGAAGCTAGCGCCCATGCGTTTGCCCGAGCTTTGTATCCGCCGCCCGGTGCTGGCCTCCGTGATGAGCCTGCTGCTGGCTTTGCTTGGCCTGATGGCCATCCAGCGCCTGACCATCCGCGAATACCCCAACATCGACGAACCGGTGGTGACGGTCGAGACCAAATATCTGGGCGCCAGCTCCGAGATCATCGAGACCCAGGTCACCCGCGTGCTCGAGGATTCTCTGTCGGGGATCGAGGGTGTCGACGTGCTGACCTCGATCAGCCGCCCGGAGCTGAGCCAGATCACCGTGCGCTTCCGCTCCAACCGCGATCCGGAATCGGCGGCCAGCGACGTGCGCGACCGCACCGGCCGGGTGCGCGGCCGCTTGCCCGAGGGCATCGACGAGCCGATCATCGCCAAGGTCGAGGCCGACGCCACCCCGATCCTCTATCTTTCCTTTTCGTCGGACCGCCACGATCCGCTGTTCATCAGCGATTTCGCCGATCGTTACGTCAAGGACCGGCTGCAAAGCCTGACCGGCGTCGCCGACGTCATCATCTACGGCCAGCGACGCTACGCCATGCGCATCTGGCTCGATCGCGCCCGCCTGGCGGCCTACCGCCTGACGCCGCAGGACGTTGAGGCCGCGCTCAAGCGCCAGAACGTGGAAATCCCGGCCGGGCGGATCGAAAGCCAGAAGCGCGAATTCACCGTGCTGTCGGAAACCGACCTGCAGACGCCCGAACAGTTCGGCGCCGTCATTCTGGGCGAGATCGGCGGCTATATGGTACGCATCCGCGATGTCGGCAAGGTCGAGTTGGGCTCGGCCGACGAGCGCCGGGTCGCCCGTTTCATGGGCAACAGTTCGGTGGCGATGGGGGTGGTCAAGCAATCGACCGCCAACCCGCTCGAAGTCGCCAAGGCGATTCGCGCCGCCATTCCGTCCATCGAGGCCGGAGTGCCCGAGGGCATGAAGGTGGTGATCGGCTACGATTCCACCATCTTCATCGACCGTTCGATTGACAACGTCTTCCGCACCATCGCCGAGGCGGTGGGGCTGGTGATGCTGGTGATCTTCTTCTTCCTGCGCACGCTACGCGCCACCCTGATTCCGTTGGTTACCATTCCGGTGTCGCTGGTCGGCGCCGCCGTCCTCATGTACGCCTTCAATTTCTCCATCAACACCTTGACGCTTCTGTCGATGGTGCTGGCGATCGGGCTGGTGGTCGACGACGCCATCGTCATGCTGGAAAACATCTATCGCCATATCGAAGAGGGGATTCCGCCCGTCAAGGCCGCCATCCAGGGCAGCCGCGAGATCGCCTTCGCCGTTCTGGCGATGACCGTGACCTTGGCCGCCGTCTATGTGCCGATCGGCTTCATGACCGGGCGGACCGGCCGGCTGTTCACCGAATTCGCGCTCACCCTGGCCGGCGCGGTGCTGGTCTCGGGCTTCGTCGCCCTGACGCTGACGCCGATGATGTGCTCGCGCATGCTGCGCCATCAGAAGCGGCACAGCGCCCTCTACAACGCCATCGAGCGCTTTCTGGAGGCTTTGACCGCTGGCTATCGGCGCGCTCTTTCGCTTTCGCTGGGCTTCCGGCCGGCGATCGTCACCCTGGGACTGATGGTGGCGGGCGCCTCCTACCTGCTGATCAAGGAATTGAAGGCCGAGCTGGCGCCGACCGAGGATCGCGGCGCCTTCCTCTCGATCGCCATCGCGCCCGAGGGCTCGACCATCGCCTACACCGACACCTATCTGCGGCGCATGGAGCAGTATTTCGCCGCCATTCCGGAGACCGAGGCTTACATGGCGATCGCCGGAGTGCCGGTGGTGTCGCAAGCGATTTCCTTCACCCGCCTGAAGGATTGGAGCCAGCGCTCGCGCAAGCAGCAGGCGATCGTCCAGGAGATCACGCCCAAGCTGTTCGCCATTCCGGGCGTGCTCGCCTTCGCCATCAACCCGCCGGCTTTCGGCCAGCGCGCCAGCGACAAGCCGATCCAGTTCGTCGTCCAAACCTCGCAGGGCTACGAGGAACTGAGCCGCATCGTCGGCGCCCTGATGGCCGAGGCCGCCAAGCATCCGGCCTTCATGGCGCTCGATTCCGATTTGCGTCTCAACAAGCCGCAGCTTCGGGTGAACGTCAACCGCGAGAAGGTGGCCGATGTCGGCGCCTCGGTCGAGGCGGTGGGCCGCACTCTGGAGACCATGCTGGGCGGCCGACAGGTGACCCGCTTCAAGCGCGAGGGCGAGCAGTACGACGTCATCGTCCAGATCGGCGATGCCGAGCGGCGCAATCCCGACGACCTTTCGGCGATCTATGTGCGCGGCAAGGGCGATCGGATGATCCAGCTTTCCAATCTGGTGTCGATCGAGGAAACCGTGGCGCCGCGCGAATTGAATCACTTCAACCAGATGCGGGCGGCGACGATTTCCGCCAACGTGGCGCCCGGCTACGCCCTGGGCGAGACGCTGACCATCCTGGAAGAGATCGCGGCGCGCACCTTGTCGGCCTCGGCCCAGTATGATTTCAACGGCCAGTCGCGTGAATTCAAGACCTCGCGCGCCGATCTGATGCTTACCTTCGTGCTGGCGCTGTTCTTCATCTATCTGGTGCTGGCGGCGCAATTCGAAAGCTTCATCGACCCCTTCATCATCATGCTGACCGTGCCGTTGTCGATGACCGGGGCGCTCTTGGCCTTGAAGCTCAGCGGCGGCACGCTCAACGTCTACAGCCAGATCGGCCTGGTGACGCTGGTCGGGCTGATCACCAAGCACGGCATCCTGATCGTCGAATTCGCCAATCAGCTCCAGGATCAGGGACGGCGCAAGCGCGAGGCGGTGATCGAGGCGGCAACGCTCCGGCTGCGTCCGATCCTGATGACCACCGGCGCCATGGTGCTGGGCGCGGCGCCGCTGGCCTTCGCGCAAGGGGCGGGCGCGGAAAGCCGCCAGCCGATCGGCTGGGTGATCGTCGGCGGCATCGCCTTGGGCACGCTGCTCACTCTCTTCGTCGTGCCCACCGCCTACACGCTGCTGGCCCGTACCCGCAAACCGGCGGTGGCCGACGAGCCGGCGGCTCCGGCGGCCCACGCCGCCTAATCGTCGAGCGCCCTCAGCACGGCGTCGATCACGCGTGACCAGTCGCCGGGCTCCGGCTGGCGAAACAGGCGCATCGAGGGGTACCAGGGCGTCCGTGCGCCGGCCCGCCCCCAGCGCCAATCGGGCACGAAGGGCAAGAGCGTCCAGACCGGCCGGCCCAGCGCCCCGGCCAAATGCGCCACCGAGGTGTCGACGGTGATCACCAGATCGAGCGTCTCGACCAGGGCGGCGGTGTCCGACCAATCGGTGATCATCGGCGCCGCATCGAACAGGCCCAAGACGGCGATCTCGTCGGGCGCGGCATCAATCTGCAGCGAGACCAGCTTGTGCTCGGCCAGCGGGCGCACGCTTTCAATTGCCAACGAGCGGGTGGCGTCGCCCCGGTGATGCGGATTGCCCCGCCAGCACAGCCCGATCCAGCCGGTTCCCAGCCTTTCGCGCCAGGCCTCGATCTTGGCGCGCGGCGCCGCCAGATAGGGAGTCTCGGCCGCCATCGCCTCGGCGCCAAGGTCGAGGCGGCCGGGCAGGGCGAGCAGGGGAAGATGACGATCGAAGGCGGGGAGGGGGTCGCCCTCGGCATGGAGCCCAGCCAGGCCTTCGAGCGAGGCGAGAAGCGGGTGCAGCGAGCGCGGCGCCAGCAGATGCACCCGCGCCCCTTGATCGGCCAAGCGGGGAATCAGGCGGCAGAATTGAAGGGTATCGCCCAAACCCTGCTCGGCCCACAGGAGCAGGGAGAGCCCGTCCAAAGGCTCGCCCGACCAGGCGGGGACGGGAACATCGGTGCGCTCAAGGGGCAGGCCGGCCACCTGCCAGCGCCAGGCGTAATGCGGCCAGCCTTCCCGGTAGCGGCCTTCCAGCAGCAGCGCCAGGCCAAGATTGTGTTGGGCGACGGCGTTGCCGGGGTCGATCGCCGCCGCCTGCTGGTACCGATCGAGCGCCGCTTCGAATCGTCCGGCGTCCTGCAAACGGTTGGCGAGCGTGGTCAGCGCGCCCGCTTCGCGGGGGGCGTGGGCACCCGCTTCGGCCAAGACGGCGCCCGCCCGCTCGCGCTCTCCCACGCTTTGCAGCGCCCGCGCCCAATCGAGCCAGGCGGCGAACATTGCGGGATCGATCCGCACCGCTTCTTCCAGATAAGACGCCGCCTCGGCCGGTTCGCCCTGGGCCAGCCGGGCGCTCCCCAACAGGCTTAAGGCGCCGGCATGCACCGGAAGCGCGGCCAGGATCGGTCGGCAAAGCTTGGCGACCTTGTCCCAATCGCCGGCGGCCGATGCCGCCAGGGCTTCGGTAAAGGCCTCGCTGATCCAGGTCAGGGGAGCCATGCGGGTGAAATCCGGTGGTAGTGGTTCGTGCCTTCGGATAGAATGGCACGAAGTATACAACATTCGACGGAATCATAATGGCCGAGACCTCCGTCAAACCGTTTTCCTGGGCGCGCTATTCGTTTCTTTTGGCCGACGACAATGCCGAATTTCGTTGGCTGTTGCGGTCGGTGCTCACCCGTTTCGGGGTCCAAACCTTTCACGAGGCCGCCAACGGCGCCGACGCCATCCAGGTTCTGCACAAATTTCCCATCGACGTCGCCCTGGTCGACATCAATATGGAGCCGATCAACGGCATCTGGTTTGCCCAGATGCTGCGCAACGACCAAGCCAACAAGAACGCCAACATCATCGTCGTCATGGTCACCGGCCACTCGACGCCCGAGAACGTGCAGGCGGCGCGCGAGGCCGGCGTGGTTCGCGATTTCGTGAGCAAGCCCCTGTCGGCCAAGAACCTGCAGGAGCGCCTGACCCGCCTGCTCACCCGCTATCCCGGCCGGTCGTGATTCGATGCCCGCCCGCAAGGCGTCCGCCGCGCCCCCCCTGAAACCCAGCGTCAACCGCACGATCCTCGAACATCTGCCGATCGGGGTCGCCTATCTCAAGGACCGGCGCTTCGTCTGGCTCAACCCGGCGATGGCGACGATGTTCGGTCATTCCGGGGCCAGTCTGATCGGCAAGACCACGCAAAGTCTTTACCCTGATCGGGAGAGCTACCAGGCGTTCGGCGCCCAGGCCTATCCCCTGCTGGCCGCCGGCAAAGTCTATGTTGCCGAGCGGACGATGAAGCGCAAGGACGGCACGCTCATCTGGTGCCGCATCACCGGCCGCGCCATCGATCCCAAACGAACCGACCAGGGCAGCACCTGGATCATCGAGGACATCTCGGAACGCCACGCCGCCCTGGCGAGCCTGCGCGACACGCGGGCCCAGTTGGAATCGATGCTCGACAAGGCGCCGGTGCCCTTCGTCATCACCAGCGTGGCGACCAGCGCCGTGCGCTACGGCAATCCGCGCGCCATCGCCATGTATGGGGGGCCGTTCGAGACCATCGCGGGCCAGCCGGCCGTCGATCATTACGTCGATCCGCTCGACCGGCAACGGATGATCGCCATCCTGAAAGCGCAGGGCTTCGTCACCGATTTTGAAACCCGCTTCCGCCGCTTCGACGGCAGCGAATTCTGGGCCCTGATCTCCTGCATCCCCTTCGCCTATGGCGACGAGCCCTGCCTGCTGTCGACGGTGACCGACATCACCCGGCGCAAGGAGGCCGAGCAGAAGGCGGACGAGGCCGCCCAGGCCAAGACGCATTTCCTGGCGGTGATGAGCCACGAAATCCGTACGCCTTTGAACGGCCTGATCGGCATGGCCCGCCTGCTGCTCGACACCGAGCTTGACCAGCATCAGCGCGCCTGTGCCGAGGTGATCCATCGTTCCGGTGACGCGCTGATGGGGCTGTTGAACGGCATCCTCGATCTGTCGCGGCTCGAATCGGGGCGCATCGAACTTGAACGCCTCGCCTTCGATCCGCGTGAGTTGGTCGACGATCTGTTCCTGTTGATGACGCCGACTGCCGAGGAAAAAGGCCTGTCGCTGCGCCTGATGTTCGACCCCGATCTGCCGAGGCGCGTGGTCGGCGATCCGGCGCGCCTGCGCCAGGTGCTGCTCAATCTGATCAGCAACGCCGTCAAGTTCACTGAAAAGGGTTCGGTGGTCGTCACCGTCGAGTATGTCGAGGCCGACGACGATTCCATCCGGCTCAAATTCTCGGTGATCGATACCGGCATCGGCATCAACCCCCACGACCGCGCCCGTCTGTTCAGCGAATTCGTTCAGGCCGACCCCTCGATCGCCCGGCGCTTCGGCGGCACTGGGCTCGGTCTGGCGATCACCTCCCGGCTGCTTGACGCCATGGGGTCGAAGATCGAGGTCGATGGCGAGCGCGGCAAGGGCAGCACCTTTTCCTTCACCATCGCCTTCGACCATGGCAAGGCGTCGGTGCCCTTGGCCGATGAAGAGGCTCAAACCGCGCCGCTGCCCTCCTTGCGCATTCTGGTGGTCGAGGACAATCCGATCAACCAGCAGGTCATCGTCGGCCTTCTGCGCCGCTTCGGCCATCGCCCCAATCTCGCCGGCAACGGCCAGGCGGCCTTAAGGGCCGTTCAGGCCAACAGCTACGACGTGATCCTGATGGATGGCTGGATGCCGGTGATGGACGGCATCGAGGCAACCAAACGCATCCGCGCCATGCCCGATGCCGCCAAGGCTCAGATTCCGATCATCGCCCTGACCGCCAATGACGGCGAGGCCACCATCCGCGAGTATCTCGAGGCGGGCATGAACGGTTTCGTCGGCAAACCGATCGTTCCCCAGCGGCTGGTGCAGGCGCTGGCCCAGGCGGTCGGCCAATCGACGTTTTGGCCGATGACTGTGGCGCCGCCCCAGCGGTCGGAGGGCGCCATTCTCGACCAGGAGCTGGTCGCCGAACTCTACGAATCCCTGGGGCCGGAAACCTTCGACGAAGGGCTTCGCCGCCTACCGCCCCATTGGCGGGAACTGGCGGCCTTGCTCTCGCAGGCGGCGCGGTCGCGCGATTGGGCGGCGGTCGCCAATTTTGCCCACGACTTCAAAGGCACCGCCGGCAGTTTCGGGCTGGCGGCGCTCACCAATTTGGCCAAGGAAATTGAACGGCAGGCCAAGACGGGGGCGACCGACGGCCTGGGGGAGCAAACCGATGCCCTGACCGATCTCGTCGATACCTCGCTCTTGGCCTTGAACGCCTGGCGGATGGACCAGGAGGTGCCGCCCTCCTAACGCCGCCCCCTTAACAAGGGGGAGGGTCGTCCCCATCTCCGGTTGGTGAGGCGATCGCGCCTCGAATCCACAACCCGGAGGAGGTTATTCATGAATCGGTTTGCCCTTGCGGCGGCGGCGCTGCTCATGGCCGCCAGTCCCGCTTTCGCCAGTTCCTGCCCCAAACATGTCAAGGCGATCGACGATTATCTGGCCGCCAATCCCATGACCATGGCCGACAAGGCCACGAAGGCCAAGGCCCTGCGCAATGAGGGCGAAGCCCTTCACAACGCCGGCAAGCACGCGGAATCGATGGCCAAGCTCACCGAGGCGGAAGCGATTCTCGGAATCAAGTAATGCCCTCGATCTCGGCGCCCACCGGCACGCCGGTCAAATCGGGCGCCGGGCCGAGGACGAGGTCGCACATCAGGTCGGCGATCGCTTCGACGCGCCGCGATGGGCCGTTCAGCTTGTAATTCACCGCGAAGCCGTCGAAGGCCATGAACAGGAGATGGGAAAAGCGATCGTCCTCGATCAGCCACAGGCGGTCGCCGGGCAGGATGCGGGCCAGGATGGCGGAAACCAGGGCCTCGGATTTCAGCAGCAGATCGCGGGAATAGGCTTCGTCGGCGTCGCGCGTCGAGATCGCCTGCAGCACGTTGTTGGCGAAGCCGTTCTGATCGGTCGGGATATCGCGCAACACCGCCAGGATCACCTGGCGCAGCTTTTGGCGCGGGGTGGCCAGGGGCGGCAGTTCGCGTTCCAGTTTTTCAAGGCGCTCGAGCAGCCAGGGTTCGTAAAGGGCGTAGATGATCTCGAGTTTCGAGTTGAAGTAGTTGTAGATGTTCGAGATGGTAACTTTGGCGCCCTTGGCGATCTGGGCCAGGGTGGTTCGGGAATAGCCGCGCTGCATGAAATGGCGCCGGGCGCTTTCCAGGATTGCCTTTCGGACCGCTTCCTTCTTGATCTGCGCCATCGATATTCCTTTGCCGGAGCGCTGTTTTTTTACCCCCGAGGGCCCCGTCTAGGCAAGGATGATGGAAAGGCGTTGACAAGGCAACCCCAAAAGTGAATATAATTCGTTATTGAGCCCGGCAAACCGGGTTGGCCCCAAGAGGCCGGTGACGCGCAAGCGTTTAAGAAGGGTGGAAACGTGTTGGGTAACGATCCGATCATCGCCTTGTCGGCGCGAAACATCGACAAGCGCTTTCAGGCCACCAAGGCCCTGGAAGACGTGTCGGTCGAATTCGTGCAGGGCGCGATCCATACCCTGGTGGGCGAGAACGGCGCCGGCAAATCGACGCTAATCAAGATCCTCTGCGGCATTTATCCGCAAGACCGCGGCACGATTCTCCTTGACGGCATCGAATGCCGTTTCGAGGGTCCGGGCGCTGCGGCTGCCGCCGGCATCGTCGTCATTCCCCAGGAATTGCGGGTGGTGCCGGCTGCCACGGTGGCCGAAAACGTCACGCTTGGCCAATGGCCGTCGACGAAACTCCTGGGCGCCCTGCCGATTCTTGACAAGACGCGGATGCGGGCGATGGCCGCCGAGGCGCTCGAACGCCTCAAAGTCTCGCTGCCGCTCGCGGCACGCGTCGATTCCCTCAGTTTTGCCGAACGCCAGATGGTGGTGATTGCCCGGGCGCTGTTGCGCAAGGCGCGGGGGCTGATCCTCGACGAGCCGACCGCCTCCTTGGAAAGCCGCGAGGCCCAGCGCCTGTTCGAACTGATCGAAGGTCTGAAGGCGCAGGGCGTGGCGATCATCTATGTCTCGCATCGCTTGGACGAGGTGGTGGCACTTTCGGACCATTGCACGGTGCTGCGCGACGGCAAGGTGGTGGCGCGCCGGGCGCGCGGCGGCATCGACAAGGACGAATTGATCCGCCTGATGACCGGGCGCGATCTCGAAGAGCTGCAGCAGCCGCACAGCCGGGAATTCGGCCCCCCGCTTCTGGAAGCCGAACGGATCGATGGCGCCCATTCCGAACGCCGATTGTGCATGCGCCGGGGCGAGGTGGTGGGGCTGGCCGGGCTTTTGGGCAGCGGCACCACGCAATTTCTCTATCGCCTGTTCGGCGCCGCCGGCACCAAGACGCCGATCACCGTCGAGGGCCGCAAGAACGAATTCGCCAGCCCAGCCCAAGCGATCAAAGCCGGTCTGGGGCTGGTGCCGGGCGAGCGGGCGCTCGGTTTGGTGATGAGCCTGTCGGTGCGCGACAACATCGTGCTGCCCAATCTCGACACGCTGGGCGGGCGCTGGAATCTCGATACCAAAGGCATGGATCGGCTGACGAAAAGCCTGATCGAGCTCCTGGACATCCGGCCGCGCGATCCCCACCGTCTGGTGCGCGAACTGTCGGGCGGCAACCAGCAGAAGGTGATCTTCGCCCGCTGGCTGGCCAGCAAGGCGACGGTTCTTCTGCTCGATGAGCCGACACACGGCATCGACGTCGCCGCCAAGGCCCGCATCCACCGGCTGATGCGCGAATTCGCCGCCAAGGGCGGCGGGGTTCTGTTCGCCTCCTCGGAAATGGTCGAAGTGGTGTCGATGAGCGACACCCTCCTCGCCATGCGCCAGGGCCGGGTGGTGGCGGAAATGGCGCGCGGCGCCGGCGAATTCTCCGAACGGGCGCTGCGCGCCTATCTGGGCGGCTAGGGGAGGGGGGAAAGCGATGAACGCAGCCCATTCCGACCATCGCGAGGCCACGGCGCGCCGGAGCGGTATCCGCATCACCGGGCGCACCCTGTTCGAGCAGATGCCGATCATCACCCTGGTGGTGCTGGCGATCGGCACCGGCCTGTTGACCGACCGCTTCTTCACTCCCACCAATCTGGTCAACATTCTCCTTCAGGCTTCGGTGATGGCGATCGTCGCCATGGGCATGACCTTCGTCATCGTTTCGGGCGGCTTCGATCTTTCCGTCGGTTCGGTGGTGGCGCTGTCGGGCTGCGTCGCCACCTGGGTAATGATGCAAGCGGGTGTCGCGGTGGGCATCGGCGCCGGCGTCGCCATCGGCGCCCTGGTCGGCGTCGTCAACGGGTTATGCGTCGCCAAATTCAAGGTCAGCCCCTTCATCACCACCCTGGGTACGATGGTGGTGGTGCGCGGGCTGGCGCTGCTGCTCACCGACGGCCGGCCGATCGTCGGCGACGACGATGGGCTGCCGGCGCTGTTTCTGGCCTTGGGCCGCGATCGGGTACTGGGCGTCCATTATCTCATCTGGGTGCCGTTGGTGCTGTTCGGCCTGCTCACCTGGCTTCTGCACATGACCGCCTTTGGCCGGCGGGTCTTCGCCACCGGCGGCGGGCGCGAAGCGGCGTTCCTGGCCGGCATCGATGTCGATCGGATCACCGTTGCCGCCTACGCCTGGTGCGGGGCGCTGGCTGGGGTGGCCGGGGTGATGCTGGCGGCGCGCCTGCAATCGGGCCAGCCGACGGCCGGCGAATTCTACGAGCTGACGGCGATCGCTGCCGTGGTGCTGGGCGGCGCGTCCTTGGCCGGCGGTGAGGGCAAGCTCTACAAGAGCATCGTCGGCGTGTTCATCATGGTGGTTCTGGCCAACAGCCTGAACCTGCTCAACGTTCATTCCTACTGGCAGCGGATCGCGGTCGGCATGGTCATCATCGTTGCCGCCGCCGCCGACCAGATGAAGGCGCGCAAGCGCTGAGGATCTCGTGTCTATCGTGTCGTCCATGCAACAGGGAGGTCGCATGAAAAGGTTTCTGATCGCGGTTCTGGCTCTGGCGGGTCTTTGGTCGGTTGGCCAACCCGCCCAGGCGCAGAACAAGGTGGTGTTGGGCATTTCGCTTGCCTCCGACACCAACCCCTTCTACATCGCCATGCGCAAGGGCATCGAGGCTCGGGCGGCGGAACTGGGCTGGGAAGCCCGCTTCGTCACCGCCAACGAGCAGGTCAACGCCCAGGTCAACGGCGTCCAGGATCTGGTGGCGCAAAAGGTCACCGGCATCCTGATCTCGCCGATCGACGAGGTGGCGACCAGCGCCGCCTACGAGGCCGCTAACAAGGCGAAGATCCCGATCATCTCGATCGCCCGGCACTCGCGCTCGCCCTTCGAATCGCTGCACGTCATCATGGACGAGGTCCAGATCGGCCGCGAGATCGCCGCCTTCGTCGCCAAAGCGGCGGAAGGCAAGGGCAAAGTCGCCGTGCTGGCCGGTCCGGCCGGCGCCGCCACCTTCAAGAACCTCAAGCAGGGGTTCGAGGAGGAGATCAAGAAGGCGTCCGGCATGCCGATCGTCTATTCGCGCGACCTGGCGCTGACCCGCGAACAGGGTTTGAACCAGGCCGAGGACGTGCTGGTCGCCCATCCCGATATCCGCGCCATCTATTGCGGCAACGACGAGATCGCTCTGGGCGCCGCCCAGGCGGTGGCGGCGGCCGGCAAGAAGGGCAAGGTCATCATCACCGGCCTGAACGGCATTCCGCCGGCGATGAAGGCGGTGGCCGACGGCAACATCGATCTCACGGTTGCCCTCAACCCGATGGCTTGGGGCAAGCTCGGGGTCGATACGATGGACTCCTGGCTCAAGGGCCAGAAGACCGCCAAGGACAAGGCGTTCTTGAAGCACACGCTGGTTGACAAGGGCAACGTGGCGGCGCTGATGCCGCCGCCGCCGCCGCCCAAGAACTAAGCGGGCCGACCGCGCGCCGCCGGTCCCCGGCCGGCGGTTGCGCGGGCGACCTCCCGGGGAAGATTTTGAATTCGGAGGCCCGCGTGGCCGTCCAGGAAAGGAGACGTACGTCATGAGCAAGCCAATGTGGGTGGTGGGGACCGATATCGGCGGCACCTTCACCGATATCATCGGGGTCAATCTGGAGACCGGCGAGCAGCGCATCGGCAAGGTGCCCTCGACGCCCCCCACCTATTTCGACGGGGTGATCAACGGGCTGGTCCGCGCCGGCATCAAGGGCGAGGAGGTGCTGTCCTTCCGCCATGGCGCCACCGTGTCGACCAACGCCATTCTCGAGCGCAAGGGCGTCAAGACGGCGCTCATCACCACCGAGGGCTTCCGCGACGTCTTGGGCGGCGGCCGGGCCGAGCGCATCAGCGCCTTCGAGCTTGATTGGGACCCGCCGGAAATCATCATTCCGCGCCGCAACGTGCTGGGCATCCGCGAGCGCATCAGCCCCTATGGCGAGATCCTGGTGCCCTTGAGCGAGAAGGACGTGAAGACCGCGGCGCGTAAGATCAAGAAGCGCGGCATTGAATCGGTGGCGATCGTCTTCATGGATTCGTTCATGAACACGGTTCACGAGAAGCGGGCCCGCGAAATCCTCCACGCCGAACTGCCCGATCTCGACATCACGGTGTCGCATGAAGTCCTGCCGCAGATGCTGGAATTCGAGCGCACCTGCACCACGGTCCTGAACGCCTACATCTCGCCCATCCTCAAGAACTATCTGGGCGGGCTGTCCCGGCGCCTGAAGAAGGACTGGAACTACGCCGGGCCGATCCTGGTCACCACCTCGGGCGGCGGCGTCATCGGCATGGACGAGGCGGTCAAGTTCCCCGCCCGCACCTTCCACTCCTCGCCGGTGTCGGGCGCGGTCGGCATGGCCGGCTACATCGGCGGCCTGGCCGGGTTCGACAACGTCATCGCCTTCGAGACCGGCGGCACCACCAACAACGTCTCGATGATCTACAAGGGCACGCCCGCGATCACCCACGAATGGAAGATTCTGTGGAACGTGCCCTGCTGCCTGCCTTCGGTCGATACCGTCTACATCGGCGCCGGCGGCGGCTCGATCGGCTGGGTCGACAAGGGCAAGATCCTCAATGTCGGTCCGCAATCGATGGGTGCCGTGCCCGGCCCGGCCTGCTACGGCATGGGCGGCGACCAGCCGACCAACACCGATTGCCAGATCGTCCTGGGCCGCATCGATCCCGACTATTATCTGGGCGGCGAACTCACCGTCGATGGCGCCCTGTCCAAGAAGGCCTTGAAAGAGAAGATCGGCAGCCAATATGGCTGGGATGCCGAAACCTCGGCCGCCAACATGTACATGGTGGCGCTCACCAACCTGATGATGGCGATGCGCATTCAAACCGTCAGCCGCGGTTGGGACCCCCGCGATTTCGCTATCGTGCCCTATGGCGGCGGCGGCGCCATGTACGCTTGCGATCTGGCGCGCGAGATCGGCGCCACCACGGTGGTGATCCCGCCGCTTCCCGGCTACGCCTCGGCCTTTGGCGCCATCCGGGTCGACGTCAAGCACGAATTCACCCAGGCGATCCACAAGATCGAGGCCGAGCTGAAATTCCCCCAGCTCAACAAGCAGTTCGACGATCTGGTGAAGAAGGCGGAGACGGTGCTGAAGAAGGAAGGCATGCGCGAGGACCAGATCACGGTCAGCCGCTTCGTCGACGTCAAGTACTTCAGCCAAAGCCGCTTCTTCACCGTCGAGGTGCCGAAGGGCCCGATCAACGATCTGGCTGCCATCACCGCCAACTTCATGACGGCGATGCAGACCGCCTATGGCTACACCCTGCCGCCCGGCTACGCGCCGGTCGAGCTGGTCAATCTGCGCGTCGTGGCCAAGGGCGAAATCCCCAAGCCCAGCCTGCCCAAGAAGGCGCCCGGCGGCACGCTCGCCCAGGCCCTCAAAGGTCGGCGCCGGGTGTGGTATAAGGATAGCGGCTTCGTCGAGGCGTCCATCTACGAGCGCGGCCGTCTGCCGGTGGGGTCGAGCTTCGACGGTCCGGCGATCGTCGAGCAGCCCGACACCACCAGCGTGCTGCCGCCCGGCACCCATTGCCGGGTCGACGAGTTCGGCAATCTCATCATTCAAGTCGATCGCTGAGGCGAAGGAGAGTCGATCATGAACAAGATCAGCAAAGTCAAGAAGTCGGGCAAGCCCAGCGCGACCTCGGAAGCCGGCCTCAAGGAAAAGGTGGCCGGCCACGGCATCGGCATGGACCTCATCACCTTCGAAGTGATGCGCAACGCCTTTGTCGCCGCCTGCTACGAAGCCTCGAACATCATCGAGCGCGTCGCCTACCATCCGGTGATCGGCATGGGCCGCGACCGCTCGAACGCGCTCCTGACGCTCGACGGGCGGCTGGTGGCGCACGGCCACACCGACGCGGCGGCCCACTACGCCTCGTTCGGCCCTTCGGTGAAGGAGCTGCTGAAGTCGATTCCGGCCGTGACCATGAAGCCGGGCGACACCTTCCTCTTCTCCGATCCCTATCGGACCGGCTCGCACGTCAACGACACCCGCCTCATTCGGCCGATCTTCTACGAAGGCGCGATCGTCGCCTTCTCCTGCACGGTGATCCACTGGGCCGATATGGGCGGGCCGATGCCCGGCACCTTCAACCCCGAGGCCACCACCTGCTACGCCGAGGGCATCCGCATCCCGCCGATCCGCCTGTTCAAGGAAGACGTGCTGGATGAGGAACTGTTCAGCCTGATCGCCATCAACATCCGCGGTTCGATCGAGCGCCGCGCCGATCTGCAAGCCCAGTACGAAGCGGCGAAGCTGATCGATTCGCGGGTCAAGGATCTGTGCAAGCGCTACGGCGTCGCCACCATGCACCAGGCCTTCGAGGAGCAGTTCAACTACACCGAACGGCTGATGCTGGCCGAACTGGAAACCCTGCCCGACGGCACCTGGGAATTCGAGGATTTCGGCGACCAGGACGTGATGGCGGAAGGCAAGCCGCCGATCCGCGTCCATTGCAAGATGGTCAAGAAGGGCACCAAGCTCAGCTTCGACTGGTCGAAATCCGATCCGCAGCCGCGCGCCTCGTGGGGCTGCAGCTACGCCACCCTGACCGGCGGCAATTATCTGGGCTTCATGATCTGCTTCCCGCAGCTCTTCCCCTTGAACGACGGCATCATCCGCAATCTCGAGGTCATCTCGAAGAAGGGCACCTGCGTCGACGTGCTCGAGCCGGCGCCGACCACCGGCTATTGCTCGGGCGCCTTCGACAAGGTGGAGGCCGTCACCATCGCCTGTCTGGCCGGGCCGCTGGGCAAGGTCCAACCCTGGCGCGTCTATCCGGCGGCGGTGAGCCTCACCAATCTCTGCATGGGCGGTTTCAACCCGCGCACCAAGAAGAACTTCGTCCAGTACACCTACGCGGTGGGCGGCGAGAACGCCCGCACCTTCAAGGATGGCAAGTCGCTTATCTTCATGCGCTTCTGCAACGCCCGCACCATTCCGCAAGAGCTGGAGGAACGCTGGTTCCCGGTCGTCTACACCGCCTACGAGGCTCGCGTCGATTCCTGCGGGCACGGCAAGCGGCGCGGCGGCTTTGCTCTGGTGCGCGAACTGGAAGTGCTGACCGACGTCACCATGACCATCCATGGCGACCGCGAGAAGTTCGCGCCCTTCGGCCTGTCGGGCGGCGGCAACGCCGGCGGCAGCATGCTGATCATCAACAAAGGCACCAAGAAGGAGTTCAACGCCGGCATGTACGCCACGGGCGTCGAACTCAAGAAGGGCGACAAGATCTACTACTCGTCCTCGGGCGGCGGCGGCTTCGGCGAGGCGCTCGACCGCGAGCCCGAACTGGTGCTGGAAGACGTGATGGACGAGTGGCTGAGCATCGAGGCCGCCAAGAAATTCTATGGCGTGGTGATCAAGGCGATCGACGCCGAGGCGCTCGATTACAAGATCGACCTGGCGGCAACCAAAAAGCTGCGCGCCACCTTGAAAAAGAAGAAGGACTACATCAAGGAAGGCTACGGCCCGCACCAGATCCATCCCTTGGGCCGAAAGATCAAGGTGGGTTGGGTGCCGACCGAGGAAGAAGTGACGCCCCACATCACCATCTCGCGCCCGCCGGGCTGGTAAGGGGAGCGACGGGTATGGCGGCGCCCGCCTGGGACCTTGGGGTTCTGCCCAAGGTCCATCCGACGGTGGTTCACATGTTGGCCGAGGCGGCCGAGAAAAGCCCCTCGGCCACCGCTCTGGTGCTGGGCGAAGATCGGCTGACCTACGCCCAGTACCGCGACCGGGTTGCCCAGTTCGCCCAGGAGCTGCTCGGGCTGGGGGCGCGGGGCCAGCGGGTGGCGCTCATCTGCGCCAATTCGCTCGACATCCCGATCGCCATGTTCGCCGTCCATGCCGCCGGCGCCCAGGCGGTGCCGATCAATCCCGCCTACACGGCCCGCGAGTTGGGCCATATTCTGGCCGATGCGGCGCCCATCGCCTGCGTCTACGATTTCGACGTGGCGGCGCTGGTCGAGCCGCTGCTTGCCGAATACAAGATCCGCCACGGCTTCAAGGTCGGCGGAACGAGCGGGCGGCGGCTTTGGCAAAGTTCCGACACGACCTCCCGTCGTCTGCCCGAGCCGTTGCCCGCTCCCACCGACCTCGCCACGCTGCAATACACCGGCGGTACCACCGGCCTGCCCAAGGGCGTCAACATCAGTCATTATCAGATGGCGGTGAACATCAGCCAGCGCGAAGCCGTGCTGCCCACCCGGCCCGACGACGAGAGCGTGCTGTGCATGATGCCGCTCTTCCATGTTTTCGCGGTCTCGGTCTGCCTGCATCTCTCGGTCTATTGCCGGGGCAGATTGGTGATCATGCCGCGTTACAAGCCCGATTGGGTGCTCGAGCTGATCCAGAAGGAGCGCATCACCCGGCTGCCCGCCGGACCCACCATCTTCATCGGGCTTCTGAACTACGAAACCTTCGACAAGACCGATTTCTCCAGCCTGCGTTGTTCCTATTCCGGCTCGGCGCCCTTGCCCGAAGATACGCTGCGCGAATGGGAAAAGCGGGTCGGCTCGCCGATCCTGGAAGGTTTCGGCCAGACCGAGGCCGGGCCGGTGCTCACCTACATCCGCGATGGCGGTCCCTACAAGCCGGGTTCGGTGGGACCGGTGCTGCCGCTCACCGAGCTGCAGATTGTCGATGTCGAGACCGGCACCAAGGTGCTGGGGCAGGGGGAATTGGGAGAAATCCGGGCGCGCGGACCGCAGATCATGAGCGGCTACCGCAACCGGCCGAAGGAGACCGCCGAGGCCTTGCGCGATGGCTGGCTCTACACCGGCGACATCGGCGAATTCGATGCCGACGGCTATTTCTACATCCGCGACCGCAAGAAGGACATGGCGATCGTCGGCGGCTACAACGTCTATCCGCGCGAGATCGACGAGGTTCTGTTTGCCCATCCGGCGGTCAAGGAAGCGGCCTCGGCCGGAGTGCCCGATTCCTATTATGGCGAGGCGATTCGCGCCTACGTCGTCTTGAAGGAAGGCGCCAAGGCCACGGTCGACGAGCTGATGGCCCATTGCAAGACCAACCTTACCCGCTACAAGGTGCCGTCCAAGCTTTATCTGGTGAAGGAATTGCCGCGCACCACGGTAGGCAAGATCGACCGCAAGGAATTGCGCGTCCTGCTGGCCAAGCAGGAATAGAAGGTATTCACTTCGGACTCGGTACCGCGCTTGGTTTCGAAAGCACGTAAAGGGCGCCGGCCAACATGCTGGCGCCCATGCCGACCAAGCCCCATGTCGGCGTTTCGGTCAATCCCAGCACGTAGATCAGGCTGGCCGCCATCCCGAGAAGGGCGATCGCCTTGACCCGCGTCGGAATCACCCGATGCTTTTCCCAAAGTCTGAGCGAGGGCCCGAATCGCGGATGGTGCAAAAGCCAGGCGTGGAAGCGTGCCGAGGAGCGGGCAAAGGCCCAGAGCGCGACGATCAGGAAGGGCGTGGTCGGAAGAACCGGCAAAAAGGCGCCCAGGATTCCCAGCCCGACGCACAGAAAGCCCAGCGCCAGCAGCAGCGCTTTTTTCGCCTTGGCCCGCATCGGCGCCGGCCGGGCGGATTATTTCCAGCGTTTGAAGAGATTGTGCTCGATGTGGAACTGGTCGAGCGCCTTGCCGACGCTCTGATGGACGATGTCCATGATGGTCTGCGGGCCGTGATAGAAGGCCGGCACCGGCGGCAGGATGACGGCGCCGATGTCGGCGGCTCGGGCCATCAGATCGAGATGGCCTTTGTGCAAGGGGGTTTCGCGCACCATCAGCACCAGGCGGCGCTTTTCCTTGAGCGTCACGTCCGAGGCGCGAATGATCAAATTGAAGGTGAAGGAGTTGGCGATCGCCGACAGGGTCTTCACCGTGCAGGGCGCCACGATCATGCCCATGGTGAGGAAGGAGCCCGAGGCCACCGCGGCGCCGACGTCCTTGTTCGAATAGTTCACCTTGGCCAGCGCGCGCACCTGCTCGGCGGTGTATTCGGTCTCGATCTGCAGATTGCGCTCGGCCGATTCGCTCAAGATCAGGTGCGTCTCGATGTTGAGCCGGTTCAACACTTTCATCATCTCGACGCCATAGACGACGCCGGTGGCGCCGGTGATGGCAACGACGAGGGGCAGCGACATAGAAACCTCCCTGATTGGCCGGAACGTCCGATCCTTTCCCCCATACTGCCCGAGGAAACGGCTCCTGAAAACCCCGGCGGAAATAATTATCGTTCGACCTTGCGTGAGAGGGCTTGACAATGCCCGCCCAAAAGTGAATATAATTCATTATTGGCGGTGGCTCAAGCCTCCGTCGATCGCACCCACCAAGAAACGCGGGGCGGAACGGGGAAACGCGAACAGCCGGCGCCAAGGCCGGCGGGAGACGTCCAAGGTCATGGGCCACAGCATTGCCCTGCCGACAGGGGATTGGACCGCGATGAGGCGTGGGGGCGGCGCATGAGCGCAGCCTATCGCCTGGAATTTCGCGGCGTCACCAAGACCTTCGCCACCAAGAAGGGGCGCGGCGAGCCGCTGGTCGCCGTGCGCGACGTCTCGGTGGCGCTTTCCGACGGCGAGGTGGTCTCCATCATCGGCCCGTCGGGTTGCGGCAAGAGCACGCTCCTCAACATGGGCGCCGGTCTCGATCGCCCCACCGCCGGCCAGGTCTTTGTCGATGGCGACTTGGTCACCAAGCCCAATTCGCACGTCGCCTTCATGCTGCAAAAGGATTTGCTGCTGCCCTGGCGCAACATTCTTGAAAACGTCGAATTGGGCCAGGAAATCCAGGGCGCCTCGAAATCCGATCGCGTCAAGCGCGGCACCGAGCTTCTGGCCCGCTACCATCTGGGCGATTTCGCCCAACATTATCCGCACCAGCTTTCGGGCGGCATGCGCCAGCGCGCCGCCTTGGCGCGCACCATGGCGATGAATCCCGATGTGGTGCTGCTCGACGAACCCTTTTCGGCGCTCGATGCCCAGACCAAGCTGGTCTTGCAAAAGGACCTGGCCCAGGTGCTGTGGGAAGAGAAGAAGACCGCGCTCTTCATCACCCACGACATTTCCGAAGCGGTGTCGCTGTCGGACCGGGTGCTGGTGATGTCGCGCCGGCCGGGCACCATCATCCGCGAAATGATCATCGAGATTCCCGATCGCCCCGATCCCTTCAAACGGCGCCGCCATCCGCGCATGGGCGAGTACGTGACCGAGCTTCTGGGCTTGCTCGGCATCGTCGACGGCACGCTGGAAGACGAGCGGAAAGCCGATGCGTAGTCACACCGGACATGGGAGGCCACGATGAAACGCGTTGCGACGAATCGGGCGCGAACCCGCACAAACCTTCTTGGCACCCTGGCGGCGCTTGCCGTTCTTCTGCCCAGCGCCGCCGGCGCCCAGGAAAAGATCACCTACCTCTTTCCCTCGCTCGCCGTGCTGCCGGCCTTCTCGCCCTTCCAGATCGCCCAGCACAAGGGCTATTACAAGGCCGAGGGCCTCGATGTCGATTTCCAGACCGGCAAGGGCGGCGTCGATGTCGCCAAGCAGGTCGGCGCCGGCAACGCCCAATTGGGCGGCGGCATCGCCGATAGCGTCATCATCGTGCGCCCCAACGGCGTGCCGGTGAAGGCGGTGGCCCTTCTGGGCGGCCATTCGCTGGTCGCCTTGGCCTCGCACGCTGACAGCTCGATCAACGGTCCCGCCGATCTCAAAGGCAAGATCGTCACCACCTGGGCCTTGCAGGACACCAATTACTACGCGCTCCTGGGCGCGCTGGCGTCCGCCAAACTTTCCAAGGACGACGTCAACATCCAGGTCGTCGGCCCCACCAACGTCTGGAAATTCTTCGCCGCCCGTCAGGCCGACGCCATGGTGGGCGTGCCCGATTGGCTGGCCGCCGCCGAAGCGGCCGGGGCCAAGATCAAGATATTCCCCACCGACAAGTTCTTTCCCTCGATGGCGCAGGTGATCATCGCTTCCGATGAGATGATCGCCAAGAACCCCGGTATGATCCGCAAATTCGTCAAAGCGACGCTGCGCGGCATGAAGGACGTCATGGACGATCCCGCCAAGGCCGCCCAGGACTTCGTCAAGGCGGTGCCGTCGAACGCCGAGCGCCTGCCCGAAATGACCCGGGCGCTCTCGCTTTACACCAGCATGGTCTATTCCGATCAGAAGGTGATGGGCCAGATGGACGCCGAGAAGCTGGCCAAGCTGCAAGACTTCTATCTCGCGGAAAAGATCATCCAATCCAAGGTTCCGGTGAAGGATTTGTACAGCGATGACTTCGTCCGCTGATCACGGCCAACCGTCCCGCTCTTCCGCCGGGCCAAGCCTGGGTGAGAAGATCGCCCTGGCGCTTTCCCGGCGCGAGGTGTGGATAAGCCTGGGATTCCTGGTTCTGTTCCTGGCCATCTGGGAATGGCTGCCGCCCCTGGCGAAGATTCCGCCCTACATCCTGCCGCCGATCTCGGCGGTGTTTAAGGAATTCTTCCGCCTGTTGCATGTGGAAAATCTCTTTCTGCACACCGGACTCACCCTGATCGAGGTCATCATCGGCTTCGTGCTGGGCAGCCTGCTGGGCATGGTGGTGGGCTACGCGCTCGGCCTATCGCCGATGCTGGAATTCGTGCTGTCGCCCTACATCCTGGCGCTGCAGATCACCCCCAAGGTGGCCTTCGCGCCGCTCTTCATCATGTGGCTGGGCTACACCGTCTATCCGAAGATTCTGGTGGCGATCCTGATCGTCTTCTTCCCGGTGCTGATCAACGTGCTGTCCTCGGTGCGCACCATCGATCCGGCGATGATCAATCTGGCGCGTTCGTTTTCGGCCAGCCGGGCGCAGATTTTCTGGAAGATCGAGTTCCCGGCCTCGATGCCCAACCTGTTCGCCGGCCTGCGCATCGGCTCGACCCTGGCGGTGATCGGCATCGTGGTGGGCGAATTGGTGGGCGGCAACAAGGGGCTGGGCTATCTCTTGGTGCTGGGCGAGGGCCAGGGCAACACGGCCATGGTCTTCGTCACCATCATCTTGCTCACCGTTATTGGCATCCTGGCCTATCTAGCCGTGATCCTGGCCGAACGCCGGGTGCTGCACTACATGCCGGAGCGCCAGATCGGCCCGGTTTAGAGATCGCCATTCAATCAGCTTTTGTCGAAAGGAGAGGGCTTCATGCTACAGCGCAAATGGTACGACATGCGGGAATTCATCGCCTTCCTCGAGAAGAAGAAGGACGTGATCACCATCAAGGATTCGGTCGATCCGAAATGGGAGGTGAACGGCATCACCCGCTTGGGTCTGCAGGAGCACGCTCCGGCGATCATCTTCGACAACGTCAAGGGCGCCAACTATCCGCTGGCGACCAATCTCTTGGGCACCGATCGGCGCTTCCTGTGGGCACTCGGCATCGCCAAGTGGAGCGACTTCAACGAGGAATGGTGCCGGCGCACCCAGAAGCTTCTGCCCTGGCGGGTCGTCAAGAAGGCGCCCTGCCAAGAGGTCGTGCTCACCGGCAAGCAGATCGATCTGCACAAGATCTGCAACATCACCTGGCACCAGTATGACGGCGGCGAGTTCCCCGGCACGCTCTCGGTGTCGGTGACCAAGGACCCGGAAACCGGCGTCCTCAATGCCGGCATCTACCGCATGGGCACGCTGTCGCGCAACACGCTGGGCTGGGGCGCGCCGGAATACACCCACGGCCGCCAGCACTACATGAAATACGAGCGCATGGGCAAGGTGATGCCGATGGCGGTGATCACCGGCTACGATCCCACCGTCTTCATCGCGTCCTGCACCCGCACGCCGCCCGACATCGACGAGTTCCAACTGGCGGGCGCGTTGCGCGGCGAACCGATGGACATGGTCAAGTGCATGACCAACGACATCCACGTTCCCGCCACCTGCGAATTCGTCTTCGAGGGCATCGTGCGGCCCGACTACCGCAAGATCGAAGGCGGCTTCGGCGAGTACACCGGCTATTACGGCGAGGCGCGCTCGAACCCGGTGTTCGAGGTCCAGCGCGTCACCATGCGCAAGAAGCCCATCTATTTGGGCGCCCGCGAGCAATGGTATCCGTCGGAAAGCGCCCTGGCGGTGGGCAAGTCGTCGCAGGCGGTGGCTTTCGACACCGTGCGCAAGCTGGTGCCGGGCGTGCTCGACATGCGCTGCGACGTCACCTACGAGTGCATCGTCAAGATCGACAAGCTCTTCCCCGGCCACGCCCAGCAGGTGATGGACGCGGTTTGGGGCGCCACCTACGCCCGCTACAAGCACGTCATCGTCGTCGACAAGGACATCGACATCTGGAATTACGACAGCGTCCATTGGGCCCTGTCCACCCGGGTGCGGGCCGACCGCGACGTCAACATCCTGCCGCGCCGCGCCGGCCAATGGCTCGATCCGGCGGTCTCGCTGCGCGAGAAGGGCTGGCAGACCGGCTTCGGCATCGACGCCACCATGTGCAACGAGGAATACGAGTTCTGGGGCGAGAAGGCCCCGCGCACCGTCGACGATCCCGAGATGGTGGCGAAGGTCGAAAAGAAGTGGGGCAACAAGCTGGCTTGGCGCAAGTAAGCTCGCTTTGGTGATAACGAAAGGCCGGGGCGCTCCCATCGCCCCGGCCTTTTTCTTGGCGCCCCCCGCAAAGGGGGCGCTCACAATCCCAGATAGCTTTCCCGCACCTGCGTGTTGGCGCGTAATTGGGCGGCGGGGCCGGCCAGAACCGGTCGGCCGTTTTCCAGCACCAGGGCGCTGTCGGCCAGCTTGAGCGCGGCGTGGGCGTCCTGCTCGGCCAGCAGGATGCCGATGCCCTGGGCGCGAATGGCGGCGATGGTTTCGAACACCAATTGAGCCATCTTGGGCGCCAACCCCAGCGACGGTTCGTCGAGCAGCAGAATCTTCGGCCCCGCCATCAGGCCGCGCCCCAGGGCCGCCATCTGCTGCTCGCCGCCCGAGAGACTGCCGGCGCGTTGGCGGCGCCGTTCGGCCAGACGCGGGAACAGGGCATAGATCTCGCTAAGCCGCGCCCGCGCCATCGGCCGCGCGGCGTGGGTATAGGCACCCAGCAGCAGATTCTCCTCGACCGAGGAATCGGGAAACAGCATCCGCCCTTCCGGCACCAGCACCAAACCCATTTCCACGCGCCGGCTGGCGGGCAGGCGTTCGATCGGCTGGCCGGCAAAGCGCAGACGGCCGGCGCTGGGCGCGATCAGCCCGGCCAGGGTGCTCATGAGCGTGGTCTTGCCGGCGCCGTTCGATCCCAGCAGGGCGGTCACCGCGCCCGCCTCGACCGTGAGGTCGATGCCGTGCAGCACCGCCACATCGCCATAGCCGGCCTCGAGGCGCTCGATCTCAAGCATGGGCGGCGCTCTCGCCCAGATAGGCCTCGATCACGGCGGGATCGGCGGCGATCGCCTCGGGCGTCCCTTCGGCGATCTTGAGCCCGTGATGCAGCACCACGATGGTGGCGCACAGCCGCATCAAGGCCTTCATCACATGCTCGATCACCAAAATCGCCAGCCCGTGCTTGGCCTGGATGGCGCGCAGCATCACCAGCGCTTCGGCCACTTCGGTGGGGGTAAGGCCGGCCAGCACCTCGTCGAGCAACAACAGGCGGGGCCTGGTGGCGAGCGCGCGCGCCACCTCCAGGCGCTTGCGCCCGGAAAGCGTCAGGGCCTGGGCCGGCTTGTCGGCCTGCTCGGCCAGGCCGGTTTCGTCCAGCACGGCCGCCACCCAATCCTCGGCCGATCCGGCAAAGCCGCCGCGCCCGTACAAAGCGGCGACGCGCACATTGTCGCGCACGCTCAGGCCGGCAAAGGGCCGCACGATCTGGAAGGTCCGGGCGATGCCCTTTTTCACCACCCGATCGGGCGAAAGCCCGTCGATGCGCGGACCGTCGAAGCGAATGGCGCCTTCACTGGGGCGTTCGTTGCCGGCAATGAGCGCGAACAAGGTGGTCTTGCCGGCACCGTTGGCGCCCATCAGTCCGACGATGGCGCCCTCGGGCACGGCGAAGCTCACATCCGACACGGCCTTCAAGCCGCCGAAATTCTTGCCCACCCCTTCCAGGACCAAGCCGGCGCTCATGGCCGCCTCAAGCGTTGCAAACGGCCATGCAGCCCCTCGGGAGCGAAGAGCACGAAGCCGATCACCAACAGGCCCAGGATGATCATGTAGACTTCGGGCAGATGGGCCCACAGCAATTCCGAAAGCAGCACCAGGAACAGGGCGCCCAGAATGGGGCCGGGCGCATCGTCGCCGCCGCCGATCACCGCCATGGCGACGATGTTGAAGGACACGGTGGGGCTGAAAGCCTGCAAGGGCTCGAAATAGCTGGAGCGCAGCGCCATCACCGCGCCGACCATGCCGGGAATCGCCGCCGACAGGGCAAAGGCGATCAGCTTCAAGCGGGCCACCGGCACGCCGGCGTTCTCGGCCGCCGTTTCGTCCTCGCGGATGGCGGCCAGCCCCAGCCCCAGGCGCGAGCGGCGTACCGTCCAGGCGATCAGCACCGCCAAGGTGGCCAGGCCCAGCATCAGGTAATAGAGGGTGGCCAGCGGCGGCGCGCCGAACACCAGGCGACCGAACTTGCCCAGCGCGGCCTCGGTGTTGATGATCAGGAACTTCACCAACTCGGCCAGGCCATAGGTGAGGATGACGAAATAGGGGCCGCGCACCCTCAGCACCGGATAGCCGATGGCCAGTGCGAACAGCCCGGCGGCCAGTCCGGCGCCGAGAAAACCCGCCCAGCCGGGCAGATTGTTCCAGCACACCACCATCACATAGGCGCCCAGCCCATAGAACACCGCATGGCCGAACGAGACATAGCCGGTCATTCCCGACAGCACGATCCAGCTTTCCGCCAGCGCGATCCACATGAGAAGCGTGATGCCAAGCCCGATCAGGTAATCGCCGCCCAATTGGGGCAGCGCCGCCATCGCCAAGGCCAATCCGACCCACATCCAGGCCGTTCGTCGGATCATCGGCGCGATCCCCCAAACAGGCCCTGGGGCTTCAGCAGCATCACCAGAATGAAAATCCCCCAAACCAGGATCGAACGCCAATTGGCCGACGTCGCCGCCACCCCGAAGGTTTCCACCACGCCCAACAGCAATCCGGCGGCCAGGCTGCCGGCCAGATTGCCAAGGCCGCCCAGAATGATGACGACGAAGGCGGCCACCGTGTAGGGGAAGCCCATGAAGGGCGAGATTTGCTCGAACAGGCTGACCAGCGCGCCGGCCAGTCCGGCGACCGCGAAGCCGATGGCGAAGCTCCAGGCCTGAAGGCGGTCGAGCGGAATCCCGACGATCGCGGCGGCGTCGCGATTCTGGATCATCGCCCGCACCGCGCGGCCGGCCCAGCTCGTCTTCAGCGCAATCGCCAGACTGAGGCAGACCAGGAAGGTGATGGCCACCGCCATCAGTCGGCTTTGCGAGGTTTGGATGTCGGCAAAGGCGATCAAGGCGTCATCGGCCTTGTTGGCGCGCGGGCTGGCCGAGAAGACCAGCGACACCGCGTTTTGCAAGATGATCGAGACGCCGAAGAACAAGAGCAGAGAATTGCCCTCGATCCGCTTCATCAGCGCCGGGCGCGACAGGGCCAGGCGGAAGAGCCCGCCATAAAGGGCGAAGCCGAAAGCGCCCAGCAGCAGGGCGGCCAAGGGCAAAGCGAACAAAGGAGCGCCGCCCATCATGGTCATTGCCCAATAGGCGGCGTAGGCGCCCAGCATGACGATCTCGCCATGGGCGACGTTCAAGAGGCGAAGCGTGCCATAGATCAGGTTGAGCCCGAAGGCGACCAGGGCGTAAAGCCCGCCGGTGGCCAGCGCCGCAAAGAGCAACTGGCCCGAAAGGAGGCTCGACACGTTCGGCCCCGCCCGGCGGACTCGTCGTTACTTACGCGGCTGGAAGTCGCTGGTCGCCACGGTCTTCGGCCACACCAGATGGAACTCGCCCTTCTGGATTTGCAAGAAGGCGGTGGGGGTGATGGCGTTCTGCACGCCGTCGAACTTCACCGGGCCGTTGATGGTGTCAAAGGTGCCCCCGGCGATGGCGGCGCGCAGCTTCTCGCGGTCCAGCCCAGATTTTGCCACCGCCTGTTCGAGAATCTCGCACGACATATAGGCCAGCGCGGTGTCGAGATAATCGGGCCTCGCGTTGAACTTGGCGACATAGGCGTCGAAGAAGGGCTTGGCGCGCGGCCAGGCCTTCTGGTGCGGGCTCCAATGGCCGATGGTGATCAGGCCGTCGGCGGCGGGGCCGAACATCTTGGGGAAGAAGTCGATGGTGGGGCCGACCAGCACGAACTGGAAGGGCGCCGAAACGCCCAGCTCCTTCGCCTGGGTCATGAAGCCGACCGAATCGTTGGGATAGGAGAGCGACAGGATGGCGTCGGGCTTGGCGTTGCGCACCTGGGTCAGCACCGCCGTCAGATCCTTGGCGTCGGGCGGATATTCCTGCGACACCACCACTTTGATCCCCGCCTTTTCCAAGGCCGGCATCAGGAATTTGCGGATCTCGATCGAGAAGGGAAGCTGGACGCCGGTCACCGCGGCGGTCTTCACGCCCTGGCCCTTCATCATGGTCGCCAGCTCGGTCGCCATGCGATCGGGAATGGCCGAAGTGGGGAACCAGATGTAGCCGGGCTTGATGTCGCGCAATTGCGACGAGGCCGCCGAATTGCCGACCATCGGGAATTTCAGGCGTTCGAGCACGCCGGCGAGCGCGAAGTGATGGGGCGTCCCCCAGGGCGCCAGCAGGAGATCGACCTTGTCGTCGTTCGCCAGCTTCTCGTAGATGCGCACCGCCTGCGAGGGGTCCGACTGGTCGTCATACTGCACGAACTCGATCCGGCGCTTGGTGCCGCCGACATCGAGCCCGCCTTTGGCGTTGACCTGATCGCGCCACAGCTCGTAGGCGGTGAGTTGCGAGGGCGCGGCGGCGGCGAACAGGCCGGTCTTGGCGATCGAGAAACCGATCTTCACCGGCGGGGCCGATTGGGCCATCGCCGTTCCGCCAAGACCGGCCAGGCCGGCGGCAACCAGAAGCGCGCGCGAGAAGCGTGCAAGCATGACGTCCTCCTCTTGGGTTCTAGGATTTCTTCGCCAGCATGGCGTTCAGCACCCGCTCGGGGGTGAAGGGCAATTGGGTCAGGTGGATGCCGGCGGCATCGGCGATGGCGTTGGCGATGGCGGCCGGCACCGGCACCAGGCTGATCTCGCCCACCCCCTTGGCGCCGCAGGGGCCATCCGGCTCGGGATGTTCGACGATCTGGGTGTGGATGTCGTAGGGCGCGTCGAGCATGGTCGGCGCCTTGTAGTCGCGCAGATTGGGATTGACCAGGCGGGGCCCTTCCCACACCAGCTCCTCGGTGAGCGCGAAGCCCATGCCTTGAACGAAACCGCCCTCCATCTGCACTTCCACCAGGCGCGGATTGATCGCCTTGCCGACATCGGCAGCGTACCAGGCGCGCACCGGCTCGACCTTGCCGGTGGTTTCGTCGATATCGACCTCGCAGACCATGGCGCAGAAGCTGAAGACGCCGATCTGGCCGAAGGGCAGGCCGGTGGCGGCGCCGTGCTTGGGATCGATGGTGGGCGTGTCGAAGACCAGCGTGTTGGTGCCGACGATCGGCCCGCCGACGCCCCAATGGGCGCGCGCCGAAACCGCCAGATAGGGCAACTGGGTGTTCGATCCCTTGATGCCAACGAAACCGCCGTCGCGCAGCTCCAACTGGTCGGGCGTGGTGTTAAGCATCGCCGCGGCATGGTCCTTGATCTGGCGTTCGACGTCCTTGGACGCCGCCACCACGGCGCGGCCGGTGGTGTAGGTGACGCGGCTGGCCGTGGTGCCCCAGTTGTAGGGCGAGCCGTCGGTGTCGGGGCTGGCCAGCGCCACCTTGTCGAGCGGCAGCCTTAGCGTTTCGGCGCAAAGCTGGGTGAGCACGGTGTCGGAACCCTGGCCGATATCGACGGCGCCGGTGTTCAAGACCGCCGTGCCGTCTTCGAGAAGGCGCACGATGGCGCCGGTCGCCAACAGACCCGAGATGTGGCCGCCTACCGCGATGCCGCGACCGCGCAGCTTGCCCTTGGCCGCCTGGCTCTTCAGGTGCTTGACCGATTCGCTGGCGGCGCGGGCCTTCTCGATGCATTCGATCAGGCCGTTCGATTTCAGGAGCTGGCCGCCGAACCAGCGTTCGCCGTCCTTGAGCGCGTTCTTCAGGCGAATCTCGAAGTGGTCGATGCCGAGCTTGTCGGCGATCTGGTCGATCTGGGTTTCGCCGGCCAGGCTCACTTGCGGATTGCCGAAGCCCCGGAAGGCGCCGAAGCGCATCTTGTTGGTGTAGGCGACCCGGCCGAAGCAGCGGGCGTTGGGAATGCGGTAGGGGCCGCGCGCCATCAACAGGCTGTAGCCCAAGACGCCGGGGCTGTCGTCGCCGAAGGCGCCGCCATCGAGCAGCGCCTCGACCTCGCGCGCCACCAAGGTGCCGTCCTTCTTGGCGCCGGTCTTCATCTTGACCTTGAAGGGATGGCGGGCACGCACGGTCTCCATATCCTCGGCGCGGTTGAGGATCATCTTCACCGGCCGCCCGGTCTTCATGGTCAGCGCTACGCAGATCGGCTGGATGTGCGGCTCCATCTTGTTGCCGAAACCGGCGCCCACCTTGGGCGTCAGGCAGCGCAGGCGCGACAT
Organism: Rhodospirillales bacterium; assembly: GCA_016214125.1. Taxonomy (GTDB): domain Bacteria; phylum Pseudomonadota; class Alphaproteobacteria; order Rhodospirillales; family WMHbin7; genus JACRPC01. Next base: position 73,021 of record JACRPC010000041.1, on the reverse strand, counting down.
CGGCAGACCCAGCGATTCGCAGACATTGGCCTGGACGCGAAACACCGATTGGTTGGCCGACCACAGGGTGATCCGGCCATCGACATCGATTTCCGACAGCGCGCCGCAAGGCTCCATCGACAGATGGTATTGCGGTTGGGTCTCGTACTCGCCCTCGACGATGATGTCGCATTCGGCCCAGGCCTTGGCGACATCGCCCTCGGTGATCTCGGTCTGGCTCAACAGATTGCCGCCGCAGACGGCCGGGAAGACCTTGAAATAGCTCTCCAGCTTCTCGTGCAGGATGGGGGCGCCGGGCGCCAGCGCCTCCTCGGGGGAAAAGACGCCCGGCAATTCCTCGACCGCGACCTTGATCAGGCGGGCGGCGTAGCGGGCGGTTTCCTCGTCGTCGGCGGCCACCGCCGCCACCGGTTCGCCCAGATAGAGGATCTTCTCCTTGGCGATGGCGGTTTCGTCCTTGACGAAGGCGCCCATGCGGAAATCGCCGACATCGTCGCCGGTCAGCACGGCGTGCACGCCCGGCACCTTCAGGGCCTCGGAGACGTCGTAGCCCAGGATGCGGGCGTGGGCGACATGGCTTTGCAAGATGGCGCCGTGCAGCATGCCCGGCCGGGTCATGTCGGCGATGTAGCGGGCCTGGCCCAGCACCTTTTCCTTGGCGTCGCGCTTGGGAACGCTGGTGCCGACGATCGGGGTGTGAACGGTCATGGCTGGGCCTCCGCTTTGCTGGCCAGCCGAACCGCTTCGATGATCCGCTTGTAGCCGGTGCAGCGGCAGAGATTGCCCGACAGCGCGGTGCGGATCTCGGCGACGCTGGGTTTCGGATTCTCGGCCAGCAGCGATTCCGAGGACAGCACCATGCCCGGCGTGCAGAAGCCGCATTGCACGGCGCCGGCATCGATGAAGGCCTGCTGGACCCGGCTGGGCTGGGCGACCGAGCCGACGCCCTCGATGGTGACGATTTGGCGGCCGGTGCAATTGGCGGCCAGCGACAGGCAGGCGCGGGCCGGCTTGCCGTCGATCAGCACCGTGCAGGCGCCGCAGACGCCCTGGTTGCAGCCGCATTTGGCGCCGGTCAGCCCCAATTGGTCGCGCAGCACCTGCAGAAGGGTGGTAAAGGGCTTCACCACCGCCATGTGGTCGTTGCCGTTAATCGACAAGGTGATCAGCGGGCTGGCTTGTTTGGTCCTTCTCATCAGCGGCGCTCCTTGGCCGGCAGGCTGGCGCGAACAAAAGCCTTGGCCAACATGCGCGGCAGAACCAGACGGCGGTAATCGGCGCTGGCCCGCACGTCATCGACCGGATCGGCGGCCTCGGCCAGGGCCTGGCCCAGGCGAGCGATCGCCGCGTCGTCGATTGGCTTGCCGATCATCGCCCGGGCGGCCTCGGGGGCGGTGACCGGCTTGGGACCGCATCCGCCCACCGCGACACCCAGATGGGTGACCACGCCCTTGTCCTGGGCCAGAACCAGCGCGATGGAGACGATGGCGAGGTCGCCGGTTACCTTGGCCAGTTTCTCGTAAACGCCGACCGCGTTCTTGGGCCAAGCGGGCAGGGTGATGGCGGCGATCATCTCGCCCGGCTCCAAGGCCTGAGCGTACCAATCAAGGAAGAATTCGTCGGCGGCGATGCTGCGCCTGCCCTTGGTGCTCGCCGCCTCGATGCGGGCGCCCAAGGCCGCCAGGGCGGGGGGATAATCGGCGGCCGGATCGGCGAAGGCGGTGGCGCCGCCCAGCGTGCCCATGTTGCGCACCGGCGGCACGGCGACCTGGCCGGCCGCTTCGCGCAGCACCGCAAAGCCGCCTTTCAGGCGCTTTTCGCTTGCCAGCTCGCGGTGCAGGATCATGGCGCCCAGCCGCAGCCCGCCATCGGGCAGGGCCTTCACGGCTTTCAGTTCCTTGATGTGGCGCAGGCTCACCAGCACCGGCGGTTCGGCCAGCCCGGCATTCATCATCGCCACCAGGGTGGCGCCGCCGGCCAGCGGGCGGGCGTCCTCGTGACTGGCGAGAAGCTTCAGGGCCGCGTCAAGCGTTCGCGGCTGGTGAAAGCTGGGTTCCATCATGGCTCAATTCACCTTTCTCGACCAGATCGCGGAAGGTGTTGGCGAAATCCTCGCCCATCGCCTTCGCTTTCTTTTTCATGATGCTCAAGCCGAACTTGGCCAGCCGGCCGGTCACCGAGATTTCCGAACTGTAGTAGATTTCCGTCCGTCCGTCAGCCTGCGGCGTCAGGCGCAATTCGTTGTTGGTGGTCACCAGACTGGCGCGCGAGCCTTCCTCGCCCCGCGTCACCGACAGGATATGCGAAGGATGGACCTGTTCGGTGATTTCGACGTCGAAGGAAAAGCGCGCGGTGATCGGCCCCACCTTCACCACCACCTTGGCCTTGTATTGGGTGGGGCTCACGACCTCGATCGCCTCGCAGCCCGGAATGCAGGGCATCATCTTCACCGGATCGGTGATCACCGCCCAAACACGGTCGGGCGGCGCGGCGACGGTAAAGCGTTCCTCGATTTTCATGCTGGCGCTCGCTCCCAGGGTCGGATGCCCGTCTTGATCGCGGGTCTCTGTTAACCTTTGCAGAAGCGGGGGGAGTCTGTCAATAACGAATGATGTTCGTTAATGATCCGGCGCGTCCTTCGGCTGGGTAAGGCCAAGCCAGAGGGATTGTCACCCGTTAGATAAGTAAAAGAAAAACAACGACAAATTCTGACGTCGGCCCGGAAAGGGCTTGCCAAGGCGAACAAAACCGGCGGAAAATCACCTTCAACGACAACGAGAATCTCTCAACCGGGAGCGACGCGAACATGGCCGCGAGCAACAAGCGCGCCATCCTTCTGGTCTTCCTCTTGGCCCTGTGGCCGGCGGCGCCGGCTTGGACAGCCCCATCGGAACGCGCGGCCCCGCCCCAACCCCACCACGAGCGGGTGGTGCTGCAACTCAAATGGTATCACGGCTTTCAATTTGCCGGGTATTACGCCGCTCTTCACAAAGGATTCTACGAGGAGGAGGGGCTGAGCGTCACGCTGCGCGAGGGCGGCGCGAGCTATTATTCGGTCGAGGAGGTGATGGCCGGCCGGGCGACCTTCGGAGTCAGCAGCCCCAATGTCCTGCTCGACCGTCTGGCGGGGAAGAAGGTCGTGGCCCTGGCCTCGGTCTTCCAGCATTCGCCGACCATTGCCCTGGCCCGCAAGGATTCGGGAATCGCGACCCCCTCCGATCTGGCCGGGCGCAAGGTGATGATCGCCCGCGACAGCAGCCCGGAAATCCTGGCCATGCTGCGCAACGAGGGGCTTTCGATGGCCTCGTTCCAGTCGGTCCCGATCAGCGCCGCGCTCGACGAACTGATTGACGGCAAGGTCGATGCGCGCACCGCCTATTTGACCAACGAACCCTATCTGATGGAGCGGCTGGGCGTGGCGCCGGCGATCATCCGGCCCTCGACCTACGGCATCGATTTCTATGGCGACATCCTGGTCACCAGCGAAGCCGAGGTCAAAGGCGATCTCGATCGGGTTCGGGCGTTCCTGCGCGCCAGCCTGCGCGGCTGGCATTACACGCTGCAGAATCCCCAGGAAATCGTCGATCTGGTGCTCGCCCATTACAGCCAGGTGCGGACCCGCGACCATCTGCTCTACGAAGCTAAGGCGATGGCCGGGCTCATCAACGCCGATCTGGTCGAGATCGGCCACATGAATCCGTACCGCTGGCGGCACATCGCCGAAACCTTCGTCGGGCTTGGCATGACGGCGCCCGATTTTTCTCTCGAGGGGTTCCTTTTCAAGGATTGGCTGGAGAACGATTGGGCGGCGCGGCAAAACGTGCGCATCATTCGCGCCCTCTTGCTGGCCCTGGCCCTGGTGATCGTCTTCGGCCTGGCGATCCATGTTCGGTCGCGGATTCGCGAACAGCGGGCGATCCGGCAAAGCGCCGAGCTTTACCGCGCCGTCATCGAAACTTCGGCCGACGGCTTTTGGATGCTCGACCTCGATGGCCGCATCGTCGGCGTCAACGACGCTTATGTTCGGCGCTCCGGCTATTCCCGCCAGGAATTGCTGGGCAAGCCGGTCTACGAATTGAACACGATCGAAAGTCCCGCTGACACCGCCGCCCATATCCAGGCGATCCGCGCCAAAGGCAGCGAGCATTTTGAAACGCAGCATCGGACGAAGTCGGGCGCGCTTTGGGATGTCGAATCGCGCGTCTCCTATGCCGATGTCATGGGCGGCCGCATTTTCTGCTTCCTGCGCGACATCACCGACCGCAAGGCGGTGGAAAAGCAGTTGCACGCCTCGCTCGAGCGTCTGGCCACCTCCAACACCGAGTTGGAGCGCTTCGCCTATGTCGCCTCCCACGATCTGCGCGAGCCGGTGCGCACCTTGGTGAGCTACTCGCAGTTGCTTGGGCGACGGCTGGGTGCCGAGGTCCAGGGAGAAGTGCGCGAATTTCTCGATTTCATCGTCGCCGCCGCCAAGCGAATGGACAGCCTGGTCTCCGACCTGCTCACTTACGCGCGGGTCTCCAACGACGACCAGCCCTTCGAGCCGATCGACCTCAACGAGGTTCTCGACGAGGTGCGCCAGGATCTGGGGCCGGCGATCGAGCAGGCCTATGCGGCGATCGCCGCCCAGCCCTTGCCCCGCGTCATGGGGGTGAAGATCCAGCTCTACCAGCTCTTCCAGAATCTGGTCGGCAACGCGCTGAAATTCCGCCGCAAGGATCAGTTCCCGCGCCTGGAGATCGCCGCCTTCCACGAGGCCGATCGCTGGCATCTCACCTTCCGCGACAACGGCATCGGCATTGATCCGCAATATGCCGAGCAGATTTTCGTCATCTTCAAGCGCCTGCATGCCAGCCAGGCCTATCCCGGCACCGGCGTCGGGCTGGCCATCTGCCGGCGCATCATGGAACGCCATCACGGACGCATCTGGGCCACGCCCGCCCCCGACGGTGCGGGCGCGGTGTTCCATCTCGACTTTCCCGATCGCGTCGAGATCGAGTCCCGGCCGGTGTCGGCCGAATCCGCCGCCGGCTAAAGGGGCGAATGGCTGGCGGCGCGGCCAAGCCCGCGCCATCCCGCAGGCGATGATTTTCTTGCCAAGCCACGGGGGGCGGGGCCAATACTCCCAAGAAGGCAGGGTCTGGTCTGGAACGGGCGGCGTAATGAACGCCCAAGCAGGAAGGTGAACGGATGACGCGTGGGATCATCACGATCGTTTGGGGCGACAAGGGCAAGCTGCCCCTGGATCGGCTGCTGCGCTCGACCGCGCGCCATCATCCGGAACTTTCGCATCGGATCATCGAAATCGACGGCGCCGCCCCCGGCCCGCACGCGCTTCTGGAAAAGGCGCGCATGTTCGATCGCTCGCCCTTCGAGGAAACGCTTTATCTCGATGCCGACACGGTGGTGTTGGGGCGCTTGGATTTCGGCTTCGAAAAGGCGGCCCGATACGGCGTCGCGCTTTCGATTTGCGAAAACCCCTGGGCGCGCCGCTATCACAAGATTTTTCGCGGCGACGAGATCGAATACAACACCGGAGTGATCTTTTTCACCCGGGCGGCCGAGCCCCTGTTCGACGCCTGGAAGGATGGCGCGCAAAGCCTGGATGCCAGCATCCTCTACACCCAGGGCGGCGAGGTCAAAATCATGCCGGCGAACGATCAGGGCAGCTTTGCCGCCGCCCTCGAACGGACGGGCGTCAATCCCTTCGTGCTGCCCTGCAATTGGAACTTCCGCCCCCAATGGCAGAAAAGCTTCTTCGGCCCCTTGAAGATTTGGCATCACTATGCCGATCCGCCGGCCTACATCGAGGCGGTGACGGAATTCTACGCCCAGCCCAACCATGTCGTTCAGTACCACGATGCCACCGCGCATCTGGCCGACCTTCCCCCGCCGCCGCGATAGAGGACGGGCATCGAGACTATTTCCGCAACCGGCCTAACACACCAGCTAGCGCCGATGATGTTCAGGAAAGACGGAACCACCAAGACACCAAGGCACCAAGATGCGGGATCTTCGTGTCTTTGTGTCTTCGTGGTTGGCTTGTCGTTTTGGCGAGCGGCTGTGGGGACTTCTCCCAACGTTCCCCACCCTTCACGCCGGACCTGCGGTCCTCCTCGGGCGGAGGATGAACCTAAATTCTCGCTTTCCTCATGCTGAGGAGGTCGCCGAAGGCGGCCGTCACGAAACATGCGTGCGGCTCGCGCATCGGTTCACGCGCCGCCAAGACAAGATCGATGCCGTCAAGAGGCGCTACGCGGGCCCGGATGGCTGCGGCGAGATTGCGAATCGTGATGCTGGCCATTTTGACCCTCCGAAGCTTTGTTCGAAGTGTAAGCATTGATTGCACCGAATCAAAGCGGATGAGCGGCGTTTCTTGATTGGAATCTTGGATGCCTTGGTCTCGACCGAAGGCCTATGCCCGCCCTTCGCAACCCCTTCGGCAAAGGGGTGTCACCCATGTCTTAGGTACAGTCCGTTACCCATGTCTCCGGGCCGGACACCCTGGTCGATGGCGGATGGGGTGGGATGGTGAAAATCCGCCCAAGGCGGATTTTTCATCCTCGGGCCTACGGACCCTCGGACCGCCTCGCTTGCGCGTCGGCGTCGCTCGCCGGCTCTTGCCGGCTCGCCGAACCGGTGGTTCCGTCCACGCCACGCCCTGCGCCAACAACCAAGGGCCCCTAAGGGGGACCTTGGTTGTTGGCGGATGGGGTGGGATTCGAACCCACGAGGAGCTTGCACCCCTGCCGGTTTTCAAGACCGGTGCCTTCAACCGCTCGGCCACCCATCCATCCTTGGGCGGGCGGCAGAATAGCAAGCGGCAAGGCGGGGATACAGAGCGCGAAGAAAAAAGTGCAGGCCGTGCTGCGGAAGGAGGCTGGGGCTTCTCGGGCCGTGGGCGAGGGACCGTGGGCGGGTCGCCGGGCGGCCACGTTTGACAAAAGCGAACATCACGATATTTTACTTGACAAAAAACCAAATATCTGTACAAATAGGAAACTTATTTCGGGTCGCTATTGGCAATAGCGGCGTAATACATATTAAAAATCAATCGTTTGGTCGTTTTTTTGGCCCTCGGAGTGGCTTTTTTGGTGGGTTTTGCGAGCGATTTGCAAATGACTCAAAATCCGCCTGTGAAATCATCGCGCTATGGGTAAAAATGCTAAATAAAATGCCCGAAAATTGGTGTATTTTTTGTAAAATCAAGTAGTTACCTGAGTCAAAGCGGCGCCGATCGGGCTCGCATCGACGCCTGAACGGTCGATTCCGGGCCCAATCTGGCTCCGATCGAGCACGGGCGGGCGCCGCCGGCTTGGGCGACAAATCGGCGGGGCTCCATCTTGTCGGAACCGCCCGGCATGCTATATGATCCCTTATCCCGTTTTCCGTAAGGAGGGACTCATGAAGCTTCTGGCATCTGCTCTTGTCGCAGCCTTCGTCCTCTCCATCGCCGGCACGGCTCTGGCCGATTGCCCCGGCCATGTGAAGGCCGTTTCGGCGCCCACCACCACCAGCGCGCCGCCGCCCTCCGACAAGGGCTGATCGCGCTTTCGAGTTTCCGCCGGTCTGAAAGCCGGCGGCCCAAGATCAGTCGGCCCGGGCCGGCATCACCAAACCGCCGGCGATGAGCCACGTTCTCTCGAAAATCCTCTGGTTGCTGGTTCAACCCGGCAACCTTCTTTTTTTCCTGCTCCTCCTGGGGCTGGGGCTGCTGATCCTTCGCCGCCAGCGCCCGGCCATTGTGATCATCGGCTTCGTGCTGGGCGTGATGGCGGTTCTGGCGGTGCTGCCGATCGGCAAATGGCTGGTGGCGCCCCTCGAAGACCGCTTCCCGATGGCTCGCGCCTTGCCGGCGCGCCTCGATGGCATCGTCCTCTTGGGCGGCTTCGTCGATCCCGAGCTTTCGCGCCGCCGCGACCAGGTGGCGCTGGGCGGATCGGCCGACCGGCTCACCGCCTTCCTCGAACTGGCACACCGGTACCCCGAGGCCAAGCTGGTCTTCTCGGGGGGGGCCGGAAGCCCGCTTTATCCCGAGGCCAAGGAGGCCGCCGCGCTGCGCCGTCTTTTGGACGAGATCGGCTTTCCCACCGCCCGGGTGCTCTTCGAGGACCGCTCGCGCAACACGTTCGAGAACGCCGCCTTCACCAAAGATCTGGCGGCCCCGAAGGCGGGCGAGAATTGGGTCCTCATCACCTCGGCCTTCCATATGCCCCGGGCGGTCGGCTGTTTCCGCCAGGCGGGCTGGACGGTGATCGCCTATCCGGTCGATTATCAGACCGACGGCCAGGGCGATTGGTCGCCGCGTTTCGATGTCGGCGGAGGGCTGGTCTCGATCCTGGGGCCGGTGCATGAATGGCTGGGGCTGATCAGCTATTATTCGATGGGCCGGACCGACGCGGTCTTTCCCGCCCCTTGAGGGTGGGGTCGGTTTGTGCCACAAGATGTCGAAGCTTAAGAGGTTGACGGCGTTATGGGCGTGACGGGATTCTGGCGCTTCGGTCTGGTGGCGGTCCTCCTGGCGGCGGCCTGCACTTCGGATGTGGCCGAGGTCGAGAAGCCGCCCCCCGCGGTGCCGGCCCCGGCCCCGGCGGCCGAGCCGTCTCCGCCGCCGGCCAAGGCCGAAGGCCCCGAGGAGGAGCCACCCAAGCCGGAATTCCTGGCCTGGCTGGCCGCCTTGCGCGAGGAGGCGCGCGCCAAGGGCATCGGGCAGCCGACCATCGAGGCGGCGCTTTCGGACGTGAAGCCCATTCCCCGGGTTCTCGAACTCGACCGGGCGCAGCCGGAATTCAAGCTCACCTACCGCCAATACATGGACCGGGTGGCGCCCGGCTCTCGGGTCGAGAAGGGGCGCCTCAAATACAAGGAGCACAAGGCGCTCCTCGATGCCGTGGCCAAGAAGTACGGCGTGCCGGCCCGCTTCGTGGTGGCGCTGTGGGGCATCGAGACCGATTTCGGCCGCGTCACCGGCGGGTTTCGCGTCGTGCCGGCTCTGGCGACCTTGGCCTATGACGGACGGCGCTCGGCCTTCTTCAAGGGCGAGCTGCTCGATGCGCTGCGCATCCTCGATGGCGGCCATGTGACGCCCAAGACCATGATCGGCTCCTGGGCCGGAGCGATGGGTCAGGTGCAGTTCATGCCGTCAAGCTTCCTGCGCTACGCCGAGGATTGGGATGGCGATGGCAAGCGCGACCTTTGGGGCTCGACCGCCGACGCCCTTGCCTCGGCCGCCAATTACCTTTCGAAATCGGGCTGGCGGGCCGAGGAGAATTGGGGCCGCGAGGTTCGCCTGCCGGCCGAGGGCTTCGCCGAGGCCAAGACCGATTTGGAGACCAAGCTGCCGATGAGCGCCTGGGCCAAGCGGGGCATTACCCTGCAAAACGGCAAGCCGGTCGCCGGCAAGGATCTGAACGCCTCGCTGGTCCTGCCCGAAGGGCCGGGGGGGGCGGCTTTCCTGGTCAATGACAATTACCGGATCATCATGAAATGGAACCGCTCCCATTTCTTCGCCTTGGCCGCCGGCTCTCTTGCCGATCGCATCGGCGCCAAGTAAACTACCATATCTGCTTAGGACGACGGGTTTGAACCTACCAAGGATGGTGGCATCGAGGATTTCCGGAACGGCACGCGGATTGGCGCTGGCGGCGCTGGCGCTTGGGCTGTCGGCCTGTGCGGAATCGAAGCTTGTCATCCATGCCGCCAAGCAACTGCCCGACGCTTCGCCCGCCGCCAAACCCTCGACCACCTACAAGGTCGGCAACGCCTATCAGATCAATGGCGTCTGGTACTATCCGGCCGAGGATTACGATTACGACGAGACCGGCATCGCCTCTTGGTACGGGCCGGGCTTCCACGGCAAGAACACCGCGAACGGCGAGTCATACGACATGAACGACGTCACTGCCGCCCATCGCACGCTGCCGATGCCCAGTCTGGTCCGCGTCACCAATCTCGAAAACGGTCGTGCCCTGGTGGTGCGGATCAACGATCGCGGGCCTTACGCCAACGGGCGCATCATCGATCTGTCGCGCCGTTCCGCCCAGCTTCTCGGCATCGATCGCCAGGGCACCGCCAAGGTCCGCGTCCAGATCCTGGCCGAGGAAAGCCGCAAGCTGGCGGCCGAGCTGAAGGGCCAAGCCTTGCCCGACGAAACCAAGGTGGCGAGCGCACCACGCGAGAGCGTGCAGGCGGAAAGCCTGCCGGCGCCCCAAGGCAGCAAATCCAATCCCGGTTCCGGCAACCGCCAGGTGACGCCCGTTTCGGCCAGCGCGCCCAGCCGTCCGACGAACAACAACCACGCCACCGTGCCGGCCGACCTCAAGACCCAGACCGTGCAGATGGAAGCGGTCAAGCCCTCGAACCTGTTCGTCCAGGCCGGCGCCTACGCCCGCTTCGACAACGCCAACCGGGTGCGCGCCGGTGTGTCACCGATCGGCCCGGCCAAAGTGACTTCGGTGATGGTGGGGCAGCAGGAACTGTTCCGTGTCCGCATCGGCCCCTTGGCGTCTGTTGAAGAGGCCGACCGCGTCCTCGATCTGGTGCTGCGCTCGGGCTATCCCGACGCGCGCACGGTTGTCGATTGAGTCCCTTTTTCATGGCCCTCTTTCATGGATCGCCTCTCATGATGCGTAAGCTTCTGTTGGCCGTCTCGCTGGTGTTGGCGAGCCTTGGGTTTGTCCCGCCGGCCCAGGCGATCGACAGCAACGCCAAACAGGCGCTGCTGATCGATTACCGCACCGGAACCGTGCTGATGGAGAAGAATGCCGACGAGTTGATGCCGCCCTCGTCGATGAGCAAGATGATGACCATCTACATGGTCTTCCAGCGCCTGAAGGAGGGCAGCCTGTCGCTCGACGACACGCTGGCGGTGAGCGAGAAGGCCTGGCGGATGGGCGGCTCGAAAATGTTCGTCAAGGTGGGCGACCGGGTGCGGGTGGAAGACCTCTTGCGCGGCATCATCGTCCAGTCGGGCAACGACGCCTGCATCGTGGTCGCCGAAGGCCTGGCGGCCAGCGAGGCCAGCTTCGCCGACGAGATGACCCGGCGCGGCAAGGAGATCGGCCTCAAGAACACCATCTTCCGCAATTCGACCGGCTGGCCCGATCCCGAGCATCTGACCACGGCGCGCGATTTGGCGTGGCTGGCCTTGCGCACCATCCGCGATTTCCCCGAATTCTACCGCTATTACGGCGAGACTCAGTTCACCTACAGCGGCATTAGCCAGCCCAACCGCAACCTGCTCTTGGGCAAGAATATGGGCGTTGACGGCCTGAAAACCGGCCATACCGAGGCGGCCGGCTACGGCATCACCATTTCCGGCCAGCGCGACAACCGGCGCCTGGTCCTGGTGGTTAACGGGCTGTCGAGCATGAAGGAGCGCGCCGAGGAGGCCGAACGCCTGCTCGATTGGGGCTTCCGCGAATTCGAGAACGTCGCCATGTTCAACGCCGGCGACATGGTCACCGAAATTCCCGTTTGGTTGGGCCAGCAGGCGATGGTGCCGGCGCATATCCGCCAGACGATGGAGATCACCATCCCGCGCAAGGCCAGGCGCGGCCTCAAGGTGGCGGCGCAATTCAACGCGCCCGCCCCGGCGCCGATCCGCAAGGGCACGGTCTTGGGCAAGCTGATCGTCACCGCGCCCGACATGCCCCCCCTCGAACTGCCGCTGGAGGCCGGCGCCGATGTCGAGCGGCTGGGATTCATGGGCCGCTTGTCGGCGGCGGTGAAATACATCCTCTGGGGCCCGAACGGCTGATGGGCCAGGCCCAGAACGGCGGCAACCGGGGGCGCTTCATCTCGTTCGAGGGCGGCGAGGGAAGCGGCAAATCGACTCAAATCCGCCTCTTGGCCGAGAAGCTGAACGGGCAGGGGATCGAAGCGATCCTGACCCGCGAGCCCGGCGGCTCGCCGGGCGCCGAGCAGATTCGCGCCCTTCTGGTTTTGGGCGAGACCGGCCGCTGGGACGCGATGACCGAGGCGCTATTGCACACGGCGGCAAGGCGCAGCCATCTGGCGGTCACCGTCTGGCCAGCTCTCAGCCAAGGGCGCTGGGTGATCAGCGACCGCTACGCCGATTCCACCTTGGCCTATCAGGGCCACGGCCACGGTCTGCCGGTCGAGGACATCCGCCGGCTGCATCGGCTGGCCAACGAGAATTTCTGGCCCGACCTCACCCTCATTCTCGACGTGCCGGTCGAACTCGGCCTGGAGCGCGCCGGCAAACGTGGCGGCGCCGAGGATCGCTATGAGCGGATGGGGCGGGATTTTCACGAAAGGTTGCGCCAAGGCTTTCGCGCCATCGCCGAGGCCGAGCCGGCGCGCTGCGCCCTGATCGATTCCTCGGGCGATATCGAGACCACCGCCTGGGCGATCTGGAAAGTGGCGTCAATCCGGCTGGGGTTGACAAAATGAGTGGCCTGTCGCCTGAACCGCGCGCCAACGCCACCATGGTCGGTCAGGCGGCAGCCGAGCGCGCCTTCCTTGACGCCTGGGGTTCGGGCCGGCTGGCCCATGCCTGGCTGCTCACCGGGCCCCGGGGCATCGGCAAGGCGACGATGGCCTATCGCATCGCCCGCTTCGTCCTTTCCGGCGGAGGGGGAGGCGGGGGGCTGTTCGGCGGTCCGCCCGACAGCCTGGCGGTGGCGAACGATCATCCCATTTTCCAACGAGTCGCTTCGGGCGGCCATGCCGATCTCAAGATCATCGAGAAGGGCGTCAACGACGAGGGCAAGCCCCGGATGGAAATCCCGGTCGACGCCATCCGCGAGCTGGGTTCCTTCATGAATTTGACGCCGGCCGAGGGCGGATGGCGTCTGGCGGTGGTCGACGCCGCCGACGAAATGAACCGCTCCTCGGCCAACGCCATCCTGAAAATCCTGGAAGAGCCGCCGGCCCGGGCGCTGTTGCTGTTGGTCTGCCACGCCCCGGGACGCCTCTTGCCCACCATCCGCTCGCGTTGTCGCCGCCTGGCCCTGAAGCCGCTTGCCGAAAAGACGGTGGCGGATTTGCTGGCCCAATACCGTCCCGACCTGCCGGCCGACGAGGCGGCGGCGCTGGCCCGTCTGGCCGAGGGTTCGATCGGAAGGGCCCTGGCGTTGGCCGAGGAAGGTGGGCTTGATCTTTACCGAGAAATGGTTCAACTACTTATATCAATGCCACAAATTGATGTGCAATCCCTGCAGGCCTTCGGCGACCGGCTGGCGCGTACCGACGGAGCCGAACGCTTCCGTACCTTGGCCGAGCTGATGGGCGGCTGGCTGGCCCGGATGATCGCCCAGGCGGGACGGGGGGGCGCGTTTTCCGAGGTCGTGGCGGGCGAGGGGGAACTGATGCGACGGCTCACCGCCGCCCGCGGCCTTGATCGTTGGGTGGAGCTGTGGGAAAAGAGCACGGCCCTGTTTGCCCGCGCCGAGGCGGTTCATCTCGACCGCAAGCAGGTGATCCTCAACGCCTTCCTGGCGGCCGAGCGGCTTTTGGCCGCCTGAAGCCTTTTGCAACGGGTTCCTTCGATGTCCGGTTCCAAGCGAACCTATTATCTCACCACCCCGATCTATTACGTCAACGACGCGCCCCATATCGGGCACGCCTACACCTCGCTGGCCTGCGATGTGCTGGCGCGCTTCAAGCGCCTTGACGGATTCGACGTCAAATTCCTCACCGGCACCGACGAGCACGGCCAGAAGGTGGAGAAGGCGGCCGGAATGGCGGGTCTGGCGCCCAAGACCTTCACGGACAAGGTGTCACAGAATTTCCGCGATCTCGCCAAGGCGATGAATTTCTCCAACGACGATTTCATCCGCACCACCGAGCCCCGCCATATCCGCTCCTGCCAGGCGCTGTGGCGCGAATTGCTCAAGCGGGGCGACATTTATCTCGGCAGCTATGCCGGCTGGTACGCGGTGCGCGACGAGGCCTTCTACGCCGAGAGCGAATTGACCCAGACCGCCGACGGCAAGCGGGTCGCCATCGCCTCGGGCGCCGAGGTCGAATGGGTCGAGGAACCCAGCTATTTCTTCCGCCTCTCGGCTTGGCAGGACCGGCTGTTGGCCTATTACGAGGCCAATCCCGATTGCATCGCGCCCACCAGCCGGCGCAACGAGGTGATCAGCTTCGTTAGGAGCGGTCTTCAGGATCTGTCGGTGTCGCGCACCACCTTTTCCTGGGGCGTGCCGGTGCCCGATGATCCCGCCCACATCATGTATGTCTGGCTCGACGCGCTCACCAACTACATCACCGCCGCCGGCTATCCCGATACCGAAGGCGACTTCGCCCGCTATTGGCCGGCCGACCTGCATATGGTGGGCAAGGACATCCTGCGCTTCCATTGCGTCTATTGGCCGGCCTTCCTGATGGCGGCCGGCATTGCGCCGCCCAAGCGGGTTTTCGCCCATGGCTGGTGGACCAACGAGGGCCAAAAGATTTCCAAGTCGGTGGGCAACATCATCGAGCCCTTGGCCTTGATCGAACGCTACGGGCTTGACCCGGTGCGCTATTTCCTGCTGCGCGAAGTGCCGTTCGGGGCCGATGGCGATTTCTCGCACAAGGCCATGATCACCCGCATGAACAGCGAACTGGCCAACGATCTGGGCAATCTGGCCCAGCGGGTGTTGTCGATGATCAACAAGAACGCCGCCGCCCAGGTGCCGGCGCACGACGCCTTCACCGACGAGGATCGGGCGATGCTCGATCCCGCCCTGAGGCTGGTGGAGCGGCTGCGGCCCCTGATCGACGCCCAGGCCTTTCACGAGGCGCTGGAGGCGATCTGGGTGGTGGTGCGCGCCGCCAACGGCTATGTCGATCGCCAGGCGCCCTGGGCCTTGAAGAAAACCGATCCGGCCCGCATGGATACCGTTCTTTACGTGCTGGCCGAAGTTCTGCGGGCGCTGGGCCTGGTGATGCAGCCCTTCACGCCCGATGCTGCCGCCAATCTGCTCGATCAGTTGGCGGTGGCCCCGGAAGCCCGCAGCTTCGCGGCCATCGGCCGAGCCTTGATATCGGGCCAAGCCCTGCCCAAACCCCAAGGAATCTTTCCGCGCTTCATCGAGGAGGGCGCGGAGCCGGCGGGAGCCGCCTGATGCTGGTCGACAGCCATTGCCATCTCGATTTTCCCGATTTCGCCCAGGATCAGGCGGGCGTCATCGAACGCGCCAAGGCGGCCGGGGTGGGGACCATGCTCACCATCGGCACCCACCTGACCAAGGCGCGGCCGGTGATTGGCTTGGCCGAGCGCTATCCCGAAATCTTCGCCACCGTCGGCATCCATCCGCACGAGGCGGCGCGCGAACCTCAAACCGATGCCGACGCGTTGATTGCACTGGCCGTCCATCCCAAGGTGGTGGGGTTCGGGGAAAGCGGGCTCGATTATTTCTACGAACACAGCCCGCGGGCGGCGCAGCAGGAGAATTTCCGCACCCACATCGCGGCAGCCCGCAAATCGGGCCTGCCGCTGGTGATCCATAGCCGCGACGCCGACGACGACACCATCGCCATCTTGGAAGAAGAGATGGAGAAGGGCGCCTTCCGTGGCCTCATCCATTGCTTCAGTTCGGGACCCAAGCTTGCCGAAACCGCGATCCGGCTGGGGCTTTACGTTTCCTTCTCGGGCATCGTCACTTTCAAGAAATCCGAGCCGATCCTGGCGGTCGCCGCCCAATTGCCTCTGGACCGCATCTTGGTCGAGACCGATGCGCCCTTCCTGGCGCCGGTGCCCAAGCGCGGCAAGCGCAACGAGCCCGCCTTCGTCGCCCATGTGGCGGCCAAGATCGCCCATGCGCGCGGTTTGGGTGTGGCCGAATTCGCCCGCGCCTCGAGCGCCAATTTCTTCCGCCTGTTCGTGAAAGCCCAGCCCGCATGAAAATTACCGTGCTGGGTTCGGGGGGCGCCACGGGCGTGCCGGTGATCGGACGCGGCTGGGGCAAGTGCGATCCCGCCAATCCGCGCAACCGGCGGCGCCGGCCCTCGATCCTGGTCGAGAAGGCCGGCACGGTGATTTTGGTCGATACCGCGCCCGATCTGCGCGACCAGTTGCTTGAAGCCGAGGTCAGCCGGCTTGACGCCGTCATCTACACCCATGCCCATGCCGACCATCTGCACGGCATCGACGATCTGCGCGACGTCAACCGGGCCATGGAAGGCTCGATCGATGTCTGGGCCGATCCGGAAACCCTGAAGACCATCGACGTCCGCTTTCCCTACGTCTTTACGCCCATGGACCCTTCGGCCAGCTTCATCTACAAGCCCTTGCTCAATCCCCGGACCATCGACGGGCCTTTTCGGGTTGGGGCGGTGGCGATACGGCCCTATTGGCAGGATCACGGCTATTCCCAAACGCTGGGCTTCCGCTTCGGCCGCTTTGCCTATTCGACCGATCTGGTCGATCTGTCGGAGGAGGGATTTGAAGCCCTGGCCGGGCTCGATCTGTGGCTGGTGGCCTGTACGCTTGATTTCCGCCATCCGACCCACGCCTGGACCGATCGGGTGATGGGATGGATCGAGAGACTGAAGCCCAAGCGCACCGTGCTGACGCATCTGTCGTACTACATGGATTACGAGACCTTGAAACGGCAAATGCCCGAGGGGATCGAGCCAGCATATGACGGTATGGTCCTTGAGGTTGGTGATTGAATCGATATCGCAAGACACTGTATTTGTTCTTGATATCTTATTCGCACGACCTAGTGGTGTTCGTGCCATAATATACATTATGCGACAATCAGGGGTGGGGTGATGGCGGCCAAGGCAGGGCAAAAACCAAAGCGCGTTGGGAACACTAACCGCGCCCCAAAATCAAAGAGCGCTCGGGAACTTGAAGACGCTCAGGGACCGAAGGGCGACCGGGCGAAACCGACCCGGCATGGCTCCCCGCTCGCGCGCCTGCTGGCGGTCATGGCCCGCTTGCGGCACCCCGAAGGTGGCTGTCCTTGGGACCTTGAGCAAGACTTTCACACCATCGCGCCCCACACCATCGAGGAAGCCTACGAGGTCGTCGAGACGATCGAGACCGGCGACTTTGGCGCGCTCAAGGACGAGCTGGGCGATCTTCTGTTTCAGGTCGTGTTCTACGCCCAGCTTGCCAAGGAACGTGGCCTTTATGATTTCGATGCGATTGCCGATGCCATCGCCGACAAGATGATCCGCCGCCATCCCAATGTCTTTGCCGGGCGCAAGGTTGCGGACGCCAAGGCGCAGACCGAGGCCTGGGAAGACGGCAAGGCGCGTGAGCGCGCCACCGCCAGCGCTCTTGACGGGGTGGCGCGCACCCTCCCAGCCCTCAGTCGTGCCGCCAAGCTGCAAAAGCGCGCCGCCCGGATCGGCTTTGACTGGCCGAAGCCGGAGCCGGTGCTTGCCAAGATCGCCGAAGAGGTCGGGGAACTTGCCAAGGCGATGAGGCGCGGCCGGCGCGCCCCGATCGCCGAGGAGATGGGCGATCTTCTGTTTAGCTGCGTCAATCTGGCGCGCAAGCTTGATCTCGATCCGGAAACCGTGCTCCGCCAGGCCAATCGCAAATTCGAGCGCCGCTTCCGCCAAGTCGAGCAAAGCGGTACCGATACGCCCGAATCCATGGAAGAAGCCTGGGAGCAGGCCAAACGATCGGAACGGCGACGGCGCAAGCGCTAGCTAGGTTCGCGGGCGGTGGGGATGGCGATGGCCGACCACCATTCCCGGAATCGATTGGCGGCTGTGATAGGTCTCCCACTGGAGACGCTCGAGTTGAAGACGGAGCTGCGCCTTTTCGTCGGGCTCGCTGTCATAGCGAGGGCCGATGCCGAGGAAGCGGTTGACCACGGTCAGTTGGTCGGGACCCTGGGTGCGAATCGTCGCCGCGTCGGGGTGGCCTTGCAGAAACATGAGGGTGACGCCCATCAGCGCCAAGGCGCCGATAGTCACAATAATGCGACGTGGCTTGAGAATTGCCCCCATGGTTGTAGCACTGTACGGTAATCATATGATAAATACAAGCAATATTATTTCTTATTTGTGGGAACTTCGACTCCCGATTCCGGGGCGATGGCCGCTGCCCTTCCTCTTGTGCTATGAAAGGTCGGACATTTCATCGGATCGTCCGCGGCATGCGTTTATCGAGAATTCTCTTCCTCGTTCTCGTCCTTTTTGGGCTTGGCGGCTGCTATCTGCCCAACCAGTTCGACGCCGAAATCCGCATCCTGCGCGACGGGACTTTCACCATCTCCTTTCAAGGCCTGCTGATCTACGCGCCGCTGGTCTATGAGATATCGTCCAAGAACCTGTCGCCCGACGAGCAGCGCCAGAAAATGCAAGTTCTCGAGCGCGATTTGCGCCGCGACAGCGGCTTTGCCGAGGTCCAACCGCAGGGCAAGGGCCAGTTCAAGGTCCGCTACAAGCACAGCGAGAAGCTGGAAGGCAGCGTGCTTTACACCTTCGTGCGCCGAAACTCGGACATCCTGTCGATGAAATTGGACAAGCAGGGAATCGTGACCATCCGCGGCTCGGCCCTGTCGGCCGACGACGCCCAGCGCGCCCTGCAGCTCGGCATTCGGCCGGGCGGCACGCTCAAGGTGGTCACCGATCTGCCGCAGCCCCTGAACAGCAACGCCCAGGAGACCCAGAAACAAGGGGCGCTGACCGTCTATGTCTGGAAGATCCAGAAATGGGATCAGGCGGCGCCCAAGATCGCCTTCAAACTTCGCTAGGAGGAACGCGCATGACGAGGGACATGTCGAAGGAAGTGGTGTTTGTGACCGGCGCCTCGTCGGGCTTCGGCGCCGCCATCGCCAAGCGCTTCGCCCGGGCGGGCGCCAAGTTGGTGCTGGCGGCCAGGCGCGCCGACCGGCTGGCCAAACTCGCCAAGACGCTCGATGTTCCCGCCCACATCATCGCGCTTGATGTGCGCGACAACAAGGCGGTCGAGGAGGCGGTGGCCACCCTGCCCCGCCCCTTCCGCAAGCTGAGCGTGCTCGTCAACAACGCCGGCCTTGCCCAGGGGCTGGAGCCGGCGCAGCGCTCGCTGCTGTCGGACTGGGAGACCATGGTCGACACCAACATCAAGGGCCTGATGTATGTGACGCGCGCCGTGCTGCCCGGCATGGTCGAGCGCGACCGCGGCCATGTGATCAACATCGGCTCGGTGGCGGCGGTCTATCCCTACACCGGCGGCAACGCCTATGGCGGCACCAAGGCCTTCGTCGCCCAGTATTCGCTCAATCTGCGCGCCGATCTCTTGGGCACCAAGATTCGCGTCACCCTGATCGAGCCGGGACTGGCCGAGACGGAATTCTCCCTGGTCCGCTTCCATGGCGATCGCGAGCGCGCCGACAAGGTCTATCAGGGCGTCGATCCGCTCACCGCCTCGGACATCGCCGAAAGCGCCTATTGGGCGGTGTCGCTGCCCGCCCATGTCAACATCAACCGGATCGAAATGATGCCGGTGCAGCAGGCCGCCAACGGCATCGGCATCAGCCGGCGGACCGAGTAACGTTACGCCGCCTTCGACGGCTTGAACGGCTTGATCTTGGCGATGTCTGCGGCGATCCGCCGCTTGGCCTCCAAGGTGTCGTAGGCGTTCTGGAGCCTAAGAAAGTATCCTTCCGACAAGCCGAAAAACTTGCACAGGCGCAAATCGGTGTCGGCGGAAACGTCGCGGCTGCCATTGACGATGGCGTGGATCCGGTTTCCCGGAACGCCGATCGCCTGCGCCAATTGGTTTTGGCTCAACCCGATCTCGTTTAAGAACTCCTCCTTCAAAATCTCGCCCGGGTGCGGGTTGCGAAGGTGCGCCATGGCAAGGCTCCCTTAATGGTAATCGACGATTTCGACATCGTAGGCGTCGCCGTCGCGCCAGACAAAGCCGAGCCGCCATCGATCGTTGATGCGGATGCTCATTTGCCCAAGGCGATCGCCCTTAAGCGCTTCCAGACGATTGCTTGGCGGGTTGCGCAAGTCGTCCAGGCCGCGAGCGGCGTCGAGTTGGCGAAGTTTCCGCAAGGCCCGGTCCTGGATATCGGCGGGAAACTTGCGGCTCGATGCGCCTTGCCAGATTCGCAAGGTTTCCTTGCATTGAAACGAGACGATCATCCACCCAACCCGCTTGGCGACCGCCATTATCGCCGATATGCGATACGTATCAAGGCTTAATTTTTTGCGCCATCGGAATCAGCCGGCGGACGTGAGCGCGGATTCCAGGCGCCGAAAGGGTGACGAGTTCGCAATCAAGCCGCCGCGCCAACCAAAGATAGCCGGCGCCGAAGTGTGGACGATTGTAACGGCCATTCCCCTTGCAGCGAATGATGATGCCGCTTTGGCTCCAAATTGAAGCCCTATAGGCCATTTCTGGCCGGTTCGCCACTATAGGGAAAAGGCCTCGGGGAAGACCTAAACGGGGCTTGCTGCCAGGTCGCGCAGCTCGGTCCAGCTTTTCACATCGGGTGCCAGGATCAGCATCCCTTCCGCCGGTTTGGGCCGATAGGGCCCCTGCCCGACGATCTCGGAATGGCCGCCCGCCTCGGCGTGGATAAGGACGCCGGCGGCGTGATCCCAGGGCATCATGCGGGTGAAGAGCGCGAAATGCAGGCGTCCTTCAACGACGCGCAGATAATCGTGCGCCGCGCAGCCCGAGCAAACGCGGCGCGCCACCCCGGCCGCCAAGCGGTTAAGCCGGTTCTTGGAATAAAAGGCGCCTTCCATCTTGGCCGGTGGCACGGGGGCGGCCACCGCAAGCCGGCGATCGTCCATCCAGGCCCCCTCGCCCGCCATCGCCCAGGCCGTGCGGCCGGCTGGCGGATCGTGAATCCAGCCCGCCACGGTGCGTCCTTGCTGGACCAGCGCCACGATGACCCCGAAGGCGGGCAGACCTTGGGTGAAATTGACCGTGCCGTCGACTGGATCGAGAATCCAGACCGGATTGGGGCCGTCGAGGCGATCGAGCACCGCCCGGTCGGCCGCCACCCCTTCCTCGCCCACCACCAACGAGCCGGGCAGAAGCGCGGTCAGGCGTTCGCTCAGCAGCTTTTCCGATTCGAGATCGGCAATGGTGACCAGATCGCGCGGCCCGCTCTTGCTGGAGATTTCATGCGCCGCCAGCTTGTTGAAGCGGGGCAGGATTACCTCGCCGGCGACGGCGGCGATGATGGCGGCGACCACCTTGGGATCAACCACCGGCCCTACTCCCTTGGGCGAAGCGCTGGCGGAACCGGTCGAGATCGGGCGGATCGAGCCGGACGGTCAGATGGGCGTGGGTGTCGTCGTCGCGCCGTTCCAGCACCTCGCCATGGGCGTAGAGCCAGGCCAGGGCGGCGCCATCGCCGATCGGCACGTCGAGCGACGCCTGATGGCGGGCCGCCGCCAAGACGGCATCGATCCGTCTTTTGAGATCATCGAGCCCGGTGCCGGCGAGCGCCGAGACCGCCACCCCGCCGCTCTGGCGCAGCAGGGATTCGAGCAGGCGATCGCGATCGCTTTCCGCCAGAAGATCGATCTTGTTCCAGACCTCCAAGAGGCCTTGCTCGACGGCGGTTTCCAGACCCAGTTCGCGCAGCACCGTCTCGACGTCGCTCTTTTGTGAATCGCTGTCGGGATGGGCGATGTCGCGCACATGCAAGACGAGATCGGCTTCCAGAACCTCTTCCAAAGTAGCGCGGAAGGCCGCCACCAATTCGTGCGGCAGATCGGAGACGAACCCCACCGTGTCGGACAGGATCACCGTGCGCCCCGAGGGCAGATCGAGCCCGCGCATGGTGGGATCAAGCGTGGCGAAAAGCTGATCCTGGACATAGACGGTGGCCCGCGTGAGCGCGTTGAACAGGGTCGATTTGCCGGCGTTGGTGTAGCCGACCAGGGCGACGATCGGATAGGGCACCCGCCTTCGTGCCCGGCGGTGCAGATCGCGGGTGCGCCGGACTTCGTCGAGTTCCCGGCCCAGTTTGGCGATCCGCTCGCCGATCAGCCGGCGGTCGGTTTCGATCTGGGTTTCGCCCGGACCACCCAAAAAGCCGAAGCCGCCGCGTTGGCGTTCCAAATGGGTCCAGGAGCGAACGAGCCGGCTTTTCTGATAGGTGAGCGCCGCCAGTTCGACCTGAAGCCGACCTTCGCGGGTGCGGGCGCGGGCGCCGAAAATTTCCAGAATGAGGCCGGTGCGGTCGATGACCTTGCAGCCCCAGGCCTTCTCGAGGTTGCGCTGCTGCACCGGCGACAGGCGCGCATCGATCACCGCCAGATCGATGGCGCGTTCCTTGACGATTTCGCCCAGGCGCTCGACCGTACCGGACCCGAACAGGGTGGCGGGCTTGGGTTTAATCAGCGGCACGCTTTCGGCCGCCACCACGGACAGCGCGATCGCCTGGGCAAGGCCAACGGCTTCCGCCAGGCGCGATTGGGCGTCGCGCGCCGCCGAGCCCTCGGCCTTGGCGCGCGGATGAACGATCAGAGCCGTGGTGATCTTTGCCGCCGCAAGCGTCGGCCGATCGCCGCTCAAGGACGTGTCCCGTTGAGCGGGATCACTCCTCGCCGCCGCCTTCCTTGACCGGCGGTTCGAAGAGCTGGATCGGCGCCCCCGGCATCACCGTCGAGATGGCGTGCTTGTAGACTAGCTGGGTATGCCCATCCCGGCGCAGAAGGACCGAGAAATTGTCGAACCAGGTGACGATGCCCTGCAGCTTGACGCCGTTGACCAGAAAGATCGTGACAGGCGTTTTGTTCTTGCGGATGTAGTTCAGGAAGACGTCCTGAACATTCTGGCTTTTTTCCGATGACATGGGTAAGTGCCCCTTTCATTCTCGGTTGTTGTTTTCGGGTGTTATTGATTGACCCCGGCAGGCAGGGCCTTAAAGATTCCACTCCAGGCGCTCTTTAGCACCAAACAGCCTAACTGTGAACCCGCCGAATTTGGATACGTATTGACCCGGATCAACCCACGGTTCGTATCAAATTGAGCAAGGCCGGCCCATCGGCGAGGTGCCGCAAGGGCTCTTTGCCGGCGAATTCCGGCCCCGGCGGCTCGTCGCGCAACAAGAGGGCGCTTATGCCGGCATTCCTTGCGCATTCCATGTCGATCGGCGCGTCGCCCACCATCCAGATGTCGGGGCCGAGCGCCAGATCGGTGCCCTCCATCGCCAAGCGAATCGGTTCCACCGCCGGTTTGTCCTTGGCCGCATCCTGGGCGCCGACCAGTCGGTGAAAGCGTTCGGTCCAGCCGAGATGTTTGGCCTCCTCGCGCAGGAAGCGGCCATTCTTGTTGCTCACCACCGCCATCGGGATGCCCAATTCGGCCACGCCGTCGAGCAACGCGACCGCCCAGGGAAGCGGGGTAAGCCAGTCGATGTGGATGGCTTCAAAGGCATCGTAGAAAATCTGCCGCGCCTCGGGCCAGCGATCGCCGAAGCGGGCGGGAAAACTGTCGCGCAGGCTTTTGGCCACGCGGTCGCGGGTTTCCTCGAGGCTCCATTCCGGCTGGTCCATGGCGCGCAGGGTGACGTTGATCGCCTGGTTGATGCTGGGCCAGGAATCGATCAGCGTGTTATCCCAATCGAATATGAGCAAACGGGGTTTGGCGATCATCGGGATTGGGCGACTTCCTTGGCGTATTGGGCGCGAAGGCCTAGCGCCACCGGGCCGGGCTGGCCGTTGCCGATCGGGTGACCGTCGATCGACACCACCGGAAGCACCCAACTGGTGGCGCTGGTGAGGAAGGCTTCCTTGGCCTGCAAGGCCTCGGCCAGGGTAAAGGGGCGCTCGACCAGTTTTCCTTGGGACTTGGCGAGGAAGGCGCGCACCGCGCGGCGGGTGACGCCGGCCAGAATCTCGGGCCCCAGCGGTCGGGTGACGATGGTGCCGTTCTTGGTGACGATCCAGGCGTTGGTCGAGGCGCCTTCGGTGATACGGCCGTTCTCGTCGACCAGCCAGGCCTCGAAGGCGCCCTGGGCGCGCGCCGCCTGCTTGGCCAGGACGTTCGGCAACAGCCCGACCGCCTTGATGTCGCAGCGCTTCCAACGAAGATCGGGCTGGGTGATCACCCGCACGCCCTTGGCCACCACCCAATCGGGCGTCGGAGCCAGATGGCGCGCCGTGATGGTGAGCGCCGGTTTGATCCGGCGCTTGGGAAAGGCGTGATCGCGCCTGGCCACGCCGCGGGTGATCTGGATGTAAATCAGCCCGTTGACCAGCCGATTCTTGCGGATCATGCGATCGAGGATAAGGCGAAGCGCTGTCGGCGTCAGCGGCCAGGCGATCGCCACCTCGCTAAGCGAACGCTTGAGACGCTCGAGATGCGGGCCGACATCGAGCGGGCGGCCTTGATGGACGGCCACCACCTCGTAGACTCCGTCCGCCAGTTGGTAGCCGCGATCCTCGATATGGACCTGGGCGTCGGCAAAGGGCTGGTAGCGGCCGTTGACGTAGGCGATGCGCGCCATCAGAAATATTCCAGCCGGACCGAGAACATCTTCTCGACCTTCTTGACCGCGCTGGCGGCGGCAAACAGGATCACCCGGTCGTGGACCTGCATAACGGTGGAGCCGCGCGGGCTGATCACCTTGCCCTCGCGCACCACGGCGCCGATCAGGACGCCGGCCGGCAGCTTGATTTCCTTCAAGGGCCGCCCGACCAGGCCCGAGGTTTCCAGGGCGTCGGCCTCGATCAATTCTCCGAACCCTTCGTGGAGCGAATGGACGGCGTGGATGCGGCCGCGCCGGACATGCTGGAGCACGTTGGAAACCGTGATCGCCCTGGGGCTCACCACCACATCGATGCCCAGGGGACCCAGAAGCGGCGAGTAGGTGTTCTTGTTGACCAGCGCCATCGCCCGCTTGGCGCCGTAACGCTTGGCCAGCAGGGCCGAGAGGATGTTGGTCTCGTCGTCGTTGGTGACGGCGACCACCGTCTCGGCGTCGGCGACGTTGGCTTCCTTGAGAATATCGGGGTCGAGCACGTCGCCGTTCAAGACCACGGTGCGGGCCAGCGACTTGGCGACGTATTCGGCGCGCTCCTTGTTGAACTCGACGACGCGCACCCGCACGCCGCCATGCTCCTCGATCTGCTGGGCGAGGAAGAGGCCGATGTTGCCGCCGCCGAAGATCACCACCCGGCGCGCCTCCTTTTCCTCGTGGCCGAACGCCATCATGGCGCGCTCGGTGTGGGTGGCGTCGACGACGAAATAGATGTCGTCGCCGGGCAGCATCTGGTCATCGGGGCTGGGCACGATCGCCTTGTCCTGGCGGACGATGCCGATGATGACGATGTTGAGATCGGGGAAAAGCACCGTGAGCTGGCGCAGGGGCGTGTTGACCAGGGGCGTGTTGTCGGTGCAGCGCACGCCGATCAACTGGACCTTGTCGTTGGCGAGCGGAATGACATCGGTGGCGCCCGGAACGCGCAGGCGGCGCATGACGGCGCGCGCCACCTCGACCTCGGGCGAGATGATGACGTCGATCGGCAGATGGTCGCGCGAAAAGAGATTGGCCCAGATCGGCTGCAGATAGCCCTGATGGCGGACCCGGGCGATCTTGGTCGGCACGTTGAACAGCGAATGCGCCACCTGGCAGGCCAGCATGTTGACTTCGTCGGCGGCGGTGACGGCGATGATCATGTCGGCATCGCCCGCGCCGGCCTGGTCGAGCACGTCGGGATGCGAGGCGTGGCCCAAAATCGCCTGGACGTCCAGGGAATCGCTGATCTTGCGGATCAGATCGGGCCGCTGGTCGATGACGATGACGTCGTTGTTCTCGCCCGCCAGATAGCGGGCGATGTTGTAGCCGACCTGGCCGGCGCCGCAGATGATGACTTTCATGCCCGTCCCCTACTCTTCCGCCGAGCCGATGCCCAGCGATTTCAGCTTGCGATGCAAGGCCGAGCGCTCCATGCCGACGAAGGTGGCGGTGCGCGAGATGTTGCCGCCGAAACGCGAGACCTGGGAGAGCAGATATTCGCGCTCGAACAGCTCGCGTGCCTCGCGCAGCGCCAGGCCCATGATCTCGCTCGACTTCTCCCAGCGCAGGACCGCCGGCGTGACGGCGCTGACGTCGGGTGGCAGCATGTCGGCGCGGATGAGGTCGCGGGTTTCGCCCGGCGCCATGATCAGCAGCCATTCGACGACGTTGCGCAACTGGCGGACATTGCCCGGCCAGTCGTAGTTCTTAAGGGCGATCAGGGCGTCCTCGCCGAAGGGGCGTGGGCTCACTCCGGCTGCCTTGGCGGCGCGCTCCATGAAATAGCGGGCCATCAGGGGAATGTCCTCCTTGCACTCGCGCAAGGACGGCACCCGGATCGGCACCACGTTCAGGCGGTAGAACAAATCCTCGCGGAAGCGGCCGGCGGCGATCGCCGCCTGCAGGTCGCGGTTGGTGGCGGCGATCACCCGGACATCGACCTCGACCTTGCCGCCGCCGACCCGCTCGAAGGTCTGCTCCTGCAGCACGCGGACGATCTTGCCCTGGGTTTCGATCGGCATGTCGGCCACTTCGTCGAGCATCAGGGTGCCGCCATGCGCTTGCTCGAAGGTGCCGATCTTGCGCGGGCCGTCGGCGCCGTCCGCCGGCCCCTCGGTGCCGAAAAGCTCGATTTCCATCCGATCGGGCTGAAGCGCGGCGCAGTTGATGGCGACGAAGGGGCCGTTGGCGCGCCGCGAGCGGGCGTGCAGCAGGCGGGCCACCACCTCCTTGCCCGAGCCGGGCGGGCCCGAGATCAGCACCCGCGAGCCGGTGGGCGCCGCCTTGTCGATCATCTGGCGCAACGCGTTGATCGCCGGCGTGGCGCCCACCAATTCCTCGAGCCCGCCGGCCTTGAGGCGCAGCTCCTCGACCTCGCGTCGCAAGCGCGCCGAATCGATGGCGCGGGCGATGATCAGGAGCAGGCGATCGGATTTGAACGGCTTCTCGATGAAATCGTAGGCGCCTTCCTTGATCGCCGCCACGGCGGTTTCGATGGTGCCGTGGCCGCTCATCATCACCACCGGCACCTCGGGATGGTCGCGCCGGACGGCCGCCAGGATGCCCAAGCCGTCGAGACGGCTGCCTTGCAGCCAGATGTCGAGCAGCACCAGGCTGGGGCGGCGGGCGCGGATCGCCGCCAGCGCGCCGTCGCTGTGCGCCGCCTCGCGCGATTCATAGCCCTCGTCCTTGAGGATGCCGGCCACCAGGCCACGGATGTCGGCCTCGTCATCGACGATCAGGATGTCATGCGCCATGCACGACCTCGCCAATCGACGGTTGGACGAGCGGCTCGCGCGCCGGGAAGAAGAGGCTTACGCGGGCGCCGGCCCCATCGAGATCTTCGAGCCGGAGATCGCCGCCATGGTCCTCCATGATCTTCTTGACGATCGCCAGCCCCAGGCCGGTGCCTTTGGAGCGGGTGGTGACATAGGGCTCGGTCAGCCGATGGCGTTCTTCCTTGGGCAAACCCTTGCCATTGTCCTCGACGACCAGAAGGGCGCCGCCATCCTGGGCCGAAAGGCGCACCGCGATCCAGCCGGGCTCGGCCGGGGCGTCGCGCCCTTCGATCGCCTCGGCGGCGTTCTTCAGGAGATTGATGAGCGCCCGGCTCACTTGGCGGCCGTCGCAGGGAAAGCGGAAGCTGCCGTCGGGCATTTGGGTTTCGTAGCGGATGGCGGAATGCGAATTGCGCTGCAGGAACACCGCCTGGGCGACGATCTCGGTCAGGTTTTCGTCGCGGAACACCGCTTGGGGCATGCGGGCGAAATCGGAAAATTCGTCGACCATGCGGCCGATCTCGCCCACTTGGCGGACGATGGTGTCGGTGCAGGTGGCGAAGATTTCCGGCTCGCTCTGCACCTCTTTCAGGTACTTGCGTTTCAGACGCTCAGCCGAGAGCTGAATCGGCGTCAGCGGATTCTTGATCTCATGGGCGATGCGCCGGGCGACGTCGGCCCAAGCCGCCTTGCGTTGGGCCGAGAGAAGATCGGTGACGTCGTCGAAGGTCACGACGTAGCCGACCACTTCGGTTTCCAGCCGCTCGGCGGCGACGCGGACCAACAGCGTGCGCGGCTGCGCATCGCGGTCGATTTGGATTTCTCCCTGGGCGACGCGATCCGGCCGGCGCTTGACCGTCTGCACCAGTTCGTCCATCGCCGGCACCACCGCGCCCAGGGGCCGGCCAAGCTCGCGGTCGAGATCGTAACCCAGAAGCTCGGACGCGCGGCGGTTGGGCAAATGAACGCAGCCTTCGGCATCAAGCCCGACCACGCCGGCCGAGACGCCCGACAGAACGGTTTCGGTGAAGCGACGCCGCTCGTCCAAGGCACGGTTGGTGTCGATCAATTCCCGGCGTTGCGATTCAAGCTGGCTGGTCATGCGGTTGAAGGCGCGCGCCAGCGAGCCCAGTTCGTTGCCGACCCCCGCCTCGTCGACCCGGGTGGCCAGGTCGCCGCCACGGATGCGCTCGGCGGCGTCGATGAGGAGCGTGATCGGATGCACCAACTGGTTGGCAACCGTCAGGCCGACCCAGATCGCCACCACGAACAAGAGCAGCGTCACCACCGCGAAGACCAGGGAAAAGGTGGTCTGAATGCCGGTGCGCCGGCCCGACAGCGTTTCGTATTCGAGGACCGCCTTGTTGGTCCGTTCAAGATGGCCGATCACCTTGGGATCGACGAAGCGGCCGACGAAGAGGTAGACGTCGAAGCCGCCGGGAAGGCGGGTGAGCGCCCGCACCTGATCGTCGCCCGCCGCCGAGAGAAGCACGACCTCGCCCTGCTGGGCCCGATCGAGGGCGCCGAAGGGAATTTCGCCGAATTGCAGGGAATAGGCAAAGCCCGAGCGGGCGACGATGCGGCCGCTGCCATCGAACACCACGGCCTCCGACAGGCCGCGCAGGCGGGTTTGCGCCCGCACCATCTCGGCCAAACGCACCGGATTGATGACGAAACGCGAGGTTTCGCGCGCCAGATCGTTGGCCATCGCCTGCACTTCGCTGGCCAGGCTTTGCTGATGTTCCTTGAGATAGGCGCCGGCGACGGCACGCGATTCGTCAAGGGCGGTGCGCACCCGTGGATTGAACCAAGCCTCGATGCCGAGATTGAAATACAGAACGGCAAAGACAGCGACCAGCACCGCCGGCGTCAGCGCCACCAGACTGAACAGACCCACCAGGCGGAAATGCAGCCGCGTACCGGCGCCACCCTTGCGCCCGGCGCCCCACACACCGAGTAGGCGGCGCGCCACCAAAACGCCCAGCGCCAGCACCAGAACCAAATCGAGCGCCAGGAAGGCAATGACGGTGATCGGATCGGGCGTGACGGCCGACGCCCCGGTCAGGGTGATGAAGGTCCCGGTGCCGGAAGCGAGGGCGGCGATGGTAAGGGCGATCGCCATCTTGCGCCCAAGCTCCACCCGTCGCGCCCATAGGCCAAGGCGGGCCTTAAGGCCATCGGTCTTGGCCGCGTCGGAATGGGAAGGGGAAAGATCGTGGTTCATGACGGGATTCGCCGGTTCCTATTTTAGTCCGCGCACCACCTGGATGTCCAACTCCTTGATCTTCTTGCGCAAGGTGTTGCGGTTGAGACCCAACAGCTCGGCGGCGCGGATCTGATTGCCGCGGGTCGCCTCAAGCGTGATGGCGATCAGCGGACGTTCGACCTCCTGCAAGACCCGATCATGCAACCCGGCCGCCGGCAGTCCGTCGCCATGGGCGTTGAAATAGTCGCGCAAATGGCGATCGACCATCGCGGAAAGGCCCTCGCGGCCGTTAGTGGCCGGCACGGATTGCAAGGGCTTGGTCTCGGCCAATTCCTGCTCGATGGCGTCGAGCCCGATCACTTCCTCGGAATAAAGGGCGGCCAGACGGCGGATCAGATTTTCAAGCTCGCGTACATTGCCCGGCCAGCGGTGGCGCTTCAGGCGCTCGATCGCCTCGCCGGAAAGGGTCTTCATCGGCAAACCTTCTTCGCCAGCCCGCGCTAGGAAATGGTTGGCCAGCTCGCCGATATCGTCCAAGCGCTCGCGCAAGGGCGGCAGACGGATCGGCACCACGTTCAAGCGGTAATAAAGGTCCTCGCGGAACAGGCCCTGGCGGATCAGTTGGGTGAGGTCGCGGTGGGTGGCGGCGATGATGCGGGCGTTGGCACGGATCGGCGTTCGGCCGCCCACCGTGGTGAATTCGCCCTCCTGCAATACCCGCAATAGGCGAGTCTGCGCCTCGGGCGGCATGTCGCCGATCTCGTCCAGGAACAAGGTGCCGCCCTCGGCCTGCTCGAAACGCCCGCTCATGCGTTGGGCGGCGCCGGTGAAGGCGCCCTTCTCGTGGCCGAAAAGCTCGCTCTCGATCAGTTCACGCGGAATTGCCGCCATGTTGATGGCGATGAACGGTCCGTTGCGCCGCTTGCCGAAATCGTGCAACACCCGCGCCACCAGCTCCTTGCCGGTTCCCGATTCGCCGGTGATGGTGACGGTTAGGTCGGTTCCCACCAGCCTGGCCAGGACCCGGTAGATGTCCTGCATGGCGGACGAGCGCCCGATGAGCGGCAATTTCTCGCGCCCGTCGGCCTCGGCCGGCGGCGAAGCCGGCTGGCGCGAGGCTTCCAAGGCCCGGCCCACCACATTGACCAGATCCTTGAGATCGAAGGGTTTGGGCAGATAATCGAAGGCGCCGCGTTGGGCCGCTGTCAGCGCCGTCAGCACGGTGTTGTGGGCGCTCATCACGATGACCCTGAGATCGGGACGGATCTTTTTAATACGCGGCAGAAGATCGAGCCCGTTCTCGTCGGGCATCACCACATCGGTGACGACCAGATCCCCCGCCCCTTCCGCCACCCAATTCCAGAGCGTGGCGGCATTCGAGGTGGTGCGCACCTCGTAGCCGGCCCGGGTCAGCGCCTGGGATAGAACGGTGCGGATCGCCCGATCGTCGTCGGCGATCAGGATGGTGGGGGCCGTGGTGCTCATGAAAGATCGACCTCGCCAGACGAAACAACGGGCAAATGAACGCGAAAGACGGTGTGGCGCGGCCGGCTGTCGAATTCGACCAATCCGCCGTGATCGGCCACCATCTTGGCGACCAGAGCCAGGCCCAGCCCGCTGCCGTTGGCCTTGGTGGTGACGAAGGGATCGAACAGATTGGGCCACAAATCCTCGGGAATGCCGCCGCCATTGTCGGTGACCGAGACCACCAGAGGCAGATGAACGCGGGCCTCGCCGCCCGGCACCGCCAGGCGCACGCCATGCTGATAGGCGGTGGCAAGGACGATTTCAGCGCCCTCGCGCGGGCAGGCCTCGGCGGCGTTCTTCACCAGATTGAGGAAAATCTGGATCAACTGGTCGCGATTGCCCCAGACATCGGGCAAGGAGGGATCGTAATGCTCGGCGATCGTCGCATGGCGGGCGAAGCCGGTTTCCGCCAGGCGGCGAACATGCTCGAGGACGCGGTGGATGTTGACGGCGCCTCGTTCCAAGGGCCGGTTGTCGGAAAAGGATTCCATGCGGTCGACCAGGGCGCGGATGCGATCGGTCTCGTCGCAGATCAGGCGGGTGAGCGCCCGATCCTCTTGGCTGGCGTTTTCCTCGAGAAGCTGGGCGGCGCCGCGAATGCCGGAAAGCGGGTTCTTCACCTCGTGCGCCAACATGGCCGCCATGGCGGTCACCGAGCGCGCCGCGCCGCGCTGCACCAATTGGCGACCGAGCTTCACCGCCATCGAATGCTCGTGCAGGCCGATGGTCATCCAGCCCGGGCAATCGGCAAGCGGCGCCACCTGAACCGTCATGGCGCGAGGTCCGGTGCGCAGGGAATCGAGGGTGACGCCGAATTCGGAAACCGAGCCGCCCTCGGCACGCGCCTGATCGATCAAGGCGAAAAGCGGACTGTCGATCGGCAAGAGTTCGTTCAACGCCGTGCCTTCGAGATGGGCCAGGCTCGATTCGAAGAATTGCTCGGCCGACGAATTCATCGCCCGGATTTGGCCATGCCCATCGACGGTGATGACCGCCAACGGCAGGGCGTTCAAGACCTGAAGGGCATCGGGCGACGGCTCGGGCGGCCGGGTCTTGGCGGCGCTCTTCATGCCGCGGCCTGCCGTTCGATCAAGGGATCGAAATAGGCGTTGATGACCGAGAACAGGCGTTCGGGCGTTTCGGCATGCATCACCCGATCGCGGAATTGGGCGGCGCCCACCAGGCCACGCGCGTACCAGGCGACATGCTTGCGCGCTATTGGGATGCCGGCCTTGACGCCGTAGCGTTCGATCATCGTAGCGACATGCTCGACCAGAATGGCGCGGCGCTGGGACAGCGGCGGATCAGGGGGCGCCGTGCCGGTGGCCAGGAAGGTCGCCACTTGGCCGGGAAACCAAGGCCGGCCGTAACTGCCGCGCCCGATCATCACCCCGTCGGCGCCGGATTGGTCGAGCAGGGCCTTGGCGTCGGCGAGCGAATTGACGTCGCCATTGCCGACCACCGGGATCGATACCGCCCGTTTGACCGTGCCGATGGCCCGCCAATCGGCCTCGCCGCGATAGAACTGGCCGCGCGTGCGGCCATGCACGGTCACCATCGCCGCGCCGCAATCCTGGGCAATGCGCGCCAGTTGGGGGGCGTTGATGGAATCCTCGTCCCAGCCGAGCCGCATTTTGACCGTCACCGGCACATCGACCGCCCGGACCACCGCCGCGATGATCTGGCCGGCCAGGATCTCGTCCTTCATCAGGGCGGCCCCGGCCACGCCCTTGACGACCTTCTTGGCCGGACAACCCATATTGATGTCGATGATGTCAGCGCCCCGATCAGCGTTCATCCGCGCCGCCTCGGCCATCGTCTGGGGATCGCCGCCGGCGATCTGAATGGCGATCGGCCCCGCCTCGCCCTCGGTGCCCGACATGCGCATGGTTTTCCAATGCGCGCGCACCATGGCATTGGAGGCGATCATCTCGGAGACCGCCAGACCGGCTCCGAAACGGCGGACCAGGCGGCGGAATGGCTGATCGCTTACCCCCGCCATCGGCGCCAGGATAACCGGATTGTCGAGCGTTAATGAGCCGATTTTAAGCATCTTTGATCCAAGATGCCCGAATATTGATCTTTCGCCGACGCAAGTCCAATCAATTCTGCCTAGAGGTTAGGCAGCGCGCCCCAAGAGCACGTCGGTGACGAATTTGACGCCCGGATAGGCCAGGGTCAGCAGCAGATAGGCCAAAAGGACGAAACGGGCCGCCATGCGGCCACGAATGCCGATCAGCCTTTGCGCCAACAGAAGGCCGCCGATAACAGCAAAGGCCAGCAGCGAAAGAAGAATCTTGTGATCGAGGCGGAGCATGGACCCGCTTTCGAAATAAAGGGTCGCCATGCCGGTCGCCAGTCCCAGGCCCAAAACGATCTCCGAGGCCGCCAGCAGCCTTACGGTCAGGCTTTCGCTGTCGGCGACCGAGGGCAAGGCCCGTGTGAGATTGGTCGGTTTCTTGAGTTTAAGGGCCCGTTCCTGGAGAAAGGCGGCCAGCGAAGCCATCGCCGCCAAGGTACAAAGCCCATAGGTCAGGACCGAAACGCCGATATGGATGCCGATCCAGGCCGTGGGGGCGGTGCCGCTCATCGCCCGCTCGGGCGCGTGGCCCCAGACCAGGGCCAAGAGCGAAAGGATAAAGAGGTAGGGGATGAGGATCGGCAGCAGGCGCCAGCCATCGGGGGTAAGAGCCGCCAGAAGGGCGAACAGCACCAGGCTGGCCGACACGCTCACCCACAAGGTGGCGGAGAAGCCGGCATGCCAGCCCGATTGCAATTGAAGGACCGACCAGACCAGGGGACCGGCGGTTGCCAGAAACAGCGACGCCCACCAGGCTCCATCCCGCCGGGCGGGACGGAACCACCCCAGCAGCAGGGCGGGAACAAGGGCGGACAGGGCAACGAAGCCGGCAAACATGGGCGCACTATAGTCATGTCGCCGGGCCTGGTCTATGGTAGCGCGAACGGGAAAGCGAGGGAGCCGAGCGTATGGCGCGGTGCGTGGCTTTAGTGGTGGCGGCGGGTCGGGGAACCCGGCTGGGCGGCGATGTTCCCAAGCAATATCGGGAATTGGACGGGCGGCCGATCCTACGCCACAGCCTGGCGGCTTTTGCCGCTCATCCCGCCGTTGCCAGGGTGCGCGCCGTCATCCATCCCGACGACCGCGACTTATATGACAAGGCGGCCGCGGGCCTTTCGCTGCTTGATCCGGTTCCCGGCGGCGCGGCGCGCCAGGATTCGGTGCGGTTGGGATTGGAAAGCCTGGCCGGCGATCCCCCGGATTGGGTGTTGATCCACGACGCCGCCCGCCCCTTCTTGTCCAATGCCCTGATCGATCGGGTGCTTTCGGCCCTGGAACGCCATCCGGGCGCTATCCCCGCCCTACCCGTCCAAGATACCCTCAAGAAGGCGGCCGGAGGGCAGGTTCAGGCTACCCTCGATCGAACCGGGCTCTATCGAGCCCAAACTCCGCAGGGGTTCCGTTATAACGATATCCTGGCCGCGCACCGGGCGGCCCAGGGTCAGGAGCTGACCGACGACGCCGCCGTGGCCGAAAAGGCCGGTTTGGCCGTGGCGCTGGTCGGCGGCGACGACATCAACGTCAAGATCACCACGCCCTCCGATTTCGAGCGTGCCGGGTCGCGCTTGGCTCAGGCTCGGCAGGTTCGGACCGCCAGCGGCTTCGACACCCATCGTTTTAAGCCGGGTGGCGATCATCTGATGCTCCTGGGGGTACGTATTCCCCATGAGCAGGGGTTGGATGGATATTCGGATGCCGATGTCGCCTTGCATGCCCTGACCGACGCCCTCTTGGGCACCATCGCGGCCGGGGATATCGGTCTGCATTTCCCACCCGGCGATCCGCGATGGAAAGGAGCGCCCTCGGAGCGCTTTCTCATCCATGCCGCCAATTTGATCGCCGCCAAGGGCGGGCGTATTTCCCATATCGACGTGACGATAATATGTGAAAAGCCGAAGATCGGGCCCCACAGGGCACGCATGATCGCCAAACTGTGTGAAATCCTGGGGCTCGGCTCGGACCAGGTAAGCGTCAAGGCTACGACGACCGAGGGACTGGGCTTCACCGGGCGCAAGGAGGGCATCGCCGCCCAAGCGATGGCCACCATCGAGATGCCCGCCTTATCTCCGTAGATTATTTTCGGGTTTCTGAATCAATCCACGCAAGAAAATCGGGGTTTCCGTCCTCGATCGGCAAGGCAATCACACAGGGACAACTGTAACTGTGGAGTTGTTTTACCTTTTCGATCGCCGCCCCCACCAAATCACCCCGGGTTTTGGCGATCAGAGCCACCTCTTTGCCCTCTTGAATCGCGCCATCCCACCAATAGTAGGAATCGATGGCGCCCAACACATTGGCGCAGGCGGCAAGCCGGGCCTCGACCAGGGCCTTGCCGATTTTTCGCGCCTCCTCGAGGCTGGCGGCCGTCATATAGAGCAGGCGGTGGCTCATGGCTCTTTTCCCTTCGCTCCGATTCGCTTATAGAATGGGAAGAGGAGAGGATGGAGCGACGATGTCGGACCTTAAGGAGCGCGTCAAGGCGGAACGCCCGACCGATGGGCAGGTGAAATGGCTGAAACGCGGGCTGGGCCAGCCCGGTGGCAAATTGCCGCTGTTCGATGAGTTGGGCCAGCGCTACAGCGAACAGACCATCAAGAGCTGCATCAAGCGCGGCTGGGCCGAGCCCTGGTTCTCCAACCCCCTGAAGCCCGATTGGCTGGTCTGCAAACTGACCGAGAGTGGGCGCAAGATCGCCGAAAACGGCGCCTCCGCCTGATATAACGAATCAATATTTATCAATAGGTTGTATTTTCGTTAGGGAACCGCTGGGGAGCGATCGGTGGATATTTCGATCATGCACCAACGGCCGGAAAACGGCCTACATATGTTGTTTATTTAAAGTTTTCAATATAATATCGCACGCTTCGGCCACTCCGCTGGGTTTTGGCACCGGCGGTCGCGGTTGGAGCAGCAAATCTTCCAGGACCTCGGCCAAATCGCCGCTGTGGATGGTCCTTTCGGGTACCGTCAGGAAGCGGGCGTTCTTTGCCATCCAGCTTTCGAAGTACGGTGTCTCCGGCCAATCGGGCCTCACTTGGGCCAAGACCGCCGTTCCATTGCAGGCGGCCTCGGTGAAGGTGCCATAGCCTGGCTTTGTTATAACGGCATCGACCGATGCAATCAGATCGACAAAGGATAGGCCGGCCCGATCCCAGGGAATCAAGCGGTCGGTCGCAGTATTCCATTCCGGAGGGACCAGAAAGCGCCAGCCCGGAATGGATGGCCAGCCCTCGACGGGCAAACGGGTGGCAATTCCCCCAAAGGCGACTAGGCCCAGCCGATCCCCCATCGATAGGGACACCAAGCTGTGGCAATGGTTGACGCCAAGCCTCGCCGATGGCCCAAGCAAACGAGTGTTCGGCACGTTGTCCATCGGCAATCCCGGAGTAAAGATCAGAAACTCCGATGCCAATTTGTAGGCATCGAGCATTTCACTTTGTATGCGTTTGGAATCTGCCCCGCCATCGAGATAGTATCTATAAATTTCTAACCAATTCAAGCTTGAAACGGCAATAGAGGGTATTCTTGCCTCAGCGGCTGCCGCAAGCGTCAGATACGAAATATTCGATAGTACGATGGTTGGGTTTACTATTTTAATGACCTCCGCCTGCTCGGCGATTCGGTCCTGCCATCTTGCGTGAAGTTCCTGATAGGCCCTGGCGCTTGCCTCGCGGTCGACGGCGATCGCCGAGTTCATCACCAGACCAAAATCATATTTATTTTCAATTAGCTGAAAATTCGCTTGAATTCGTGTCCTCAGCCAGGTGTCGGAAATCGAAGTTTGAATAACAAATTTAATATTGTTATTTAGTTCATTGATTTTGTTAATTATAGGTGCTGTCATCGCCGCATGGCCGTAGCCATGCGCCGAAAGGGAGATTAGGATGTTTGGCATCGGATTTTTCAACGCATGAGGTTGGCCGAAGGCGGGCAAATTAGATCAAAGACCCACCATCGACCACTAAATTGATGCCGGCCTCTATCAACACCCGACGAAGTTATAACAGCCTTAAGCTGCGCCGTCAAGCGCTGTTATAACGTTCTGGTAAGCTCCGAAGGCCTTTCGCCTCGCCGTGGCGTCTCCAGCCTTGGCTCCTGATCCATCGAATGGTGCGGCCTTCGATTTATTGACATCCATGGTATGTGAATTGTTATCAGTGACCCCGGAAACACCTTCCCCGCCCTTCCCTTCCTTTTCCGCCTCCTTGGCCTCGCGTGCTTCCGATTGGGCGTCGAGCAGAATGGCCTGAGCCTGGGCGGCGACGGCGCGATCGGCGCTGGAGGGCTGGGCCGGCGCCAAGGCCGCCCGCTTGACCAACTCCATCTTGCGTACAGTCGCTTCAGGATTGCTGGCAACCGGACTGACATCGATCGGCACCTCGCCGCCGATAGCGTAGAGCTGGCCGTCGGGGCCGCGCGTGGTCGAATAGCTGGGCGCCCCGGCATAAGGGCCGCCGGCCGTGACATGAGCCTGTTCATGGGCGCGCACTTCGGCATCGCGCTTGCGTAGCTTATCGACGGCCTGCTGGGCTTCCTCGGACAAACGCCCAGCCCCCTTCTCGTCCGGTCGTTGGCTGGCCAGGCGAGATCGTGGATCATAGGGGGACGCGCCTTGGCTGCGAACCGCATCGATCATCCGGCGATATTACAGGAAAACCACCGATTTGGGGAGCGGCTTGGAGCGTCGGATTTCGGTGTTGCGGTGCGTTTTCGATTGACCAGGCCGCTTCGAACGTGTTTGCTCTAAGGGCTATCGAGTCTTGGCTTGCCTTGTTCCCGTCTCGGGTCTTGCAGTCCAACGCCCGAGATGCCGGTTTTGTGTGTCGCGCGGTGGTCGCGCGGCGTCCGTATGAGCTAAGGAGCCCGCAGGAATGGCGATCGGTACGGTTAAGTGGTTCAATACGACCAAAGGCTATGGCTTCATCCAGCCCGAAGGCGGCGGCAAGGACGTGTTCGTCCATATCAGCGCGGTTCAGCGCGCCGGTCTGCAGTCGCTGCGCGAGGGGCAGAAGGTGAGCTTCGATATGACCGAAGAACGCGGACGGACTGCGGCCGGCAATCTTAAGGCGCTTTGATCGATTCTCCCTTGGCCGGTCTGCTCGTCGGCAGGTCGGTTTGGGGTGAGAGCCTCGGAACGGAAAAGAGGGGCGGCGAAAGCCGAGTTTCCCTCTTTTTTGTTTGGCGAAGAACGGCGGCGGTGATGGAGCGCGATGTGAGGCGGGCCTGGCCCGCGCGGCGCTCGCCGCCGCAATCCTGTTTTATTATCGATGGCGTGAATTGGTCGGAGCGGCGGGATTTGAACCCACGACCCCCAGACCCCCAGTCTGATGCGCTACCAGGCTGCGCTACGCTCCGACCTTGCGCCGGCACGCCGGCGCGGGCCGCACTATAGTGCGGGCGGCCGGGGATTGAAAGAGCGGATTCGCGGCTTTAATTGCCAGGCGCGGACGGGTCGAGATCGAGCGCCAATTGGTGCCGCTTGGCCCCCAGGGCGGCGTCGAGAACCCGGCGCATTTCCAAGAGT
This sequence comes from Rhodospirillales bacterium, assembly GCA_016214125.1. GTDB lineage: Bacteria > Pseudomonadota > Alphaproteobacteria > Rhodospirillales > WMHbin7 > JACRPC01. Next base: position 34,512 of record JACRPC010000041.1, on the reverse strand, counting down.
TCGTCGAGAATGGCGGCGAGCGCTTGCGCCTTCGGCAAATCGGCCGGGGGCGCGACCGCATCGGCACTCGGTACGGGTTCGCTGGGCGTGCTTGGCGCATCGTCGCCCTCGGCCCCCTTCTCCTTCAGGAGTTTGCGCACGCCCTTGATCGTGTAGCCTTCACGATAAAGCAGATCACGGATGCGCCGGATCACCTCGACGTCGTCGGGACGGTAATAGCGCCGCCCGCCGGCCCGCTTCAGCGGCCGGATCTGGGAAAAGCGTCCCTCCCAGAAGCGCAGCACATGTTGGGGAACGTCGAGTTCGGCGGAGACTTCGCTGATGGTGCGGAAGGCCGTTTCGGATTTGACCATGCGGTTTCCGAAGCGCGCCTAGGCTTTCTTGGCGGCCATCGCCTTGTTGATCCGGCCCTTGAGAAGCTGCGAGGGACGAAACACCAAGACGCGGCGCGGCAGGATCGGCACTTCCTGGCCGGTCTTCGGATTGCGTCCGATCCGCTGGCCCTTCGAGCGCACCGAGAAGCTGCCGAACGATGAGAGCTTCACCGTGTCGCCACGCGACAGGGCTTGCGACATCTCTTCGATCACCGTTTCCAGAAGCGCCGCCGATTCGTTGCGCGACAGGCCCACTTCTTCGTAAATCGCTTCGCTTAACTGAGCCCGCGTGATGGTTTTGCCGTCCATAATCGCCCCCCTTTGGGATCTCGTTCCCCGAACGCTAACGCGACTCGGAAAATGCGTCAATATCTCAATGGGATGGATTTGACTTAAATTGTCGTCCTAGAGCCGGACGAGACAGGCGCCCCAGGTGAAGCCGCCCCCCATCGCCTCGAGGAGCAAGAGCTGACCGGGCTTGATGCGGCCGTCGCGGATCGCCTCGTCGAGCGCCAAGGGAATGGAAGCGGCCGAAGTGTTGGCGTGGCGATCGACGGTGACGATCATGCGCTCGCGGGGAAGGCCAAGTTTTCGGGCCGTGCCGTCGAGAATGCGAACATTGGCCTGATGCGGCACCACCCAATCGATCGCCTCGGGCGTCAGACCGTTGGCCGCCAGCGTCTCGTTCACCACGGCGGCTAGATTGGTCACCGCGTGACGAAAGACTTCGTTGCCCTTCATGCGGACATGGCCGACGGTGCCGGTGGTCGACGGTCCGCCATCGACGTACAGAAGGTCGTGATAGCGCCCATCGGAATGCAGATGCGCCGAAAGGATTCCCCGATCGGCCGCCGTGCCCGTCCCCTCGCCCGCTTCCAAAACCACCGCGCCGGCGCCGTCGCCAAACAGCACGCAGGTGGTGCGATCCTTCCAATCAAGGATGCGCGAAAAGGTCTCGGCGCCGATCACCAGGGCGCGTTGGGCCTGACCGACCTTGATGAAATTGTCGGCGGTGGCCAGAGCGTAGACGAAGCCCGAGCAGACCGCCTGCAGGTCGAAGGCAAAGCCACGGTTCATGCCCAGGCGGGTTTGCACCTTGGTCGCCGTGGCGGGAAAGGTGTGATCCGGAGTGGCGGTGGCGAGGATGATGAGATCGAGATCGGCACCGGTAAGCCCGGCGCTTTGCAAGGCGCGTTGGGCCGCCTCATAGGCCAAATCGGCGGTCGTCTGGCCTTCGGCGGCCAAATGGCGCTGGCGGATGCCCGAACGCTCGACGATCCAGGCATCGGTGGTGTCGACACGCGCCTCGAGATCGCGGTTGCTGACGACCTGCTCGGGCAGGTAGCTGCCCGTGCCGATGATCCGGGTTCGCCTCATGCCGGTGAAACCACCGACGATTCCGGCTGCGGATCGCCCAGATGGGCGAGTTCGTCTTTGATCTTGTCGTTGAAGCCCTGCCGGACCAGGTCGATGGCCACCCCGATGGCGTTGGCGAATCCAAGGGCATCGGTGCCACCGTGACTCTTAACAGTAATACCGTTTAACCCTAAGAACATAGCTCCGTTATAGCGACGAGGATCGGCCCGATTCCTGACCGCTTGCAAAGCCGGACGGGCCAGAAGAAATCCGATCTTGGCCAGGAAGGAGGCCCGCACCGCATCCTTCAAGAAGCCGGTGAACAGCTTGGCCGAGCCCTCGATGGTTTTCAGGACCACATTGCCGGTGAAGCCATCGGTCACCACGACATCGACCGTGCCGGCGCCAATATCGTTGCCTTCGACGAAGCCATGGAAGCGCAGCGGCAATTTGGTTTCACGCAGGATCGAGGCGGCCAGGCGGACTTCGGCATGGCCCTTCATGTCCTCCGACCCCACATTCAAGATTCCGATCGAGGGATTCTCGCGCCCGAGCACGATGCGGGCGAACACTTCGCCCATGACCGCAAATTCGACCAGATTGTTGGCGTCGCAATCGACGTTGGCGCCAAGATCAAGCATCACCACGTCGGGACCTTGCGAGGGAAAGAAGCTGGCAATGGCCGGCCGATCGATGCCGGGAACGGTGCGCAGCACGAATTTCGAGACCGCCATCAGGGCGCCGGTGTTGCCGGCCGACACGACGCCGTCCGCCTCGCCGTTCGCTACCGCCTCGACCGCCAGCCACATGCTCGATTTCCGCCCGTGGCGCAGCACCTGCGAGGGCTTGGCGTCGTTGGTCACAACATCGGGAGTGTGGCGGAACGTGCAAACGTCGCGCAATTCGGGTGCGCGATCAAGCAAGGGCTGAACCCGCGCCTCGTCACCCATCAACAGGAACGATACTTCGGGATGGCGCCGCCGCGCCAAGCGCATACCTTCGACAACCATATCGGGGGCGTCATCGCCGCCCATGGCGTCAAGGGCGATGACGGTTCCGGCCCCCACCCCGTTGATCCTCCGTCCCGGCTGCTCGTCCTAGGCTTGCGCGGCCGTGCCCCGCACCTGCCGGCCGTCATAATGGCCGCAAGAGGGGCAAATGTGATGCGGACGCTTCGCCTCGCCGCAATTCGGGCACTCGATCGGCGAAATATTCTTCAAGCCGTCATGGGCGCGCCGCATGTTGCGCCGGGACTTGGAAACCTTCTTTTTCGGTACCGCCATGGAACTCTCTCGATCTGGCTGGGGTCGCGTCTGAAGGCCGCCTTGTAAAGGAATTCCCCCCCTTAGGCAAGGCCAACCCGCCTTACCTACACCTTTTTTGCCGCTCGTGCCGCAAGAACCTGAAAGGGGCTATCGGTCTTGTCCGGCTTGGAAACAAAGGAAGAATCATCGATCATGGCCCCCGGCTTGCGGGGATAGGGGTCGAGGCATAGGGCCAATTGCTCGGCGGCGGCCTCGCCGATATCGATGGCGCCCTGGTCCAAAGGATCGGGCGGGTCTTCGGCCTCGGGATCGAGATCGAGGCATTCCTCGACGGCCTGCGGGGGGCCATACAGCCTCGTAAAGTCGTTGGAAATCCGGGCGGGGATCGGTTCCAGCGTCACCACGCAGCGCTGCGCCAGCTCGGCTTCGATCTGCCCTTCCAGACGATAAAGGCCACCTACCGACAGGGGTTTTATGACGATCCGAGCTTGAAGCCGGTCAAGCCCAACCAGGTCGAAACGCTTGGCGAGCGCCGCGCGCTCCTTGGCATCCGCCTCGATGGTCGTGGCGAGGCCATCCAGTCCGATCTCGTGGGCCGGCACGCGGCGGGAAAATTCGGGCGGCGGATTGGGAATCACGACGGTTTCTCGGGCGGTGGGCCGAAGGCGAGTTCGCCTCGGATCAGCCCGGCCTCGTCGCAGGCCATCGATTCGCGCCGGACATAGGCCGCCAGGGCCCCAAGGCAGCGGGGATCGCTGCGAACTTTGGCGAAGAGATTGCGGTCAAGCGCGGCGATCAGATCGGAATCGTCCGATTTGGCGAGCGCCTGCCGGTAGGCGGCGCTGCGCCCCATGAAGGACTCGGCCAGCTTCTTGATTCGCCGCCCAAGCGTCATGTCGCTCACCCCCATTTCGCGCAGATTGACGTCGAAATCGGCGAACATATGGTCGAACAGAGCCTGCGCGAGCAAGGGGTCGCGCCTGGACAGCGGCTCCAGGACCAGGAAGGCGTGCAGGGCGATGAGATCGAATCGGCCTTCCAAGCTGTCGGGAACGCCCAGATGGCGATAGAATTCCTCGCGGCGCGCTTGGGCGACGATCGCCCGGTAGAGCCCGCTTTCGGGGCCGGGGGCGGCTTTGCGCCGGGAAAGGAGGCCCAAGAGCGCCATCGTTGACAAGACTGCCCATCGAGGTTCAGATTCGGTCGAACTATCGGCCGCCCGGGCGGTCGGGTCAACTCCCCTTCCCGCCGGCCTTCAGCCCATTCGAGGTGGCATGCGTATTGTTGCAACCCTTGCTCTCATTCTGTTGGCGGCGCCGGCCTGCTCGCCGACCATCGATGTGCGCGGCAACCTGCCCAATCCCGATCAGTTGGTGCTGGTCAAGCCGGGCGATGTCAACCGCGACGATGTCGCCAACATGCTGGGCACGCCGTCCTCGACCGCCGTCTTCGATGACGAAACCTGGTACTACATCAGCATGCGCACCGAGACGAAGACCTTCTTCAAACCGAAAGTTCTCGAACGCAGAGTTGTGGCGGTCCGCTTCGATCCCAAGGGCATGGTCAAGGACGTCCGAACCTACACGCTGGACGACGGACGCGAGATCAAGCCGATCGACCGCGAAACGCCCACCGCCGGCAACGAAATGACCTTCCTGGAACAGATGTTCGGCAATGTCGGTAAGTTCAGCAGCCAGAAGGATTCCCGTTACTGACCGGGGGCTTCGGCGGCGGCAATCGCCGCCAGACGTTCGAGGAGGCGTTTGGCGCCGGCTAGGCGCAGTTCGGGCTCGTCCCAGGCGCGCAGACAGACCAGCCGGTGATCGGGCCTGAGTTTGACCGTCCCCGCCTCCTGGGCGATGAAGGCCACCAGCCCCGCCGGGTTGTCGAAGCGGTTGTTGCGAAAGATGATCGTCGCGCCCTTGGGGCCGGCTTCCAGTTTCTCGATCCCGGCCTGGCGGCAAAGCGCCTTGATCGCCACCACATCGAGCAGATTGGCGACTTCCCCGGGCATCGGGCCGAAGCGGTCGATCATCTCGGCCGCCAGGGCATCGATGCCGGCGCGGTCGTCGAGCGCGGCGATCCGCCGATAGAGACTTAGGCGAAGACCCAGATCGGCGACGTAGGTCTCGGGAATCAGCACCGCCATCCCCAGCCCGATCTGCGGCGACCAGGCTTCGGCCCGCTCGTCCTCGCCCTTGGCCTGGGCCACCGCCTCCTCGACGAGCTGCTGGTAAAGCTCGATGCCCACTTCCTTGACGTGGCCCGATTGCTCCTCGCCCAGGAGATTGCCGGCACCTCGGATATCGAGATCATGGCTGGCCAGGGTAAATCCAGCGCCCAAGGTATCCAAAGCTTGCATCACCGACAGGCGCTTTTCCGCCGTTTTGGTGAGCAGTTTGCCGGAAGGCACGGTGAGATAGGCGTAGCCACGCTGCTTGGCCCGCCCCACCCGGCCGCGCAACTGATAGAGCTGCGAGAGGCCGAACAGGTCGGCGCGATGGATGACGATGGTGTTGACGCGCGGCATGTCGAGGCCGGATTCGATGATGTTGGTGGCGAGCAAGACGTCGTAGGCGCCATCGCCGAAGGCGCTCATGACGTCCTCGATCGCCCCGGCCGCCAATTGGCCGTGCGCCACCGCCAGGGAAAGCTCGGGCACCAGCACTTTCAGCCGTTCGGCCACTTTTTCGATGTCGGCCACCCGGGGGCAGACATAGAAACTTTGTCCGCCCCGGAAGCGTTCGCGCAGCAAAGCCTCGCGCACCACCACCGGATCGAAGGGAAGCACGAAGGTGCGCACCGCCAAACGGTCGATCGGCGGGGTGGCGATCAGGCTCATTTCGCGCACGCCAGAAAGCGCCATCTGCAAGGTGCGGGGAATGGGCGTCGCCGACAGGGTCAGCACATGCACATTGGCCTTCATCTGCTTCAGGCGTTCCTTGTGGGCGACGCCGAAATGCTGTTCCTCGTCGATCACCAGCAGCCCCAGATCGCGAAAGGCGATCGATTTGGCGAGCAGCGCATGGGTGCCGATGACAATCTCGACCTTGCCCTCGCCCAGATCCTTGCGGATCTTGGCGGCCTTGGCGGCGGGAACGAGGCGGGATATCTGCTCGACCCGAACCGGCAGGCCGGCGAAACGGTCGCTGAAAACCCGGTAATGCTGGCGGGCCAGAAGCGTGGTCGGCACCACCACCGCCACCTGGCGCCCCGACAGCGCCACCGCAAAGGCGGCGCGCAGCGCCACCTCGGTCTTGCCGAAACCGACATCGCCGCAGATCAACCGATCCATCGATCGGCCGCTGGCCAGATCAGCGATCGTGTCGGCGATCGCCGCCAACTGGTCGTCGGTCTCGGCATAGGGAAAGCGGGCGCAGAATTCGTCATAGAGCCCTTCGGCCGGCTGCACCGCCTCGCCGCTTTTCACCAGCCGCTTGGCCGCCACGGCGATCAATTGTTCGGCCAGATCGCGGATCTTCTTCTTGAGCTTGGCCTTGCGCGCCTGCCAGGCCGCGCCGCCCAAACGGTCGAGCGCCACCCCGGAATCCTCGGAGCCGTAACGCGTCAAGACCTCGATGTTCTCGACCGGCACATAGAGCTTGTCGCCGCCGTCATAGACCAGGCGCAGACAATCGTGCGGCGCGCCGGCCACGTCGAGCGTCTCCAAGCCGTCATAGCGGCCGATGCCATGCTCGACATGGACGACCAGATCGCCTTCGGAGAGGCCGGTCACCTCGGTCAGGAAATGCTCGGCCCGGCGGCGGCGCTTGGGCAGACGGGCGAGCCGCTCGCCCAGAATGTCGGTCTCGGAAATCAGCGCCCAATCGCCAAGGATGAACCCATGCGCAAGGCCCAAGACCAAGACGGGAATGCGGTCGAGAGGACCGGTAACGGCCTCGTGCCAATTGTCGACCGGCACCAGATTGGCAACGCCGTGATCGAGAAGAAGCCCGGCCAACCGGTCGCGCGACCCGGCCGTGGCGGCGGCGATCGCCACCCGCTTGCCTTCGGCGCGAAGGGCAACGATCCGGTCGCGCACCGCCTCGAACAGATTGGCGCCCGGCGTGACCCGGGCCTGGGCGAAATCGGGCCCGGCATGACCGCCGGCATCGACCGCGTCGGGACCGGCCGCGTAGGGTGAGAAGATCACCGAAGGCCTTGCCGCCAGGGCGCGGTCGAAGTCCGGACGGTCGAGGAACAGGCGTGCCGGAGGCACAGGATTGTAAAGCAGATCGGATTCCTTAAGCCCCTGCCCGGCCTGATCTTTTCGGGCTTGGTAATATTCGCCGATCAAGGCTAGGCGGGCATCGACCGCCTCGGACGTCTGATAATCGAGGCTCAGTACCGCCTGGGGCAGATAGGCGAACAGGGTATCCAGCCCCTCATGGAACAGCGGCAGCCAATGCTCGAGGCCGGGAAATTTGACGCCGTTGGAGATCGATTCGTAGAGCGGATCGGTGCCGGTGACGGTGCCGAACAACTCCCGATAGCCGATGCGGAAGCGCTCGATCGAGGGCGGATCGAGCGTTACCTCGCTCACTGGGCGCAAGATGATTTGATCGGCGGTGCCGGTGCTGGTCTGGCTCATCGGATCGAAGCGCCGGATGGTCTCCAGCCGGTCGCCGAAGAAATCGAGCCGGAAGGGCTCGTCGGTGCCGGGCGGGAAAAGGTCGATCAGCCCGCCCCGAACCGCATATTCGCCGGGCTCCATCACCGTCTCGGCCCGGCCATAGCCGTGGCGGTCGAGGAACGATAAGAGCGCCTCGCCATCCACCGACTGGCCGGGCACCAGGAGGAAGGTCGCCTCGGCGACGCTCTTGGGGGTCGGCAGGCGCTGCAGGATGGCGCTGACCGTGGAAACCACCACCCGACCCGCCTTGACCGGCTCCCCCGCCAGACGGCCCAGCGCATCGAGCCTACGGGCCAAGACGTCGGGATGGGGCGAAACCCGGTCATAGGGCACGGTGTCCCAGGCCGGCAGGGTGACGATCTCGATCGCGGGGGCAAAAAAGGCCAATTCCTCGGCCAGCGCCACCATACGGCCTTCGTCACGGGCAATGTGCAGGATCGAGGCGCCTTGCCCCGCAGCCTCGGCCAGCAACATGGCTTCGGCCCCCTCGGGCACATTGCCGATCGTCCGGAGACCGGAACGAGGAAACAACGATTGTTGTTTGTCGTTATTTATCAATGTAATTATTGAATTCCTTAATCTTACGCATGAGTGACGTGTCGAAGGCCTCCGGCACCGGCCGCTCGCCGATGATCCAGAGATAGAGGTCGTTGTCGTTCTCCTCCATCAGCGCTTCCAACTGGTCAAGCTCCGCCGGGTCGAGATCGGCGATCCTGGCCTTGACGAAGCCGCCCAAAAGGATGTCGTTCTCGTTCATGCCGCGATGGTTGGCACGAAAGAGGGCGCGCTTGCGTCGGGGATCGAGGTCCATAACTGTCTGTCGCCTTCCGTCTTCGGGAAGGATATAGAATCAGCCGCACCATCCGGCCACAGAAAAACGCCCGTGCGACCGCAAATCCTCTTTCCCCTCTTTGCCCCCGCCACCGCCCTGCCCGGTTTGGGACCGCGCTTGGGCAAGCTGGTGGAAAATCTGACCGGCGGGACCAAGGTGGTCGATCTCCTGTGGCATCGGCCTGCCGGTCTGATCGATCGCCGCTTCACCCCCAAGGTGGCCGAGGCCCCGGACGGTGCGGTGGCAACCATCGCCGTCACCGTACACAAGCACGAGCCGCCGCCCAACGCGCGCCGGCCCTACCGGGTGCGCTGCGCCGATGAAACCGGGCCGCTCGATCTGGTGTTCTTTCACGCCCACCGAGCCTATCTGGAAAAGCTGCTGCCGATCGGCGAGGAACGGGTGGTCAGCGGCCGGGTCGAGCATTATCAGGGTCGGGTGCAAATGACCCATCCCGATCATGTCGGCACCAGGGACGAGATCGCCAAACTGGCCGCCATCGAGCCGGTCTATCCCTTAACCGCCGGTCTTACCCTCAAAGTTCTGACCAAGGCCATCCGCGCCGCGCTGGAGCGCGCCCCCGAACTGCCGGAATGGCTCGACCCCGCCTATCGGACCCGCCAAAAATGGCCTCCTTGGCGGCAAGCGATCGGCGCTCTGCACACGCCGGGCGGCGAGGCCGATCTGGCGCCAATGGCGGTTTTTCGCCAGCGCCTGGCCTATGACGAAATGCTGGCCAACCAACTGGCCCTCGCCCTGGTCCGCCAGACCTTGCGCAAGCGGCCGGGACGGCGGATCGAAGGCGACGGCCATTTGCGGGCCAAGATTGCCGAAGCCTTGCCCTACCGCCTAACGGGCTCGCAGGAGCGGGCCCTGGCCGAGATCGCCGGCGATCTGGCCCAGCCCTCTTGCATGTTGAGGCTGCTTCAGGGCGATGTCGGCAGCGGCAAGACGGTGGTGGCGCTGCTGGCCATGCTGATTGCCGTCGAAGCCGGAGCCCAGGGCGTGTTGATGGCCCCCACCGAAATCCTGGCCCGCCAGCATCTGGCGGCCCTGGAGCCCCTGGTTCAGGCAGCCGGATTGCGCATCGGCCTGTTGACCGGCCGCGAGAAGGGCAAGAACCGCCAGGCGATTCTGGACGATCTGGCCTCGGGCGCCCTGCCGCTCATCGTCGGTACGCACGCCCTGATCGAGGCCGATGTCGTTTTCCGCGATCTGGCCTTGGCGGTGATCGACGAACAGCACCGTTTCGGCGTCCATCAGCGCCTCGATCTGGCCGGCAAGGGCCGCGCCGTCGATGTGCTGGTGATGACCGCCACCCCGATTCCCCGTACCCTCACTCTTACCGCCTATGGCGATATGGACGTCTCGCGGCTCACTGAAAAGCCGCCCGGTCGGACGCCGATCGATACCCGCGCCATCCCTCTGGAGCGGATCGAGGAGGTAATTTCGGCCGTGGCTCGCGCCACCGGCCAAGGGGCCAAGGTCTATTGGGTCTGCCCGCTGGTCGAGGAGACCGAAACCAGCGATCTGGCGGCGGTGACGGAACGCCATGCCCATTTGGCCCAGCGCTTTCCAGGCAAGGTCGGGCTGGTGCATGGCCGCCTGAAAGGGACCGAGAAGGATCGGGCGATGGCGGACTTCGCCCAAGGCCCGATCGATATCTTGGTCGCCACCACGGTGATCGAAGTCGGCGTCGACGTGCCCGCCGCCACCATCATGGTGATCGAGCATGCCGAGCGCTTTGGGCTGGCTCAACTTCACCAATTGCGCGGCCGGGTCGGCCGCGGCGCCAAGGCCTCAACCTGTCTGTTGCTTTATGGACAGCCCTTGGGCGAAACCGCCAAGGCCCGTCTGGCCTGCCTTCGGAGCACGGATGACGGTTTCGTCATCGCCGAGGAGGATTTGCGGCTGCGCGGCGCCGGCGAGCTCTTGGGGACCCGCCAAAGCGGGTTGCCGGAATTCCACCTTGCCGACCTTGCGGTGCATGGCGATCTCCTGGCCACGGCGCGCGACGACGCCAAGCTGATCCTGGAGCGCGATCCCGACCTTGAGAGTCCGCGCGGCCAGGCGCTTCGGGTGCTGCTTTATCTGTTCGAGCGCGACGCCCAGGTCAAGACGCTGCGTTCGGGCTAGACTGGGCGGCCGACGGCGCCACCAAGCCGCCCGAAACCACATATTTCAAACCATCCTCCACCGTCATCGCCATCGGCCGGATCGCCGTGCGTGGCAGGAACAGCAGAAAGCCCGAGGTCGGATTGGGCGTGGTCGGCACGAACACCGCCGCCAGCTCGGCTCCGCCGGTCGCCCGAACGATCTCGCCGGGCGGCGGCGAAGTCAGAAAGGCCAAGGTCCAGATGCCCGGGCGGGGATATTCGATCAACACCACCTCGCGGAAGGCCTGGCTCTTCTTCGCCAGCACGGTTTCCAGGATTTGCTTGATCGCCCCGTGCAGGCCGCGGATCACCGGCATGCGGGCCAGAATGGCATCGGAGAAGCGGACGAGCGAGCGGCCCAGGAAATTGGCGGTGAGGAAGCCGATCAGGGTAAGGCCGACCAGGGCCACCGCCAGCCCCATGCCGGGAATGGCGAGATCGAGGTTGAATTCGCGCAGTCGGCTGGCGGGCAGGATCGAGCGGACGATCTCGTCGATGGCCTGGATGACCTTCCAGGCCAGATACACCGTAAGCCCAACCGGAGCGGTCACCAGGATGCCGGCCAGGAAATAGGCGCGCAGCCGGGCCACAAGGCCGATGCGCAGGGCCGGAATCGGTTGGGCAACCGGTCCGTCGCTCATTTCTTCAGCTTGTCTTGGGTCAGATTGCGGATGTTGCGGACGAAGATCGACAGCAGCCCCTTGATGAAGGGATCGGTGCGGCGCAGCTTATCTTCGAAGGTCTGGCGCGAGATGAAGATGCAGGTGCTTTCCTGCACGGCCCGGGCAGTCGCCATACGCGGCTGGTTGTCGATCAGCGCCATTTCGCCGAAAATGCCACCGGCCCCGATGGTGCCCAGAATCTTCTCGCTGCCGTCAGGCAAATTCTTGGAGATTTCGATCAGGCCTCTCTCGACCACATAGGCCCGGTTGCCGTCCTCGCCCTCGGAGAAGACCTTCTGGCCGGGATAATAGACCTTGCGCTCGATGAATTTTGTGACCATGACATCCTTCTTACCCGAAGCCGGACCTTTTCGGAAGTCTTTGCAATGAACCGCCTTTATCCCGAACAGCCCTTGGTGGGGGTCGGCGCCGTGATTTGGCGCGACGGTCAGGTGCTCTTGATCCAGCGCGGCCAGCCGCCCCGCCAGGGCTCTTGGAGCCTGCCGGGCGGATTGCAGCATCTGGGGGAAACGGTCGAGGAGGCCGTGTTGCGCGAAGTTCTTGAAGAAACGGGACTTTCCGTGCGCCTCATCGGGGTGGCGGCGGTGGTCGATCTGATCGACCGCGACGATCAGGCCAAGATCCGCCATCATTACACGGTGATCGATTTCGCCGCCGAATGGGCGGCCGGCGAGGCCCAGGCCGGCAGCGACGCCGCCGATCTTTGCTGGGCCGATCCCGATGATCTTGATCGATTCGCCCTTACCCCCCAGGCCAAGGGAGTCATCGCCAAGGCGCGACTCCAGCGGAACGGGTGATGCGAACCTCAGATTTCGATTTCGATCTGCCGCGCGAACGGATCGCCCAGCATCCGGCCTATCCGCGCGATTCTGCCCGGCTGCTACGGATCGGCGAGAGGCTTGAGGATCGGCTGATCCGCGATCTGCCCGATCTGTTGAGAGCCGGCGATCTTTTGGTCGGCAACGACACCAAGGTCATTCCGGCCAAGCTCGATGGCTTTCGCGGCCAGGCCCATATCGGGCTTACCCTGCATCAGCGGCTCGATGCCTTGCGCTGGCGGGCCTTCGCCAAGCCGGCCAAGAAGCTTAGGGAAGGCGACCGGATCGTTTTCGCGCCCGATCTTTCGGCCGATGTTGCCGCCAAATTGGCCGATGGCGAAGTGGAGCTGGTGTTCCAGGCCGAGGGCGATCTGCTGGCCATTCTCGACCGCGTCGGACGAATGCCGTTGCCCCCTTACATCAAGCGTGGCGCCGACGACGACGATCTGCCCGACCGGTTCGATTACCAGACGGTTTTCGCCGCCAATCCCGGCGCGGTGGCGGCGCCCACCGCTGGGTTGCATTTCTCCCCCGCTCTTCTTGAGGCCTTGAAGATCAAGGGCATCGGGCGGACGACGATCACCTTGCATGTCGGCGCCGGCACCTTCCTGCCGGTCAAGTTCGACGACCCCAAGGATCACCGCATGCACCGCGAATGGGGGACAATCGGCGCCGAGGCGGCTCAGGCGATTGCCGAGGCGCGCGCCCGGGGCGGGCGGATCGTCGCCATCGGCACCACGGCGTTGCGCCGTTTGGAAAGCGCCGCGACTGCGGAAGGCACGGTCGGGCCCGTCGAAGGCGAAACCGACCTGTTCATCCTGCCCGGCTACCGGTTCAAGATCGTCGATCTGCTGCTCACCAATTTCCATCTGCCGCGCTCGACCCTGTTCATGCTGGTCGCCGCCTTTTCCGGTCTTGAGCGCATGAAGGCCGCTTACGTCCATGCCGTCGCCAACGATTATCGGTTTTTCTCTTATGGCGATGCCTGTCTTCTCGAGCCGGAGGTCCGGCGATGAGCACCGGCTTTGCGCTCGTGAAAACCGATGGTGCCGCCCGGCTGGGCCGGCTGGAGACCGCGCATGGCGCGGTGGCGACCCCCGCCTTCATGCCGGTGGGCACGGCGGGCACGGTCAAGGCGATGATGCCCCAGGCGGTGCGCGATACCGGCGCCGAAATCCTGCTCGGCAACACCTACCATCTGATGCTTAGGCCAGGCGCCGAGCGCATCGCCGCCTTGGGCGGCCTGCACGCATTCATGAATTGGCCGGGGCCGATCTTGACCGATTCCGGTGGCTATCAGGTGATGTCGCTGGCCGCGCTGCGCACCATCACCGAACAGGGCGCGCGCTTCAAATCGCATCTCGACGGCAGCCTTCACGATCTTACGCCCGAGCGGGCGGTGGACATCCAGCATTTGCTCGATGCCGACATCAGCATGTGCCTGGACGAGTGCCTCCCCTTCCCCGCCAGCCCCGACGAGAGCGCGCGGGCGATGCTTTTGTCACTGCGCTGGGCGGAACGCTGCAAGAGCGCCTTTACCGCCCGCCCCGGCTATGGGCTGTTCGGCATCGTCCAGGGCGGCATCGATCCGGAACTGCGCCGCCAGTCGGCCGAGGGCCTGCGCGCCATCGGCTTCGACGGCTATGCGGTGGGCGGACTGGCGGTGGGCGAAGGCCAGGAGATCATGTTCGCCACCCTCGACGTCACCCTGCCGCACCTGCCCGCCGACCGGCCGCGCTATCTGATGGGGGTGGGCAAGCCGGCCGACATCGTGGGCGCCGTGCTGCGCGGCGTCGACATGTTCGATTGCGTGTTGCCCACCCGCTCGGGCCGCACCGCCCAGGCCTTCACCCGGCGCGGCCCGCTCAATCTGCGCAACGCGCGCCATACCGACGATCCCAGGCCGCTCGATCACCAATGCCGCTGTCCGGCCTGCCGCGATTTCAGCCGCGCCTATCTGCACCATTTGGTCCGCTCCGAGGAAATCCTGGGGTTGATGCTGTTGTCGGCGCACAACCTGACCTATTATCAGGACTTGATGCAGGGCCTGCGCGGGGCCATTTCTGAGGGGCGGACCCAAGACTTTGTCACCGCGTTTTCCACCGAACAGGCCCTGGGCGATCTCGAACCCTGGAACGGATGAGACCATGAGCGACCTTTCCCACCTTTCCCAATTGGGCCGCCCCAGCGCGCTGCCTGCCTCGCCCGACCAGGCGGTGCTCGAGCGCATCGCCAATCCGCATCCCGGCACCCTCTATCTTGTGCGCTTCACCCAGCCGGAATTCACCTCGCTCTGTCCGGTCACCGGCCAGCCCGATTTTGCCCATCTGGTGATCGACTACGTGCCCGATGGCTGGCTGGTGGAAAGCAAGTCGCTCAAGCTCTATTTGGCGTCCTTCCGCAATCACGGCGCCTTCCACGAGGATTGCACGCTGGCCATCGCCAAGCGGCTGATCGACACCTTGCGACCGCTCTGGCTGCGCATCGGCGGCTATTGGTTCCCGCGCGGCGGCATGCCGATCGACGTCTTCTACCAGTCGGGACCGCCGCCGGAAGGGCTGTGGCTGCCCACCCAGGACGTTGCCCCCTATCGGGGCCGGGGATGAGTCTTCCGCCCAAAGAGGCGATCCGGAACCATGCGCTCGATCTCGGGTTCGACGTCGTGGGCTTTGCCAAACCCGATCCGGGCGACGGGGCACGGCACAATCTGGCGGCCTATCTGGCCGCGGGCCATCAGGCCGGCATGGGCTGGATGGAACGCCGAGCCGAGGAGCGCGGCGATCCAAGGCGCTATTACCCACCGGCCCGTACCGCCATCCTGGTCGGGCTCAATTACGCGCCCGAGGCGATGCCCGAGGACCGGCCGGGGATCGGGCTGATTTCCGTCTATGCGCGTGGGCGCGACTATCACGATGTCATGACGCCAAAGCTGGAGGCGCTGGCCGCTTGGCTTGTGGAAACCCATGGTGCCCAAGCTAGGGCCTTTGTCGATACCGCGCCGGTGATGGAAAAGCCCTTGGCCGCCCTGGCCGGTCTGGGCTGGCAGGGCAAGCACACCAATCTGGTGTCGCGCCGCTTTGGCTCCTGGCTGTTCCTGGGCGGCGTGCTCACCGATCTTGAGATTCCCGCCGACAGGCCCGAGCCCGACCGTTGCGGCCGCTGCACCCGCTGTCTCGACGCCTGTCCGACCCAGGCGATCGCGCCTTACCGGATCGATGCCGGGCGCTGCATCTCCTATCTCACCATCGAGCACAAGGGCGATCTGCCCGCCGATCTGGCGCGGCGCTTCGGCCGGCGCATTTTTGGCTGCGACGCCTGCCTGGCCGTCTGCCCCTGGAACAAATTCGCCATCCCCTCGGCCGAGCCCGCATTCGCCTCGCGCACTGCCGATCTGCCGTTGGACGCTTTCGAGGCGATGGACGATCGATCCTTCCGCACCCGCTTCGCCGAGAGCCCGATCAAACGCACGGGTCTGGCGCGGATGCGCCGCAACGCCCAAACGGCGCTTCGCAACGAAAGCGAGGCCGCGCATGGGTAGATATCCCATGGTGCTGTTCGGCATCCTCTTCATGGCCTATCTGATCTGGAACCACATGTCCGATCCCGATCGCCCGATATCGGTCAACAAGACCGCCGTCGATCGCGGCCGCGAGCTTTACGCCCAGCATTGCGGGCGCTGCCACACCGGCGGCTTGAGTCCCATACAAGCGATGCCGGGAAGTCCCGGCGCCGGCCCCAATCTCGATTACGAATCGCGTTCGATCTACCGCTTGTCGGATGCCGAATTGCTGGCCACGCCGAAGAGCGGCACCCACACCGACGACGAATCCGGCAAGCGCGCCGAAATGACCAAGCAGGTCGAAGGCTTGGCCAATCACCAAATTCGCGACATCCTGGCTTTTTTGAAAAGCACCTGGCCCAGCGACGGCCGTTTGGAGCAATGGGTGTCCTCGCACACCGCCCAGAAATAGACCCTTGCCAGACCGATGGCGGCTTTCTAAGTTAACGCCCGATTTCACCCTGAATTTATATCAAGGATATTGACCATGAAATTTTATCCGCAAGAGCGCGTGGCGCTCTTCATCGACGGTTCCAATCTCTACGCGGCGGCCCGCGCGCTTGGTTTCGACATCGACTACAAGAAGCTCTTGGACCTGTTCGCCGGCAAGGGCCGGCTGATCCGCGCCTTCTACTACACGGCGCTGATCGAGGATCAGGACTACTCGCCGATCCGTCCGCTGGTCGATTGGCTCGATTACAACGGCTACACCATGGTCACCAAGCCGACCAAGGAATTCACCGACGCCCAAGGCCGGCGCAAGATCAAAGGCAACATGGACATCGAGCTGGCGATCGACGTCATGGAAATGGCGCCCTCGCTCGATCACGTCGTGCTGTTCTCGGGCGATGGCGATTTCCGCCGCTTGGTCGATGCCGTGCAGCGTAAGGGGGTGCGGGTTTCCGTGGTCAGCACCATCCGCTCGCAGCCGCCCATGGTGGCCGACGAATTGCGCCGTCAGGCCGATGTCTTCATCGAGCTTACCGATCTCGAGCCGTTGATTGCCCGCAACCCGGCGATTCGCGAGGCGCGCATGGCGGCGCAATTGCAGCAGCGCTCGATTCAAGAGATGGAGGATGACGGGCCGCTGTGATCATGGCGCCGTCGCTCGATCCTGCCCTCGACTGCCCCCTCTGCCCGCGCCTGGTGGCCTTTCGGGTCGCCAATCGCCAAGCTTACCCCGATTGGCATAACGGCGCCGTGCCGGCCTTTGGCGACCGCGACGCCAAGCTTCTGATCGTCGGCCTGGCGCCCGGCCTTAAGGGTGCCAATCGAACCGGGCGCCCTTTCACGGGCGATTTTGCCGGCGATCTTCTCTACACCACCCTTCTGGAATTGGGATTGGCGCGTGGAAAATACGGGGCGAATCCGAAGGATGGGCTGGAACTCCTCGGTTGCCGGATCACCAACGCGGTGCGTTGCGTGCCACCCGAAAACAAGCCGACCACGAATGAAGTTGCAGCCTGCGGCGCTTTCTTAAAAGCCGAGGTCAAAGCGCTGGGAAATTTGAAAATTATCCTGTCGCTAGGCCGGGTGTCGCATGAAGCGGTCTTGAAGGCCCTGGCGGTGCGTTCGAAGGCGGCGCCCTTCGCCCACGGCGCCATCCACCGGCTTGGCGAGGACAAGCCGACCCTGATCGACAGCTATCACTGCTCGCGCTACAACACACAGACCGGAAGGCTCACGCCGGCAATGTTTCGCCAGGTGGTTGGGCAGGCGGTTGATCGCCTGAAGGGGCGTTAGTTGGTCGCTCCGCCGATCGGTTGCGGCTCGAAACCGAAGACCGCCAGATCGAGGGCGCTGCCGTGGCTGTTGACGACGAAATCGGTGAGGCCGACCGCGTCGGCATTGCCCGATTGGACAACCAGAACCGCGTAGCCGGTCTTCACGGCGCCAAGCCCGCCCGCCGACCCGATCAGCCGATCGATGCCGATGCGCGCCTTCTTTCCCGACGCGTCGGGGGAAAGCGTGCAGGGCGAGCAAACCTCGCGGCCGGTCGGCGACTGCATCGGCCGGCCACCAGCGTTGTCGAACAGATAGACGTCGATGGCGGCCGTTTGTGCTCCTGCCCCCCCGAGCCCGCCGGTGAAGCTGGTAATCAGGCTGGTGTCGAAAGCCTGGCCGCCGATCGGCGTCTCCAAGCCCCCGATCAGAACCGGCCTGTTAAGGGCGCGTTCGGCGTCGTTCAGTTTGTCGAGAGACTCCTTGAGACCTTTTTCGCTCTGTTCAAGGGTCGATTTCGCACCGCTGCCCTGAAGAACCCGATCCTTGGTGATCGCCACATCCAATTCGCGGAAAAAGGCGGCGCGGGCAGCGTCGTCGCGCACCGCTTCCGCTGATGGCGGCGAAAGCGGCGCCGATGGCGCCATGGAAATCGGTGCCCCCGGCAACGAATTGACGAACAAGGCCCCATCCGGGTTCAATTGGAATTGACCGGGCGTCGTCGGCTGGTTGGGGTCCATGGGGAAATTGGGCAGCAGCAGCACCGGGCCGGGACGCTGATCCCAGGTCGTTTGCGGAATGTCGGATACCCGCCCGATCTTCTGTTTGTCGCCGAAATCAAAGAAGATGTTGGCTTCGTTCTCGGCCGTTACCTGGCCAGACAGTTTGCCGCCGTAATTGACGAGGTTCGCGCCGCGCGCGCTGACGATATTGATGCCGATGCCGCCAGTCAGTTGCGAGGTGTCCGCCCCACCGGACCGGACTTCGATTTCCTCGATCGCACCGAAATCATAGATGACTTGATTGCGGTTGCCGCTGCCCCAGAACCACAGCCGGTCCTTGATGATCGGGCCGCCGAGTTCGCCGCCGAAATCCAGGATTTGCGAGGGCGCACCCGGCACCGGCTGAAGATTGGTGAGGAAGAAATTGGAAAAGCCGTTGATGGCTTGGTTGTTGCCGATGCACTGGAAGGGATCGTTGGCCCCGCCGGTACAGGCCAAGGCCGGACCGGAAGCCAGCGCCAGGGCGGCCAGCGAAACCAGACCAGGGACGATAATGGCGCGGCGCATGGCGTTGCCCTCCCCTAGAACCGAGCCACGACGCCCACACGGACGTCATGCTGATGAAAATTGTAAACTGCGATGTTGGAATTGTTGTCGGTGAACTGGTACTGCGCGTAGCCATCGACCGCCCCCCAGATCGGACGCGACACTTTCGCCAGAGTCTGGACGGCAAAGTCCTCGCGGGCGTGGCCGAAGGCAACCGCACTGGGCGGGCTGGTCGGCGCCATGCTGTTCCGGTGGTCGTAGTGGTAGCCGGTGAATTTTACCTGAGCCAGGCTGGTGATCTGCCAAGGCCAAGACGTGGCGAGGCTGACATGGGCCTGGAGGGCCGAGTAATCGAAATCGCTGCCTTCGGAATTGTTGTCGATATGAGCGATTCCGACTTCGCCCATCGTACGCAAGGGCGCCATCTTGGCCGAGATGCGTCCGCCATAGACGTTCTGCCAGGAATCCCGATTGAGGAATTGCGGCGTCTGGTTGGGGTCGTTGTAGTCGGCGTAATTGCGACTGTAATAGATCTCAAGGGCCAACGACTCGGTCGGCTGCACGGCCAAGGCCGGGCGGAAGGAAACGCTGTTGAGGAAGGTGTCACCATCGACGCGTCCGTGCGAGCCGCTGATCTGGAAGGAGGGCATCCAGATGTCCGCCAAGCGATGTTCGTAACGGGCAAAGAGACCTTGATCGAACAGATCCTGGCGGCCCATTTCCGGGAAATTCACGTAACTTAGGGCATAACCGACCGACAAGGCGCTGGCTGCGGTCAGATCGAAGCGGTATTGCCCCCCGACATCGATCTGGTAAGAGGGCGAGCCGGTGTCGCGGATATCTTGGGGCCGAACGATGCTGTCGCTCAGCGAAATGACGTTGCTGTTGTAACCCACCGCCAGTCCGGCATAGGCCGACCAGGGTTTGGGCGGCTTGGCGTCCTTTCCCGGGGTCGCCGGTTGGGCCTGGGCCAGGCTGCGCAGCGCGTTGCCGACCGGGGTGTTGGGCGCCGTCTGCAGGAGCTGATTGATGGCTTGACGCGAGCGGTCCTTCTGACCACGCATCGCCTCGATCTCGGCCAGGTAAAAATAGGAGGTCGAGGCGGTGTTGACGTCGCGCTGGATGGCGCGCTTGAGCGCGGCTTCGGCATCATCGAGCCGGCCAAGACCGAGATACGCGCGCCCCAGGAACTCGCTGGCCTTGCCGTTGTCGGTCCGGCGCTTTTCATAGGGTTCAAGAATGACGACGGCGGTGTTGAAGCGCCCCGTCGCCAGCGCCGCCCAGCCTTGCTCGTAATCCAATTCCGGATGGGTGGTGCCCTTGAGCCGCATCTGCTGGAAGCCGGCGAAGGCTCCACCATGCTGGCCCAATCGGTTCAAGGCGAACCCCTGATAGTAGAGCGCCCGCCCGTCGGCAGGATCGGCGGCGATGGCGGCATCGAAATCGGTAAGCGCGGCGCCGAAATCGAGCTTCTGCAGCTTGGCGATGCCGGCCTTGATCAGCGCCTCGGATTGGGGAGAGGCCAGAGCGTCGGCGCCGGCGGCCATCGCTGCCACGACAAGCGAAAACCCAAAAGCGATCGTGCGGATATAACGCCCCATTTGGACCCCCTGCCGGCCCCGTTAGCCCGCTAATTTCCAGGGTCTTCGACGGGCTGTCAACGAACTTGTCGCCAACAATCCCCTACTCGCCGCTGTAGCGTTCTTCCTTCCAGGGATCGGCCTCGTTGTGGTAGCCGCGCACTTCCCAAAAGCCCGGGGCGTCGTGTTCGAGGAAGGTGATGTGGCGCAACCACTTGGCGCTCTTCCAGAAATAGAGTTTGGGAACGATAGCGCGCACCGGCCCGCCATGTTCGCGCAGAATCGGCTTGCCGTTCCAGGAATGCGCAATCAGCACGTCGGCATCGGCAAAGCGCTCGAGCGGCAAATTGGTGGTGTAGCTGTCATAGGATTTGCAGACCAGGAAGCGGGCTTCCGGCTTCGGTTTCACCACGCTCAAGAGATGGCGGGCCGAGACGCCGGCAAAGCGGCTGTCATACATGGTCCAGGTGGTGACGCAATGGATGTCGGTGACGATCTCGGTTTGCGGTTGGGCCTGGAAATCCTCCCAGCCCCAATCGATCGGATTGTCCACCAGACCCGAGACGGTAAAACGCCAATCCTTCAAGGGAACATGGGGTTGAACGCCGAGATCGAGCACCGGCCAACCATCGGTGAGATGCTGACCATGCGGCAGGCGTCGGCGTTTGGGCTGGGTCTCGCCCGATTGATGGCGGCCCTCGGCCGCCCAGCGTTCCTTGGCGGCGATCAGCTTGGCGTTGACGTCGGCGGCGTCGTCATTCATCCCGGCCTCGGTTGCGCATCAGGCGCCCTTTCTCGCGCTGCCAGTCGCGCTCCTTCTCCGATTCGCGCTTGTCGTGCCGCTTCTTACCCTTGGCCAGACCCAGATTGACCTTGGCGATGCCGCGGGCGTTGAAATAGATCGACAGCGGCACCAAGGTCATGCCTTCCCGGGTCACCGCCCCCAGCAGCTTGGTCATTTCGCGCTTGCGGACCAACAGCTTGCGAGGTCGGCGCGGCTCATGGCCGAAGGGGCTGCGCGACTGGTATTCCGGGATATAGGCATTGAAGAGGTAGAGTTCACCCCCCATCGGCCCGGCATAGGCCTCGGCGATGTTGCCCTTGCCCAGGCGTAACGCCTTGACCTCGGTGCCGGCCAGCATGATGCCGGCCTCCAGCGAGTCCTCGATGCTGTATTCGAAGCGGGCCTTGCGATTCTGCGCCGCCGGCGGGGGCGAAGGCTTCTCGGCCATCCGCCCTACAGCAGTCCCGCCGCCTGCATCGCGGCCTGGACCTTCTTCTGCGAAGCCTCGGTGATCGGCACCAAGGGCAAGCGCACGTCGGGTCGGGCCCGGCCAAGAAGGCTCAGCGCGTATTTGACCGGCGCCGGATTGGTTTCACAGAACATGGCGTCGTGCAGCGGCATCAGTTTTTCGTTGATCGCCATCGCCGTCTTGACGTTGCCCTTGGCCCAGGCGGCATGCATTTGCGCCAGAAGGCCGGGCGCGATGTTCGAGGTAACCGAGATGCAGCCTTGTCCGCCCATGGCGAGAAAGGCCATCTGGGTTCCGTCCTCGCCCGACAGCAGGCAGAAATCCTTGCCGCAGGCCTTGCGGGTGCGCGGCGGACGGGTGAGGTCGTTGGTCGCATCCTTGACGCCGATGATGTTGGGCAGCTTGGCCAGCCGGCCCATGGTGTCGACCGTCATGTCGATGACGCTGCGGCCCGGAATGTTGTAAATGACGATCGGCAGATCGACCGCGTCATGGATCGCCTTGTAGTGCTGATAGAGCCCTTCTTGGGTGGGCTTGTTGTAATAGGGGGTGACGACCAGCGCCGCCGTGGCGCCCGCCTTCTTGGCCGAACGGGTCAGATCGATCGCCTCGTCGGTCGAATTCGAGCCGGTGCCGGCGATCACCGGAACCTTCTTGCCTTTGGCCGCTTCGACCGCCAACTCGACCACGCGCTTGTGTTCCTTGTGCGAGAGCGTGGGCGATTCGCCGGTGGTGCCGCAGGGCACGACGGCGCCCACGCCTTCCTTGATCTGCCAGGCGATCAAATCCTGATAGGCTTTGGCGTCGACGGCGCCCGCCTTGGTAAAGGGCGTCACCAGGGCGGGAATCACTCCCTTGAACATGGCTCTCTCCGTGGGCGTATACAGGAACCGGCCGAAGATAGCCTTGGCCGCGTCGCCACACAAGCGCTCCCAGCGATCGGAATGGCTTGTTGGCTTCGTCACGGACGCCTATCATTCGTTCGATTCGGCCCCACCCTGGGCGCGATCGATAACCTTGCGGAGCCCGATGCGGATCTTTTTTCTCGGTGCCTTGTTGACGGCTCTTGCGCTGGCCGGGCCAGCCCTGGCCGATCCGCCCGCCCCCCTCACGCCCGAGCAAGCGCGCCAGGCCCGCCAGGCCCTGACCATGGCCCAGGCCGACAAGTGGAGCGCCGCCCGCAAGACCGCCGAGGGGATCGACCATCCGCTTCCCAAGCGTTTGGTGCGCTGGCTCGACTATTCGCGGGCCGGCTCGGGAGCAAGCTTTGAAGAAATTGCCCTGTTTATCGAGCAGGCGACCGACTGGCCGCAACCCAACGCCTTGCAAAGACGGGCCGAGGAAGCCATCGCCCCCTCGACTCCGGCCGGCGACATCATCGCCTGGTTTGAAAAGCGCTCGCCGCTCACCGTCGACGGCAAGACCGCCCTGGGCGCCGCTCTTCTCGATAAGGGCGAGCGCGAAAGGGGTGTCGCACTCCTGCGCGAGGCCTGGGTCGGCGGCACCTTCGGCGTGCTCCAGGAACGCCAATTCCTCAATCGCTTCCGCCACCATCTGCGGGCCGAAGATGATTCGGCACGGCTTGATCGCCTGCTATGGGACCAGCAACTCGATGCCGCGCGCCGGCAAATCCTGCGGGTCGATGCCGCACACAAGCAATTGGCCCAGGCCCGGCTGGCCTTGATCGGCGCCAAGGGCAATATCCAGGCGGCGCTCGACAAGATTCCGGCGGGGCTGCGCAGCGACCCAGGCTTGGTTTTCGAGCGGTTGCGCTGGCTGAGGCGCAAGGAGAAATACGACGACGCGATCCAAATTCTCAAAAGCCCGCCGGCCGATCTGGTTCGCCCCGATCTTTGGTGGCCGGAGCGCGCCCTCATCGCCCGAAAGGCCTTTCAGAAAGGCTATATTTCCGAAGCCTACCAGATCGTCCGGGAACACGGGCTGCGCGAGGGTGCCGGCTTCGCCGAGGCGGAATGGATGGCCGGCTGGATCGCGTTGCGCTTCCTTGAGGACAAGGAAGTCGCCTACCGTCATTTCAAGCATCTCTACGAGACGGCGCAGACCTCGGTGACCCGGGCGCGTGGCGCCTATTGGACCGGGCGGGCCGCCGAGGCGCTTGGGCAACCGGAAACGGCGCGCGAGTGGTATCGCAACGCCGCCAATTTCGTCACCAGCTATTATGGCCAATTGGCCGCCGCGAAGTTCGACCATGAGGGGCAATGGCCGCTGCCCTCCGATCCCCTGCCCTCGCCCGAGGACATCGAGGCCTTCAATGGGCACGAATTGGCGCAGGCGGTGAATTTGCTGGCCGAGGCCGACGCGTCCGACCTCATACGTCCCTTCATCCTTCGCCTGCATGAACTGGCCGACCGGCCGGGCCTGAAGGCCTTAGCGGCCGGACTGGCGGTGCGCCACGCGCGGACCGATCTGGCCGTGCTGGTGGCAAGGCGGGCCGATCGGGAGGGCGTTACCCTGGGGACTTCCGGCTGGCCGATGCCCGATCACCTGAAGATCGAGACGCCCAACGGCGGCGTTTCTCCGGAAAAGGCCTTGGTCCTGGCGCTGATTCGCCAGGAAAGTGGCTTCAACGAAAAAGCCGTCAGCTCGGCGGGCGCGCGCGGCCTGATGCAATTGATGCCAGCGACCGCCAAGAGCTTGGCCAAATCGCTCAAGGTCCCTTACCAAAAGCCGCAGCAACTGACCGCCAACCCGGCCTTGAACGTCAAACTCGGCGTCGCCTATCTCGGCCAATTGCTCGACATCTTCAACGGCTCCTATATCATGGCGCTGGCGGCCTACAATGCCGGGCCGGGCCGGGTGTCGAAATGGTCGCGCGACAATGGCGACCCCCGCGACCGCGACGTGGACGCCATCGATTGGATCGAGATGATCCCCTTTACCGAAACCCGCAATTACGTGCAACGGGTTATGGAGAGTTTGCAGGTTTACCGGCGCCGCCTGGGCGCCACCGAATTGGCCTATTCGCTGGCCAGCGATCTCAAGCGCCCGGCCAGCAATTGAGGCCCGAAGACGAAAGGGATAGCCCATGAAAGTCGACGACATTTCGGTTTGCATGTTCGACGCCTACGGCACCCTGTTCGACGTCGCCGCCGCAGTGCGGCGCTGCCAGAACGCCATTGGCTCTAAGGCGGAATCCCTAGCCCAGCTCTGGCGCCAGAAGCAATTGGAATACACCTGGCTGCGCAGCCTGATGGGCCGTTTCGTCGATTTCTGGCACGTCACCGGCGAGGCGCTCGACACCGCCATGAACAATCTGGGCATTTCGGATGCTCCCTTGCGCGCCCGTCTGATGGAGCTTTATCTGACGCTCGACGCCTATGCCGATGCGCGTCCGACCCTGGAAAGGCTGAAAGGCCTGGGGCTGCGCACCGGCATTCTGTCCAACGGTTCGCGCAGCATGCTGGTGGCGGCGTCCGGCCATGCCAAACTCGACGGCGTTCTCGATGCCGTGTTGTCGGTCGACCGGATCGGCATCTTCAAGCCGCACCCCACTGTCTATGAAATGGTCACCCAGCATTTCGACATCGAGGCCCAGCGGGTTGGCTTCGTTTCCGGCAATTATTGGGACGCGGCGGCGGCCGCCACCTTCGGGTTCCAATCGGTCTGGATCAATCGGCTGGGCGCCCGGCGCGAGCCCTTGCCCGGCAAACTCTCGGGCGAAATCAAGAGCCTTTCCGAACTCCCGGCCCTGCTTGGCGCCTGATCTGCCGACCTTCGCCTGGGTGCAAGACGCCGCCCGCCATCTCGACGGGCGGGCCGTCGTTACGCCGCTCCTCGAATGTCCGGAACTGTCTGCGCGCCTAGGCGGGCGCATCCTGGTCAAGGCGGAAATGCTGCAGCGGACCGGCTCCTTCAAATTCCGGGGGGCCTGGAACCGCATCGGCCGCCTTTCCGCCGCCGAGCGGGCACGCGGTGTCGTCGCCTGGTCTTCGGGCAATCACGCCCAAGGGGTGGCGGCGGCGGCCGCATTGGCCGGTTGCAAGGCCACCATCATCATGCCGAAGGATGCGCCGGCGGCCAAGATCGCCCGCACCCGCGACTTGGGCGCCACGATCGTTCTTTATGACCGCGATCGGGAAAGCCGCGAGGCCATTGGTCAGGCCTTGGCCGACGCGCAAGGCGCCGTCATCGTGCCGCCCTATGACGACCCCTACATCATCGCCGGCCAGGGAACGATCGGTTTGGAAATCGACCGCCAGGCCCAAGGATCGGCGATCGATGCGGTGCTGGTGCCCTGCAGCGGCGGGGGATTGTCGTCGGGCGTCGCGCTCGCCCTATCGGAGGTTCGGCCGCAAACCCGGGTCTGGGTGGCCGAACCCGCCGGCTTCGACGATACCGGCCGCTCGCTGGCCGCTGGCCGGTTCGTCGAGAATTCCGGCAACGGAAAAACGATCTGCGACGCCCTGATGGCGCCCCGGCCGGGCGAGCGCCCCTTCGCCCTGCTGTCTCGTTTTCAGGCCGGGGCGGTGTGCGTCTCGGACCCCGAGGTGCACCAAGCCATGCGGTTCGCCTTCGACCATCTGAAACTGGTCGTCGAGCCGGGCGGCGCGGTGGCGCTGGCGGCCTTGCTGGCCGGAAGGATCGAGACCAAGGGAAAAACGATCGTCGCGGTGCTCTCGGGCGGCAATGTCGATGCCGCGCTCTATCGAGAGGCGATCGCGGCCGAGCCCGGACTTACGCCGTCGCCTTCTTGAGTTCGGGCGGCAGGGTAAGCGTCGCCGCATCGGCAAACGACATGCCGGCCTTGGGCGGCTCGGCGCGCGGCGCTTCTTTCTTGGGATCGATGCGCCCGCAATGGCCTTCGAGGAAGGCGCCGGGCTCGATCGCCAGGCTTTCGTGGGCGATGTCGCCCACCATGCGCGCCGTGGAGGCCAGGAACACCGACCGGCTGCGAATCTGGCCGGTCACCGAACCGTGGATGCGCACCGTGTCGGCGATGATTTCGCCGGTCACCATGCCATTCTGACCGATCACCAGAACCTGACAGCGGATGTCGCCCTCGACGGCGCCATCAACCTGGATTTCGCCTTTGCTGGTGAGATCGCCGACGATCTTGAGGTCGGAGGCCAGGATCGAGGGCGGCACCGGCTTGACCGGCTCGCTGCGCACGATCGGCGCCGTCGTCGGTGCCGAGGAGCTGGCCTTGGCCGGGGTGGCGTTCTTGTTAGAGATCCTTGAGAACATAGCGCCCTGCCTTGATGAATTTCATCGGATCGCGCGGCCGACCGCCGACCAGGACTTCGTAGTGGAGGTGCGGACCGGTGCTGCGCCCACTGTTGCCCAGCAGACCAACGACCACATCGGGCCCCACCTTCTGGCCGACGCGCACGCTGATGCGCTCAAGATGGGCATAGCGGGTGATCACGCCAAGCCCATGATCGACCTCGACCAGCCGCCCGTAGCGCCCCTTCCAGCCGGCGAAGGTAACCCGGCCGGGCGCCGAGGCGCGCACCTTGGCGCGCATCGCCGAGCCGAGATCGACCCCCTCGTGAATGCCCGTCAACTCGTTGATCGGATCGTTGCGGGTGCCAAAGGCGCTGTTCAATTGGAATTCCTCGAGCGGCGAAACCATCGGCAGCGCTTTGAACAGAGCGTTCAGATTGTCCCAACGGTCGATGCGTCGATTGAGGGTCGCCAGATTGGCCCGCAGTTCCGGACTGCCGAACTCGTCCTTGAAGGCCGGAATGAAGGGCCCGCCCTTGCCGGTCTCCTCGCGCTGATTTTCCAAGAGACGGTTGACGTCGAGGCCGGTGAGCGAAATGGCCTTCTCGATCTCGCCGACATTGCCAAGCGCCAAATCGCCAAAACGCTGCAAGAGGCCGACATGGTCGCCGCGCGACTCATCAAGCGCCAATTCAAGCCGATTGGCCTTGTCGGCGATCCGGCGCCGATCCTCGCGCACCTCGTCGCGCTGGACGATCACCTGGCGGATGTCGCGGCCCATGGCGATCAGCCGGTCCGACAGGGCGGCTTCGTCGCCTTCCGCCGGCGCCTTGGCGCCCAGCGCCAGCTTCAGCTCGGCATGCATGGCGACCATCTGGGCCTTCAGCGCCTCACGGGACGCCGAAAGGCCGGCCAGATCGGACTCTTTCGCTGACAAGGTGGACCGCGTGCTCGCCAGATTGCGCGACAATATCGCGTTGTCGTCGCTGAGCAGCTTCATTTGCGCCTGACGGTGGTCAAGGTCGCTCGACAATCCCGCCACATGGCGGCGCAAGCCATCGATTTCGGCGCGGGCCTCGCGTTCGGCTTGTTCGAGCGCCGCAATCGAGCGGTCTTTGGCCAACAGGATGTCGGCGTTCCAGGCGAACATGCCGGTGGCAAAGAGCATCCAGCCCAGCACCAGCGCCAGCGCACCCATCGCGCCGATCTGGTGGCGGGTGGAAAACGTCACCAGCCTTACGCCCTGATCCGAACGCAACAGGATTTGACGCTCGGGAAACCAAGCGAGCATGCGATGCGCCAAGCGCGAGCGGCCAAATCGCTTTGGATCGAACATCGGTGACGAAACAGCCTTTCCCCTGGAACCCGCGTCGTAAACGACTTGCCGGGTTGATCCCGCCTGACCCTTGCCGGAGCTTTGCTCCGTTTCGTACCTCTCCGGGTGCCCGCCCCTTGGAAAAGACCGACGACTTCTGTCGCTTTCGATCCTGGGCTCGGACCCCGTATCCTCCATTTTATTGACCGCGACCGCCAAAAAACGGCCTTCGGCCCAGTCAAGCTAGCCGCTGAAACTTGCCCTGGCAAGTTCGAAGGATCGCTCGAAAAAAGATTCCGTGCGGAACGCGGGGTGAACCATATATATTTCAATATGTTATTTGCTATTATGAATGTCAAATCCGAGGCGTTTTTGCCCAGAATCCAGACCTATTGCGGCCGCCGGACTGGACACCGTCAACCCGGGACCGGCAAACTCGCATCCGATCGCGATTTGGGGATGGCAATCATGGCGGCATTGGCGGCGGATTTGGTCGTGGCGGCGCAAGCGCTATTGGAGACCTGCCGGGCGGCCGGCAATCCCACAATCGCAACGGCGGAATCTTGCACCGGCGGATTGATCGCGGCTGCCATCACCGCCATTCCCGGGTCCTCGAAATGGTACGATCGCAGCTTCGTGGTCTATGCCAACAAAGCGAAGATCGACATGTTGGGCGTTCCCAAAGACCTCCTCAAGACCGAGGGTGCGGTAAGCGAGGCCTGCGCCATCGCCATGGCCGAGGGTGTGCTGGCAAAATCGCCGGTCGAGGCTGCGGTTGCCGTCACCGGCATTGCCGGGCCCGATGGGGGCAGTCCCGAGCGTCCGGTCGGGCTGGTTCATATGGCGGCGATCCGCCGGGGCAGACCAGCCCGACATGAACGCCATATTTTCCCGGGGGATCGCGACCAGGTCCGCCACGCGACCGTCTTGGTGGCCTTGGACTTACTCGGCCGGGCGATCCGGGAATGATCGACACCCTGGTCGTCATTCCCTGCTACAATGCCGCCTTGACCTTGGAGGCGGCCGTCGTTTCCGTACGCGCCCAGGGCCAACCGAACACCCATATCGCCTTGGTCGACGACTGTTCGACCGATGGCCGCACCTGGTCCTTGATCCAAGACTTAGCAAAACGCCATGCCGAGGTTAGCGCGCATCAGACGCCCGCCAATGGTGGGCCGGCGGCGGCGCGAAATCTGGGGGCGCGGGCGCAAGATTGCCGCTTTCTGGCCTTTCTCGACGCCGACGACCAATATCTGCCCGGCTTTCTTTCCACCGCAATTCGCTATCTTGAGGGGCATGATCGGGTCGATGCGGTGAAGATCGGAATCGAAATCGATCCTCCGGTTGCCATCGACCCCATCCGCTACGCCGCCACCGTGCGTTCGGTGCCCTCGAATCTGGTCTTGCGCCGGTGGGTGTTCGACTTTCTGGGGGGCTTCCCCGAGGACCCTATTTTCCGCACTCCCTTGGCCGGCGAGGACGTCGCCTTTCAGGAAGCATTGTTCAGTTTATTCAATGTATTAAACATCGAGGAGCGCCTTCTTCTCCATCATTGCCCGCCCAATTCGCATTTTCACCGCTTCCTGGCCGAGACGCGGGTGGAGAATGGTCAATTGATCTATCCGGAAAGCCCCGAGCGGTTGGAAATCGGCCGTGCTGCCGGCCGTTTCATCACCGCCGCCCGCGACCAGGCACGGGCGGCGATGCAG
The DNA here is from genome assembly GCA_016214125.1 of Rhodospirillales bacterium. GTDB lineage: Bacteria > Pseudomonadota > Alphaproteobacteria > Rhodospirillales > WMHbin7 > JACRPC01. The sequence continues at coordinate 4,805 of JACRPC010000041.1, read as the reverse complement.
GCGTCGCTGCGCCGGCCTTAGGACGGTAAAGCCGCCCCGCCCGACGCTCGAAGGCCCCAACCATCGTCCGCACCGCCTGATCGAACAGACCGCTCATCAGAGCGCCCAAGACCCGGGAGCGGAATTCGAATTCGAGAAAGAAATCGATCTCGGTGCCGCCCTCGACCGTGCGGAAGGCCCAGCGATTGGCGAGGTGGCGAAAGGGGCCGTAGGTGTACGCAACCTCGATGCCCTGGGGCCGATCGAGGATCACCCGCGAGGTGTAGCGCTCGCGCAGATGCTTGAAGCCGATTTCCAACTCGGCCAGAAGCACCCGCCCCTCCTCTTCGCGCTTGAGGATGCGGGCGCCCACGCACCAGGGCAGGAATTCGGGATAGCGGTCGATGTCGGCCACCAGATCGAAAATCTGCTCCGGCGTGTAGGGCAGCCGGCGTTTTTCGCTGTGGCGGTGGATCATGCGCGGGCGTTCCGAGCGGCCTTCAGCGCTTCGAAATCGCGATCGGCATGGTGCGAAGAGCGGGTGAGCGGCGTCGCCATCACCAAAAGGAACCCCTTGGCGCGGGCCTTGCGGGCCAGTTCGTCGAACTCGTCGGGGGGCACGAAACGCGCCACCGGCGCATGCTGGGGCGTCGGTTGCAGATACTGGCCGATGGTAAGGAAATCGACCTGGGCCTGACGCAGATCGTCCATCACCTGGACGATCTCGTTGGTTTCCTCGCCCAGCCCCACCATGATGCCCGATTTGGTGAACAGGTCGGGCGCTTGGCGCTTGGCGTCGTCCAAGAGGCGCAGCGAGTTGAAATAGCGGGCGCCCGGCCGGATCGAGGGATAAAGCCGGGGCACGGTTTCCAGATTGTGGTTGAAGACGTCGGGCCGAGCTGCCAGCACGATCTCGAGCGCGCCGGGCTTGTTCAAGAAATCGGGCACCAGCACCTCGATCGAGGTTCCGGGCGAGAGCGCCCGGATGCGTTCGATCGCGCGGGCGAATTGCCCCGCGCCGCCATCGGCCAGATCGTCTCGATCGACCGAGGTCACCACCATGTGGCGCAGGCCAAGCCGTGCCGCCATCTCCCCCACATGCTCGGGCTCAAGCGGGTCGACGGGGCGCGGTTTGCCGGTGGCGACGTTGCAAAAGGCGCAGCCGCGGGTACAGACATCGCCCAAGATCATCACCGTGGCGTGTTTCTGGCTCCAGCATTCGCCGATATTGGGGCAGGCCGCCTCTTCGCAGACCGTGTGCAGCGAAAGCCCCCGCAACAGCTTGCGGGTTTCGGCGTGCTCGGCCCCGGTGGGGGCCTTGACCCGTATCCAGGACGGTTTGCGAAGCGGCGTGGGGATGGCGGTCATGGCCGGTTAGAAATGGATCGCCCGGCCATAAGCGTCAAGCACCGCCTCATGCATCGCCTCGGAAAGCGTGGGATGGGCGAAGACGGTGTGCATCAGATCGGCCTCGGTGGTTTCCAGTCCCTTTGCCACCACATAGCCCTGGATCATCTCGGTCACCTCGGGGCCGATCATGTGGGCGCCCAACAACTCGCCGGTTTTGGCGTCGAAGATCGTTTTCACCAGACCTTCGGTATCGCCCAGGGCAATCGCCTTGCCGTTGCCCATCCAGGGGAAGCGGCCCACCTTGACCGTGTAGCCCTTCTCCTTGGCCGCCGCTTCGGAAAGCCCGACGCTGGCGACTTGGGGATGGGCGTAAGTGCACGCCGGGATCGACCGCTTGTCGAGCGGATGGACATCGGCCAACCCGGCGATCTTCTCGACGCAGATCACGCCCTCGTGGCTGGCCTTATGCGCCAGGCAAGGCGGACCGGCGACATCGCCGATCGCGTAAATGCCGGACTCGCCGGTGCGCAAATAATCGTCGACGACGATGAAGCCGCGATCGAGCTTCACCCCCGTCCCTTCCAGGCCGAGATTCTCGCTGTTGGGCGACACGCCCACCGCCACGATCACCCGCTCGGCGGCGACGCTCATCGATTTGCCGCCCTGATCGACGGTGGCGGTGACCAGCCCGGGCGTTTTCGCCAGTCCCTTGACGGCGGCGCCGGTGAGGATGGTCATTCCCTGTTTCTCGAAAGCCTTGCGCGCCAGGGCGGAAATCTCGGCATCCTCGAAAGGCAGAATCCGATCAAGCACTTCGACGACCGTTACCTTGGCGCCCAGCGTGTTGAAGAAGCTTGCGAATTCGATGCCGATGGCCCCCGAGCCGACCACCAAGAGCGATTTCGGCATCGAAGGCGGCACCAGGGCTTCCTTGTAGGTCCAGACCTGTTGGCCGTCGGGTTCCAAACCGGGGATCGAGCGGGCGCGGGCCCCCGTGGCCAGGATGATATGCGGCGCCGAGAGAACCGGGCCTTTCTCGACCGCCACCTTGTCTTTGCCGGCCAGTTTGGCGCGGCCCTCGATGACGGTGACCTTGTTCTTCTTCAAGAGATGCTTGACGCCCGTCTGCAACTGGCCGGCCACGGCGCGCGAGCGCGCCACCACCTTGGCCAGATCGAAGCCGGGCGCTCCGGCGCTCAGGCCGAACGCTTCGGCATGGCGCATCAGGTGATAGATTTCGGCCGAGCGCAGCAAGGCCTTGGTGGGGATGCAGCCCCAATTGAGACAGATGCCGCCCAGATGCTGGGCTTCGACCAAGGCGACCCGCATGCCCAATTGCGCGGCGCGAATGGCGGCAACATAGCCGCCCGGTCCGCCGCCCACCACCACCAGATCGAACGCGTTCGCATCAGACATGCTTGTGCCTTTCGTAGATTTCCAGAATGCGCGGCAGGGCGGCTAGGAAGGCCTCGATCACTTGGGGATCGAAATGGGTGCCGGCGTCCTTGCGGACGGTGTCGAGGGCCTTATCGAGCGGCCAGGCATCCTTGTAGGGACGCTTTGAGGTCAGCGCGTCGAAAACATCGGCCACCGCAACGATGCGGGCCGAGAGCGGGATCGCCGGTCCCTTGATGCCATGCGGGTAACCGGTGCCATCCCATTTCTCGTGATGGCTTTCGGCGATTTCGATCCCCACCTTGAAAACGCTGCGCCCGCGCTCGTTCATCCGGGCCTCGCACAGCCGCAACACTTCGGCCCCGATCGTGGGGTGCTTGCGCATCTCGACCAGTTGCGCGTCGTCAAGTCGGCCGGGCTTCAATAAAACCGAATCGACGATGCCCACCTTGCCGATATCGTGCATGGGGGCGAATTCGTGCAGGGCCCGCACATAGGCCGGAGTGCAGAGATCGGCGTAATCCGGGGTCTTGCCCAACTCCTCGGCGACGATCGCCGAATAGAGGCTCATGCGGACCAGATGGTCGCCGGTCTCGGGATCGCGGCTTTCCGCCAGCTTGGCCAAACCTTGGATGGCCGCCACCACCAGCCCCTCCATGATCACGGTTTTGCCCAGGATGTGGCTCACCTGGGCGCCGATGCTTTCCAGGAAATCCTGATGGGCGGGCGTGTAGGCCTTGACCTGGTGCGAGGCGAAGGCCAGCACCGCGCCGCCGTCGCGCAGATCGGCCAGGGGAAGGAGCAAGGCGGAGGCCAGCCCTTCATGGGCGAAGCCGTTGACCAGATCGCAGGCATTATCCGGCGGCTTATCGGGGGCGTCGTAAAGGACGGGGCGTCCCTTGCTCACCGCTTGATCGAGCATCGGCGAGCAAACCTCGCGCTGCCCATGAAACGGGTGAACGGCGCCGCTCACCCGCTCGACCGAAAAATGATGACCATCCGGGCTGGCCAGCAGGACCGCGACCCAATCGACCGGCAGGAACCCCGAAAATTCCTCACGGATGAAGCGCAAGGTCTCGTTCAGGTCGTGGCCGCGATTGATGCGGTCGGTCAGTCCGAACAGGGCGTGCAGACGCTCGGAAAGACGGTTGAAGGCTTCCGTCATGCGGCCGATTTCGGCGGCGCCGGTCCGCGGCACCTGATGGCCGAGATCGCCACCGGCCACCCGAGCGAAACCGGCCACCGTGGCGTCGAGCGGCTTCAAGACCCGATGCCGGAACAGAAGCAAGATGAGCGCCGCCAAAGCCAGGGCCAAGACCAACATGCCGGCCACCGAGGCGTTCACCAGGCGAAGCTTTCCCTCCATCATGACCTGGAAGGCCAAGGCCAGATTGTCGGTATTCTCGATCAAGGCGTCGCCCCGGGCCAGGATGTAGCGCGACGCCTCGACCAGGCGCGGACGGTGAAGATCGTCGCCCAGCGCCGCTTCCAAGCCCTTGCGGAAATCCTCCCAGAAGGCCACCGTGACGTCGAGCTGATCGCGCGAGCGTTCATCCCAATTGCAGCGCAAAGGCTCGGCCCGACCGGTCAGTTCCGGCTTCAATTCGCGGGCTTTGAAGCCCATCACCACCTGATCGTAATGGTCCACCCGTTCGCGTAGCGCCCGCAGGGCCAAATCGGTCCCGGCGCCACGCTGAGCCAGGGAAAAGACGTTGGTGCCCAGATAGGCCTCGGCCTGCTGGCGCAGCGTGCCGGCATCGACCTTGATCTGGCCGGCGAGATTGAGGATCTGGTAATCGTGCCGGCGCAAGTCGAGTTCGTAGAGGATGTAACCGATGCCCGACGCCAACAGGGCAACGAACAGCCCGAACGAGGCCCAAAGCTGGCCCCGGATCGAGGTATCGCGTCCGAGAAGAGCGAAGGCCAAGCCTGCCTCCTTTTACAGCATCAGCCTTATCGGGTCTTCGATCAGTGCCTTGAAGGCGGCGAGATACTGGGCGCCCAGCACCCCATCGACCGCCCGATGATCGACCGACAGCGTCACATTCATCATGGTGGCGATCGCCAGCGCGCCCTCCTTG